>NZ_JAQYWQ010000210.1 GCF_029379315.1 Nostoc sp. S13
AAAACTCTTTGTCAAAGTCAATTTTTTTAACGAACCGCAAAGGAGAGGCAGCGCGGTCTTGAGGGAGCCAGTGCGTTGGGCGGCTCCGCCGACTTGAAGCATCTGGCGTGGTCTCCCCCATGAGCGACTGCCGTCGCAAAAAAGAGGCAGCGCGTTGCGGTGAATCCAGCGCTGTAGGGGGGTTTCCCGCCGTAGGCGACTGGTGAACCCGAAGGGGGGTTCCCACGCCACTCCCCCCAACGGAGGGAACCTCCGCAAGGGGGTGGCTAAGAGTTGTAGCGACTGCCGTCGCAAAGGAAGAGAAGGAAGAGAAGGAAGAGAAGCAAGAAATGCTTAACTGAACTGTATTGGGCTAAAACCCTCTTCCCTTCTGCCTCCTGCCTTATCCTAACGACAAATTTTTACGCCAACTTGACTTATGGTAATACTCATAAATTGGCGAAGGTATTGTCTAGAAAAGAGGAATTAAAGTCACAGGCCAAGAACTTGATACCATTGGCGTTGAGTGAAACTCTTTTCATGGTCAGTGGAACTATATATCAAACCCAAAATTTTCCCCTAATTGTCCAAGTTATTTTAAAATAATTCCTAAGATAAAGAATATCCAGTTGCTTTCTTAACGTAGTTCACGATTTTTTGATATGATTCAGGATTACTCACAGGGTTGATGATGATGGAGATAGCGCCATCTGGCAACCAAAAACTTATCCTACCGTTCGGTTCATGACAAAAGCAACTGATGCAGTTGAGATTAATTACATATTCTTTTTTTTCGTAAATAATTTTCACCCAGTGGGCATGATCTAATTTCAATCCCGTCACACATTCTAAATAATCAAGAATCTTTTGATAGTCTTCCAGGTTACTCTGTGGGTTAATCACTATCGGAATGGCACTATCGGGCAACCAAAAAGTAACCCTGCCATTCAGTTCATAACAAAAAGCATGGACACGCTCAAAATCCACTACATATTCTTTCCTCTCGTAAAGGATTCTCACCCAGTACGCCACAACATCTCCTCAAGTCCGAAATTTACGAATGATGCACCCTGGATGTCCAAATCTGCTGAAGCCTTAAGTTAATGTTGCTATGCAGGAATTCAAAATCTAAAAAATTAATTTTGAATTTTGTTAGCGAGTCTGCGTACTCTTACAGAGAAGCAAGCTACGCTTTGAGCGTCTGTCTTCGACACGCTATTCGCGAACGTAGAGAGCGTCATTTTGAATTTTGAATTTTTATGACACCTCCAATGGTGTTGGTTTACCAGATGTTGAGATAGAAAGAGCGATCGCTGCTTGAATAAAGCCTTTAAATAAGGGATGAGGAGTACTGGGGCGCGATTGAAATTCTGGATGGAATTGGCAAGCAAGAAAGAATGGGTGCTTGGGTAATTCCACAATTTCAACTAAGCGTCCATCGGGAGAAGTACCACTGATGGCATAGCCAGACTTCAATAACAGCTCGCGGTAATCATTGTTGAACTCATATCGATGTCGATGTCGTTCATAAATTACATCTTCTTGATAAAGCTTGAAAGCTAGAGTATCAGGTATAACACGACAAGGATATAGCCCCAAACGCATTGTACCCCCTAAATCAACGACTTCCTGCTGTCCTGGCAATAAATTAATCACCGGATCAATTGTATAGGGGTCAAATTCAGCACTATTAGCATCTGTTAATCCCCCTACGTGCCTAGCCCATTCAATCACAGAACATTGCATTCCCAGGCATAAACCCAAAAAAGGAATTTGGCGATCGCGAGCGTATTTAATCGCAGCAATTTTCCCATCTACCCCCCGAACACCAAAACCTCCTGGTACAACTATGCCATCGACACCTTTAAGATGAGTTTCGGCTGGTTCAGTTTCCAAATCTTCTGAGTTCACCCAACGCAGACGCAGTTTGCCATAAGTGGAGATTGCAGCATGGTTGAGTGCTTCCACTACAGATAGGTAAGCATCACTTAACTGCACATATTTCCCGACAATGGCAATTTCTACCTCGTGCTTGGGACTATGTAACCGTTTTACCAGGGTTTGCCACTGCGTCAAATCTGGTTGACGTTGCTCCATTTGCAGCAAGTTCAGCACTTGTTCTGCCATTCCTTCCCATTCCAGATTTAGCGGTACTTCATAGATACTTTTGGCATCTTGGGAAGTGATCACACATTCTTCGGGCACATCGCAAAATCCCGACAATTTCTGTTTTAATCCCTTGGGTAAGGGGCGATCGCTCCGACAAACTAAAATATCTGGTTGAATGCCAATGGATCTCAGTTCCTTAACTGAATGCTGTGTTGGCTTAGTTTTCATCTCACCCGCAGAGGCAATCCACGGCACTAACGTTACGTGCATATACAACACATTCTGCCGTCCCACCTCTTTGCGGAACTGGCGAATTGCTTCCAAAAACGGTAGTGATTCAATATCTCCCACCGTACCGCCAATTTCTGTAATCACTACAGAGGGGTTTGTACTTTTAGCAACTCGCAGAATCCGCTCTTTTATTTCATTGGTAATATGGGGAATCACCTGTACAGTGCCGCCATTGTAGTCTCCGCGCCGCTCTTTATTGATGACTGCCTGGTAAATAGAGCCAGTAGTAACACAGTTCAAGCGCGACATGGAGGTATCGGTGAAGCGTTCGTAATGCCCCAAGTCCAAATCTGTCTCCGCACCATCCTGGGTAACGAATACTTCCCCATGCTGAAACGGACTCATTGTGCCAGGATCGATATTAATATAAGGGTCGAGTTTGAGAATCGACACCGAATATTCGCGCGACTTGAGCAAACGCCCTAGACTTGCTGCTACAATGCCCTTACCAATACTGGAAACTACGCCTCCAGTTACAAAGATAAACTTAGTCATAGGAGTTTGAATTTCTAACAACTTCTAAAAATACATCCCGTCATTGTGCCACAGTTATTGTGGTGTAATCTTCTGTGATTTGCTGTGAAAAACCTTTTAGGATTAGTAATATTAGGCTGTATTCTCACCTCCTCAGTAGCATTGGCAGAGCCATCTCTTATAGTTATTTTTCCCCAAACAAACTACCAGACGAGTGCTGAAAAAATCTTCTTTCTGGGCACTGCACCACCAGATGGTCAGGTTTTGATCAATAGTAAGCCAGTTACCCGCAGCAAAGCTGGTCATTTTTCCCCTAGTTTCCCCTTGCAGTTAGGGGAAAATCTTTTTACTGTGCGTCACGACAATCAAGAACTCCAGATTAAAGTGACAAGGCTTACCACTGGCCCTGAGCTACCACAAGGTTTAGGCTTTGCTAAAGATTCCCTGACTCCCGCAGCTGACATTGCCAGACTCTCAGGAGAACTAATTTGTTTTAGCGCGTTAGCGAAACTTCCTCAAGGGGTCGCACCCCCTAACGCCAATGTCTCTGTCAAGTTGGCTAATCAAACTATTGCTCTTTCACGCCAACCTCAACAGGCACAACTACCAAGTAATTTGGCAATTCTGACAGGGCAAAATCAGCCTTATGCCCAGTCTAGCGTAGGCAATTATCAAGGTTGCACCACAGTGGCAATAGCCGCCGATTTGGGACAACCTCAGTTTCAACTGACGCTCAATGGCAAGACGATAACTCAGCCAGGATCTGGTAAGATTCAAATCCTCTCAAGAGCAGAGTTGCCAGTTGCTGAGATCACGGCAGACGCAGGTGTTGCTCGCACTGGCCCGAACACCGATTATTCTCGACTCACACCACTGCCCAAAGGCACACGCGCAACAGTTACAGGTAGGGAAGGTGAATGGTTGCGCCTAGACTATGGCGCTTGGATTGATAGTAAAGAAACGCGCATTTTACCTGGTGCAATTGGGCCACAGACAATAATTCGCAGTGTCGGATACCGTCAACTCCCTGGTGCGACAGAGATAGTTTTCCCCTTACAAGTTCCCGTACCTGTGAGCGTACAACAAAGTGAGCAAGCGATCGCTCTCACTCTCTACAATACCACTGCTCAAACGGACATTATTCGCCTGGACGATGACCCCCTAATTTCTCGCCTAGATTGGCAACAGGAAGCTCCAGGACAAGTAAAATACACCCTTAACCTCAAAAAAGCTCAACAGTGGGGATATAAACTGAGATACGACGGTACAACCCTGGTTTTGGCTTTGCGTCATCCGCCTAAAATCGGGAACACAAGACGCAAGCCTTTAGCTAATTTCAAGATTGTACTAGATCCAGGGCATGGCGGTAAAGAAACTGGTGCCAGTGGCCCAACTGGATATTTAGAAAAAGATGTGAATTTGGTGGTATCGAAGTTGCTGCGCGACGATTTGGTGAAGCGAGGAGCAACGGTGGTGATGACGCGGGAGGACGATCGCGAACTTTCTCTAGCAGAACGTCAGGCAATTATCAGTCGAGAAGAACCTGCGATCGCTATTTCCATACACCACAACTCCATACCCGATGATGGCGATGCCGAAAAGATTAAGGGATTTGCCGCTTTTTGGTATCAACCCCAAGCCCACAACCTGGCAATATTTTTACAGAATTATGTAGTCAAAAAACTCGGCAGACCTTCTTATGGTGTGTTTTGGGATAACCTAGCGCTGACACGTCCGACAGCTGCGCCATCGGTGTTGTTGGAATTGGGTTTTATGAGCAATCCCGATGAATTTGAGCAGGTGGTGAATCCAGAAGAACAGAAGAAAATTGCTCAGGCGATCGCTCAGGGGATTACTGAGTGGTTTAGAAGTGTGCGGTAAATTTGGAAGTACAACTAGTGTTAGTACCCTCATTGTATTTGGTAGAGTGCGATCAGCCTCCGGCGGGGCTTAGCCCATCGCTATTTTTTCGCTAGTTCCTGCTCAATGTTGCGATCGGTCTTTGTTTAAGCTTTTTGACTTTTATAGTGTATTGCCAAGCATAGCACTAAGTGCTATATAATAAGCGAAGGTAATGACCATAGCATGATAATCTACAAAACCCGATGGTTTGACCGTTGGGCACGCAAAGAGGGTTTAAACGATCTTAGCCTCTGCGCTGCTGTAAACGAAATGACGGCAGGACTTTACGAAGCCGATCTAGGAGGCGGACTGTTCAAAAAGCGGATTGCCCACTCTGGACAAGGTAAACGTGGTGGCTTTCGTACACTGGTCGCAACCAACAAGGGAGATTGCTGGTTTTTTGTTTTCGGCTTCCCGAAAAACGAGCGTAGTAACATTAACAAAAAAGAAGAAAAAGCATTAAAAAAGCTGGCATCGGTGCTGTTCTCTTACACGCTAGAGGATCTCGAAAAAGCCAAGCTGGAAGATGAATTGATGGAGGTAATTTGCAATGCCGAAGAAGAAATCAGCGATTCTTGAAGCCGTTCACGAAACGGCTACGGGGCTGCACAAGGCTGGACTTATGGATCAAACTACATTAGACTTATCCACAAATAAACCTCAAAATAGCTGAAACCCTTACATAGCTGGCTTTTTAGCTTATATAAAACAGGAACCTCTAAAACCCTCTCCAGAGCTAGGTTTCAGCCAAATAAAGTTCTCATTTCCGGATAAGTCTATTGCGTGAATTCGACAGTCTGTGCTTGTCTGAGATTGAACCGCTAGAGCCTGAGCAAATTAAGGAAATACGTGAATCATCTCATGTCAGCCAGGCAGTATTTGCTGCGATTTTAAATACAAGTCTATCAACGGTTCAAAAGTGGGAAATCGGTCAGAAGCGTCCTAGTGGCACTGCTCTTAAGCTGTTGCACCTAGTTAAGAAACGGGGATTGAATACCCTGATTGATTAACGGTTATTTTTGAGGAAAGTGATGGAATTCTGAAGCATTTTTTAAGTCCTCCATTGCACCTTGGTAATCTTTCAGGGCAGCACGAATGCTACTTCGTTTGTTATAAGCTTGAGAATTGTTAGGATTAATACGCAGCAATAGATTTAAATCTTCAAGTGCTTGTTGATAGTTTCCTAGATTGTAATGAACACTACCCCGGTTATAGTAAGCTTCGGTAAATGCAGGATTGATTTCCAAAACTTGGTTATAGTCCTTAAGTGCTTTCATATATAGGACTCCTATTTGATTTCTGAACAAGACTAAGAGAGAATACGGAGAGGTTT
>NZ_JAQYWQ010000211.1 GCF_029379315.1 Nostoc sp. S13
TGCGTATATATTTTTTTCCATTAAAGTAGATAATCCCTCTCTCGAAATTATTGCTTAAAGGGAATCCTAGCTTTTTTTTTGTCAAAAAGGAGAGTCTTACAAGTCGTGGCTCAAACTTATTTTTAACTTTTATGTATTAATACTGCCTAACATGTATAAATATATTTTGATTACTGGTGAAAGGATTTAGCGATCGCACTTTTTTTTCCAGACCTCACAAAATCGCATTGCTCCCCTTTTGCTACAGAGCGAGTGGGATTAATGGGGATTGAAGAACTCAGGGCGCTTATGGGACATGAAAGCATTCAAACAACATTACGGTATTAAAAAGTAACGTCACAACGTGCAGAAATTGTGGCACAATTGGCGTTAAAAAGCCTACCAAACTTTTCTGAATAATTTCAGCATATAACTGACTAAGTGTGATAATAAAACAATACTTTTGCCAAAACATACCATCCTTGGTGCAGAGAATACATACTACTCTGCACCAACAAAATAAGGGTAATCAACCACTCAGACAAAGCATCAGCTATCGCACTGAAAAACAATAAAACAAGATTATCCATCAAGTCACGAAAAGGGAATTATGACCAAAAGCACCATTGAATACTACACTTTGCAGCCCAGCCAATTAGATTTTTGCACTTCCCATAAAAATTGGTTTCGTGGAGGATTGCTTTTTTTATTGGAAGATGGGACAAAAAGTTTATGCTCTAAATGTTTTGAAACAATTCATCCAGATTTATTTCAATCATTACTAAACGAATGACGAAAACGGAGTATTGTAATGACAAAAGATTATTCAAATCGCACCCAGTTTCCTGAGCAAGAAATAACTTTAGGAATTCCAGATTTTGCCGATGATCCTGATAGTATTTCTATGCCTGAATTATTTTTTGAAGATGATGGGATATATGTAAACTGTTGTCACTGTAGGGGGCTAGGGTATTTGTACAGTGATACTGGCTGGATTTGCCCTGAATGCGATGGCACTGGAATTGGCGGAATGAGATAAGAGATAAGGCAAGTGACAAAATGGATAGAGAAATGGCTACAACTAAAAAAATTTTTGGTTGGATTAAAGATCCTGTTGAACGCCAACAAGCTAAGAAAGATTTACTCCCAGAGTACTACGAGTACTACGATGATTCGGTGTGCGACAAGTGCAATGGAGGTGGATTAATTCAAATCGAGGATGAATTGTACTGTTGCCCTCATTGCAATGGCAGTGGTTCTGTCTAGCTAATGTCCAAAATGGCATTTGAATTCAATTTGCCCAATTAAAAGCATGAATTTATACAATGAGAATTACTGAAATTTACGTGAGGAATAATTGTTTAGTATTTTGCACCGATGATGGATGTAAATCAATTTATCATCTATCAAATATTGTTGTAGACACAGGCTTATCAATAGATTCCCTCTCTGCCGAAAAACTACCAGAATCAAGAGTACAAGAAATTATTGAAGCTGAAGGCGAACAAATATCAATAATTGAAATTAAAGGCTCAATTGGGAGATTAGAAAATGCGGAAAATTGCCTTGATGCTAATTATAATGAAGCTTCTCACAGCCGCTCTTATTGGTTTTCCGGGCAAATAAACAATATTTTAAATCAACTTTTTAGTTGACTTTGTGAGTTGAAAAGGGAATTATGCTTCATTTAATAATCGAAGTTAGAGAAGATGACCTTCAAGAAGACGATTGAGACAGGGTAAATGTGTCTAAAAATACTAGTATTAGTATTTTTGAGAATCTTATAGCCTGAAAGTGATTCGTAGCAGTACTTTCAGCCTATCTTGCCTCTGCTGAAAGCTTCGCTGTATCTACGCCAAATTACACCTATCTCGGCTCAATCTCACTTACGGGTGTTATTGAAAAATGGGTGGCTAAGATGCTTATGGGGGAAGGCTTTTAGCCAAGCGCGTACAATTTTCCCGTTTTGGCACGGTGATGCCTATTTTGATATTCTGCATCAAGAGAGCGAATTTCAATTTTTTTATAATTAATCCACTGTTCATAACGGCTAACAACATCTGAAAGAGATGCAAAGCCATCATCATCTTGTACTAACCCAGCCAAGGGAGCCATTGGTACTTCTATCCCAATATCAGGGATGATAGCCTCCAGCTAACATCATGTAAGCTGCTAGAACTTACTTTTTTATTGAGGCGAACTTTCCACAGTTGCTGTAACTCTCTAAAATTTTGAGCTTTTTCTCCCAAGATATGATTGGCTAAGGGAATGATATAGTCACCGCCACCATTCGTGCGGAGAATAATAAACATACCTATTTCAATATCAGTAACAAGTTCTTTTTTTACCTGTAATTCGTCATCTTCTACTAAATCAATTACAATGGTTTTAGCATTAGTTTCAAGGAAAACGGCCGTGTTTTTCTCTAAGAAAAACAAACGTGCTTCGACAGTTTCTTCGTTGTAACTAAATGATGAAAAAGTAGATATTTTTTTAGCAATCTTAATCCAATCTATGCTCGGAGGTATGATTTCATCTGCTTCAATGCCTTCAGAAAGGTTCTCGGTAGTTTTTATGTTTACCTCTTCCTTCGTAGAAATCGGTAAATAGACAAAGTTTGATGGTAATACATTATCTAAAGAGGGAACAAATACTGGTTTATACTGCCATTTATCTTTTATACAACTGTAGTGAACTATGTCTATTTCATGAGTTCGTGGTGCAGTAAAAATATAATCAGGAAACCAACGACTTGCACCAATAACAACTAATTTCTCATAACAAGTATTTGTACGTAACTGAGATGGTACTAGTATCGAAGTTTTGTGTAGTTGAGGAATTTTAGATAATAAATCCTCTAGTGGAGGAATCAGGTATGATTCTTTGAGTACTAAAGATGCATTCGGATAATTTGTTGCTATAAAATCTAGCAGTGGATTTTCAGGAGATTTTGACAAATTTATTAGAAGTTTGAATATCTCATCTGCTGCTGAGGCAAAGTCTTGATATATAAATTTGCAATTTTTCAGTTGCCTTTCTATAAATTTAATAGTTTCAGGTTGACAAGCTATAGGATGGTTAAATGGTAACGGTGCTGCACACAATTTAAATCGATACTGTCTAAAGGGGCGTAAGAAATTTTTCCAGTAATCTTCCTCTACATTTTCACCAAGTAACAGCTCAAACTTTTTCAGCGACAGGCAAAAAATACGAAAATCAGTATGTACTATAAGATTTTGTTGAATTTTTACAAGGCTGCTATATGAATAAATTTTGTCTACAGTTGATAGCGAAATATAAGTCATTGGCAAGTTTCCTGATAAACGACCATTTCAACACCAGGAGGAACCGGGATAATATTTGGTATTTCTTCCCCATTTACACGGTTTGCATAATCAGATTTGATAATATCTACTGATTCTTGAAAGTGGGGTTCTGTACGCTCTAGTAAAATTATCCAGTGAGAATTACGCCAGTCATCACGCCATTTAATAAACCCAGTTCCACCATCAAATATGGTTACATGGGGTACTAATATATTTACTGTTTGTGGAGGATGATAGCCCTGTGATGGTAATATTTCTGAGCGATACACTTGACCTGGTAAAAATTTATGTACTCGTAAGATATCTTGTAAAGATCCTCTTTCTGATTTAGATGGTGATAAACAATTGGCAAATCGTATTTCTAATATCTCGTTTTCAAGAGCGCTAACACGTCCAATAACTGCACAATCTAATCGAGTTTTTGTTATTAATTCATTTGTATCAGCTTTATCAATTACACCATCTAGAAAAGTATTAGGGCTATGAGTAATAATAGGACTGCCAGATTGCTTTTTAGGAAGAGTAATACTTGGCTTAGATGCAATCGCTACATTATGGGATTCTTTAACAGATACCAGGCTAGTTAGACCGCCACTGCTTTTGTCTTCTCTTTGGATTCGTAGTCGCCGTTCACCATAAGTTTCATCGATACCCTGATAAATCCCTTTGTATCTCCTATTATAAGAATTAAGAAAAACTGATGTACCTTTTGGTAACTGACACAATTGTTCAAAATGTCTATTAGTGTCAATCCTTTGGGTGGGAATATTAACTCTTCCTAGCACAGCGCCTGAAGCTGCTAAGGCGGCGGCGTAATTCCTAGTGGGAATAGCAAGAGCTAACACTAAGCGATTTTTTCTACTGTCACATTGTGCAACCCAACGACCTATATGAATAAAAAAATTTCCCCATGATGGTAGGGGAAACCATTTTTGATAATTATCGGTAAAATAAAGATTAGTTTTGCCAAAAAAACTTTGTCTGTTATACGTATCTATTGGTATCATAAAATAATAAACTACTTAAACAATATACATTTTATATATTAACTATTCATTAGCAATTGATACTCATCTCTTAATCATATTATATTATATTTTATTTTTAATACACTTACCTACGTGTATATACTTAAAAACAACCTTACAGGGTTAGGCTTTGGTTTATATACAGTGGTAAAGCTGTCATTACCAAACCACTTGTTAGCCAACCCTCAGCCCAAACAAAATTGGAGTATTTGCATGATATTTGCACGGCTTGGATAAACATAACTATGCCTTAGCCTTATCGCGCTACCTCAATATAAGCTACTAATAGTTGCAGTGAGCCATTGCTTTTGTCAACTAAAAGTTACATAATATGATTAGCCAAGAAGAACAATTAGAGGTCGTAATGTTGCCGCTTAGTGAAGTGGGGTCTATTAGGTGGACAGATGCGCGTGGGTATAAGATGCGTGCATTACGTGGTGATATGCCATTAGTAACTTTGTCCAAAAAGCTTGCTGAACTTGAAGTAGAGATTTCTCGCCAGTATCTGAACAGGATGGAGACAAATACAGAAGTCAAAAACGCTTCTCCAGAGCTTGTCAGTGGCTTATGTCAAGTGTTTGGCTGTACCTTAGCTGAATTACTGTGTCTGAAATCAACCAAAATTGTGCAATTAGGGGTTGACAACTGCAACTAAAAGTTGCACAATGATTGTAAGGAAAAGCGAACTGTCTGCATCCGAACGCAAAAAGGGATCGCAAACTAATTCAACGAACATTGACGAACCAAAACTGAAGTGCCGCCGGGAAAAGTAGCCGGAGCTAAAACCGGAATACCCGGAAGTAACCTTGTAACGCTCAAATCGCCGGAGATAAGTCCGATGACCTAACTAAGTCTGAAAACTGGTTATCAAAAATCAACATTCCAGAATCAAGGCGCTCGCTACTCCAAAAGTATGCGGTCGCCTTTTGCTATTTCATAAGACTGCAATTAGGACAACCACTCAATACCTTCTCTAGAGCCTGGTGCTGTGAATTTTTGCTAGACAATAACTGAAATTTAGAAATATGAGGCTACGCCAAATGTTTTTGAGAGCGTTGCGGTAAACCACAACGTTGTTTGCACACATAACAAAAGCGATCGCCCACGTCTGGTAAACACAGCGATCGCCTTTTTACCCCAATCAAGAGGCAATTTCTAATGATGACACAAACTTCAGCCCCTACGCCAACAAAAGATCCACTAACCACACAGGATCGCGAAATCATTGCAACCATCGTCAATCAGTCGGACTACTCCAAAAACTGCCAGCCCGAAGATGTAGTGACTATCTGGATCAACAGTGATGATATCGTGTGGGTGAAAATGACCCACGGCTATGCTCGCTACCACAAAAAGCAGTTCAAACGTGGAGTAGCAGAGGTGAAAAAGAGCCTTTCCACTCCAGTAGAGTGCAATCACAAGGAAGAAAAGGAATTAAAACAAGCTTCTGAGAAAATTGGCTTGTTAGGTGATTGTGACTGGCTATCGTTAAGCGTCCAATACTATCCTGATAAGGTAATCGGTCACGCTGGTTGTTATATATAGCAACCGAAGCATAGATTAGGACATAATGGAAGTAAATGACCTTCAAAAACAAATGCCAGCATCTTATAGTTACGATTTAAGAA
>NZ_JAQYWQ010000212.1 GCF_029379315.1 Nostoc sp. S13
CCCAATGCCCAATGCCCAATGCCCAATGCCCAATGCCCAATGCCCAATGCCCAATCGCTAGATTTAATTTTTAATTATTTGAGAAATTTTCCGATGACAACTGCAATTTCCTATCTCAATGCCCCTGATTTAGCAACCGATGATTACATTGTTATCGGCTTGGCAACCTGCTTCGTCAAAGAAGATGGAGAAGTTTATCAAATCGAAGTTATAGAACCGATTCCCTCTGCGGCTTTGGAAGCGCTTTTAAAGGGCATCCCTACCTCCTATAAGCTGGCTCATGCAACAACTTTGGGAACTCTGCTGGATGGCGATTCCCAACTGATGCCAGATGGCTTCCCAGAGTCGGCTCAGTTTGGAGAGGAATTTGTGCCACGCACGTTTGCAGCAGCTCGTACCTACAAGCGTCGTCAATCTGCAAAATCCCTGATTCCTTTAGGTACAAACTACACTGATTTTAAATATTCTATTGAGCGCAAGCGGGTGTTAAATGCCGCTAGAGTTGTAACCAAAGAAGACAACGTAAAACAGCATTCTCACACTCACAAAGTTCTTTAACTAATTATGCTAAAACTTTACGGTAGTGTTCGTAGTCGAGCCTCAATTGTTTACTGGTATTTAGAGGAAATAAAAGTTCCTTACGAATTCGTCAAACTCGATATGCAGGCGGGTGAACATCTCCAGCCTGAATATTTGACAATTAACCCAGTTGGTAAAGTTCCAGCCATTGTTGATGGGGATTTTCAGCTTTGGGAATCTGGGGCGATTTTGCTGTATCTTGCCGATAAATATAGTAAAACTCCACTTTCACTCCAAGAACGTGCTGTATTTTCCCAATGGGTGTTGTTTGCCAATGCTACCCTTGGGCCTGGGATTTTTGGAGAAGAGAATCGGCAACGGGAAATGCCCCGCTTGTTGACTCCGTTAAATGAAATTTTCAGTAAGCAACCTTTCTTACTTGGCAATGAGTTTACTGTTGCCGATGTGGCAGTGGGGTCTATTCTGAATTACATTCCCATAATCCTGAAGCTAGACCTTAGTTCCTACCCAGCCGTGTTGAACTATATGAAGCAGTTATCTGAGCGTCCGGCATTTCAAAAGAGTATTGCTGGAAGAACTTAAAATAATTCGTAATTCGTAATTGAATTCTTAACTACGAATTACGAATCTGTTAACGATAATTTGTAAATTGCAAAGCAACTGGGTAGTCTTCTTGTTTGACTCGCTGCATGACAACTTGTAAGTCATCTTTAGATTTGGCAGAAACCCGCACAGCATCCCCTTGAATTGAGGCTTGTACCTTTTTGAATTCGTCGCGAATCAATTTGGAAATTTGTTTGGCGATTTCCTGACTGATGCCTTTTTTGAGTTTGATTTCTTGACGAACGCGATTACCACTGGCTGATTCAACATTGCCAAAATCAAAGATTTTCTGGGAAAGGTTACGCTTGGCGGCTTTTTCCCGCAGGATGTCGTGTACAGAATTTAAGGTAAACTCGCTGTCAGTACTAACGTTAATGCTTTCTTCGACTAACTCGACAGTAGTTTGAGTGTCTTTGAGGTCGTAACGACCTTTGATATCTCGTATAACTTGATCGACAGCGTTAACCAACTCTTGTCGGTCAAAGTCGCTCACAATGTCAAAGGAAAAAGTAGAAGCCATAAAACATTTTGGATTTTAGATTTTGGATTTTCTTGCGGAACGCTACGCGTAGCTTGCTTCTGCGTTCGCGGAGCGTCTTGTAGAGAAGGAGTACGGCTGCGCTCAGTCGAACAATTTTAGATTGGGGGTTGGGTATTGAGAAAACTTTTTCTCACTCCCTACTCCCCAATTAACTAGTAGCTTGGATGATGCTTAAGAAAATGAGAGTGGCAGAGCTAACGGAGCCAATGCCAAACATGAGCGATCGCAAAACGGGTATATTCAAAATATAAAAAATTGAGTATAGCAAACGCGCCACTACAAAAGCGATCGCAGCTACTTGTGCTGTAGAAGAATTTATACCAGTTACATATGCCATCAATGCGGCTGCCGCAAATATCATAAATGCTTCAAAGGTGTTCTGATGTGCCCAAGTGGCTCGTTGGGCATAAGGTGGCAATTTATCAAACATAGCGCGAGGAGTAGAAAACATTTCATACCCAATACGCACACGGGCATAAGCTACCACCAAAAATGGTACATAAATTAGAAGGGCAGCAGCAGCGATCGAGTACAAAAGAATTATCATTATTTATTAAGCATTGGTTATTAGTCATAAGTCATAAGTCATCAGTCATCAGTCATTAATCAAAGACAAATGACAAATGACAAATGACTAATCAAAGTAGAAGAGAGTCACCACTTTTCTTTGTTCTTCTGCATCTTGACAAGTTTGCAACAAGGTACCACTGTCGTGAAACGCAAAGCAAATCAGTTGCTGGCAACGAGAGACAATTTCCTTGTTACACAGGTAACTAGCTTCAGCAAGGGACAGATTATCATTATTGGGATTTTCCACTAAATGCATTACCTGTTCTAGTTGCTGGCGCGATTCCAAGGGCTGGCGTTCCAGGCTTTGGGGTAGAATCACGGTCAATAAATTCGCATCAGCTCGCGTTGCTCCCTTGATGGCAGCGGAATTTGTACCTGTAGCACCAGAAGTAATGATCCGATTACCCGATAAAACTAGGGCATATGTCATCATTTCAATAAGATTCTGATGCGTAATCGGGACGTGACGAGAACCCAGCAAGGCAATTCTTTTAGAACCTGTTTGCTGGATTGTCGCCAGTTCTTGCGCTAATGTATCGAGGCTAATAAGGTCTGTTGATTGGGTCAAAGATGGAGATAATCCAATTAAACGACCCACATATTTTACCAAACAGCGTGTAAGTGCGAGGCAAACCTGAGTTAGACATTGCTACAATTTTTCGATTGTTTGGATTACTTGGTCACACCAGGCCAGCCAATATGTTTCATAAGTAATGCCATTCACGAGAGTCAAATACTGAAATTTTGCTGATTCTGGGAGTTCTTGCGGATTCTGAAAGCATTCTTGTTCTAAATCTTTGTATGTAGTTAATTTTATTAAGTGGGCTTTTTGGTGGCGCTCTAGCTCTGCCAAGATCGTCTGGTTAGAAGCAATATGGCCAGCAAAAATTTTAACAAGTAAATCATCTTTAATCGGTGTGGGTTCACAAGGTTGAGCAATCCACTCTTTGAGCTGCTGTTCTCCCAAGTCTGTAACGCTGTAGAGCTTTTTATCTGGGCGTCCTACTTGCACAATCGACTCGGAACTGATCCATGCTTGATCTTCTAGCTTTGACAACTCTCGATAAATCTGCTGGTGACTTGCTGACCAGAAAAAGCCTACAGAGCCATCGAATCGTTTTGCTAAATCATACCCACTACAAGGCGCGTCAACCAGAGTAGCTAATATTGCGTGCGCTAATCCCATAATTTTTAATTCACTACTTGACATATGCAACTAATTGCATAATAAACTGAAATAACAAGGAGTGAGTAATAAATGCCTCAAGTAATACCAGGAAGGTTTACAGCCGAGATTAATGAACCCTTTGTTGTGTTTTTGATTGGGATGCGAATTAATAAAATCTTCGCTTTCTCCAAATGGATTCCGACTGCAACGGCGATGTCGCCCATGCTACAAAGCCTTTACCAGAATCCTGAAAAAGGGTTTTTAGGGGGAGAAACTTTTGTTTACTGGCGAGGAGTAGGACTGATTCAGTATTGGCGATCGTTCGAGGATTTAGAGCATTTTGCCAGAAATCCAGCTGATGCACATCTAAAAGCTTGGCAAAGGTTTAATCAAGCCATTGGTGCTGATGGCAGTGTCGGCATTTGGCACGAAACTTATTTAATCGAACCGGGAAGATATGAGGCGGTTTACGGCAATATGCCTGTCTTTGGATTAGCTGCTGCAACTAAGCACGTCCCAGCTATGGGGCGAAAGGAAACAGCACGCCGTCGCTTGGGAGGTGACGGCGAACCAGCTGTACCCTCACCAGTAATACAGCCTCCTAACTGTTGAAGAAGAATGCAGAATTCAGAATTCAGAATTCAGAATCAAGACGCTCTCTACGAGACGCGCAAGGGACGCGGACTCGCTCTCCGTGGCGCTATCCGCCAGTCAGGAGTCAGAATACCTTTCCTGTATTCTGACTCCTGACTCCTGACTCCTGAATTCTGTTTGATAACTGAACATAGATGCTCTTAATTGTTTAGGTTGATGAATCTAAGACAATGCGGCTGCGGGAGTTAAACCCAGTTTAGATAACAAGCGGTCAATGTCAAAATGCTTAGACATCAACTGGCGAATGCACTGAACCTTAATTGGCTCGTGGAGACGGACTTGCCCGAAAGTGCGGTCAACAATTTCTACAGTGGTGAGGGTGTCTAAGTCAACAGATAAAATGGGGATTTCTAGTTCTTCAGCGCGACTAAGAATGAATGGCGGCGGGGGTAGTTGCCCGGTGAGAATTAAACATTGGGTAGAAGTTTCCAAAGCAGCTTGCTGAATTTCTACACGATCGCCTCCTGTTACCACTGCCATATTCCGGCGTTTGCGGAAATACTTCACAGCTGAGTTGACATTCATCGCTCCAATTGCCAGACTTTCCACCAACAAATCCATGCGATCGTTGCGACAGAGAACATCAGCCTTTAACTGCTTGACTAGTTCGCCGACACTCACACTGCGGAGCAAATCGCTATTCGGCAGCATTGCTAGCACCGGAATCCCCTGCTGTTCCAAAAATGGGCGCAAGAGAGTGTCAACGACTTCTAGTTGGGTGAGTGGGATATCATTGATCACAACTCCAATCAAGCGATCGCCCACACGCTGTTTTGCAGCCAATAGCGCCTCAACCGAAAGCAACGATTTATAGCGGCTTACTAACAGCACGCCAGCATCCAATACTTCAGCCATTTGCAGCAAAGACAAGTCAAATAAATTGCCTTCGGACAAATCACCAGGCCCCTCCAGTAAGACCAAATCTCCTTGGGACATTTGTAAATATTGCTGTATTAGGGATTGCTGATAATCGGTTTTGTCTTCTCCTCGCAAGCGCTTTTGCACATTTAGTTCATCCAAAGCCAGCATTGTTGGTGCAACGCGGTTTTCCGGCAAATTGAGGCTAAGAGCGATGAACTGGACATCTTCCTCAATTACGGTTCCACTAGATGAATTTAAACAAGTACCGAGGGGTTTACCGTAGGCAATATCCAGTCCTTTTTGCTGTAGCTGATCAGACAAACCCAGAACAGTTGCAGATTTACCGCTGTAAGTCTCGGTTGATCCAATCAGCAAATATTTAGGGGATTTTGGCACACATGCACTCCTAATTTCAAAAGTCAGAAGAACCCAGCTAGGTGTTTCCTAATTCTAGTTCCTTCTGGCAAAAGCCTCTCGCTCTCTACAAATTAAGGTTTCCCAGAATTACCTTCTGATTGAACAAACAGGGAGCAAGGGAGAAGTTTTCTTTGCTTGTGTCGGCTCTGCTAACCTGTACGCCTACTCTTCAAGCCTTGTCATTACCAACAAATATCAAACTATAGGAATCATATTTGATTTCTGAAATTATCTACGTAGCTGGGGAGTGGGGAGTGGGGAGTAGGGAGTAGGGAATAGGGAATCAGGCTTTTCGAGTTGTACGGAGTTTTTTCAAAAATCAAATCATAGTCCTATAACAGCTTCGTTGCTATGGAGCCTAAGTCTGTTCAAACGGACTCAATTAAGTGAGTTTGAGTCTGTTTTTACTGGCTTCTGCTACGTAGCTATCTGTATTGTCCGTATTTTGAGCGCAAAATTGCTTTTATGGATATGAATTTTAATTGAAGAAGAATACATTCGTCAGAATGCAATCAGTGGGGGATTCAGACCCGCCACTACGAAA
>NZ_JAQYWQ010000213.1 GCF_029379315.1 Nostoc sp. S13
ATGCTGAGGCGTTTGGCATAATATTTGACTTCTCAAAACTTTTCAAACACCCTCTTACCACATATATGTATATTTTAGCTTTTTGTCAGCGATCGCATTCGGGACTACTAAATAATAAAATACTCAACTACTGATTGTGGGGTATGCGTCTTGCCATTGGTGTCAAGTTAAACCATCATTGGGATTTCCTTGTTTTTTGCGGGGGTTTACTCATGACTAGTATCAATACCACTGTCTTGAGTTTAACCATTGAGTTTTACCGAAATAGAATTCTTCTTCAGGTGTTAAACTTTGAGTTGTTTTTCTAAGTATATTCCGCATCTTTCAAGTATTGCAAAATAGCGTGACTTTAATAAAAAACCACGACTTTAAAAGATAAATCGTGATTTTAACGGATAAATAATGAGCTTAGTGAAAAATAGTGAGTCTAGTAACGATAGCTTCTACGCTTAGGGTGACAACTATTTCTGAGGGAGTCTTATATCTCTGGGACTAAGCATTTTCTAATCCAAAGATATAAAATCATAGAAACCTGGAGAAAACTATGTCATTAGAAACAAAGACACTACAGGCGACAACACCAACTTCTACCTTAGAGACACTTGAGGAGAAGCAAGAATTTAACTGGAGACAATGCTGGTATCCCGTCGCCTTTGTGAAAGACTTGCCTGCTAACCGCCCTTATAGCTTTTCCTTGTACGATGAACCCTTGGTTTTGTTCAAAAACCAAAATGGACAGTTTATCTGTTTAACAGATCGTTGTCCTCACCGTACAGCCAAACTTTCCGAAGGACAAATTATTAACGGCAAAATTGAGTGCTTATATCACGGTTGGCAGTTTGGCAGTGATGGTCAATGTCTGCACATTCCCCAATTACCAGCAGATGCGAAAATTCCAGTCAATGCTTGCGTGCCATCCTTTAAAGTTGTGGAACGCCAAGGCATGATTTGGGTGTGGGCTGGCGAAAAAGAAACTGCTGTTGATGAAATTATCCCAATTCTGCCAGATTTAGACAAGGCAGGATTCGTGCATACAGATTTTATATTGGATCTGCCTTATGATCAAACATACTTGGTAGAGAACGTCATAGATCCTGCTCATGTTGCTATTAGCCATCATGGCACTAGGGGTGGTAGTAATCGGAAAAATGCCCAACCACTAGAAATGGAAGTGCTAGAGAGTTCAGTTCAGGGGATTCGAGGAAAGTGGCGGGGAACTAACAAATCAAATGAAGCTTGGAAGTATATTGATTTTGTTGCTCCAAGTCTTGTTTTAAACACTGCTTATATTGAAGAACGAGATTGGACATTTGGACTAGCTTTGTATTCGATTCCTTTAGGCAAAGGGCGATGCCGTCTTTTAGCTAGAGGTTATCGTAATTTTATGACTTGGGGAGCCAAGCTGAGGCCCCGATGGCTCGATCATTTAAATACGAACAAAATATTGGAGCAGGATTTGCCCCTGATTGTCGGACAACAGTCAGAAATTGAACGCTTAAGAACAAGTCTCAAAGAACTATATTTGCCTCTGAAAACATCTGACACATTAGTGGTTGAATACCGCAAGTGGCTAGATAAATTTGGGTCGTCTTTACCTTTTTATCAGGGCTATTCCACATGGAAAAATGTTGAGAATGACGAGTTGAATGCAAAGCCAATTTTGCTAGACAGATTCTCACGCCACACACTTATTTGTAGTTCTTGCAATCGAGCTTATCAAGTGATAAATACGGTCAAACAAAGCTCTATAGGGGTAGCGATCGCTCTAGCTTTTGTAGCAATACTTACAGATGATTCTAGAATCAAAATAGCAGCAATATCGCTTTCTATAATAGCAGTTGGAATATCTGCGATCGCTCATACACTCAAAACTCACTTCGAGCGTTCATATACTCGTCACTAAAATAGGGACTGGGGACTTGTACTGAGCGTTGCCGTTGGCGCAGCCTCTGGTAGAGAAGTATTGAGAACTAAAGACTAGAATCAGAATTCTTCCCAATCCTTAATCCCTAACCCATAATCTTAGTCATGATCAAGTTAACGGCTCTGCGCTAAAGTAAAAATATTGGGATAAAAATCTCTGGCAGTAAATTCAATACATTACTAATCTTTACCACTGCGGCGATCATGTCTCAAGAGTATAACGAATCACTCCAAATTCAGGAGATCACCAAACTCAAACCGAAACACTTTGCTGATTTAGTCAGATCAGCACAATTGATTTTCGACCCCACAGCCGGAGTTTCAGGAAGAAGTATCACAGTTGACTGGGAAGAATTTGGAATTCCCCATGATGTGGCGGATAATCTCAAATCACTTGGTCAGCAGTACCAATATGCATCTCCTCACATTCCTGTTGAAGACATTTGGAGTCAATTAACTCCAGAAACTCGTATTTGGTTCGTTGAAAATAAAGATCGGTTGTGGCAGCTTGAGGAAGCTTTCCCAGCCCTTGATGAAGATTAAACGGCTGAACCATTGAAAGGAATACAAATTATTTGTCGGGGCACAGTGATTATTGTGCCCCTATCCTCTGTCTATAGGCATTTTTGTGGGAATGGAACACGCGGTAAATTTAGACTTAGTACAATCTGGCGGAGTTTGCCTATCATTAACAAGTTGCTTGGTTAATTGAGATGGTAGCTGGATTTCCGCCGTGCTGTACTAGTTATTTTGGGCGATGCCTGCGGCTGGCTACGCCTACGCGTTAGCTTGAGTACATAAGTTAAATTAATAAAAAAGCTTGTATCGATGAATCAAAGTATAAGTGTTGCTCCCAGCCTGGAAGAACACACTGATGAAAATGCTGTTGTCACCAAACAACAGCTATTTGTAAAACAACTAATTGTCCTTGTCTTAGAAATGCTTCTAGCATTACCTCTGGGTTTACTCCTCGCAAAGTTCCAAATTGGTAGGATTGCCTGGATATTTGGCGGGATTGCTGCTGGTACAGTGGTTCTTCAAGGGTGTGGAACTTTTTATAAATATTTCCCCCAACCTAACCGCACTGCTAGAAAAGTGGGAATGGCACTTGTAGGCTTAACTGTCGGCGCTTCCAATGCCGACGCTAATCTAGCTAGTGTTGCTTCTGGTATTCCTATTTTGATTTTTCTGACTTTGTTTATGCTACTGAGTGGTAGTTGCATCGGTTACATTTACTCCCGCGTCAGCAAAACCAACCTATTGACAGCAATGCTCGCTACAGTTCCTGGTGGTGTAGGAATTATGGCAGCGATCGCCGCCGATTACAATAAAAATGTCAGCTTGGTTGCTCTAGTTCAGGCAATTCGCGTCACCTCAGTAGTTTTTCTAATTCCCCTCATCGCTAGGACATCAGCTGGTAATTACTATCCCCAAACCCTGCCAATCAACCGTGCTTGGATCAATTTCGATCCATCTCAACTAGGATTACTCTTGTTACTACTGCTAATCACTGGATTAGTAGTTTATCCAGCGATATTATTTAAAATTCCTGCTGGCGATTTCTTTGGTGCATTATTGATTGGTATCGGGTTTAATCCTTTGCTACATTGGCTGCCTTTTATGGGTGATATTAGCTTTAGTCCGCCGCCTTTAATTAACTTATTGGGTCAAATGCTCCTGGGTATTACTATTGGTGAATATTGGGGAGACAAACCCAACTTTAAGAAGCGGACTATCGGCTATGCTTTGATGTCTGTAGCGATGACTCTCATCGCCGGAGCGATCGCTGCTATACTTGCGATGCAATTAACCTCTTGGGACTGGTTAACTTGTCTGCTAGTCACAGCACCAGGAGGATCAGCAGAAATGATCCTGGTTTCCCTGGCATTGAATCATAACGTTGAAATTGTCACAACTGGTCATTTAGTGCGACTCATTGCAATTAACAGTTCCCTACCACTTTGGGTGTTTTTGTTTCGCCGTCTGGATGAGCAACTTTCTGAACCAGTTTAATTATGGTTTATCGAATAGCCCAAAAAAACCTCACCCTGGTTTTGCATAGCAAAACCTGTCCCTCTCCGTGAGTTCGGAGAGGGATGTAGGCATGTCCGTCAGTACAGGGTAAGGTTTTAAGGACTTTTAGATAACCGGAGATAAAACTCCTAACAGACGCGATTAATCGCGTCTCTACTCCTAACTCCTAACTCCCCACTCCCAACAGACGCGATTAATCGCGTCTCTACTCCCAACTCCCTTTCAAATACAAAGGATACTTTAGATGGTTGCCCAAATCCAAGAACTTGAAGCCCAGCACTGGGTTAAAACTCGTTCTTCCCTCGATCCTAACGAATCCACTTTCCTGATTTGGAAAGGTAAAATTTACGCCTTTATCCCCGGCGAGAAAAGACAACTCCTGTTTAAGATCCTGGGATTGAGCGTTAGCCGATGTATTCCCACAGCAGAAGGTAGCTGGGATTTTACTTCTAGGGAACTGACTTACTATCTCAACCCAAAAAGAGATGAGGTTTTGTCCAAATGGGAGAATCCTTGGACAGGCGAGACAGTTCCGGTGATTCACGTTGCTAATAATCCTGTGCAGGGTAAGTTTGAGGGAAATTTCCCCGCACAAGTAGATGGTGACAGCACAACCTTCGTTTTTGATATATTTCCCTATTACCCCAATCCATTAGCAGACGATCGCAAATTTGCCGAATACAGCCCAAATCCAATTTATCAGGCAGCAGAACTGTTTAAATTAACAGTGCCAACCGCAGATTTATTCAACCCAGCACTTAAATCAGTTTCTGAACTTAAACTGAGTTGGGATCGGATTGGTCAATGGCTTCCCTGGATGAAAATGAGCGATCGCCCCGGTCAACTGATTTATAGTGCTATTGGCAGCAAAGTCAATGGTTTAACAGAACTGCCCCCACTGCTGCAAGACGAAATTAATAACCGTATTCCTTTATATAAGCAAGCCCCAAAAGCATTGACAGATGGGGAAGACATGACTTCCTGGTTGTACTTCCAAAAGCACTTTGAGGCTTACTTAGCTGGTGAAATCTTCCCGCTTGCCCAAGCAGAAGAATTATAAACTAGCTGAAAAGAAATATCGAACTCTTGCCAGGAGATAGCTGATGGTGATCCCAGAAGCAAACTTAGCCGATGCACCCGCCATCGCCAAAGTCCATGTAAACGCTTGGCGGACAACCTATAGCAACTTAATGCCAGCAAAGTTTCTGGCAGATTTATCCTATGAAGAACGAGAGACAAAATGGGTAAAAATTTTGAGCAATATAGCTCAGGATAATTTTACATATATTGCTGAGGATGAAATTGGGCAAGTAGTTGGTTTTGCTAATGGAGGTAAAGAGAGGACAGGCGATCGCATTTATCAAGGTGAGTTGTATGCTATCTATATTCTGGAGAAGTACCAGCGCCAAGGTTTAGGATATCGCCTAGTTTCCAGCGTCGCAACAAGGCTGCTCCAATCAGATATTAGTTCAATGTTAGTGTGGGTTCTAGCTGATAACCCCGCAGTCGATTTCTATCAAAGCCTTGGTGGTCGGCAGGTTAACCAAAAGCAAATCGAGATTGCCACAGTGCAACTGGTTGAGGTTGCATACGGTTGGACGGATACGCGAAGAGGGATAATTTAAAGTCTGGCGATCGCTAAATTGGGGATTGCGGACTAGGGACAAACGGATAAGGCAACTAGGAAAATAACCCAATGCCCAATGCCCAATGCCCAATGCCCAATGCCCAATGCCCAATGCCCAAT
>NZ_JAQYWQ010000214.1 GCF_029379315.1 Nostoc sp. S13
CGTTTTTGCACCCCCACCAAATTTTCTTGTTTTGTGGTCAACTTTCGTAGTCGCGAGTCTGAATCCCCGACTGATAGCGCCACGGAGAGCGAGTCCGCGTTCGCTTTTAGCGTCTCGTAGAGAGCGTCTTGATTCTGACGAATGTATTCTTCTTCAAATTTTCTAAGTCCCTTATTTCTCAACAAATTCTTTCACCACTGCGATCGCGTCAGGAGGAATCTGCCTAATTAGACGAAATGGAAATGCTGGAGTTGAAGCAAGTTGGGCATAATCTGAGGTGAGAAAGATCGCGTAGTTTTTAGCTTCTGGAGTCATTTGTGCAGCAAACGCCAAAGCTATAGCTTTAACGTACTTGCGAATATCTGCTGCTTGTTCACCCACAACCTCGCCGCCACTAATGGGTGTATTTGGTTGTCCTGCCTGATCCAAAGTGGTACTGGGGTCTTTTACACTCAGATGAGTACCCCCAACTATACCAACTAGCCATTTTTGGGATGGGATTTTTTCAAATCCGACAATCTGTTCAGTTAAAGCTGGGGTGGTTTTATCTGCGGAACTTGCTAAAACTAGGGTAGGAATTTGCACCTTAGTTAACCCAGTTTCGCCAAACATCAGAGAAGTTGTCGGATTGAGAGCGATCGCCTGTTTTATTCTGCTATCCCGTAGTTCGTAGCTATTTTCTGGTAGTTCTTGAGCGATGCACTGCATAACTTCTCCCTCACTGAAGCTAGTCAAGTTCTTTTTACAACGTTGTTTGAGTCGTTCTAGTTGTAACTCAGCGCCAGCAATTTCTAAAGCTGTACCACCACCAAAAGAGTGGCCAATGACCATCGCGTTCGTAGTTGCAAGTTTCCCTTGCAGTGGATGATTAGCCGTTTGGTTGAGCTTTTCTAATTCGTCGAGGACAAAACTAATATCTTGAGGCCGATCCAAAAACTCATGAGGCTTCATAACTCTGGTTTTGCCTTGTAATGCTGAGTTAGTATTTGCCTGATTACTACCGGGATGTTCTAAAGCTGCTACTATATAACCGTGAGATGCTAAATGTTCTGCTAAATAACGCAAGTCGGTGCGGACTGACGCGAACCCGTGAGAAAGGACAATTAGGGGTTTGTCGAGAGTTGCAGCAGTTGACCAATAAATATCAACTGGAATTTGGCGAGCGCGCTTTTGGTCATTCAGGCTTAATTTGAGTATTTGTACTTGAGCGCTTCCTGGTTGGCTGGGATCAAAAGGGAAAGCAATCTGTGGTGTTTTGGGGTCGATTCGGGGAGTGATGGCTAGCATAAATTGCTGGGTACGCCAAAAAGCTGTATTCAAACTCCCTGCAACTATAAAAGCCTGTGGCAAATCAATTTCTAGGCGTTTACTCGGATAAGCCGCGATAAAACTCAGTATAGAAAGACCCCGCGGTGCAGTAGAACCTAATACCAATCCGGCTCTCAGTGCTTGTAGCCCAGCTTTGTCCTTTCGGGCTAAGGCCGTAGCGAAGTCATTAAGAATGCTTGTGCCAATTTGAGTATTAACTAACTTATTAACCGTAACAACATTAATCGGTACATTCATGCCCAGCGCCCCCAAGAGGAAGCGGCGTTGTTCTTCAGATAATCCTTTAGTGTAAGCCTCCAAACTTCCAGAGAATTCCCCAGTTTTTGCAGCATTTTGCAACTCAGCAAGGGAGATGGATTCTGTAAATAAACCCAAACGCACAACAACTGTGTCAGCCGCAATCGCCGAAGTATTTGCCCCGAACTGTGTCAGTACAATCGCGACAAAAAAACTCGCAACTACCTTAAGATTTCCCCAACTTCTTCCCATAAACTTTTATACCAAATGTTACTCACGGGAATATAACTAATATTTGTGTATTTGACTACCGATTAATTACTTATAAATCAAAGGAGATTTTTTCTTGAACTTGATGGCGATGTCTACGACCGACTACGCCTACGTTCTGATATCTTCAAAGCATCTGCTGATCTCAACAGAGCTATATCAAAAGCATAACAAAAACAACGAATTGTAGAATTCATCACAGCTAAAAAATTGAGCATAAATCAGTGTTAACAGCCACAAAAACTCGATTGTTTCTCAGCTAGGTTTAATACTGTAACGGAGCTACTAAAACAGGGTAAGCGATGCCTGCGGCGGTAAACTACGCATCTACAATCTGCACTTTTTGTAGGCTGATATCTTGACGTCAATTTTTTTTTACAGGAAAGTTTAACCGAGTGCTTAATGTTTTGTCTTTGGCCTTTAGAACGTATTGCAGGTAGATAGTCTTACTGCTGTAGCTGCACTATCATTACTCATCAAATTCTACCAGCCGCTTCAACAATTTTTCTTGGCTTTATGCGTCGCAGACTCCGCTATATTTTAATTTTGCTGCTCTCCCTGAGTATTATTACACTGTGGTGGCCTGTGAATGATTCTGATTGCAATTTCGAGGGTTTTCTCGCATCAAAAACCCCAAAATTCCAACTACATGCTACTAAGGTTATTGTTCAGCCGTGGCGTGGTCGTCACCATGTATATGGAATTTTTATGATTCCTGATGAATACAAACAAGCTCCATTTTTTGTGTTAACAGTTCAAGGTGCTGGCAGTTACTGTTCAAAACAATTTGGTTATAAACAAAACTTTGATGATATCTTTGCTGAACCAGGAACTTATCTGGTAAAAAAATCTATTAGAACTCGAAAAACTCTGCGGCTCATTCTCCAAGGTTTGTACTTTCAGGTCAATGATAAAAATAATTGGACGTTGACTTTCCCTGAATCAAAAGCTAGTCAACATAATTCGTAATTATAGTCCCATACCTGTTTGTGCAGTGTGCCGTAGGCAAATAAGGTGAATTCTAGTAATAAAATTACCATAACCGTTGGTTTCGACAACTCTTGGAGACGCTACGCGAACGCTCAACCAACTGAGTGGTCGAGAGTTGAGCGTACCCCTGCTCTTAAGCAAGCTACGTGTAGCTTGCTTAAGAGTTGTCGAAACTCATCAACATAGGTATTTTTTTCATCAGAAATCACCTAAGTATTAAAAAGTGAACAGGGAATGGGCAATAGACAACAAGGTGTTTTGGGTGAGGTTTAAATCCTACCCCTGTCATGGTGAGTAAAATTGTTGGCAAAGAATTCCTCTTGACTCTGTGTTATCTGCGCCTCTGCGGTTAAATAAATTACTTTTTAACCACAGAGAAGCCAGGGCGTTGGGGAGCCAGGGTCTACTGAAATTGTATTTTGTGGAGCCGAAAAGCCTTATTGTGAGGTTTTCAGCTAGCTTAGTTGGGCAAAAGTTTTAGCTCAGACAGATAAGCGATGCCTGCGGTAGTCATTGAGCTTGCCGAAGTGCGGTAAACTACGCCATTATCCTATAATTGTTAGTTAAGCTAATTGTTAGCAGAGCATAGTAAGATTACCCTGATGAAAATTTGGAATAGACAACTAGGCGATCGCGTAAGTAAAATTATCTACCACTATTTACCTGCCTTGCGTTGGCGTAATTTTCGCTTGTTTTTTGGGGGACAGTTGCTATCAATGTCTGGGACATTTATGACCCAGCAGTTAACTATTCCTTGGCTGGTATACGATTTGACTAAATCGGCTTGGTTGTTGGGAGTTGCAGGGTTTGTGCAATTTTTACCTACGTTATTACTGATTCCCTTTTCGGGCGTATTGTCTGATCGCTGGAGTCGTCGTGACTTGTTGATGCTGGTGCAGATATTGGGAATTAGCGTTTCCCTGGCTTTAACGATTCTGACCTTTACGAATTGGATTACGTTTCCCATCCTATTGGTACTGAGTGTTCTCAATGGTATGCTCAAGGGATTAGATATGCCCGTGCGTCATACAATCGTCACCGAAACCGTAGACGATGCCGCCGATTGGAGTAATGCGATCGCCTTGAATTCAGTGATGTTAAGTTCCTCGCTGGTATTGGGGCCCGCGATGGGCGGGATTTTGATTGCGACGCTAGGGGTGAAATATTGTTTTCTCTACGATACCCTCAGCTATATACCTGCCATTTTTACCCTGCTAGCGATACGGCTGAAAGTCAGACCCATGCAGACCCTTACGAGCTTTAGCGATACTTTGCAGAAATTGCGGGAGGGCTTTGAATATGTCTCTAAATTCCAGCCGATTAAAGCAATTTTATTAACGCTGGCGTTACATGGTTTAGTCGGGATGTCTCATGTCGCGCTCATGCCCGTCTTTGCGGCTAAGATTTTAAATGGGGATGCAACTACGATGGCTCACCTCAGCACCTCAGCGCCGATTGGATCGTTGCTTGCTTGTTTGTATCTAAGTGTCAGACGAGGAATTGCGGGCTTAGAGCGTTTGATTGTAGTCGCTCAAGTCTTGATCGGGATGAGTCTGATCTTGTTCTCACTATCGCGTCAAGTTGGATTATCCATAATCATACTGGTGTTTACAGGCTGCTTTGCCATCCTCCAGATTACAAGTAGTAATATGATTATTCAAACCCTAGTTGCCGAAGATAAGCGCGGACGGGTGATGAGTTTTTATGCATTAGCAATGGTGGGTATGATGCCCTTTGGAAATCTGTTAGCTGGAACTTTGGCACATAATTTTGGTGCGACTAATGCCTTGATTGTCTGTGGCAGTCTGAGTATCTTAGGTGCGCTATGGTTCTCTGCACAAATACCAGCAGTGAGCCGTTGGATAGATCCGTTGGATTGATCGCTAACAAGTGATCAGCGGTGGGGCGTGATCCTAGAGTTTGACTATGTTTACGCTGATAAGTTTAGCCAACTGATAGCAATTGCCTTCGATTGGGTGTAGTGATGACGTCAATTGTGGCGTAGGCGTAGCCCGTCGTAGATATCGCTATCAATTTGCTAGCGCATCCAAGTTAAGCCCAATCGCGTACCACAACAATTTTGAACTGACGTTCTTGGGGCAAAATGTAATCCAGTGAACCGTAGCGTTGCAAAGCCCACTCCCGCAAGTCTTGAATGGCACGAGCAAATATCTGATCGGGAATACTCCAAGCTGCACTTTGGATTTTGTTTTCTTGGTTTTCTAGCAATTTACCCACAGTATCTTCAACTCGCCATTGAGCAGCGATTTCGGTGGACAAAGTAGCACCTTGTGCTTGCAACTCTGTTAACACCTCTTCTTCAGTGGCACCGTAGCGCGGTAAAGGATGATTGTAGCCATCCAATATAGCTCTCCAACGCTCAGTAAATTCCCATCTCTGTGAATTGACATCCTGATCAGCGCTAACAGAGGTAGCCTGACCGTGAGTGTAGAGCAAAATACCACCAGGTTTGAGAACGCGACGGATTTCTGCTAAAGCTTGCTTCCAAGCAGAAATCAGGTGAAACACATGAACCGTTAGAGCCACATCGAAGGAATTATCATCAAACGGTAAAGCAGTAGCATCTCCTTTGATTGCTGTTAATCGGTGGGACACACCCTCTAATTTTTGGTAGAGTTCAGCCAACATCTTTTCTGAAACATCTACACCAGTGTATGAATAACCTCTTCTAGCAATTGGAACAGCAATTCTACCAGTGCCGATACCCGTTTCATAGAATTTAGTCTCTGCTGTTGGTGAAACTATAGGACTCCTATTTGATTTCTGAACAAGACTAAGAGAGAATACGGAGAGGTTT
>NZ_JAQYWQ010000215.1 GCF_029379315.1 Nostoc sp. S13
TCTAATTCCGTACTATTATCCGCCTGTCAATAGGGTTTGAGACGCGCTAACCCTGGATACAATACGCCCACGAGTTTACCTTGGTTCAGCAGTGGCAAACAGAAAATCGATTGAGTTTGGTTGTGTTGAATGTATGGCTCATTGACAAAATTACCTTCACAAGTGGCATCATTTAAGATCACAGATTCATGAGTCCGAATCACATAATTAATAATTGATTCAGGCAATCGATTTGCTGGTGGGATGGATTGCAGTACTTGTGTAGCACAGACATTCTTACTATCATTGAGTTCACAAGAAGCTTCAATTGCCCATTTCCCTAAGTTTTCCAAAATCAGAAATCCTGTTTGTGCGCCAGCATTCTCAATTAAGATTTTCATCAAAGAACTGAGCAATTGATCTAGTTCCATTTCACTAGAAATCGCTTGGGATGCTTTTAGTACCACCGCTAAATCGAAAGCGATGTCTGAGTTATTAGAGGTGGTTCCAGAAGTTGTATGGATTGGTGTATAAGCCATAGCCAATGGTTGAGGAAATAGCTGCTGATAGCGAGTCTCTAAATCTTTGACCTTTGCAACTGCTCCCCAACGTTTATAGCAGTAGTGAGCTTCTTTCATGTAGGTTTGGGCAAACTTTTCTCTACCTCGCACCAAATAATGTTTTGCAGCTAATTCATAAGCTAACGCTTCTTCTTGGATATATCCATTTTCACTGGCTCCTTGAATGGCTTGTTCATAGAATTCTTCTGCCTCAAGCAACTGACCTGAAACTCGTGCAATCTCTGCTTGCACCAAATGATATTTATGTAAATAATTCATAGGTGCATAACGTGCCCAGTCTTGTATTGTTTCCTGGTTAACCGCAACTTTTTTGAGGATTTCCTCTTGCACTTGATTATTGCTTCCAGGGTATACCGCAAGCCTTGCCAGAGAGTCATAGAGGTAGTACAAAGGAACAGAGGGTGTCGCTCTTACTTGGAGTAAATAATTTTCCGCTCTAGCTGAGTTTTCAACTGCCCGATCGTACTTAGAAAATAGATAGCATACAAGAAGTTTGTTGAAATACACTAGAAAGATTGCAAATCCATCTTGTTCGTCTTGTGTAAGTGTATTATCCTCATTGTTGGATTCGCCAATTAGACTGGTTGGATTGACCGGGCATTCCCTCAAATTTAAGATAGACTGCTGAAATATTTCAGCCCAATTGAGTACTGCTTCCTGTTTAAATTGACGGATTGCTTCACTGAATGTCCTCATCTCCCGTTCAACTTCCAAGAGTTCCTTTCCAACGACAAAGGATTGGAGGCAGTAAGTGTGAGCGCAATAGGCAGCAAACTCAAAATCTCCAGTTTCTAGTCCACTTTGATAGGCTTCTAGTAATGGCTGCAATATTTTTCTAATATGTTCTTTCCGATGGATGATGAAAATATTTACAAACATCAATGTCCTGGCTCTGAGGGAATGGGTATTCGGCTGTGACAACTGCCTTAAAGCAAGCTGTCCAAACTGATAACCAGACTCGATCTTTCCCACCATTCCACAAAGAATTAATCCACACAAGGCATAGGCGAAGGGAGAAGCAAACGCATTACCATACTGAATGGACAAGTTGACCTGTTTAGATGCAAGTAGAGGCATCAAATCAGGAGCCACAATATAGGCAGCAACCGTGATGCTTGATAAAATCCGCATCGCCGCCAACTTGTCTGGCTCTGTCATTTGGGGCAAATGGCTCAAGTCCTCAATCGGCTTTGAGCCGATGAGTGATGCGATCGGATCTAGTTCGAGGCGAATATCTGACTGACTAGAGATTTTGGGAAAAGTGATTCCTAATTGCTGCAAAATTTGCAATGCAATATCAATGGCTGCTAATAGCTGGCTCTGGGCGATATAGGTTTGAATTTTGACTTCGTAAACTTTTACGGTATCGAGAATCGTTTGAGCTTCTTGTAAAACGATCGCCACCCAATATTCTACCTGCTCAAAATCGCCACACAGGAATGCAACTTCTGTAGTTTCTGAATATAACTCTAAGGTCAAATCGTAGTTTGTTTGCCAGCTTGAATCTGCTAGCCAAACTTTTGCTGTGACTAAATATTTTTTCGCAACATTATGGGCGATCGCTGCTTTTGCTTTTTGACCTGCGATTAAATTTAATCGCGCAATTTCATTGCGTTCGGTTTTACGCAGCACTAACTCAGCTAAAGAATGAACATTGTCAGTATTTTGATGTAGCGTCTCGGCAATTAACTGACTCAAGGGTTCCAGCGTTAAGGGTGTCAGGATAATTTTTTGAAAAACTACTCCTTGTTTTCGCAATCTTTCTAGCATTAATGCCAGTAAATGCGTTGAATTTACCTCATTATCTCGATATGCTCCAATTAAAAATAGAGATTGGATTTGCTCATCTAGCAGCATCAACTCGATTAACTTCAGCGTTGCTGAGTCTATCCACTGCAAATCATCTAGAAAAATTACTAGGGGGTGTTCCTTGGAGCAAAACACCCGCACAAACGATTGAAAAATCCGATTGAAGCGATTTTGAGCTTCAGTTGTGCCAACCTCCGGTGCAGGTGGCTGCTTGCCAATAATTAACTCAACTTCTGGGATGACATCAATAATGATTTGTCCGTTGTTTCCTAAAGCTGCAAGCAGACGCGATCGCCACTGCTGCACTTGCTCGTCTGACTCACCGAGTAGTTGCTGTACTAATTTTTGCAGAGCATCTGCGATCGCACTGTAGGGAATATCGCGCTGAAATTGATCGAACTTCCCAGATATAAAATAGCCCCGCTTTTGGGTGATTGGTTTATAAATTTCCTGCACTAACGCTGATTTCCCAATTCCAGCATAACCAGATACCAACATCATTTCGACTGGGAATGCTGAGTTGCTATTTTGTTCCTGTTCTGAAATATTTTCTGCATGGTTTGGTGAAGCAGCAACGCGCTCAAAAGTCGCTATTAACATTGCAACTTCTTTGTCTCTTCCATAGAGTTTTTGAGGAATTTGAAACCGATCTTGAATGTCTAGCAGACCCAGTTGAATATTATCAATTTTACCAATTTCTGTTAATTGCTCGGCACAAATTTCTAAATCCGCTTTGATTCCCCAAGCATTTTGATAGCGATCCTCGGCATTTTTTGCCATCAGTTTCATAATTATATTTGAAACTGCTTTGGGAATTGTTGCATTCAATTCATCAGGTGGAGGTGGCTGTTTAGCAATATGACAATGGACTAATTCAAGGATGTCCGTTGTGGGAAATGGCAGTTGTCCGGTTAGCAGTTCGTAAAAAGTCACACCCAGCGAATAGAAATCAGTGCGGTAATCGAGCAAACGATTCATTCTCCCGGTTTGTTCTGGAGACAGGTAGAGGAGGGTTCCTTCTAAAGCATGGTGGCTTTTGAAAGTTGGATTCGTGCGGTTAAAGCGGGTGGCAATCCCAAAGTCAATGATTTTGACAACACCAGTATGTGGATTGAGGACAATGTTGCCGGGGTTGATGTCCTTATGAATCACATCAGCTGCATGGATTCTGCCTAAAATGTCTGTGAGGTCAATGGCAAGCCGGAGGAAAGTAGATAAAGGCATGGGGGAGAAAGTCTCTGGACATTTGTGCATCCATTGTTCTAAAGACTCTCCACCAAAGTCTTCTAATAAAATTACAAGTGTGCGTTGATATTCCTGCTGGCTGTATGCCTTGATGACTCCTTGCAGGTTGAGGGAGCGGGTAATTTCATATTCTTGTTTGTAGCGAGTCAGTTCTTGGGTCGAGGGATAATCTTGCTTGAGCATCTTGACGATGAGCGATCGATTATCTTGCACTCTGATCCCCCGATACACCAGAGATGCCGAACTCTCATAGATTTTGCTTTGGATGGCAACTCCAGGTAAGGCAATCATTGTGATCTCTTTCGATGATTATCATGAGCCGTATTGCCAATTATACAGTTTGCGATTTATTTTAATGATCATGATCAAAATTTGTAGAGGAATAAAAAAGTTCAACAATAAATAAAAAAGTTCTACAATTCCTGAATGTGCATAGTCTAGGCAGATCCAGAAAGGTCAGCTTTATGGCGAGAGGTAGGCAGGAGTTGACTGAGGCCAAGTTTAAACGCTACATAAAAGTTGGTCGCGGTCAAGGTAGTAGAGGCTTTAAGTCCTTAAAGGATATATCAGAAAAGAGGGCAAAGACTCCTTATAGAGGCAGAATTGATGCAATTCATACAGCATTTTAACTCTCTGCCAGATTACGCCTACTCCCTAGATACCCTAGATAAGGTAAGCAATTCCCCAGACAACATAAATCGTTAGAGTGAAATGTTTGCTTTATTACACAAGTTATTTTTGGATAGCCTGGATAAATTCCTGAACAGCGTCGTACTGGTCAGCGACAAGAAATTAAAACTGTTAAAATATTTCACCATGCCTGAAGGAATAAAAATGGCGCAGGGGAAAATCTTACTTAAGCCTGGGACTTTATGGACAAGTATCAAAGAGCAGACAGAACATGCTTTGGAATGCGGGGCGCTACTGTCAATACCGACGGAATTTGAATTTGTCGAACAGGATAACGTGCGCTTTTTAGTGCGGATTTTGTCTAATCTGAATCGCAAAAAAACCGCCAAGGAGAAGCAGGAAAAACAATCTGCTACGTCTGGTCAAGAATTTAATCCTTTCTTACCCTACGAAAAGGATTTATTTGTGGCGGATATCTCTGATACCCATCTATGTATTTTGAATAAATTTAATGTTGTTGATTATCATCTGCTAATTATCACCCGTGGCTTCGAGGAACAGGAAAGCTTGCTCACCCTGGATGATTTTATGGCTATGTGGGCATGTCTAGCTGATTTCAATGGCTTAGTATTTTACAACAGTGGCAAAACCGCAGGTGCCAGCCAGCGACACAAACACTTGCAATTAGTGCCATTACCACTTGCACCTTCAGGGCCGCAGATACCTATTGAACCTCTGCTAACATCAGCACAATTTCAGAACTCGATACCTTCTGATCAGTCCGCTACGCAAACGGTGGGCTTTGTCAACGCAACTTTACCAAAACTTCCTTTTATACACGCTTTCGCACCACTAAATTCCAATTGGACGCAGTCGCCATTCGCAGCAGCCCAAGCAACACTAGAAGCTTATTGCACCTTGCGACATGCTGTAGGTTTAGATACAAGGCAATCTGGTGCTTATAATCTGTTAGCGACACGAGAATGGATGTTAATCGTACCGCGATCGCAGGAGCATTTCCAGTCTATCTCTGTGAATTCATTAGGATTCGCTGGTGCTTTGCTAGTGCGGAATGCAGCAGAAATGGAAATTCTCAAAGCCCAAGGGCCGATGACCATCCTCAAGAATGTTGCTATATCCTAATTTTAAGTTGTACTTTTTCACTCTTCCCCATCTGTGAGAATTTACAGTATAGGTAAAATTATTGATTATGCATTCTTCTTTAATCGGTTCAACTGCGGGTGCTTTATCGAACAGAATAAAGGTGCCAGTCGTCAGAATTCAGAATGAATTCTGTAGGACTCGTGGATGAATAATCGGCGTTTAAGACCCCCACCAAATTTTCTTGTTTTGTGGTCAACTTTCGTAGTCGCGGGTCTGAATCCCCGACTGATAGCG
>NZ_JAQYWQ010000216.1 GCF_029379315.1 Nostoc sp. S13
AAACCTCTCCGTATTCTCTCTTAGTCTTGTTCAGAAATCAAATAGGAGTCCTATATATGCTCCATATCTGTCTGAGTTTAAAATGCCGCGAAAATCATCACCCAGTAGATTGCGAGCTGCGTCGGAACAACGAGAAAGCGCAATTTCAAAGAACGTCACCAATGGCGTGACCGCAACCCACAACCAAGCTTTACTCTGTTTTGGGTTAGAACCATCAACATTACCTTGGTTAAAGCTGGTTTCATCGGCTCCAACTACAGGCGAGTTCTGAACGTATATTTTTGCTTCTTCAACTGCACGGAATTTCTACTATCTGGTGACGATAGGGGAAAGCATCAACTCCTGTTAATTGTTCTCCACAACATTTACACGTTTGTGGGTGGTGATCTAAAACGCTTTCACATTCGGACACATTGTACAGAAACCGACTATGACCTTTATGCCCTGGTTGTTCCCCTCGCTTTTTACCACTCTTCTTCTTTTCTTGACCCTTGTCGGCATTGAGTCGGTCTAATGAGGGCGGAGATGATGAATTCTTTGAGGTGCGATTAATTTTTTCTAAAAGCTCTTGCTGCTGGGCTTTTAAGTCAGTTAACTCTTTTTCTGATTGCTTGATGTGCTGCCCCATTTTCTCCACCAGTTCTTTGACACAGGAAGAGAGTCTTTTCCCAATCTAAGTCGGAAATTTCGATTCCGTAGGGGCGGCAGTTTTCATCCATGCCTCTTAATCTACCATCTACCTGTACCTATTTTTTACAGTAGCGGGACAACTCCTGTGAACGGTTACCTTTCTTGTAACTCGGCAGCTTTAGCTCTCACCGTTCGTTGTCCGTAAGCCAACATCAACTTGTTACTAAAAAAGTCTTGTCCCAACTTCGGAACTGTTTCATAACTGTCGTGTATTACGTCGTACACGCCGGTTGACTGATTCCACTTGAATCCGATATCTGCACGAGCTTTTATGGTGCGACCAGATACGATAATTTCAGCGCTTTGTCCAAGATAGCCACCGTAGTATCCTTTTAGTGGCTGTGCTGTTTCGTGAACTTGCGGTGATAGGTTCAAATCTTGTAAAGCTTGTACTAGACATTCACGGTTAACAAGCTTGGTTTTAACAGTTGAGAAGTGTGACATGAGAATTTTGTTCCTATAGCAGTAGAAGTGCGGTATTCTTTGTCAGGTGTATATGCATTTCTCGTTTAAGGTGCTAGTCTTGAGCGAATGCACACTCGCTCAAGACTGTTTTTTACCTGAACTTGAACGACATCACGGTAGCTTTCGATAAGCCCACATCGTCAGTCGCAAGTGATTGTAGATTGCGTTGTTCATCTAACAACTTGGTGCGGATAGAGTCTATCTTTTGCTGTAGTTGACTGCGCGTATCAGAACCAAGATTCTTAGACTCAATCGCCGGATCATTAACGATAGAATCTAGATGCGCCATCATGGCCTCCAAGCTACTGCCAGCCTCCGGTGAAGCGTTTGCCAGTAGCACTTGAACCTTCATCAGATGGCGCTCCATTTTCCTTTTAAACTGTACGGGTTTCCTTCCTGGTTCCCAATCAGCCAACTCTTCAAGCAACTGCGCCGCCAGTTGTTCACCACCTGCCAGGGCTGATTCCCGTAGCCTTTGCTCCAGATTTTGGTCATACTGCTGAATGAACTTGGTAATCTGGTCAAGACATTCGGCTTGCTGCTGATTGAGTTGTTCGGACAAAGCAGGTATGATTACCGGGCGACCAATGACGACCTGCAAATAGTCTTCGAGGTCAGTGAGAGTGGGGAATGCTCTTAGCAAGTTGGCTTTGACTGATTCTTGCTTATCGTGGGGTAATTCCCAAGTATTAAGTGAGAGGAACTGGTCAATTCGCTCTTGATAATCAACCAACCCAGCTTCATAATCAGCTTTTAATTAATTACGCAATCCAGGGGCGATATTATCTCTTATATTGATTAGCTGATTCCATACCAGGGAAGCTAAATCAATCGGACAAACCCAATCACCAGTATCAGCAGACATCCATTCTTGAACTGAAGCAATCTCTTGCCTCAATTGGGCAGCAGCTTCATCAAGCTTTTTGAATACCTTAATACCCCGCAAACCAACTTCGGAATTAGTAACTTTCACAAGGTCTGATTCGATTTCAGAGACTTCAGCTTTTAAGACATCTGCCCATTTAGGAGCGGCAGACTTTGTACTTTTCTTTAACTGGATACGAAAGCGAATGCGGGTTTTATTTAACTGTGAGAAATTGTGGCGCTCGACTACTGCATCAGTTAGGAAATTTGCAGCAATAGGGTTGTCGATTGCTTGTACCATGATTATTCACCTCAATCATTATTTTTCACTTTCAATTCAGCGAAGCTTTCTTTGTGGCTATTTCTCAATTTCTGAATGTCTGTAGTAGCTCTATAGATCACTTTTGTAAAGCTACTTTGTAGCCTAATATGTCTTTTAATGACTGGTGGTTTATGTATAGACATGGCTTAAAATAGCTGAAGTTGCTGTGAATTATCCTCTACCGCAGGCCTCTTATAGACCATGCCTTCGACTTCATAACAGCGAGTCATAAGTTTGTTACGATTTAGCCGAAAGCTGGCTTTTTTCTTTTGATTTGGCAGAGGGACAAATAGATACTGTGGATGTTTTATAGTACCTTTATCACCCAAATATCGAGAAAGCGTACCGTTTATTTGGTAAACTTTCGATGAGCTTAATAGCGTTGTATCGTAAATCTTAATCAAATTTAATTTCATCTTAGTAGCAGTGAAGTGTGCCATAATTTATCGTGGAATCGATTTTTCTCTACAGTTAGGCTGATTAAATCTGACTGGAGAGTTTTTCACGCAATTCGTTCCCTTTGCGTTAGTTATTGATTGAAAATGACAGAAGATTACAGATAGAAATGCTCGAAAATCAAATTTAATTTTTCTTTTAATTCATCTGGTAAGGCGTTAAAATCAAACTCTTCAGAGTCCCAAACTTCATCAATACTGGTAGACTCATCGATAATGTTGGCAATCAAACTTGATTCATCGTCGTGCTTCCAGCCATTTGCTAAAAGCCACGGCAAAATTCCCTCAGATTGCAATAGTTTCTCAATGTTGAACGAGCCAGAAAACTGTTGTAAGTTTTCGATACTAGGGTGAACGATTGTTGTTGTCATTTCTTGTTATTGGTGGATAGCTAGACAGCATGTATTAGCTGTAGACAAAGCTTGAGCAACTTCTAATTACAATTGCCCAAACTCTGTTTACAACGAGTTAAACCGCTATCTCATTCGCAGCTTTTGTCACAGCTAAAGCCTGTTTACTGACCTCTCGCCACTCTGTTTGCTCGTTGTAGGATGCCATGACTAATTCCGACCCAACCCACACCCGACAGAACAACACGCTTTCATCGGTTGTCCCTGGAGTAAGCTGTAGTGTAATCGGAGAATATAGTTGTTCTGGAGTAAGAGTTGCGATCGCGGTTAACAAGCTTTTAGAAAAGTGAGTATCATAACCGGATTCTAAGATATACGTCCGGTCTGCTTGAATAGTTATCAGCAACTTGCAGGTTTCTTTTTTGCGGCGTTCTGTATTCTCAAATCGCAGTTCTTTTAGATATCCAGTTAAGGCAGTTTGAGGGACATCACTCGGTTCACCGTTTAGTGTGTACCACAGTCCTCCGTGCTGTCTATTGCAGTAGATTTTGCAATTGCCAGCTTCAGAGTGTAGTCCTAGTTTCGGTTTATTGATTGCTGCGACTAACTGCTTTAATAACTCTTCCTGACGCATTAAGGCAGCAAGTAGTTCAGCATTTTCTTGAGGGTTCATTTGTTTGTACCAAAAGCATTTTCACTTTTGCATTGGCGCAGCCGTTTAATTGTGATATGTGAAACGTAGAGCCAATAAAACAGCGCTCTTGATTTCACAAAAGCGCTTTTTATTACTAATTATTTGTAGTTACGGATTACTAGTGTGAATTAAATATTGCTAACAACTCTTCACGGGATAAACTAGACAATTCCAGTAAAAATCTTGCAAAGTCATCTGGTGCTAACTGCAACAAATTATCGACCACTCTTGAGAGTTCTTCATCCACAGAACCAAACCTAAATCTCAACAAGTTTTCTACAACTTGGCGTTGTCCTTGCTCTACTCCCTCTTGTACAGCAGCAGCCCTAGCTTCTTGATAAGCTTCTGTTAAATTCATGATTAACTCCTGGTCATCTTCGGTTAAATCTGTTTGTGTCATTACACTGATACGCCACCTGTAAACCATTTCAAGAACATTCCGGCGCAAAAGGTTTTCTCTTAGCAGTGCAACCAATTCATTTACTGCTTGAATTTGTACCTTTCCCCGACCCAACAGCCTAAACCAAAGCGTGTCTGGAGTTCTTTGTAGCTTGTTAATCGCTACTATTGCTGCTCTTACTCCAAGAGGCAGAAAGTACACTCCGCTCATCCAATTGTCTAAATCTAGTTTAGCTTCAAAAGCCTTGAGCGAATGGCGCTAAGAAAAGGGAAAATCGTTGAGGCAGCAGGGGTGCAGAGGAGCGGAGGAGCAGGGGAGAAAGAAAAAGTTTTAAGCATTGCGTTCGGATATTTAGAAATTCCCCTCTGCCCCTCTGCCCCTCTGCCCCCCTGCTCCCCTGCTCCTCTGCAATCCCTACGCCGCTTACCTTTCAGCTTAACTTAGTGCCATTCAGCCTTGAGCAAAGCTTTTGAAGCACTAGGCGCTAAGATCCACAGTCTTGCTAGCTCGTTCTCTGCTATTGTTGTGTCTTCCCTGTTGGCAAGACGTTGCGCGTCTGCAATCACAGTAAATAATTTTTGTAGACAACTACGTACTTCTGTTCTACTTGGTTGATTGCGAAACGGTTCTAGCAAAGTAGTATTTAATACCGCTATTCTACCCAATAATCCTAAAGTTTATGCATCAACCGCAGATGTCGGTGTTGGCGAAAATAACACATCAACAAATCTTGTTTCATCAGTTACTTCCCTGTTAGTTTTTACTTCCCCAAAGGGAGAAAGTAACTCTTCTAAAAACTGTTTGGCAAATTTATCGTGAGGTTGCTGGGTCATTTTGTAAGGGCGAACTGTGTTTTATTTTACAAGGATTGGTTATGGTTGCATGGTGGGTATAAGAACCCACCTTTTTATTTACGCCGCTATCAACTCCCGACGAACTTGCGGCAGTTCAATCGGAGCAGTTGCCCTGGATAGCACCTCTACAGCCTCTTTTATACTCCAATACCGTACTCCATCGCCACACCGCCAATAGTAAGTCTTGGGGTCGTTTTCCCATAATTCATCAGCGTTTCTGACCTTGAAGACAATTCCCAAGAACTCACCATCTAGATATACGTTGTGAGCAGTCTGGATCTCAGTCTTGCCCACATAATTCAAACGATAGCCGTCCACTGGCATACACAAGTCTTCTGCACGAGTACCGCGATAGGAGCAGTTGCCGCACCCATGCCCACCACAATCTGGGCAGATGGCAGCAGGCATATTCCACTTCGGTATGGTGAAGTCCCATTCAGCCGGCGGGGTTAATATTCGAGCCTTGTGAGATATAGCAATCGAAGTATAGGTTAGGACGCTAAACGAACAGCCGTATCAACTCTCT
>NZ_JAQYWQ010000084.1 GCF_029379315.1 Nostoc sp. S13
GCCCAATGCCCAATGCCCAATGCCCAATGCCCAATGCCCAATGCCCAATGCCCAAAACTTAAAAAAGTCTAAACTGGCACAATGTTGTTAAAACGATCGCTCCCCAAAATTCGCTGGAAGTCTTGGGTTAAGCCCTGGCAGGATGTAGATTGGCTACTTTTTTGTTTGCCGATTGCTGTCAGCATCTTTGGCGGCATCATGATCCTCAGTACGGAACTGAAGCAGCCAGTAACTGACTGGTGGTGGCACTGGATGGTAGCGGCTATTGGCGTGCTTATAGCCCTGTTTTTATCTCGCACCCGTTACGAAATCTTGATGCAGTGGCACTGGGTCACATACGTACTGACGAACTTTAGCTTAATCGCTGTGATGATTGCAGGTACTAGCGCCAAAGGGGCGCAGCGATGGATTAGTATCGCTGGATTTAACGTCCAACCCTCAGAATTTGCCAAAGTCGGGATGATCATCACCTTAGCAGCTTTGCTACACAGGCGCACTGCTTCTAGCATCGAAGGTGTTTTCCGCGTTCTGGCAATCACCGCTATACCTTGGGGATTAGTATTTTTGCAGCCAGATTTAGCAACATCACTGGTATTTGGTGCGATCGTTTTAGGAATGCTTTACTGGGCAAATGCTAACCCAGGCTGGTTAATTCTAATGATTTCTCCCGTGGTCGCTGCCATTTTGTTTAGTATATCTTGGCCATTAATAGAGCCGATAGTTTTATTTAAAGGATTATCTTTTGGGCCATTAGCTTTTGGGCCATTAGGGCTAATTTGGTCAGTTGCGATGGCTATTGTGGGCTGGCGAACTCTCCCCTGGCGGCGATTTGGTTTCGGCGCTATTAGTGCGTGGAGTCTCAATATCTTGGGTGGCGAATTAGGAGTCTTCGCCTGGAACCATATTTTGAAAGACTATCAAAAAAATCGGCTAACTGTATTCATGGACCCCGATCACGATCCACTCGGTGCTGGGTATCACCTAATTCAATCTCGCATTGCGATTGGTGCTGGTGAAATTTGGGGATGGGGTCTGTTCAAGGGGCCAATGACGCAACTGAATTTCGTACCGGAACAGCATACAGACTTTGTTTTCTCCGCAGTCGGGGAAGAATTCGGTTTTGTTGGTTGTTTGGTAGTGCTGTTTGTCTTCTCCTTAATTTCCTTGCGTCTACTGCATGTTGCCCAAACCGCCAAAGATAACTTTGGTTCCTTGTTGGCTATTGGCGTTTTTTCCATGATCGTGTTTCAGGTGATTGTGAACGTTGGCATGACTGTTGGTTTAGCGCCTGTGGCAGGAATTCCCCTACCTTGGATGAGTTATGGGCGTTCTGCTATGCTGACCAACTTCATTTCCTTGGGAATAGTAGAATCGGTAGCAAATTTTCGACAAAGACAGAAATATTATTGATGAAGTAGTCATTAGTCATTGGTGATTTGTCATTTGTAAGAACCAAGGACTAATCACAAGTATTAAGCTATTAAAAGGAAACAAGCGAGGCTAAAAACATGATCCTGCCTGGAGCAACTGTTCGCGTTAAGAATGCCGCAGATACTTATTATCGCTACGAAGGACTCGTGCAACGGGTGAGTGATGGCAAAGTAGCCGTATTATTTGAAGGTGGTAACTGGGATAAATTAGTTACCTTCCGCCTGAGCGAATTGTCACTCGTAGAAACCACAGCTGGACGTAAAAAAGCCAAATAAGATTAGTTAGGAGTTAGGAGTTAGGAGCGGAGCCGGAGACGCTCCGCCTCCGGTTAGGAGTTATGATTCCTCAACTCATCACTCCTAACTTTTAACTCCTAACTTATTATTGTTATGCGCCTCCCCCTACCACAGTTTGCCACTGGCGATCGCCATCCCAACCACATTGCGGAGGTGATTGAGACTACTAGTACTGAATTTTTAGCCCAGTGTTTGGAACCAAAAGATTTGAGCTTTCCCTCGATGCCACCCTTTGGTAGTTGGGTTTGTTCTGTAGATGAAGAATCTGGCAATCAAATTTATGCTGTAGTGTATTATGCCACAACTATGCCCATAGATTCAGTACACCGGGCGAGAGCCTTGGGGTTGTCTTTGCAAGATTTACGCGAGGAACAACCCCAAATCTTTGCCATGCTCAGAACTGAATTCCGGGCTGCGATCGTGGGATTTGAGCAGTCTTCCCAGAATCGAGGTTATAACCAAAGAATATATCAATATCTACCACCCCGTCCCCCGCAAATTCATCAAGCTGTTTATCGGTGTGAACCAGAAGCAATCATTAAATTTACTGAAGAACTAGATTTTTTGCGGACACTGCTTTGTATTAACGGTGCGCCAATAGAGTCTTTGGCCGCAGCTGCAATTCGAGATGTATACCAATTACGCAAAGCTGACCGAGAATGGCTAATTAAAGCTGGACGTAACTTGAGTGTGCTACTTAAAGACGACTACGATCGCTTGCGGTTCATTTTGAGTCAAATCCACCCGTAGGTAGTTAGTTCTTAAACAGTTGCCTAGTTAGTGTAAGTTAAGAATTTTGATTGTTCATCAGGTGGCTTCTCTATTGATCAATCAGGCGATCAGCCCCAAGGTAATCGCAGTTTTACCATAGCCCCTTCAATTCCTACCTATGGAACTCATATCACAAGTTCTTGTTCTGGAACCAACTTCCCAAGTTCTTGGCAAGGAACCAATTGTTCCCTTTGCTATTTTGCTAGTGGTCATCTTAGTTATACCCATCATGTTTGAGCGGCTAAGATTACCAGGATTAGTGGGTTTGGTTTTCTCAGGGCTAGTACTTGGGCCTTCAGGCTGGAATCTACTTCAGTCTGACCCGCCAATGATTAACTTGCTATCAGACATTGGATTAATTTACTTGCTGTTTGTCGCCGGGCTAGAAGTTGATCTAGAACAGTTCCGCCGCCAGAAAAGTCGTGCCTTTGGGTTTGCTAGCTTGACTTTCAGTATACCTCTGGCAATCGGAACCTTAGTAGGGCTGATTTTCGGCTATGGCTGGAATATATCAATATTAATTGGCTCTTTATTCGCTTCTTATACCCTTTTGGCATATCCCATAATCAGCCGTTTGGGAGTGATAAACAACGAAGCTGTTAGCGTCACCATTGGAGCGAAGATTTTTACAGATATTGGCGCAGTGCTGATTTTAGCCATTTGTGTAGCCGTCGCTGATGCTGGAGTATTCAGCTTTGCTAAACTACTCACCTTGTCGGGTTGGTTAATTATTTACTCTGTTGCCGTTGTGACAGGCTTTGATTGGGCAGGCAAAGAATTTTTCAAGCGGTCTGGAGACGACGAAGGAAACAAGTTTTTGTTTGTATTGCTTTCTGTGTTTCTGGCGGCTGTAGGCGCTCAATTGATGGGGGTAGAAAAAATTGTTGGTGCTTTTTTAGCGGGTTTAGCGGTGAATGAAGCTGTAGGTGAAGGCCCAGTCAAAGAAAAGGTGGTATTTATTGGCAGTGTGCTGTTCATTCCCATTTTCTTTGTTCACCTTGGCTTACTGATCAATCTACCCGCCTTTGTGAACAACCTGGACACGCTCAAGTTAACACTGTTGATCATAGTCGGTTTGATTGTCAGTAAATTGATTGCCGCTTTGTTGACAAAACTAGTTTACCGCTATAGCTGGCAAGAAATGCTAACTATATGGTCGCTATCACTTCCCCAGGTTGGTACAACTTTAGCAGCAACGTTAGTCGGATATCGGGCCCAGTTGCTGCCACTAGAAGTATTACACAGCGTCATTGTCTTAATGCTTGTCACATCAACCTTGGGGCCATTAATCACCAGTCGAATAGCTATTGGTTTGAATTCCTCGCCAGTGGCAGATCGAGTACCAACCCTACCTGACCAGAACGCACCAGAAACAGACAGTGCTTTTACTATAGTCGTACCTGTGTATAATCCTCAGACCGAGCAGTATTTGATTGAAATGGCGGCCTTATTAGCGCATCAGTCTCATGGCAAAATTATACCCCTGGCGATCGCTACTGCTGCCGCCCACATGGATGCACCGCAGTTAGAAGTGTCTCTAGAACGGAGTGAGCGGTTATTAACCAAAGCCACGGCACACAGTCGAGTATTGGGCGTGGCCGCAGAACCAATGCTGCGAATTGATGATGCCTTTGCTCAGGGAATTAGCAGAGCTGCTCGTGAACAAAAGGCTAATTTAATTGTTATGGGTTGGGGTAAACGGACTGGGTTACGAGCGCGTTTATTTGGGAATGTGATTGATGGTGTGCTTTGGGCATCCCATTGTCCTGTAGCGGTGACACGTCTAGTAGAATCACCGAAAAAAATTCAGCGCATCTTAGTACCAGTAGAAAACTTAACATCACCGACATTACAGCCTGTACAATTTGCCCAGATGTTGGCAGAGGCAAATCAGAGCCACATTACTGTGCTGAATGTGTGCGATCGCCGCACTAGTTCCAGTAAAATTGCTTGGCGGCGATCGCATCTCTCCCTAATGGTATCTAAATTAGCTTTGACCAATACCCCAGAAATTCAAATTATCGCTCATGAAAATGTTGCTCAAGCAATTTTGCAGGCAGCACGATTATATGATTTAGTAGTTTTACCTTTTATACGTAATCGTACCAGTCCTGGAGGGTTAGCCATTAGCGATGTCACAACCCAGTTAGCCAGACAACTCACTTGCTCCATTGTCATGCTTGGAGAACCGCAGCGTACTCAAACCACAAATCTAGTTATGTCTAAGACGGTTAGCAGCATTACATCTGCTGTATGATTGAGTGCAATTGGGCTACATTGGCGTAGCCCCCCAGAGGCATCGCATTGATAAAAATCTTGGCAACAAATGAATCGACTGTAGGGATGTACAGATGTACGTCCCTACCAAAGTTTTGTAGGAGGAATTTCGTGAAATAATCTGAGCCTCTGCACTTAAGTAGAGGGTGGAATGTTAGCAAACACGCCACAACTTGACTATTGCAAATATTTGGATAATTAGACTTATCCACAAATAAACCTCAAAATAGCTGAAACCCTTACATAGCTGGCTTTTTAGCTTATATAAAACAGGAACCTCTAAAACCCTCTCCAGAGCTAGGTTTCAGCCAAATAAAGTTCTCATTTCCGGATAAGTCTATTGTAAGACCTTGAAATTTGACGAATTTCAACCTATTCCCTGCGACTTTGCATCCCATTGAGAACAGTAATAACCATAAAAACGCTCTATTTTATTGAAGATTTGATGAACTTTAGGTGGAAAACTGACAACTTTGAGACTAAATTTGTTATTTTGCTAATTAAATTGTTAAGCAAAAAGGTAAAAATGTTACAAAACTACAACCGGATAAAAATAAGTAAGTTCAACAACACTTTTTGATTGAGCCTTGTTCTTTTTTTTCGTTTTGTATTTTTGTCTCCAAGCTGGGTAATCTAAAAGTAAGTGCAATAGCTACTGAAAATTTTGTAAGTAACTGGGAAACTATGAGAATTTTGGTGACGGGCGGTGCTGGGTTTATTGGTTCCCATCTCATCGACCGACTAATGAGCGATGGGCATGAATTAATATGCTTGGATAATTTTTACACTGGTCATAAACGCAACATCGTTAAATGGTTAGGTCATCCGTACTTTGAACTGATCCGCCACGATATAACCGAACCAATTCGGTTAGAAGTGGATCAAATTTATCATTTAGCTTGTCCTGCTTCACCGATACATTACCAGTACAACCCAGTTAAAACCGTTAAAACTAACGTAATCGGAACGCTGAATATGTTGGGGCTGGCTAAACGTGTGAAAGCTAGGTTTTTCTTGGCTTCAACTAGCGAAGTATACGGAGATCCAGAAGTTCATCCCCAACCTGAAGAGTATAGGGGTAGCGTCAATCCGATTGGGATACGTTCATGCTATGACGAAGGTAAAAGAATTGCTGAAACTCTAGCATTTGATTACTACAGGCAAAATAAAGTTGATATTCGAGTTGTTCGGATATTCAACACCTACGGGCCGAGAATGTTGGAAAACGATGGTCGGGTGGTGAGCAACTTTATAGTTCAAGCCTTGCGGGGTACTCCTTTAACCGTGTACGGTGATGGTTCGCAAACTCGTAGTTTCTGCTACGTTTCCGATTTGGTAGAAGGATTCATCCGCCTCATGAATAGCGACTACATTGGCCCAGTAAACCTGGGCAATCCTGGTGAATACACGATTTTACAATTGGCACAAGCTGTGCAAAACATGATCAACCCGGACGCGCAAATTAAGTTCGAGCCACTACCTTCGGACGATCCCCGACGTCGCCAGCCTGATATTACAAAGGCGAAAACTTGGTTAAATTGGGAACCTACCATTGCTCTGCAAGAGGGGCTAAAACTAACAATAGAAGATTTTAGCGATCGCATTCAAAGCGATGTCAATAATTCAACCACCTAAGTAGCGTCTAGCGTCGCTCTGAATTTTCATGCAGGCTCACCCTATCGCTAGCTAGTATGCTTAGTGGCTGAGTTTCCTGGCAGTGTGTAAGTGTTAAATTGAGAACTTCTTTTTGAAAACTAACCCGAAAAAAGTGAGGAGTTAAAAAATGCGTGTTTGCGTGATTGGTACTGGTTACGTTGGTTTAGTTACAGGTGCTTGCTTGGCTCATATTGGGCATGATGTAATTTGCGTAGATAACAACGAAGAAAAAGTTAAGTTAATGAAGTCTGGGCAGTCCCCAATTTTTGAGCCGGGACTCTCAGAAATTATACAGTCTGCGATTCAAACAGAGAAGATTCATTTTACTAGTGATCTCGCTGCTGGAGTTTCCCACGGGGAAATTCTGTTTATTGCTGTGGGAACACCACCTTTACCCACTGGTGAAAGTGATACTCGTTACGTCGAAGCTGTAGCCCGTGGGATTGGGGAAAATCTCAACGGTGGTTATAAAGTCATAGTGAATAAATCTACAGTACCCATTGGCTCAGGTGACTGGGTGCGGATGCTTGTTCTAGATGGGATTGCTGAACGGCAGAAAACACTAGTAACCGCAGGTGGGGTAGCGATTGAGCAGAAATTACCTGAGATTGCAGCCCAGTTTGATGTAATCAGCAATCCAGAGTTTTTACGCGAAGGTTCGGCAGTTCACGACACCTTCAACCCCGATCGCATTGTACTAGGAGGCAATAGTCAAAGGGCAGTAGCGTTAATGCAACAACTGTATGCCCCAATTGTGGAACGCAAGTACGCTGAGGATCAATCTTTACCTCCTGTGCCAATTTTGGCAACAGACCTGAGTTCGGCGGAGATGATCAAATACGCCGCTAATGCCTTTTTAGCCACTAAGATTAGTTTTATTAACGAAGTTGCTAATATTTGCGATCGCGTCGGTGCTGATATTACCCAAGTAGCCAAAGGTATTGGTTTAGATTCGCGCATTGGTAACAAGTTTTTACAAGCTGGTATTGGTTGGGGTGGTTCGTGCTTCCCCAAAGATGTCTCAGCTCTGATTCACACTGCTGATGACTATGGCTATGAAGCCCAGCTACTGAAGGCTGCTGTCAGTGTCAACGAGCGCCAGAGGTTGATTGCTCTGGAGAAACTCCAACAAGTTCTGAAAATTCTCAAAGGCAAAACAGTCGGACTACTCGGACTGACCTTCAAGCCAGATACCGACGACTTGCGCGATGCCCCAGCCCTCAACCTAATTGAGCAGCTAAACCGACTGGGAGCCAAAGTCAAAGCCTACGACCCGATTGTTTCCCAAACAGGTCTACGTCATGGGCTTTCTGGTGTGCTAGTCGAAACCGATGCCGAAAGACTAGCTGATGGCTGCGATGCCTTAGTACTTGTCACCGAATGGCAGCAGTTCAGCACTCTTGACTATGTGAAGATGGCAAAATTGATGGCCCACCCCGTTATCATCGACGGTCGTAACTTCCTCGACCCCGAAACACTGGTACGCGCTGGATTCCAATATGTAGGTGTGGGACGGTAGAGAGTTAGGAGCGGAGCCGGAGACGCTCCGCCTCCGGTTAGGAGTGATAAAAAAAATTAATACAACCCATAATTAATAACTCCTAACTTCCTTCAAAATCTAAAGATTTAAACTACCGCCTAGAATCATCTAGGCGGTATTTAATTTGTTTAAAGCTTTACTTTTCTTGGCGTTTTTGCGTGATTATTTTATGTCAAGCGCTATGTGGAATACGTTCAATTTCAGCATATCCACTGAAAATAAGTTTTTGACCTTCAGTTTCTAATCGGTTTAGCCGCATTTTCACGCCATCCAAGTCAAAACGATCCAAATCGACCATATTATCCAAAATTTCTACCAGCGCCACGCTCAAGGTTTGCGAAATTTCCCGTTGCGCTTGTGGCACTTGGTCAAGTTCAATTTTCGGATCTTTGAAAGAAACCCGCCGCCGCCTTTCAATGCCTATGCTTAAGGTCATACTCAGGGGCACGAGTTCGCCATTGTTTAAATCTGCTTTTGCTACAAGCTGCAACCGATTTTCAGGTAATAGCTGTACCTGAACTTCGGTAAAGGAGACTGGTTCACCGCCAGATAATGCTGTCAGGGATGGTACGGTGAGATTAAGCAGGCGCTTTTTGACCAGTTCCGCATTAAAGGCTTGGTTGATGCCTGCTTCTGATAGAATTACCTGAGCGATCGCTTGAGTGGGTTGCTTAAGATTGAGTTTGCCCTTTAAAACTGAGCCGAAGTCAATAGCCACCGCATCGGTTTCAAAAGACATCTCCTCTACCGCGAAATCTTTCCGAATCACCAAGTCACGACCGCTCATTTTAAAGCTATCAATGCTGCCTTGCAAGAGTTTGCTGGAGGGGTAGCAGCGCACAAAGACTTCTACTGACTCGCTTTGGGTAAACAGGTGGCGAATCGTTTGGCTGGCGACTGTGTTGAGCATCCGCTCTCCCCAATCTGTGCCTTTAGGATCTTGTAAACCAGTAAGTCCGCCGAACATGTGGTTTTGGGTCTCTAGAAGTTATTTGTACTTTTGTAACAAATTGTCAAGGATACAGCAAGCGATCCCGTGATTAATTGTGCTGATGGGTAAGTATGAGATGGCTGATGGCAAATAGTTAAATGTGTCAAATATTACTAATCTGATGAAATAATATGAATGCTAGCATTATATTTAGTGCAAATTTAATGCATAATCAAAGTCATGCTGAACATTGTTCGAGATATTCACTCCCTCTCAAGCTTCAAGCGCAATACTTCTAAATTTATTCAGCTAATGAAGGAAACTGGACAACCGGTGGTGTTAACCGTGAATGGCAAAGCAGAAAAATTACCAAAAATCCCTCAACCAATCTGGAAGAGGGATTTTTGGTAGCGACCTGCAATACTGATCGCTCAAACCGAGGAAAAGCAGGCTGCTAGGTCAATTTATAAACCTAAGGGGTGCAAGGAGAAGTACCATAAACAGTATTTACGCAAGTATTTACAACACCTGTAGACACAGTTTTAATGGGTGCGGGAAGAGGAGCATATCCGAGAGATGTAACGAAAGTATCCCCAGCTGATCCCAAAGCCAAGGTGATCAAGGTTTTAATACCACTTGCTATGCTAGCATCTGAATATATGTCATAAAACAAGAAATAAGTTGCTGTGGAAATGGGATAAGCAAGTGGACGGGTTGGATCGTTCAAATTATCAATTCTAATCAGCCTGTTATTGGGATTAGCACCGTATTTTACGATAGTTCCACCTAGAAGAGCCTCTGTAATTGCAGATGTTGAGGGAGCAGTGTAATTACCTGACTTGTTACGTAAGACTGCCGCAGGTAGACTTTTGCTTAAACGGGTAGCACTATCTACATAACCAATAGCACCTTTAGTAGTTGCGATCGCAGTGGCTACACCACCACCACCACTAGCGCCAATGAAAGTACTTGGCCAACTAACAGTTGTACCCGCTCCTTTTTTCCATACATCAGCTGCTGGAATACCTGGAGTTGCAGCAGGCTTACATGCAGTATTGAGATGACTAGTTAAAACAAAAGTGCTACCACTTGAGTCAGTACGATGTACAACTTTGATGGGTAGAATTGCAATTATTGCACCGCCGTTATCTGCACTAATGCTGGTATTGTTCCAATTCGTGATGCTACCGTTCAAAATACCACAGTAACTAGCTCGTGAAAGCTTGATTCCACCTGCTGGTATAGTAAGACCACTAGCGTTATAAGCTAATGTGATTCCAACACCGATCACAGGCACTTGGACGTAAGAGCCACGACCGCCACTAACTGTTTCTGTACCTGCTACAGGGTCGTCACTAGCTGCAAAAGATATTGGGCCAGGAGTACCCGATGGTGGGGTTTGAGTGAAAAAAGCTGTTAATCCTGCGCCACTACCAACTGGAGAATATGTGATGTTCGGATAGAGTGTTTTTAAACCTGCAAATAAAGGATTTACAGTGCTTGCACCTACACCATTAACTACGGTCTGAGCTAGAGATATCTGAGTAGCAGATTGACCTGCTACTAAACCAATTGTGATGGCAAGTACAGAAATTGAACTTGCCAAATGGGTCAATTGACGATTAGGATAAAAAGCCATATCTTGCTCCTTCAAATTAATTTCCGGTTCCACACCATATCAAATGCAAATCAACTGTCAAACTGGTGATTATAAATCACCTTCTCTCAGCTCAAAAACTGGCATGAAAAAGGTTATTGATCAATCAATAGTTTGCACAAAACGCTGAAAAATGTAGAGCTAGAGCAAATTAAAGGCAAAACTTTAAATATGTAAGAAGGCATTAAGAGCAGTAAAGAGTCATGGGAATTCTGTTCTTATTGAAACTTCCAAACCTCTCAAAACATTCCAAATATAATATAAGCTGCCCGACAAATGCCAGTATTAGCATCAGTTGCTATAACAGGGAACTACAGTATTTTTGGTAAGAAATTAAAACTGTAATCCTCTACCTACGCTCTACAGTTCATCATAAAATTCAACAAGTGTGAGTTAGGTTAATATTAAATTTTGCTTATGGATTAATTAAATTTTTCTAGAGTTATTTCAAGCTATCGCGTACTACGGGGTATGAGAATCATTGGAACAGAAAACTAGGAATAGCTCAAAAGTATTGTTGTGTAAGGCTTTTATTGAGGATTGTAGTAGCTCACTTGGATAATCGCCAAGTAACTGTTTAACGATAAATCAAGGGTTTTAGCGCCAAAATTTTTTGTAGTATTTGTGTAATGGCTGGGCTTTTTCATGCGGTGTAGCGTCGCCCAGTATCAACGATAATCATACTTAGCTTTCAAGCCATCTCTCAAAATTGACTTATAATTTACAGACAGATCCGAATCTGCCTCACCACAACCGATAAAGCCTGTTTGGGTCAGCATTGACAATGCATTCTTTTGTTGCTGGTGAAGCTGCTGGTAATATAATTCAAGGGCAGACTTAATCACATCTGTTACTGCCTGATTAGTCTGCTGTTGGATGTAAGGCATCATGTAAAAATAAGTTGTACAAAATTTATTTGGAATAGCTTGCTAAATCTAGCTTTCACACAAAAATTGCTCAGGTTATTTTTACACAAATCCTAAGCTAGTTTATCAACATACTCTTCATCTAATCGCGTATTAATTCGCATCGTTAGGTTCGCTTGTCATACAAATCGTATGACAAACTTAACATACCTCCTACCTCGTCAACAACTTCCGCCGCAGATTATCTAACGCTGCATTCGCACTCACATGACGAATTAAATTTCGACCTCGCACTGTACCAAACTGATACTCAAAACTTGCGACTTCATCCTTTGGCCCAGCTAAACCAACGTAAACTAAACCCACCGGCTTAGTATCTGTGCCTCCAGTTGGGCCAGCAATACCAGTGATACTCAATCCCCAAGTTGTTGCAAGGCGGGTTTTGACTCCAATTGCCATTTGCTCTGCAACGGTAGCACTTACCGCCCCAAATTTATCTAAATCTTCTGGGTTAACCCCCAGTAGTCCAACCTTCACCGAATTGTCATAAGAAATTACTCCACCCCAAAAGTAGTCAGAACTCCCAGAAATATCAGTCAACACTTGCCCTAAACCGCCACCAGTGCAAGATTCTGCCACCGAAAGCGTTTCTTTTGATGCCCGCAACAACTGACCGACCACGGTAGCAAGAGTATCATTATTGATGCCGTAAAAATCTAGTCCGGCAATTTCTTTAATTTGTTTCTCAATGGGCGCAATTAGGGCTTCTGCTGCTGCTTCTGAAGTTGCTTTAGCAGAAACTCGCAATCTGACTTCCCCCTTACCTGCATAAGGGGCTACTGTGGGATTTGGCAACTTCAAATAGGAAGCAACTTTTTCCGCCAAAGCCGATTCACCAATACCCCAAAATTTTAAACTCCGGCTGTAAATAATTTCTTTACCCCAACCTTGACTTTTGAGAAAGGGGACGGCTGTTTCTTCCCACATCGGATGCATTTCACTGGGAACACCGGGAAAGGTAAAAATCGTGATTTCAGGGCGGGGTTGCCAAATGATACCGGGTGCTGTTCCAGTCGGGTTGGGTAGAATTTCTGCACCTTGGGGAATCAAAGCTTGCTTGCGATTACTTGGTGACATAACTCGACCACGTTGGCCGAATTTCTGGATTATGTCTTCGATGATGTCAGAGCGTTCTACCAAGGGGACTTTAAAAAAATCGGCGATCGTTTCGCAGGTGAGGTCATCTGGTGTCGGGCCGAGTCCACCAGTGAAAATGAGAATTTGCGCTCTGGAAATAGCAATTTCTATAACTTGCTTCAACCGTTCTGGATTATCCCCAACCACTGTTTGATAGTAGTGGGGGATACCTAGTTGCGCTAATTGTTGGGCGAGATATTGAGCATTGCCGTTGAGGATATCTCCTAGCAGCAGTTCAGTACCAACACAAATAATTTCTGCACTCATTGGGTAAAGGGAGAGAGAGGGAGTGGGGAGTGGGGAGTGGGGAGTGGGGAGTGGGGAGTGGGGAGGCAGGGGAGGAAGAACTATTGATTATTGAACAATGCCCAATAGCCAATGCCCAATGCCCCATGCCCCATGCCCCATGCCCTATGCCCTATGCTAGTGCTGGTACAGGAATTTCCAGGTGAGGATATAAGGGGAAGCGATCGCACAATGCTGCTACCCGTTGCCGACAATCTTTGGTAACTACGTCGGAATCTGGAGAAAGCAGGCGATCGCTAATAATATTACCAATCTCGGTAAATTCTGCTACTCCTAAGCCCCGCGTGGTCATTGCCGGCGAACCTAACCTCAGTCCACTAGTCACAAATGGCGACTGCGGATCAAAGGGAACTGTATTTTTGTTAGCAGTAATATTCACTGTACTAACTAGCTGATCCGCTTGCTTACCCGTCATCCCAATAGAACGTAAATCCACGAGCATCAAGTGGTTATCAGTGCCATTTGACACTAGTTTTAAACCCCGATTTTGCAGTTGTTCTGCCAAAGTTCGAGCATTTTCAATCACTTGGGCAGAATAGGTTTTAAACTCAGGCTTCAGGGCTTCTCCAAAAGCTACTGCCTTACCAGCAATGACGTGTTCCAATGGCCCGCCTTGGTTGCCAGGAAAAACAGCTTTATCTAGCTTTTTACCTAGTTCTGCGTCGCTGGTCAAGATTAAACCACCTCTAGGGCCGCGTAGAGTCTTATGTGTAGTTGTTGTTACTACATGACAATGAGGAATGGGATCAGGATGAAGCCCACTAGCAACTAAACCAGCAATGTGGGCAATATCGCCAAGTAAGTAAGCGCCGATTTCATCAGCAATGCTACGGAACTTTTCAAAGTCAATTATACGGGAATAAGCCGAATAACCACAAATCAGCAGCTTAGGACGCTCCCTCAGCGCCAGCTCCCGAATTTGGTCGTAGTCAAGTTGTTCTGTTTGTTCGCTGACACCGTAGTGGCTAACTTGAAACCACTTACCTGAGACATTTACAGGTGAACCGTGGGTGAGATGTCCTCCATGAGACAAATCCATCCCCATAATTTTGTCCCCTGGTTGCAGCAGCGATAGGAATACTGCAAAATTGGCCTGTGCGCCAGAATGCGGTTGCACATTCGCATGAGCAGCACCAAATATCTGTTTAGCGCGGTTGATCGCTAGTTGCTCGATTTTGTCGATAAACTCACAACCGCCATAGTAGCGTTTACCAGGTAATCCCTCGGCATATTTATTTGTCAGTACCGAACCTTGAGCCGCCAGTACAGCAGCAGAGGTAAAGTTTTCACTAGCAATCAACTCCAAGTGGTCTCGCTGACGCTGTAGTTCGTCGTTGATTAACTCCGCGATCGCCGGATCAGTGGAGGCAAGAAAGTCTGAATTAGTCCTAGTCACTTCAATTATCCTTGTGGAAATTTGTACAACGGCTGATTTTAGTTGGATATAGCACCTAACAGTCCATTTTCAAGAGTCTATAGCCCAAAGTCTATAGTTTAATGATTTTGACTGCTCTACGGAGGCAATTAATCGTCTCCGCAGTATGGAGGTTTATTTGTGCCAACTTATTTATTATTAGACCCAAGCTAGATTAATGCATTAATGATCATAACCTTGCTTTTTGAACCTGCGTTAATTGAACTTTTCTGCGATCGCTTCTATGTGATCCAAAGTTGAGCCCTTCAGTGTAACAGCGTAGTAAATTCCAAGTCAGGAGTTGGGAATATACAAAGACTGGGGATGGTGTAAAAAAGTGGGCAAGTGGCAGCAAGATTGTAAGTTGAACGTGAATTTGACGAACTAAAAAATACCAGGAGGCAGAGTAGGTAAGTCTTGTAGGTAAAGTTTACTTCCATTGTGCCAGCCCAGAGAATTCTTGCGTCATTGTTAAGCGATCGCTCAATTCCTACGTTCTACGCTGTAAAACTTAAGATAATGTTTGTAAAGTCTAATTTGAGGAAGGCAGAAGACAGAGGGCAGTTATTGCAGGAGGAATACTGGGAGCATCTCATTTTCGTAAAAAGCCTTGTAAAACCTCACCCCAACCCACTCCGAACCCACGGAGAGGCAGCAAGAGTCTTGTTTCTCATCTGGTATATTTTTTTTCACTCAGATGCTCCCGGAATACTGCCCTCTGTCTCAATGAAGAATGCTGAGTTAAAAGGCCGCCCACAAGGGGCGGGGTATCTGACAAAGCCGAATTACCAGATACTTTTGAGGGAATAGGGCATGGCGGTTCGCGTTCTGTATTACCTGTCACCTGTAACCTGTCCCCTAACTCAATACTTAGATCAGGAAACAGTAGCCAACGATGCCAAGGCATCTGGTATTGTCTCAGAAGGAGCCTGGAATTCACCAGTGATGACGTACTCTAAACGCAGTTTTAACCAAGTAATAAATTGGGGATTAGTGGAAATAATCGCTACTGCTGGTTGGGGACACTTCGCCTTTAGCTCTGTAAACTGCGGTGTTTCCAAGAAAGCTGGTTGCTCAACCAACCAAAAATCTATTTGTTTTTCTTGCTCGTGGTAGTGACGGGTGCGCTCTTTGATAACTTCGTGTATCGGTTCTTCTTGAAGAAGAAAGCGTTGACTGGCCAAAACGTAATAGTATGTTTGCATTTTCATCCTTTGATTGTCTATGTAAATAATTTAAGGGTACAGTGCTACAATCTGTACCCCTAAAAACTAACTTTTGGGGGATTTCTTGAACCAAGAACTGAACGGACAAGCACTTCTCTGGTTTTCAGCTTTTGTCTGTTTGCCACCAGATGTTAGCTTTTCCAAGAACAGACTATTGTCAAAGTAGTGTTCTAAGGAAACAATCTTCAAGTCATCGCTAACTTTTGCAATGCTCATGCCGATAATTTCTACTGTCTCTCCAGTCGGTGCATGGTCTTTATATTCTCCATTAAAATGTCCCCAATGCCGCCATTTGAATGTCACATTTGGTGGCCCTGAAAAAACTTCCACCACTTCCCAAGGAAATCCTTGGGGAAATGTTGTGTAGAAGAGTTTTCCGGATGATTCAAAGGTTTCTTCTGAAGCCTTGTAATGTTCTGAATCAGCCATAAATAAATTGTAAGTACCTTGGGCTGATACATCTGCTGCTGTGTACTCTACTCCACCATTGGTACTCACACGAAACTTGTCATTCACAATAGACAGCCACTGTTGCGGGTTAGCTTTGAAGGATACCTCCATCTCAAAGGTTCGTACTAAGTTTTGTACGATCGCTTCCAGTGTACCTTCAAGGTGATTGTAGTTACTTTCTTGGGCGAGATTCTCGTTTGAACGAGAATAATCAGGCGGTGTTTGATCGCGCCACTCGACATCAGTGCTTTCTGCTATCACCTTATCTCTATCTTGTACCCAAAGCGGCAGGTTGTTAGATTGTGTTGCGCTCATAGAAGTTCTTGCTGAAGATTTGATCCCAATTTCTAGATTTCGCAGAGACAATCCCTCAGTTTAAAGGAGTGGGGAGTAAGAATTTTAGATTTTAGATTTGAGATTTTAGATTGAAATTTAATCCAAAATCTCAAATCCAAAATCCAAAATTGAATTGCCCAATTCCCTATTCCCTATTCCCCATTCCCTCTTATAGCTTGTTTCATCTCACGGACTGCCCTTTCTATACCGACTAATGCTGCCCGACTGATGATGGTATGACCGATATTCAGTTCTTCCATGCCTGGAAGCGCAGCCACCGGATAGACGTTCCAGTAGGTGAGTCCATGACCAGCATTGACTCGCAATCCAACTTTAATCGCTTGTTCACAGCCTTTAGCTAATACGGCTAATTCTCGCTGGCGATTTGTTTCATCCTTAGCCTCAGCATATTGTCCGGTATGCAATTCAATAAATCGCGCCTTCACCTTGACAGATGCTTCGATTTGTGGTAGCTCTGCGTCGATAAATAAACTAACTGGAATGCTAGCGCTTTGCAATTTATCGACAATCTTACTTATTCTAACAATTTGCCCGATAATATCTAGTCCGCCTTCTGTTGTGACTTCTTCGCGCTTTTCAGGGACTAAAGTTACATAATCTGGTTTGATATCGAGAGCGATCGCTAGCATTTCATCTGTAGCAGCCATTTCTAAATTAAGATGCGATCGCACTGTTTGCCGCAACAGCAGCACATCTCTATCTTGGATATGCCGCCGATCTTCGCGCAGATGCACCGTAATCCCATCTGCACCCCCTAATTCTGCCAGTACCGCCGCCGCCACTGGGTCTGGTTCCACCGTCCGGCGTGCTTGTCGGATAGTGGCGATGTGGTCAATGTTAACACCAAGTGTAGACACCCCAAATTTCTCCCGAATCCACGTATATGCCAAATTTCTTTCTTGACACTCTCCTTATTTATATTATCTGTACTAACAATCTCTGTACAGCTATGCGTTAACACCGGATTCCAATATTTACTTTGACAGTTGTTACTTCTATCTTGCTGGTTTGATCTTTACTCTGGCTGTACGTTCGGAAATTAAATTTTTTGCTCTCCAGTTGGTAAGATGGGTGATTGTCTGGTATTTTGTTGACCACGCCCATACACATCTGACAAGTCAATTGCAAAAAAGCCGTTATTTCTATGAATTACTACATAATCTACGACGGGAATTGTAATCTCTGCGTTACTCTAGTGCAATTGCTAGAAACCTTAGACAAGGGAAATTTATTTCGCTATGCTCCCATGCAAGATGAGCAGACACTCTTACACTGGGGAATTACAGCCCAAGATTGTGAACAGGGGGTGATTTTAATTGATGGCAATGAACCTCACAGACGTTGGCAAGGTAGTAATGCAGCAGAAGAGATTGGGCGGTTATTGCCAGCAGGAAGTATATTTGTAAACGCTTACCGAGCCTTACCGGGGATGAAATGGGCAGGCGATCGCTTTTACGAACAAATCCGCGATCATCGCTATGCACTCTTCGGTAAGCGTTCTAATACTTATGAATCGTCATATTGCACGGATGGTAGCTGCAATCCATAGGGTAGCTTTAAAATCTCGTTTTCAGCCTCTGGCTGGAAAACACCCTCTTTATATCTGAATTAAACGCTTGAGTAAAGTTAAGCGCCGAAAACGTTCGCCTAATTTGAAGAAAAGAATCAAGGCTTCTCGGCGATGGAAAAAAGCCCAAAAACAGGTTAGTAAACTGAATAGAGTTCATAATATAAAAAATATCTTTGACCAAAGTGACTCAAACAGCCGTGAATCACAACGGGGCAATACCACAAAGCAGTAAACCAACTTATTACTCCCTGCTAGGACTGCATCCCTCGGCATCGGTAATCGACATTCGCCGCGCTTATCGCCAACTGAGCAAACGCTATCATCCTGATACTACAGATTTGCCTACTGCGATCGCCACTCCCAAATTTCAGCAAATCAACGAAGCCTACGCCACCCTTAGCCATCCAGAACGTCGGTTAAGGTACGATTTAAAAATTGGCTATTCCCGCTTTGGAGTGATTCAAGCACCTGCTGATTTGAATCATCCCGTTTCGCGTTCCGATGAATGGTCAAAATCAGCTTACCTCGATCCCAGCGATCGCCCCCTCTCATCTGGCGAAATCTTTGCTTTATTTATGCTGGTGTTAACATTTGTAGGTTGTCTGTTATTAGCAGTTGCCATCGGCTTAACTCGTGGCGAGGCTGCTTTCCAAACCCATTTGCTACAGCCAACTCCATCTGTACAACAGCACATTATCCATGTGTCGCAACCAACTATCCCTATGATCATTAAAAATTAAAAAATTCTCTAATCCAAAATCGTTCGACTGAGTGTAGCCGTACTCCTTAGGAGAAGCAAGCTACGCGTAGCGTTCCCCAGGAAAGTCCAAAATCCAAAATCCAAAATTCCTATGCCTCTTCTTCCTTCTGATACCCCCCTATATAATCATCCCCTGCCACAAATTGAACAGTGGCTAAAAGAGCAAGGCTGTCAACAAGACGATACACAGAGGCATTGCTGGCGGGTGCAGCGGCCTAGTTGGCAAGCTGAACTATGGCTTGATGTTGAGCAAATCGTAGTGCGATATGTCCAATCCGGGGAAAATGGACAAGATATCCAACGCTCATTCAAATATTCCCTTAGTCGCGATGATATAGAACAAGCCGTGTTTTCAGGGCCATAAGAAAGTGCGAAGTACCATTCACCGTAAAAGTTGATAGCGATCGCTACCATTGTCGAAAGATGCAATTGCGGTTGAAAAGGGAGGAGGGCGATCGCAGGAATAATAGTGGGTGACAACAACCGCTAATCATGAACCAATGCCTGAGATTATTTGGACATCCTATCTTCGTTACTGTGCAAGCGGAAGAGGCTTTGATCTTGATCTGATTGAAAATATCCTACGCTTCTCCAGCGAACGATATCGACAACAAATTCGATTTCGTCTAAAAACCGGACGGTTGATCACAAATGTCTGACATCAAGCAACAATTGCCACAAATAAACTACTTCAAAGAAGAGGATATTCTTCATCTGCTAATCTCCGAAGAGCCAGAATCAGCAAGTATTGAAATTAGTCCAAATGTCACTGCTGAACTGAATGCAGCCGGAGAGTTGATTGGCGTGGAAATTCTCAATGCCAGTAATTACATCCGAGATTTTATTTTGGAATCTGTTCAGGGTAAACTGTTGAACTTGGTTCGCAGCAAAGTATAGCCAGCGATCAGCGATCGTGTAGTGCGATGCCTCTGTTGTCAGGTGGGTATTCCCACAACTGAATGCCCAGTTATGAGTTCTGAGTAGAAGAGTTAATACAAAAGAACATCTTTTTCCTTAGTGAATTACTTCTTACTCAGCACTATTTTAGGCTTTCCCAAACCGCCGCTCCCGTTGCTGGTAGGCACACAAGGCGCGGTGAAACTCAGCACGGTTAAAATCGGGCCACAGAGTATCCGTGATGTAAATTTCCCCATAAGCCATTTGCCAGAGAAGGAAATTTGAGAGGCGCATTTCTCCACTTGTGCGAATTAACAAATCTGGGTCAGCAATTCCGGCTGTGTACAAGTGGCTCTCAAACACCTGTTGATCAATTTCATCGGGTTGTAGCAAACCTTGCTGAACAAGCTTGGCGATCGCCTGACAAGCTTGTAAAATCTCCTGGCGTCCGCCATAATTAGTTGCTACGGAAAAGCGGATACCGCGATTATCCTTGGTTTCTGCCATTGAACGGGATATTTCTTGTTGGAGCGATCGTGGTAAGTCTTGCAAATTTCCCACAAACTTAATTTGCACATTCTCTTCGACCATTTCCCGGAGTTCTTGGCGCAAAACTCTTTGAAACAGAGTCATCAAAAAATCCACCTCTTCCTGCGGTCTTTTCCAGTTCTCTGTCGAGAAAGCATAAGCTGTCAGCGCCTGAATTCCCCAATCCTGACAACAGCGAAGTAAATCCTTGAGAGCATCTACTCCTCGCTTATGACCCATAATCCGGGGTAAACCCTGACGTTTAGCCCATCGACCATTGCCATCCATAATCACCGCAACGTGCTGGGGCAATAGTTCTCGTTTTAAGTCAGTAGGCAAATCTTGCAGTTTAGTTTGTTGTCCTGTCATTTTTTATCTCGAGAAGCGGTCGATGGTAATCTGAGTAAACGTGAAACTAGTGCTAGTGTCTTCCCACCTATCTGATGAACAAAACTCAATAAACCAGGAGCAACAGCTTCCCTATCGACGGTTGGGGACAAAAGAGCCTCTAATGACTCTTTCAGCTTTTTAATCGTCAGTGGTCTATTTAAGGTTCCCCGTTCCGCCAAGGAAATGGAACCCGTTTCTTCAGATACAACGACACAAATGCAATTTTCGACCCGCTCAGTAATTCCCATTGCCGCCCGGTGGCGTGTTCCCAACTGGCGCGAGGCTGTGCGTCCCGAAAGTGGTAAAATTATACCCGATGACACAATGCGTGAGCCACGAATCAATGTCGCTCCATCGTGTAACAAAGTTTTCGGCTGAAAAATTGTTTGGATCAGTTCTTTAGAAACTTCCGCATTTAGCTTTACTCCTGGCACAGAAAAATCTCGCTCATCAATTGGCCCTGTGGTTTCCAAAATTAGTAAAGCTCCAATACGGTTTTTTGACAATTCTTTAACAGCCTCGACAATTTCATCAATTACACTATCAGATTTGGGGATCGCCAAACGGTCGGGTTGAAACAACTGGCGGAATTCGCCACGCCCCAATTGCTCCAAAAACCGCCGAAACTCTAACTGTAGAGCAACTGCCATCGCCACAGCACAACCAATCACCAACTTTTCCAGTACAAAACTTAGCAGAAGTAGTCCTAATCTGCCACTTAGTGCTGAGGCTAGCATTAAGATAATAAACCCCCGCACCATCCACAGTGTCCGGCGCTCACTAATAATAACTAGTATGATGTACGTCAGCGCCAGCACTAAGACAATATCCAGAGTCCCAAGTAGCAAGGACTGTGACCATCCTAGGTTTGTCAGCCATTGCTTCCACCAATCTCTCATGACATCTGGATTACACTTTTGCCTCTAATTACAGTTAGTCATTAGTCATTAGTCATTAGTCATTAGTCATTAGTCATTAGTCATTAGTCATTTGTAATTAGTTCCTGGCTAATGAACGCCACTTGCTTTAACTCTCTTGAGCAGAGCAAGGCAGTGGCTCTTAATGACCAACAGAGAAGTCTGAGCCTCAAAAGCCGACCCTCTCTACGAGACCAAGGCGTAGCTTGCTTCTTTGCAGGAGTACGCGGACTCGCTCTTTGTGGTGCTATCCGTTGGCGCAGCCCGCCCCAGCGACAAGTCGGAGCGGCGGCTTGGGCCGTTGGCGCAGCGTCTGGTAGAGAGGAACGAGCGTTTGCAGGAGCGTCACTTTTCAAGACAGGCATCAGAACTTCGGGCACAAATGACTATTTCTTTAGTCTTTGTGGTAGGCGATCTTGTCGAATTAAGTCTTGATAAGTTTCACGTTGCAAAATTAAATTTGCTTCGCCATTCGCTACTACAACTGCTGCCGGTCGAGGCAAGCGGTTGTAGTTAGATGCCATACTGTAATTGTACGCACCAGTTCCCATAACGAGGAGAATATCTCCTGGTTCAGTCTTTGGGAGTAGGGCATTTTTAATCAGAATATCTCCTGATTCACAATGTTTACCAGCAATTGTGACTGTTTCGGTTAAGGAAGAAGACATTTTATTGGCAATCACTGCCCGATAAACTGATTGGTAAGTAATCGGGCGGGGATTGTCAGACATTCCTCCATCGATCGCCACATAGGTACGAATTTTTGGGATAACTTTGGATGAACCAACAGTATAGGCAGTAACGCAAGCTGTGGCAATTAGCGATCGCCCTGGTTCACTCAGCAATTTCGGCAAAGGCAGATTTTCGGCTACACAAGTTTCTTGGATCACTTCACAAATCGCCTTCACCCACTCTTCAATGCTAGGGGGATCGTCTGATTCTGTATACTTAATCCCTAAACCGCCACCAACATTTAACTCTGTCAAATTTAAACCAGATTTCGCGGCATCCCGCAGCCACTGCACCATGACAGCAGCCAAATCTTGATGCGGTTGGCGCTCAAAAATTTGGGAACCAATATGAGCATGTAACCCTACGCAGTTAAGGAAAGACTGTTTTCTGACAAAAGTAAATAATTCCTCTAACTCACTTGGATCAAAGCCAAATTTACTATCTAGTTGCCCCGTGCGGATATATTCATGTGTGTGACATTCAATACCTGGGGTTAGACGCAACAGGAATCGAGGATGTACAGAGGGGGAATTTGCCTTCTCGACAATTTCTACCAAAGTGCGTAACTCGTGCCAGTTATCCACCACAATAGTGCAACCGACTTCAGTGGCAAAAATCAGTTCTTCACGAGATTTATTGTTGTTATGAAGATAGATTTTCTCAGGATTGACACCTGCTTGCAGCGCGGTGTAAAGTTCACCGCCTGATGCGACATCGATTCCTAAACCCTCAGAGGCGGCGATCGCACAAACTGCTAAACAATTCCAAGCTTTTGAGGCGTACAATACTTGAGATTCGCCTTTGTAGTATTGCTTAAAAGCATCTCGGTATTGCTGACAAGCCGAACGCAGGGTTTCTTCATCTAAAATATATAAAGGTGAACCAAACTGCTTAACTAGGGTTGTGACATCACACCCACCAATTTCCAGGAGATCATGATCATGAACTCTGGCAGTCAAGGGTAAAAGTTCTTGATTAGGCGATGGATTTGGGCTGGTGTCGCGCCTTTGAGGTAAATATTGACTTCCAGAATGTTGAACCCCAGTGGGGTGAGTCGATACCATAACTATAAAACTTTTCCTTGTTCAAATTACGGGCTTTGAGTTCGTCTTTTGATTCCCAGTTTACAAAGGGTTTTTGACATACTCCCTGACCTAAAGGTACACGGATTATAGGCTCAAACAGCAATTGCAGGCTGTGCCTGTCTGACATCACCTAACCTAACAGTAGATGCCCCAACTGTTTTAATATTTTTAGCGGCGTTTTCATCCCGTCCATTCACTGATTGACAAGAAGGACAGCGCCACTCTCTGACGGACAAATAGAGACTTTCCAGGACGTGTCCACAATTGTTACAAGTCTTACTAGAAGGATACCACCTGTCCACATAGACGACTTGCTTACCTTTCTTTTTGGCAACCCATTCTAGAATTTGCAGAAATTCACCAAAGGCAAGGTCTGATATTTTCCGACCCCAAAGACGCTGCATTCCCTTAAGATTTAGGGTTTCAAAACAGAGTCCGTCAAACTTATTAGTTAGGGATAAAGCTAACTTCCAAAACCAATCACGCCTGCGATTAGAGACATTCTCATACTTGCGTACTAGGTTTTTCCTCGCATCTTCTCGGTTAGATGAACCAATGAGCTTTTTGGAATGATGCCTACTTGCTTTTTTGATGACATTGAGAGACTGCTTTAAGAAGTGGGGAGATTCAATCTTGGAACCATCTGAGCAGGTTAAAAATACTTTCAACCCAAAATCAAATCCCGCTATGTTACCAGTCGTGAATTTGATTTCTGGAAGAGGTGTATCGTCAACTACAATAACCATAAACAATTCACCTAATGGTGTGCGTTTAACGCTTAAGGTTTTGACTGTTCCCTCAATTTCTCTAGACTGACAAAATTGATAAATCCGATTCCCAATCTTGATTCGATTACCACCTAAAAATTTGTATCCTGCAATCTTTAGAGTGAATGATTTGTATTTTTTGACCTTCTTAAATCCTGGTGGTCTAACTCCCTTTTTATTGTGTTTAAAAAATAATTGGTAGGCTTTCTCAATGCGTTGACAAATGTCTTGCACTGCTTGAGAACCAACTGATTGCCAAAATGGGTTACGTTTCCGCAACTTAGCAATATGAGCCTGAAGTTTTGCACAATTCAAGTGTTTACCCCACATCCGGTGGTAGCGTTTGTGGAGAGCAATACATTTGTTATAGATTACCCCAGCCGCATTAATTGACCGCTTAAGATATCTATTCCGCTTGTGTTGATAGAACTTGAACTTCAGGGTTTTCATGCTAATATAGTACACTATATATACGTACTATTTTATGAAAAAACGATTAGATTTTAGGCTCGAAGAGTTTGAGCAAAAGATTCTTGAGGAATACTGCAAATCTTTTGGCAGAACAAAAACTGATATCCTCAGAGAATTGATTACAACCCTAAAGACAAAGAAAAAGCCGTCCTAGAAGTGCGTAGCTTCAAAACCCAATTTTCCGGTAATCTTATTCAATAAATGTGATCTCATTAGACTTAGAAATTCAATTACTGAAAACAGAGCATCTGAGTGCATTGTTAGAACTTGATCAAGCCTGTTTTGGCGGACTATGGACAATGGAGGGCTACCAACGAGAGTTGGACAGTCCCAACAGCGAGCTGCTGGGTTTATTTTCCCCTGTCTCTAATTCGAGACTGCTGGGAATGGGTTGCTTTTGGTCAATTTTAGAGGAAGCCCACATTACAATTTTGGCGGTTCATCCCCAATATCACCGTCAAGGAATGGGTGCGGCTTTATTATATTCACTCATTAAGACAGCTTGCGATCGCAAAATGGAGCGAGCTACCCTCGAAGTGCGAGCTTCCAACTTGGGGGCTATATCTTTATATCAAAAATTTGGCTTTAAAACAGCTGGGCGGCGTCGGCGCTACTACCAAGATAATGATGAGGACGCGCTGATTCTTTGGCTCCCAGATTTACAATACCCCCAATTTCAAGCAACTTTAGACCAGTGGTATACCATTATCAGCGATCGCCTGGACAAATCCTCTTGGCACTTGCTTTTTAAGTAGTTGGGGATGATTAATTTTAAATTATCGGGGCTAGCGATCGGCTTCAGCAAAAAAATGCAACTTTGCTGCAACTATTTATATTTGAATATCTTATCTAATTATATAAGTATATAATATAAATGTATATAGTGATTTTTTACTTGACCTGAAAAAATACATATGTTAAATATAAGTGTTTGGGATTGAGTAAAAAACTCTGAATGTCAGCAGTCAACTATTTGTAATAAATCCCAAAAAGGCTGGTGAACTAAAGCTCCTCAGTACACTAGCCAGATAAAAGTAGTCAAGAGTTAACAATTAGCCCATCAACCCAAGTCATAGCTTCAGGATGTCTATAATCTGTTATACAGGCATCCAAAAGCTTTGCCTGTGCTAAAATCAGCATACCGGCACGACCGCAGGTGATGGGAAAAATGCCATGTTTGAACGCTTCACAGAAAAAGCCATTAAGGTAATCATGCTGGCCCAAGAAGAGGCCCGCCGTTTAGGTCACAACTTTGTTGGAACCGAGCAGATCCTCTTGGGTCTGATTGGCGAAGGCACTGGAGTGGCCGCCAAGGTGCTGAAATCAATGGGCGTCAATCTCAAAGATGCCCGAATTGAAGTAGAAAAAATTATCGGACGGGGATCAGGCTTTGTTGCCGTGGAAATTCCGTTTACGCCACGGGCAAAGCGAGTTCTAGAACTCTCCTTGGAAGAAGCACGCCAACTGGGGCATAACTACATTGGCACCGAGCATCTGCTGTTGGGCCTAATCCGCGAAGGGGAAGGCGTAGCAGCCAGGGTGCTAGAAAACCTCGGTGTGGATCTATCTAAGGTAAGAACCCAAGTCATCCGCATGTTGGGAGAAACTGCCGAAGTTTCACCAGGCGGTTCATCCGGGCGCACAAAAACCCCGACTCTGGATGAATTTGGCTCAAACCTGACCCAGATGGCAATAGACAATAAGCTCGATCCGGTGGTGGGACGCGCCAAGGAAATTGAGCGGGTGATTCAGATATTGGGTCGCCGGACTAAAAATAACCCAGTACTGATTGGGGAACCAGGGGTTGGTAAAACAGCGATCGCTGAAGGTTTAGCTTCACGCATTGCCACTAAAGATGTCCCTGACATCCTGGAAGATAAACGCGTAGTCACACTGGATATTGGTTTGCTCGTAGCAGGAACCAAGTACCGGGGTGAATTTGAAGAACGCTTGAAAAAAATCATGGATGAAATCCGCTCTGCGGGTAATGTCATTCTCGTGATTGATGAGGTACACACCTTAATTGGTGCGGGTGCGGCAGAAGGTGCTATTGACGCAGCGAATATCCTCAAGCCAGCTTTGGCTAGAGGTGAGTTGCAATGCATCGGCGCTACAACCCTAGATGAATACCGAAAGCACATCGAGCGAGATGCAGCACTGGAGCGGCGTTTCCAACCAGTAATGGTTGGCGAACCTACAGTTGATGAAACAATTGAAATTTTGTATGGTCTGCGCGAACGCTACGAACAACACCATAAACTGAAAATCTCCGACGAAGCATTGGTGGCGGCGGCGAAGTTATCAGACCGTTATATTAGCGATCGCTACCTCCCAGATAAAGCCATCGACTTAGTTGATGAAGCTGGTTCTAGGGTACGTTTGATTAACTCCCAGCTGCCACCGGCAGCCAAAGAGTTAGACAAAGAGCTGCGTCAGATATTAAAAGAAAAAGATGACGCGGTGCGCTCTCAAGACTTTGACAAAGCTGGAGAATTGCGCGATCGCGAGATGGAAATTAAAGCCGAAATTCGGGCGATCGCTCAAAGCAAGACCAATGCAACTGGCACAGAAGGTGAAGAACCTGTAGTTACAGAAGAAGACATTGCCCACATTGTCGCTTCCTGGACTGGGGTACCGGTGAACAAACTCACCGAATCTGAATCTGAAAAGCTGCTGCACATGGAAGACACCTTGCATCAGCGTTTAATTGGTCAAGACGAAGCTGTGAGAGCAGTTTCACGAGCAATTCGTCGCGCTCGTGTCGGTTTGAAAAATCCCAATCGACCCATAGCTAGCTTTGTCTTCTCAGGGCCGACTGGTGTGGGTAAAACCGAGTTGGCGAAGTCCTTGGCTGCATACTTCTTCGGTTCCGAAGAAGCGATGATCCGCTTAGATATGTCGGAATACATGGAGCGTCACACCGTCAGCAAGCTGATTGGTTCGCCTCCTGGTTATGTTGGTTATAACGAAGGTGGTCAGCTGACCGAAGCCGTGCGGCGGCGTCCTTATACCGTGGTGTTGTTCGACGAAATCGAAAAAGCACACCCCGATGTATTCAATATGCTGCTGCAAATTTTGGAAGACGGTCGGTTAACCGATGCCAAAGGTCGCACGGTAGACTTCAAAAACACCTTGCTGATTTTAACTTCCAATATTGGTTCTAAGGTAATTGAAAAAGGCGGTAGTGGTATCGGCTTTGAATTTTCCGAAGATGCCAGCGAGTCAACTTACAACCGGATTCGCTCTTTGGTGAACGAAGAATTGAAGCAGTACTTCCGTCCAGAGTTCCTCAACCGACTCGATGAAATTATCGTCTTCCGTCAGTTGAGCAAGCCGGAGGTAACACAAATCGCCGAAATTATGCTCAAGGAAGTATTTGGTCGTCTGACCGACAAGGGTATCACCCTAGAAGTCACCGATCGCTTCAAGGATCGCTTGATCACTGAAGGTTACAGTCCCAGCTACGGCGCAAGGCCATTACGTCGGGCGATTATGCGCCTGTTAGAAGATAGCCTAGCAGAAGAAATTCTGTCTGGTCGTATCAAGGATGGCGATACTGCGATCGTTGATGTCGATGAAAATGGCGTTGTGCAAGTTAGTTCTCAACAGCGTCGGGAATTATTACCCCAAGGTGTTGAGTAAGATTTAGGGTTTGGGATTTAAGTCTCAGATTTAAAATTATAAAACGGTAGAGTATTTATTGCTCTACCGTTTTTTGTATGTGTAAAAAAATTAATAATACCTACTTTGCATCTGGTGGTGTAGTTATTATACTGGACTATTCTGGCTTACTCACATAGAGAGAACAATAATGGAACCTATTCTAAAAGGTCATTTCAATAATTTCAAAAAAGTATTTGAAATTGTTACTAGTAGTACATCTTCTGAAGAAGACAAAAAAAAAGATGCAAAAGCGTTTGAAAAATTTGTAAATTACGTTTTGTTAAGTTTAGACTACCCTGATATTTTTACAGCAGATGCAGAATTGTTAGATTTTGTCTGTATCGGTGGTGGTTACGACACTGGCATAGATGGAATAGGAATCAAGGTTAATGACAAATTAGTGCGAAATAGTGATGAAGTAAGCCAAATTACCCAAGTAAATAACAAAATAAATATTGAGTTTGTGTTTATTCAGTCCAAAATGCAGACAAAGTTTGATACTTCAGAATTTACCACCTTTGGAACTGGTGTAAAAAATTTTTTTCAGATGGTTACTTGACAGAAAATAGTAAAATTAAAGATTTTCGAGATATTAAAGACTTTATCTATTCTGAGAAAATAATTTCAAAACTTGAAAAAATTCCAAGTATTTATCTTTACTATGTCAGCACTGGAATAGAACCGACGGATGAAAACTTTAAGGGAAATCTGAAATTGCTCAACAAGGAACTTACAGAATGTGGATATTTTTTTGAAAATGTTGAAGTAAATGTTCTAGGTGGAAGGCAATTGATTAAATTCTGCCGAGAATTGGAAAATAAATTTGAAGTCCAGATGAATATTATTGATATTTTCCCTCTAATTGTAGACTCAAAGGCAGACGTTAAAAAAGCCTATGCTTTTACTTGTAATGCTTCAGAATTCCTGAAAATTTTGCAAAAAGAAGATGGAACATTGCGCCGCTCTCTATTCAATGATAATGTTCGTGATTATTTAGGTGCTAATGGAGCAGTAAATAGTGAAATTGAAAAAACGATAACAGATACTCCTGAAATGTTCTTGCTGTGCAACAATGGTATCACTATAGTCTGTAGTGATTTTGAGCAAGTTCGGGACAAATTAGTTAAAATCGAAAATCCTCAAATTGTTAATGGTTGTCAAACAAGTAATTCTCTTTTCAATCTTAAAGATACTTTAAATATTACAAAAGTACAGCTACTTGTCAGACTAATATCTACAGAAAATTTGAGTATATCAAACAAAATAGTTAGAGGAACAAATAAGCAAAATCAAGTTTTAGACGAAGCTTTTGAAGCTACACTTATCTTTCATCAAGAAACTTTAGAGCCATTTTTTCTGGCATTTGATAATGACGTAAAAATTTATTATGAAAGACGTGCTAAACAATATAATAATGACCCACTTATAAATAAAACACAAATAGTAAATTTGAGAGTTTTGACTCAAACATTTGTTGCTATAGGACTCCTATTTGATTTTTGAACAAATTAAGTACTAATCGAAAAGGCTTATTCCCTACTCCCCACTCCCTATTCCCTACTCCCAGCCCACGCAAGTCAGTTCAATAATCAAAGCGGATTACTATATGTTTCTCAATTCTCCTCATGATTCACACAGACACGAAGCTAAATTATTAGAAGAATTTACTGGGGAGAAAGAAAAACGAAAAATTTTCCGAGATGATCACAGCCCCTATCCGTACTACATTTCTGCTTTAACTTGGTACTTTTTTGAAAAATATTTTAGGGAAGAAAGGATTGATAAAAAGTACAGAACATATAAAGCACATCTTTATCTAATACTCAAGCATAGCGTTGGCGAATTTCCTCCCAAACAACTTATAAAGTCAAAAGGTCTGGATTACTATTGCGATAAGTTGTTACATATTTTGAAGGAGTCTCAGTTTGAAAATCAGATAGGAAAGGTATTGCAGGTTTTTGACGCAACACAAAGTCTATGGGCTGAAAGTAGAAGCGCCTATGGTATCAAAGACAATAAAGAATTCACTGATTTGCTTATCAAACAATCGCGTGAATATTTTATCCAAAATCAAGTTCCAACAACCGAAAAAGATGCTGAAACGATTTATTCAGGAACGATATTGACGATAAAAGGGGAAAATGAGCGTTGGTACGGTTTTATCAAACGTGGGTATCAATACGAAAATGTATATTTTAATAATCTCGCTTACAACGGAGATGTGGCAAAGTTAGTTCCTTATACAAAGGTGAAATTTGAAATGGCGAATAATGACAAACCCAACTTTGCAACAAATGTTAAATTGATAGATTAAACAATAAGCCTAACTAATCTGTGTCATCTCCCGCACAAGACCGAGTGAAGAATAACTGGGAATTTACAGAAGTATGGATAGATCTAATGTTATCCCCTCCATATATTCTTTTATTGCTTTGCGACAGTGAAGATAGCTGCCAAATTTATGATCCGGCGCAGGGTTATAAAGTTGTATTTTCTAGTAATGACTATAATGCAGCCAAATTATGGTTATTAGAAGATGAGTATGAACCAATTGAAGGTAGGCTTTTAGCTGCGGAATTGGTCTGAGTTACTAGAGAGTTTTTAGAGAATATGATTGAGAACGCTTACGTAAATCACATCACTTACGCAAGCGTTATAAGTGCCAACTAAGTTTCTTTAATGATATCTGTTACCTTTTTGCCTTCAATATTTTTGCGCGAAAGTAAATCTTTGACAAATTTGTTAGGCAATCATGTCACAATACGTCAATCTAAACCAATTACCCTACCCAAAGACTTAAGATTCACTATGAAGGATGCGATCGCCTTTCGCAGATGATTTCAGGTATCATTTACCGATATAATCAGTAGGGAAATCAAGTAAAGTGGATATGAAGCCCACAAACGAACAAACTCAGGGACTCTACAGGCTTTGTTATCGACTTACTAATGTCATTTACCCTGGATGGCCATACACAAACATCGAACTTGTTAGGGTAGATGAAGTACTGGAAACTTATACGTACTTGCTGGCGAAAATCTGGACTTTGAGATTAAACCAACCGGAGGGTATGAACCATGACAGTAGCTAAGTATGAAGCGATGAATCTCAATGAACTACGTCGCTATGTTCTCACTCACCGAGAAGATGTTGCAGCCTTCCACGTGTATATTGATCGCTCAAAATTTGAAGGGCAAATGATCAGCTTAGACTTGAATGATGAGAATTGGGAAGACAAAGTTAAAGAAGCAATTAAATATAGTTCCAATGCTATTCGTTGGTACTGCAATAATACACCAAAATATACTAAAGAAGCTCAGATAATTTCTGAATGGTGGAATCATTTAGATAATACATTTGTTACCAAGCATTATCTTACTGGAATAGAAATTGATCAAGCAACTGGAATCTGGGAACCAATTCAAATTAACCCGCCACTGCAAATACGCATTAGTGAACCAAGTCTAGAAATTGGTCAATTTACTACGTTGCTCAAATATAGAGGTCAAGATAACTCTATAAAACAAATAGAAGCCGTTGCTATTGACCTAGATATTGCAAAGCAAAACCTATTTGTTTGGCCGACTCAAGCAGCAGAGGTTTTTATTTTCTCAACAGAGGCTACTTAACATAATTGCATACTCGACTATTTTGTAGTTCCTAAGCTGTCACCTCAACTCGTGTATCAGCACTTCACATCTTTTCCAGCGTGTCTGTAAGTAGGTGGGCGCTAAAAAATACAACTAAATTAAGAAATGTAAATCGCTTAAAAGCTTATATTTAAAGCGTTTTTGATGCTTTACATAAGTTTATGTAGTTTGCTTTAATTGTGCCTACCTACTTATCTTCAATCAATCGACTGATTTAAAATCAGATGTGAAGTGCCTTTGTTGACCCATAATCGTGACGTATTTGCTGCGTATAAAGCTAGTTTGGGCTTCATTTGGGCTTAATTTTTGTTTATAGCAACCGAAGCATAGATTAGGACATAATAGAAGTAAATGACCTTCAAAAACAAATGCCAGCATCTTATAGTTACGATTTAAGAA
>NZ_JAQYWQ010000217.1 GCF_029379315.1 Nostoc sp. S13
GTACAGAATTCATACTGAATTCTGACTCCTGAGTTCTGAATTCTTCTTATAAAATACACAAATGCCCAAAAGTAGTTGAAACCCAGATAGATCAATACAGCAAACAAAACGTTGTAAAAGTCTCTCTGTATATACATTTGAGACTATTTTATGTTTTTTGTCTAAATCCCGTTAGTGCTTGGGCAAGTGAACAGCATTTGGTTTTGGCACAGATAAAAGTAGAGGATAAAGTAGCAGTATCCAAGCGATCGCCTCACTTTTAGCAACCAGCAAGATCACCTCAAACTAGGGTAAAATCAATTTTTAAAGCATTACCATTACCAAACTACCTTGCGCTTCTTCCTCTAGTTCATAACCATTAGCCAGTTTTTCAATTGCTTGGTCAATCATGGCCAAACCTTGATCTACCTTTTCAACTACACTTAACTGTCCTCGGAGTTCAGCAGCACCAACGAAACCTTTAGCATACCAAGTCATGTGCTTGCGGGCTTGACGTACACCGCGATCGCCTTTATATTCCCACAAGGCTTGTAAATGATCTCTTGCACATTCCAAACGGCCAATTGGGGTTGGTGGCGGTAATATTTCCCCAGTTTTCAGGAAGTGATCAATCTCTCCCACCAAAAACGGATAACCCAAAGTTCCACGGGAACACATTACACCATCAGCGCCAGTTTGCTCTAAACATTTCACCGCCGCTTCAACGGAGAAAATATCTCCATTCCCAATCACTGGGATAGAAAGCACTTCTTTGACACGGGTAATCCATTCCCAACGGGCATTGCCATTGTATCCTTGGGCACGGGTGCGTCCATGTACCGTGATCATTTTCGCCCCGGCATCTTCCATTCGCTTGGCAAAGTCGAGAATAGTAATTTCGTTATCATTCCAGCCAATACGGGTTTTTACTGTCACAGGGACATCAACAGCTTTTACCACTTCCCGCACAATTGCCTCTGCTACTTCTGGTTGTCGCAACAACGAAGAACCGCCACCATTTTTAGTGATTTTATTTACTGGACAACCCATATTAATATCAACAGTATCAGCACCTTCTGCAACTGCTTTTATTGCTGCTTCTGCCAGGAAATCGGGACGGCAATCAAATAGTTGAACGCTAATTGGGCGTTCATTAGGATCTACTTCCATGATTTTGGGTAACTGCTTGACATAATGCAACCCCGTAGCATTCACCATTTCGGTATACATCATCGAATCTGGGGCATAGCGACGCACGAGACGACGAAACACCAAATCCGTCACCCCAGATAGAGGCGACTGGAGAACCCGACTTTTTACCTCGAAGGAGCCAATTTTGAGGGGTTGAGAGAGTCTAGCTTGGAGAATGGGCGAGAGCGAAATCATAGAAAAAATTAAAAATTGTGCGAATAGAAAATACCATGAATATTCAGGGGTATCTGTGATCAGTGCTAATTTTAGGTTACATATCCTGACTTGGAGGCTGTTTTTGCATTTCTTGCTGAATCTCTTCTAGACTCAAACCTAACTCTTTCGCTGTTTCTTCAAAACTCAATCCCAATCTCAACAACAAAGGGATCATTCTAAACTTTTCTTCACGCGCTCCTTGTTGCTTGCCTTCTTGCTTACCTTCTTGCTTACCTTGTTGATAAACTCGTGTTTGTTTCAAATCACTTAACCCAAACATACCTTCAATCTCCTCTCGACTCATCGTCGGAAACTTGTAAACCAAAATTGTCTCTATTAATTCTAGTAACTGCCGCCGTTGTGGTTCAATATTGATTTCTTGCTCGGTTCTGTGTATTAACTGCCTAGCAGCTGTAATTGCTGTATCCTCTTCATCGACCACTAATTTCATCGTAGCAATTCCAACTGGCAGAGATGCTGTTTCACCTAATTCATTTAGATAAATGCGACTTACACGCTGGCTGTGGAAAAACTCACTGTAATTATTGATGTCTGCTGTATCTAGACTGCGATTGGGATAAATAACTACTCCTCGCCAAGAATTTTTAGGTTTATTTTGCCGTAAGTATAAACAAATTTCTGAAAATAAGCGTGAATAAATTTCTGTGTCGGTTTGAAACTGGACTTCAACAAAGTAAATCGGATTTTCTTCCCCTTGGGTTGGGAGAAAAACACCATCTATACGGAATGCAGTTTGCTTAATTTCAATTGAGGAGAATTGATAAGTCTCTGCCGTTTGGGGTGGATTACCAATTAATTCAAAAAAGATGCCAGGAAATTCTTGAAAAAGGCGATAAAAAATGCTGTCTGTTTTCACGTTTGAGGTATTGCTGAGATTTGCCCCGTTGCGATTCTACTGTGAAATACTACTGATAAAAATTAATAAGCCGACAGCAAATCAGCAGTCGGCCTGGCAAATTCAGAATGGTTCAGTTGCAATTTAGCCGTGAGTTGCACCTTGAGGGGGACGCGAGACAACTTTTTTGGCTAAACCCAAAGTCTGCAAAACTAGGATGCTCCACCAAGTAACATCAATCTCCCACCAAGATAACCCAGATTTTGCCATATGGGGATAAGTATGATGGTTGTTGTGCCATCCTTCTCCATAGGTGACGATGGATACCCACCAAAGATTACGAGCGCCATCATTGGCATCAAAGGTGCGATAACCCCACAGGTGTGATGCTGAGTTCACAAACCAGGTTGAGTGCCAAAGCAAGACACACCTGACAAACACTCCGTAAATTACAAAATACCATCCTCCTAAGGCATAAAGCAGCACCCCAAAGGGTATTTGCAACAGCAAGAAGTAGCGATCGAGCCAGCAATAAAAGGGTTGTCTTGCTAGGTCAGGGGCATATTTTTTATAAGTTTCATAGTCAAAAAATTCTGGACGGGGGTAGAAAATCCACAGTATATGGCTCCACCAAAATCCTCTTTGAGCAGAGTAGGGGTCTAAATTGATATCTTCTGTATGGGCGTGATGCTGGCGGTGTCCACCTACCCAAAAAATTGGCCCACCTTGCAAAGCCAGTGCTCCAATAAGGGCGATCGCATACTCTAACCACTTAGGAACTTGGAAACTCCGATGGCTCAGTAGTCGGTGATATCCCAGGCAAATACCAATACTCCCGAATAACCAGTGGAGAAATACTAATAAACCTAATGCTGACCAGGAAAAAAACCAAGGAGCCAGAAGTGCTAAGGCATGAAATGCAGCAAAAAATACTACATTTGTCCAACTGAGTTGAGGTGAGTTGCCTCTCTCAGGGGCGATCGCCCCAAAATTTGCGGTCATAAAAATTCCTGTTGATGGATCATAAAGCGATTTGCCTTTTCTCGGATGCCATCCCTAAAGGGAATTACCCAATCTGTACACCACTTCGTTACAGTGAGCCAGCGCGGTCTTCTCCCAAAGGGAGAGGCTAGCGTCAAGGGGGTTTCCCCCATTAGGGACTGGCGAACCCGTAGGGTAGAATAAAGCAAGTACCACTTACATTTGTTATGCTAGCAGAACTCTAATCTTCCTGCAAGTGCCACTTGCATTTTTCTATGTCGTCTCAACTCATTTCCACTCGTCAACGCCTGATTCAAGCTGCACTTGAGTTGTTTTCTGCTCAGGGAGTCAGCGCCACTACAACTCGCCAAATTGCTGAAAAAGCCGAAGTCAACGAAGTGACTCTATTTCGGAATTTTGGCAATAAGCATGGGCTGCTTTTGGCTGTGCTGGAAGAGTCCGCAGCCTTCAAGGATTTAGGTGAGTCGCTGGTGAGACGGGCAACGCCTCCCGGCAATGTCTACCAAGCTCTTAAAGATTATGCAAGTGACAGCTTACACGCATTAGAACGAGTGCCAGAGTTTGTCCGATCTGTGGTAGGTGAAGCCGACCAATTCCCGGCAGAAAATCGCCGCGCACTAGGCAGGGGAGTAACAGAGGCAAACCGTTATGTAGCTCAGTATTTAGCTACTGTAATCCAGCAAGGACACTTAAATACCTATTTACCCGCAGAAAAATTAGCCAGTTTGCTAAATGGAATGATCTTGGGATATGCCGTAATTGAGTTCACCAGCGAATTTCACGAACTTTGGGAGGATCGGGATGATTTTCTGGAAAATTTGGTGGAGTTGTTTTTACATGGAGCCATGTCATCCTCGGAGGAATCAGCAACAAACTGCTTACAAGGAGGGTTTATCACCACAGAAGTAGCTGATTTACCAGCTAGTTTAGTTCACGAAATTCTGCAACAAGCCAGGAAATTGGGAATACGAGATTATGCCTTGGCTTATGTGTTATTTGGGGCTGGGTTATCGGCCACAGAAATAATTAGCTTAGAGCGATCGCACCAAATCTATGATACTCAAGGGCACTTCCTGCAAATCACAATCCCAGGATTTGTCCGTCAAGTACCTGTGAATCAGTGGATTTTGGGCAAACGCTATGGCTCTTACACTAATAATCCCTTAATCAAATGGCTAAAAAGTCGTAAAGATGCTCAAACAGCCATGTTTTTGAATGAAACAGGCAAACCGCTCTCAGAATCAGAGCTTCAGATACGTTGGCAAGTATGGAGTGAGGGACTGTTAACTCCCCAAGGACAAAAGCCATCTGTAGCTCAAGCACAACAAACCTGGCGCGTAGAAATGTTAATGCGGGGAATCACCTTGGAAAACCTGAGTATTTTAACAGGTTGCGATCGCAGCCAATTACAAGCCTATGCCCGCCGAGCCAGAGAAAAAGCCGCCCTAGAGCAAGCCACCCGTTTGGATCATAAGCCAGGATAGGGAGATCAGTGAAGAGTGAACTGATGACTGATAATTGAATCGGTAGCATGATGCAGTTAAACAATTAAGGTAATATAACAGAGGTTTCTCTACTATTGTTGTTTGGACCATTCAAGATTGTAGCTGTGCTTTCAGATCGGGATTGGGTGTTGCTTGAACGGCGTGATAATTTCTTGCGTGGCTTGCCTCCCGCCTGGACATATTGCAAACTGTCTTTCCCATAACGAGCTGCCACACTCATTAACATCTTTTCAGAATAGCCGCGTAATTCTTCTTCAATTAGAGAGAGGCGACCTGCCATTTCATCTATGCTAGAGAGTAAAGTGTTGTAGGTAGATAGCTGCGTTTGCAAGGTTTGGATGTGGCTGTCGTATTTTGTCAAACTTAATCCGTTGCCAAATTCTAGCGTAGAGCTAATTGATCGCATTCCTGCAATTCGACGTAGAGCTTTTTCGAGAGTGGGTGAACTGCGTTTTAGTCGTGCCATGAAATGCGCTCCTGAAGGAGCTTATAGGGTTACTGCATATACTTTAGCCAATGCAACCATAAACTTCTCTGAGAAATAATTCGGAAAAATTAAAGCAAATTAAAATCGACTTAATTATTTTTAGTGGATTGTACTGAAACTTTGGTTTTATTTGTCAAAAAAATACTTAAAATCAGCAATATAGCAACCGAAGCATAGATTAGGACATAATGGAAGTAAATGACCTTCAAAAACAAATGCCAGCATCTTATAGTTACGATTTAAGAA
>NZ_JAQYWQ010000218.1 GCF_029379315.1 Nostoc sp. S13
GTCATCGTGCAGTAGGGAAGGAAAGTGGGAAGACTAATCATATTGAACGCTTTAATAATACAATGCGTCAAAGAATTTCTCGTTTGGTTAGAAAAACTTTATCCTTCTCTAAGAAGCTAGATAACCATATTGGTGCTATCTGGTATTTTATTCATCATTATAATTCTTGTTGTAGCGCCTAAATTTATTATCACTACATATTTACCACTACCTATGACTAAAAGCACAACTGCGATAGGCAAAACCCACAGATTATAATGCAATTATTGTCCCTGGTGGTGCTTAGAATCCTGATATTCTCCGTAATACACCAGAGGCTGTCAAATTCGTTAAAGAAGCTGCTACTGCTGGTAAAATTGTTAACCTATCAAAATTTCTCTGCCGAGATTTCAGCCGGAGTGTTGTTTCGCTTGGTCTCAACGCAAATACCGCGGTCTCGTCGAATGGGAACGTCAAAAAGTTTACTTTGATGCATTCATTGACCTTGCTACAATCCGCATCTGGATTAACAAAATATTATTAGTGCTATAGGTTCTTGTGACATTTGCGATTACAGTTCATTCTAGAAGAACTTCCAGATTTTGATTGCCTCATTAATAGACTTTCACCAAAGAAAGAAGATAGATACGAAGACACAAAGAAAGAAATCCCTGTGTCCACCTGTCTCTTCAATGAAAAACTACTACCAAATGCGATTTCCATTTTCGTCAACTCGTGCTTGCCGAATTACGTCGGAAATCTCTTCAGCATCTTTAACGTGATGGAGTGCCTTCTTTTCGCCGTCAGGTTCATCGACAACGAAGTAAGTCGGGACTGTGATTCTGTCCCCTGTAATGTCTGGTACATCATCAACAGCTAGCTGTTGAGCCTTGTCTTCAACTGATTCAGACTCGTCAGCGATTCTATCTCCTGGATTCGCAGTTAAGTTTCTTTCCTTGACGTTCGGTTCTTCGCCCGAATCCCAATTTTCGCTCACTGGTTGATTAATTTGATTTTCTTGATTTTTCTCAGTCATGGTTTTTGAGTTATTAAACAATCTAGCTTTACCAATAATACTGTAGAAAATCATAGATACAATGAGTTCTTTCTCTGGAGAGACTTTGAGAACAGATTTGAGCAAAACACCTCTTAGGTTAGATATTCGCTCAGATGAATTTACTTCTTTGGTTGAAATAGGGTATATTTACCCTTTTAGTATTATTACTTTTAATTACACCATGAACCACCAGCTATTTATAAGTTAAACGTCTCAACCAAGTAATTATTTTGGGGCGGTAATTAAAGTATTTTCTAATATTAGCGACATATACCTAAGCTACTTTTATAACTTGTACTCTGGGACTGTGATAGTTTTAGTAGTATCGCGATTATTTTCGTTGGCGTTACTACCTAGTCATAAATTCGGCATTTTTACCGCTAAGTATCTTAAAACCAAAGCATAATTCTAATGCGATCGTGTCCTAGTATAGTATTAGACATTTATTGGTAAATCAAGTCATGAAAGAAAATTCTTCTATTAATGGCAAAATTCCAGCGAGGATAAAAACGCGCCGGGATTTCTTAACCTATATGCTAGGTACTACAGTTGCATCAGTAGCGATCGGATATCTATTTCCCAAAGTCAGTCAAAGTCATGAGATAGACCTAGAAACCCTTTGCTCACTGTATCCAAAGAATTCGCGCTGTCAAAATTATCTTCCAGGATTTGTAGCACTGGCTAAAGACGACAAGAAAATTGAGGCTAATATACTATTGGCAACCGCAAAGCCAGGAATTCCGATTTTTGTCAAAGGCTTGCCAGATCGTAGCGTTGATTATCTGATTATTCAAGACGGGCCACAGATTGCTGAGTACGCTATCAATCCAATTTGCACCCATTTAGGATGTACAGTTGAGTGGGATCTTGAGAAAAATCACTTTATTTGTCCTTGTCATGGGTCTGAATACGATTCTCAAGGTCGAGTCGTTCATGGGCCAGCGAAACGTTCACTACCACTAATCACTGTAGTAGTCAAGCAAAACCAAGTTCATTTAGTTGATCGCAAACCTGCTGTAGATCCTCGTTAACCTACCAGTATTAAATCAGATTGGGCAATGTCACCATACTTTTTAAGCAAGTTATAAATTATAAAAGACTAATAAAAATTACTGCATGATTTGAATTTGTCGGGTAAGCTGACAACAGCAGTTTTAATCCTCAAAACAATGACCGCAAGTAGTCCCACGATTTTAGCCCTGGACTTTGATGGAGTGATTTGCGACGGACTAATTGAATATTTTGAGGTAGCATGGCGCACCTACTGTGAAATTTGGTCGTCTGCTAACGACACACCACCAGATGATTTGCCTTTGAGATTCTATCGCCTGCGACCTGTAATTGAAACAGGTTGGGAAATGCCAGTTTTAATCAAAGCGTTGGTAGATGGAATTGCTGATGAAAAAATTCTTCATGAATGGCCAAGCATCGCCCCGAAACTTTTGTTAAATCACAAACTACAAGGAAGAGAAATTGGTGCGAAACTAGATAACCAACGGGATGAATGGATTACCAACGATTTAGACGGTTGGCTAAGTCTGCATAGATTTTATCCGGGTGTAGTAGAAAAAATAAAATTAACTCTTGACAGTGGAGTTAAGCTATACATTGTGACAACTAAAGAAGGGCGTTTTGTACAGCACTTGTTACAACAAGAAGGAGTCAATTTACCACCAGCAGCAATTTTTGGGAAAGAAGTCAAGCGTTCCAAATACGAAATTCTGCGAGAATTAAAGCAGACAGAAACAGACAAGCCAGTTAGTCTATGGTTTGTAGAAGATAGACTCAAGACGTTGCAGTTAGTTCAACAGCAAACAGACCTTGAAGATGTGAAACTCTTCCTTGCAGACTGGGGCTATAATACTCAAGCAGAACGGGAAGCTGCCCAAAATGATCGGCGAATTCAGTTGTTATCACTGTCTCAATTTGCCAAAGATTTCTCAAGTTGGCTTTAATATATTAAAGTTGCAATAATCTCTTGATGCCTTCACCCTAAAAGGGCTTGTCATTGCCCAGATATTTGTAACATTCAAATTGTTGCCCTTACTGATATCCTGCCCGGAACTTAAGTTCCGGGCTAATAGCCCAAGTCCACTCAAGTAAACTGAAATCAACGAAGCAGAATATTTAAAAGATGTACGTAAATAAGAAGGATTAGAAATCACAGCTTCTGTCCTTCCATTTCAGTGAAATAATAACTCCTAACTCTTCACTTACCTTTATGCTTGACCTGACAAAACTGGCGCGACAAATGCAGGGTTTAAGTCAGCATCTAACTTTAGAAGCTGCTGCCAGTCGCCAGCGTTTAGAATTGGCGCAACAACATCTCAAAAATGCTTACGAGTGTCAAGAAGATTTAATTAATCGCCAAGAAAAATGGCGCGATCGCATTCTCTTTGCTAATGCAACCCCAATTGAACCACTAGAAACCTGCATTGATATCCCAGTTCCTCCAAAAATTCATACTGTCATCGCTACCGATGGTTCCCAAATTGCCCCCAACCATCACGAAATTGCTTACTGTTATCTCCTGAATATCGGCAGAGTAGTCTTACACTACGGACAAAATCGCCATCCGCTACTCGATAGTTTGCCAGAGGTATTTTATCGCCCAGAAGATTTATATATGTCTCGGCAGTGGGGAATTAGAACCGAAGAATGGATGAGTTTTCGCCGCACTGCTTCAGAAACAACGGTGTTGGCAGAACTTGCTTGTGCGACGAAGGGGGAAGCGCCAGCACTGGCGATGGTAGATGGTTCGTTAATTTACTGGTTTTTAGAACAATTGCCGATGGATGCACGCGATCGCATTTTACCTCCCATCCTGGAAGCTTGGCAGCAGATGCGTGATGCTCAAATTCCTCTGATGGGCTATCTCAGCGCCTCTCGCAGCATCGAAACAATGAACTTTTTACGGTTGCTGGCTTGTCCTCATCCAGAGCCAGACTGTAAAACTTATTGCCCAAATCAGCTAGAAAAAGTAGCTTGTAAAATTTTTGAACAGTTACGAGATACTTCTGTTTGGGCAACCCGACTCAAACCAGGACAACGCAGTACTCTGTGGCGCAGTAATTCCCCGATTCTCGAACTATACGGGGATCAAACCATTTACTTTTGCTACGTCCACGTTGGTACAGAAATCGCCCGGATTGAAGTTCCGGCATGGGTAGCGGAAAATGCAACCATGTTAGATCAAGCATTGGGACTAATGCTAGCACAAGTACAAAAAGGATATGGCTACCCTGTAGCGATCGCCGAAGCCCATAATCAAGCAGTGGTTAAAGGTGGCGATAGAGCGCGTTTCTTTGCCCTCCTCGAACAACAAATGATTAAAGCTGGTCTAAAAAATGTGGGAACTTCCTACAAAGAAGCCAGAAAGCGGGGCAGTATTGCTTAAATAAGCATCACAACCAGGAAAAGGTACAGAATTCTTGATTCAAATTCCAATTTAAAGTACAATCCTCATGCTCAAATCTAGCCACTTCGACTGAGTAATTGGCGCACTGCTAGAAATATAGTCAACACCCGTCTCAGCCACACCGCGAATCGTTTCCAAAGTCACATTCCCCGAAGCTTCAATTTTCATCCGGCTATCCTGCTGGCGAATCAACTGCACCGCCTGACACATCATATCCAAAGGCATATTGTCCAACATAATAATGTCAGCGTTGTGCTTCAAAGCTTCTTTCACCTGCTCTAAACTTTCTGTCTCCACCTCTATTGTCAATGGATAAGGTATCTGAGAACGAATACGGGTAACTGCTTCTCCAATTCCCCCAGCCACCGCAATGTGATTATCCTTAATCATCACCGCATCATCCAACCCCATGCGGTGATTAATCGCCCCACCCACCGCAATCGCGTACTTTTCCAACAATCTCAGCCCTGGTGTAGTTTTACGCGTATCCACCAACTGAGCAGGTAAATCAGCAATTTTCTCTACATATATATTAGTCAGTGTCGCAATCCCACTCAACCGCATAGCCAAATTGAGCGCCACCCGTTCCCCCATCAGCAGCGCATCCAGCGAACCATGAACTTCAGCTACAACCTGTCCCGGCTCACACCATCCACCTTCAGCCGCAAACGCTACAAAGCTGACTTTTTCATTCAATATCTGAAACACCCTAGCTGCAACTGTTAAGCCAGCAATTATCCCTGAAGCTTTAGCTATCCATTTAGCAGAGCCTAGCGTCACATCTTCTACTAATAGCGTATTTGTTGTGCGATCGCCCCTGCCAATATCCTCCAACAACCAGCAACGCAATAATGGATCTAAAACCAGCCAAGGCGGCAAAACACCAGACTTCCTCACAACCTTATTGCTTCCTTAGTGACTTTCAGGAATACTATAGCCTAAAACCCTTACTCTCCAAGACTTTGATGGAGACTGAAAAACAGTTCCAAATAATATTTGGAAAAATAGTTGACAAGATAAAG
>NZ_JAQYWQ010000219.1 GCF_029379315.1 Nostoc sp. S13
GACAAATGACAAATGACAAATGACAAATGACAAATGACAAATGACAAATGACAAAAATTCGTATTGGTAACGGCTACGATATTCACCAATTGGTAAGCGATCGCGCTTTAATTTTAGGCGGAATTCAAATTCCCCATGAACTGGGTTTATTAGGCCACAGTGACGCTGATGTACTGACCCACGCAATTATGGATGCCATGCTTGGGGCATTATCTTTGGGGGATATTGGTCATTATTTTCCGCCTAGCGATCCCCAATGGGCGGGAGCAGATAGTTTAGTACTATTAACTCAAGTACATCAACTGATTCGGGCTCAAGGCTGGCAGGTGGGAAATATTGACTCGGTAGTAGTAGCAGAACGTCCAAAATTAAAACCGCATATTCACAACATGCGCGACAAACTAGCGGCGGTTTTAGAATTAGAACCAAATCAAATTGGCATCAAAGCTACCACTAATGAAAAATTAGGCCCTGTTGGACGTGAAGAAGGCATATGTGCTTATGCTGTTGTCTTGTTAATACAGGACGGCGTAAATAAGCAGACCATTGAAAAGCCCTAAAGAGCTTATTCCATAATACTTTTGACTTTTGAACGCCAATTGTTCAAGTCGGCAGAGCCGACGGCAGTTGCTTCTCCCAAGGGGAGACGCTACGCGAACAAGCCGGGAAACCCGTCCAACGCACTGCCTCCCCAACGCACTGGCTCCTTTTGACTTCCGCCTTGCGGTACTATTTGCTTGGGAGTAACTTTTCTTTAGCCCCTGATAAAAATATTGAAGACTGATTAGGATGGAAATAAATTTGAAATTATGAAATTTTTTAGAAAAATATTTCTGATAATTAAACATTTTTGGTTGCCACTAATTCTGACTTCAGCAATTGCACTTACACTTACCGCCTGCAACCCAGCTAACTTCAAAAGCGCAGCTGCTCAAGTGCCGCAAGTTGTCACCGCAGTTTTAAGCGAGCCTTCAACTTTCAACTATGCTCTGAATGAGTCTGCATATAGCGTTTTTGGTTTCCTCTATGACTCATTGATTAATGAGAATCCTATAACCACAAAACTAGAGCCTGCTTTAGCAGAAGCCTGGGAAGTTTCTGAAGATGGTCAGCGAATTGTGATCACCCTGCGATCAGGAATTAAGTGGTCAGATGGTCAGCCAATGACTGCTGATGATGTTGTTTTTACTTATAACGAAATCTACCTCAATCCTAAAATTCCCACCTCTACCAAAGATGCCCTAAAAATTGGCGATAAGGGCAGTTTGCCAAAGGTGAAAAAAATTGATGAGCGTCGGGTTGAATTTAGCATACAGGAACCCTTTGCTCCTTTTTTAAGATATGTCGGCGGCATCCCAATTATGCCAGCCCATGTTCTAGAGGAAGCAGTTCGCACAATCGGTTCTGGTGGAAATTCTAAGTTTCTCTCAATGTGGGGAACAGGCACTGACCCTAAACAAATTGTTGGCAACGGCCCCTATGTCATGGAAAGTTACGTTTCCAGTCAGCGAGTTATATTTCGGCGTAATCCATACTACTGGCGTAAAGATGCTCAGGGCAATCCTCAGCCTTACATTGAGCGCATTGTTTGGCAAATTATTGAATCTACTGAAAACCAGTTGATTAGTTTTCGCTCTGGACAGTTGGATGATTTAGAAGTTCCTCCTGAAGGTTTTAGTTTGCTGAAGCGAGAAGAAAAACGGGCGAAGTTTAAAATTTATAACGGCGGCCCAGCCACAAGTACGAGTTTTATTGCTTTCAATCTTAGTAAAGCGAAGAATTCTCAGGGTAAACCTTTTGTAGACCCAATTAAATCTAGCTGGTTTAATAAAAAGGAATTCAGGCAGGCTATAGCCTATGCACTCGACCGCGAAACGATGAAAACAAATGCTTATCGGGGACTCGGTGAACTGCAAAATTCATTTGTTTATGTCAAAAGTCCCTACTTCCTGCCTCCAGAAAAAGGGTTAAAAGTATATAATTACGAGCCAGATAAATCGAAGAAATTACTGTTACAAGCTGGGTTTAAATATAATGCTCAAAATCAGCTTTTAGATGCTGATGGTAACAGAGTTAGATTTACAATATTAACGAATTCTGAAAGAAAAGTTAGAGGAGATATGGCATCTCAAATCAAACGGGATCTCGCTAATATTGGGATTCAAGTAGATTTGCAAATTCTCAGCTTTAATTCTTATCTAGAAAAACTCAAAGTTACGCAGAATTGGGATTGTTACCTGGGAGGATTTGCTGGAGGCGGTATTGAACCCCACGGCGCTAGCAATATCTGGAGGATTGCCGGTGCATCGCACGCATTTAATTTGGGGCCACAACCGGGAGACCCACCCATAACTGGCTGGGTAGTTTCCGACTGGGAAAAGCAAATTGACAGCCTTTACATTAAAGGCGCACAGGTATTGGATGAAAACAAGCGCAAGGAGATTTATTACGAATATCAGCGCATCGCCTCAGAACAGTTGCCGTTTATTCATTTAGTGGAGAGTTTGAATTTGCAAGCAGTGCGCGATCGCTTCCAAGGAATTCAATATACTGCTCTTGGCGGCCCATTTTGGAATCTCTACGAACTGAAAGTAACCGATTAGTTATTGGGTATGGGGCATGAGACATGGGGCATTGGGCATGGGTTACACCTCATCTCCCTTATCTCCCTTATCTCCCTTATCTCCCTTATCTCCCTTATCTCCCTTATCATCCTTATCATGACCGATGAAAAAACTTTGCGATCGCTCCTCGAAGCGGTTGCCAATGGTAAAGTTACCCCAGAAACGGCATTAGACTCACTCAAAGACTTAGCCTATGAATCTGTGGGTGAGTTTGCCAAAATTGACCATGATCGCCAGCTAAGAACTGGTTTCCCAGAGGTGATTTGGGGCCCTGGTAAGACTCCCGACCAAATTGCTCAAATTATCGAGGTGATGCGCCTTCGCAACCCGGTGGTGATGGCAACTCGCATTGAACCAGCAGTTTATACCGCACTGCAATCAAAAGTTAGCGGTTTGCGATATTACGAATCGGCGCGAATTTGTGCGATCGCTCCCTCTACTATAGAACCGCGCTTCCAGGGTGAAATTGGCATTCTTTCTGCTGGTACAGCCGATTTACCCGTTGCTGAAGAAGCTGCTGTAACAGCTGAACTTTCTGGTTTCCGTGTCCAGCGCCTCTGGGATGTTGGCGTTGCTGGGATTCACCGCTTATTAAGTAATCGTCACCTGATTGAGTCAGCATCAGTGTTAATTGTCGTGGCGGGGATGGAAGGCGCTTTACCCAGCGTTGTCGCTGGTTTAGCGAGCTGTCCTGTGATTGCCGTACCCACCAGCATCGGTTATGGCGCAAGTTTTGGCGGTCTAGCACCTTTATTGACAATGCTTAACTCTTGTGCTGCGGGAGTAGGCGTAGTAAATATCGATAATGGTTTTGGCGCAGCAGTTTTGGCGGGGCAAATTTTGCGGACTGCCGAGAAATTGCGGTTGGCATCGGCTACATCTTGAGTTAAGACATTAAAGTCATACCCCAAGTTTCAGTACACTATCAGTAGCAAATATAAAAAATAAACTGATGCTGAAATTTGCTACCCCAACTTCTTAATCACCAAATATGAGCCACTACAGCGATTTATTATCTCAGTTACTTTGGCATTTGCCTGTAAATTTGACGGTACTAGCACAAACAATTACCGACCCAGACGTTATGGGTCAGATTCAAAAAGGTTGGAGCCACTTTATACAGACAGGTCAAGTGTGGGCATTGTTGATTGGTTTAGTCATTGGCTATATCATTCGGAATCTAACTAGCTACGGTTAAATTTAAAAGTTAGGAGTTAAAAGTTAGGAGTTAGGAGTAGGAGTCAAAAACTCCTAACTCTTAACTCCTAATTCTTAACTCTCCTCCACTCGCCTGATAAATTATGACCGAAAAACAAACTTGGAGCCAGCGATTTGAATCAGCGTTGCATCCGGCGATCGCTCGTTTTAATGCCAGTATAGGTTTTGATATTGAATTAATAGAATATGATCTCACTGGTTCTCAAGCTCATGCCAAAATGCTGGCTCACACGGGTATTATCGCCCCAGAAGAAGGAGAGCAACTGGTTGCAGGTTTAGAGCAAATTCGCCAAGAGTATCGCCAGGGTGAATTTAAGCCTGGTGTCGATGCTGAAGATGTACATTTTGCAGTTGAACGACGACTGACAGAAATTGTCGGCGATGTCGGGAAAAAGCTGCATACGGCGCGATCGCGTAACGACCAAGTTGGCACCGATACCAGACTCTATCTCCGCGACCAAATTCAACAAATTAAAAGCGAATTGCGAGAATTTCAAGGTGTTTTGCTGGATATAGCCGAAAAACACGTTGAAACCCTGATTCCTGGCTATACTCACCTACAACGTGCCCAACCCTTGAGTTTAGCTCACCACCTCTTGGCATACTTTCAAATGGCACAACGCGACTGGGAACGCTTAGGAGATGTTTCTCGCCGCGTAAATATCTCACCTTTGGGATGCGGTGCTTTAGCGGGAACTACTTTCCCCATTGACCGCCACTACACAGCCAAACTCTTGCATTTTGACGATATTTATGCTAATAGCCTTGATGGAGTGAGCGATCGCGATTTTGCGATCGAATTCTTGTGTGCTGCTAGCTTGATTATGGTTCACCTCAGCCGTCTTGCAGAAGAAGTTATTCTTTGGTCATCTGAAGAATTTCGGTTTGTCACCCTCAAAGATAGCTGTGCTACGGGTTCCAGTATCATGCCTCAAAAGAAAAACCCCGATGTTCCAGAATTGGTACGGGGGAAAACAGGGCGTGTATTCGGTCATCTCCAGGCGATGTTAGTGATTATGAAGGGGCTACCCTTGGCATATAACAAAGACCTGCAAGAAGATAAAGAAGGTCTATTTGATAGCGTCAACACAATCAAAGCCTCTCTAGAAGCGATGACGATTTTGCTCAGAGAAGGCTTGGAATTTCGTACCCAACGTTTGGCCCAAGCCGTGACCGAAGATTTTTCTAATGCTACCGATGTAGCAGATTATCTGGCAGCACGGGGCATCCCTTTCCGGGAAGCTTACAACCTTGTGGGTAAGGTGGTAAAAACTAGTATTGCCACAGGTAAACTCCTGAAAGATTTGAAATTGGAAGAGTGGCAACAACTACATCCGGCATTTGCAGCAGATATTTATGAGGCGATATCCCCCCGTCAAGTTGTGGCAGCCCGCAACAGTTACGGTGGTACTGGCTTTGTACAGGTAAGCAAAGCACTCATAGCCGCCCGCGCTCAAATCGCTCAATAAGGGAGTAGGGAGTAGGGAGTAGGGAGTAGGGAGTAGGGAGTAGGGAGTGGGGAGTAGTTTTCTTTCCCAATGCCCAATGCCCAATGCCCAATGCCCAATGCCCAATGCCCAATGCCCAAT
>NZ_JAQYWQ010000016.1:0-31087 GCF_029379315.1 Nostoc sp. S13
AGAATACAGGAAAGGTATTCTGTACGACTGGTGGATGAATAATCGGGTTTAAGACACCCACAAAACAAGAAAATTTGGTGGTCAACTTTCGTAGTCGCGGGTCTGAATCCCCGACTGATAGCGTCACGCAAAGCGAGTCCGCGAGCGTCTTGATTCTGACTCCTGAATTCTGACTTCTGAATTCTTCTTCAATAGTTATTAGTCATTGGTCATTTGTCATCAACAAATGACCAATGACTAATGACAAATGACTCTTGACTAAATGTAGTACATGATATCGAACTGCCGCCGGGAATCTCGTTTTTCACAAAGATCCTGGAGCGTATATTTTTGCAACACTGAATTTGCGGCGCGACTTGCTTCTTGCCAAATTTCGTCTATAACCGAACTGTCTACCGTTTTGGAATTAACGTTTTCTTCACAAGTCAGCACCTCTAACCCTTCTAAACATTCTAAAATCTCAAAAAGGATGATTTTTCGGGGTTCTCGCGTTAACAGATAGCCACCTTTTGATCCGCGCTGACTCTTGACTATACCCCCACGCCTCAAGGTTGCTAGTAGCTGTTCCAGATAGCGATCGGGTATGTTTTGTTGTGCTGCAATTTGTCGAATTTGCAGAGGTTCGCCACTTCCGTAATGAGCGGCCATCTCTAATAAGGCCAGAATTGCGTATTCCGATTTACACGATAGTTCCACAAGCAGCAATAAGTTAGGGGTTAGGAATTAGGAGTCAGGAGTAGAGACGCGATTAATCGCGTCTCTACTGGAGTTAGGAGTTATTCAATTTGGATTTTAGATTTCGGCGTGAGCGCTCAGTCCTTAAAAAGCGGGACGTTACGCGTAGCTTGCTTCCCGTTCGCCCCTGGCGTTCCGTAGGGAAGGGTACGACAAGGTTCAGGAACCATCGAACGCTTTTTGCTTGAATCTAAAATTCAAAATTTAAAATCTCAAATTTTTCTTAGTCCGCAGAGGCAGACGAAAGTTTGTGTAGCCGCGAATGACCTTCGCCAGGGCTTCAGATAAAACCCGCCATAACTCCTAACTTTTCTAGTATACTCCGGTTAACCACTGGGGTTTCTTAGTTGTTACTATGGGCAACAAAAAGCCCCGCCTGATGGCGGGGAGCAATAGAGTTCAATAATTGTGAGTGGATAGTGAACACTCTAGAAGGTGAAAGTTGTTCTGAGCGTACCGATAATTGCATCGTCGTTATTGCTGTTCTGACCAGGAGAGGTCAACCAGATTACACCAGGGGTAATTGAGATATTATCAGAGACACGATACTTGTAGAAGCCCTCAAAGTGATAAGGTATATCATTTCCAACAAAACCTGGTCGGTTAAAGGAATAGGGTTCTGCGCCAGCAAAAAGACCTAAAACGTTACCCTTTTTACCGAAATCAGGTAAGGCTAGCCCAACACCATAGCTCCAGGCTTGAAAATCATCATTTGCACCGAAGCCGGAGATATCGTGGTAAGAGACGAAGCCACTAATTGATAGCTTATCGCTGGGTCTAAACGCAGCCTCTACACCGTAGGAATTACTTGAAGCTCCATTTACACTTAGAACGTTAGCTTGATTAGTACCTACTGCTGCAACATTTCCAAAAGTTCCGTTTGCCGTCAAATCTGAATTGAACAAGGAATGACCTGCGCCAGCGCCACTATATCCGTGGACGTAGGTAGCAGCTAAAGCGACGCGATCGCCAACACTAAAGTTCAACTGGCCTAAAGCAGCATAGTCACCGTTGGTCAGACCTTGATTAAGACCAGGATTATTAGCTTGCGATGCCAAGTAACCCCCAGTGATTGAGCTATTTCCCAAAATACCGCCACCTTTACCAAGGGGTAGATTGAACGCTATACCTGCACCACCACCAATCCGATATATAGGACTTTCAGAAGCAAAGGTAGATAATGCGCCGTTACCGCCATCAGTGGTGTCGAAAAAGTAAGGGTTGTTGACGGCTGCATAATGGCTATGCCGTCCGCCACTAGCTGCTAGGTAAACCTGGGCTGGTCCTATGGGAACTTCATAGGTCAAGCGCTCTATACTGACAGAGTTGTTGTTACTATTGCCAGCACCAACTTGAAATGTTTGTGTGCCTTCACCAGTATTGATCGGAGCACCAGCGTTATCAAATTGTGTAAAAGCTGTTGCATTACCAGCAGCGAGACGAGTATGTAATACGTCTCTACCTGTGAAGCTAGTTTGCAAGTCTAAACGTACCCGATCTTGGAAGACGGTATTGTTATTGTCACTAGTCTTACCCCCAAACACATCAGTAACACCAAAAATGGCTTCACCGACTAGTTTGGTAGTAGTCGAGAACTGATTAGCTTCCAATTCAGCAGTCCGCGCTTCTAAGGAATCTACACGACCGCGTAGAGTTGCCAATTCTGCGGAAAATTCTTCTTGTAACCGTTGTAAGGTAGCTAAATCTTGTTTTGTCACCAAGTCAGCCGTTGCTGTGGCAATCAATTCGTTAACCCGATCTAAACAGGCATTCAAACCAGCCGCAAATTCATACCGAGTTAAAGCCCGATTCCCGCGATAAGTGGCATTCGGATAACCTGCAATACAACCATAGCGCTCAACCAAGGACTGCAATGCTTGGAATGCCCAGTCGGTGGGTTGTACGTCGGAAAATTGAGAAACCGATGTTACTTGAGACTGAGAGTTATTTTGGTTGCCTTCGTTGCTGTAGCGGTTAACTTGATCTATCGTTGTTTGAGCAAATATTTCTGGCTGTTGGGCAACTTCCGTTACACTCGATTGTTTGGCTGCTGATACTTGAGTGGCTGTGCTTGGAACGGCAATTGCTGTTGTCGAAACTAACAATGTTGCTCCCAAAACTGCTGGGCTAACCACTAAGGATTTCCATAAGAGATTAGACATTTTCCTTTACTCCTCACACCTTGTTTAGATAATTGGCTTCATTACACCTAAATCTCAAAAATGCGACATCTCATTGAAACCTGTGGATGAGGCATAGTCTGTCACTACTACAATTTTAGTTTTTGCAAAGCTAATAAACGATTAACTTAGGGTTAAAAACTTATGTGATTAACTTATGCAAAAACATATCTTTATATCATAACATTATAAAACATTTGATCTATATGGCAAGATGAGAGCGATCGCCTTAGTAACTGTCACACATACTTATTTAAATATCTAAGCAAGGAGTATGGTTTAGGGCATACGCTCCCTAAGCAAGCTAAATTACTCAAAGCTTTAGACACTTAGCAGCTTGTCAGCAAAAATCACTTTTTGCACTTACGCCTAGTATAAATCGCACACCAGTTAGAACAGACTGACTTGGCTAGATACAAACGTAGGCAAAGCCTTCTCGCAGGGTAGTCCGCCTGGTATTATTTGAATAAAGATAAAATCAGGAATCAAGGTTTTTTAAACCCACGCAATCCAAACCAAAACCCATACTTTTATTGTTAAGCAAGCTATGGGCTACGTCTACCTCAGGAGAGGGATAAGCGGGTTTTGTCTGTGTCGCGCTCACTTCCAGTCCCTTGATGCAAGATGTCAGAAGAAATCACTTACTACAACATTTCATTAATTCGTAGCGAATTCTCTGCGTGCCCACCGTTCGCGTAGGTCTTTCCTTCTCCCAAAGGGAGAGGCTAGCGCCAAGGGAGAAGTTCAGAGACGCTCTCTACGAGACCAAGGCGTAGCTTGCTTGTATTGTAAGGGTACGCGAAAGCGTGACACTAACGGCTTCAGCCGCCGCTCCGACAACTCTGGGCGCTTTACTCTGCGCTCCTATCCTGCGGATCGCGCCGTGCCTATGCGTTTAAATTTCAACCTTCAATTCGCAGCGATTTTACCCAAAGCTCTACTTATTTGATTTGGGAAATCACCTGCGCTACATCAAAGTCTGCCTGTGTCAACCCGCCTGTATCATGTGTTGTCAACGTAATCTTCACTTTGTTGTAGGAAATCTCTATATCTGGATGATGTCCTGCTGACTCAGCCGGCTCCACCAGCTTATTGACAAACTCAATTGCTTGGATAAAATCCTTGAATGTGCGGGTAATTTGCAACTTTGAGTCTTCAACAGTCCAACCTGACAAAACCTTTGCCTGTTCTTGAATTTCCACTTCAGTGAGTAGTTGTGCCATATCAAAAAATTCCTATATATATTTGATTTATTACATCTTGCATCTGACAAAGGCAAACTCCTTTTATTTTCCACGCAGAAAGTATGACAGGAGAAACTAAGACATAATGAGTGTGTATATATTTAAATCAGACTTGGTAGATAGCCGCTATTACTCACATCTCGTCAGACTCCAACGTTTGATGCAAAATATTTTTATTTTTAAGAAAACTTAAATGGGTTGGCTTTGCCCGCCGCAGGCATCGCGATCTAAGTTTTTCAAAGCAACCGTTGAGTAGACAAAATTCACCCACAAAAAACTATCCGCGCTGATTCAGATCAGTTGATCTAAATCAGCGCGGTCTAGCGGGTCTTCAGGTTGCAACCAGACTGCCGGAAGGAACTCCGAGCTTGCCTAGCTACTTGAGCTAACTTAGTCTCTCAAGATGACTAAGGCTAACTTTTAGAGAACAGCTCCGGCACACAGCCGGCTAACTGCAACCTGATGACCCATGGTTATACTACTTTCAATCATGGGCATCACCTCCTTATTGCCTAAGCGGTCTTAATTTCAAAAGGGCAGAGCATTTGCTCTGGTTTCATAACCTTTATCTAACATAACACATAAATTTAGAGATATTAACCATATACAAAAAAAATCCCCCACTAAAAGGTGGGAGATCACTGGAGAATGGGAATATTGACACTTTATTGGTTTATTACAAAAAGATTATTTCATCTGGGTGGTGTCAATTTTCCAGAACCACAACCTTAATTCCGGTCATGGGTCATGGTCGGATTTTAATGTTAGAGAGCGTTACCGCGAGGTAGAACTTCCTCAGGGAATACAAATTGTTCGTGGGGTTGATCTTGAGGAGCCATCCAAGCACGGATACCCTCATTCAGCAAAATATTTTTGGTATAGAAGGTTTCAAACTCAGGGTCTTCCGCCGCCCGTAATTCTTGGGAAACGAAATCATAAGCCCGCAGGTTGAGTGCTAAACCGACGATGCCGACGGCGCTCATCCATAAGCCTGTGACTGGCACAAACAACATGAAGAAGTGCAACCAGCGTTTGTTAGAGAAAGCAATCCCGAAAATCTGTGACCAGAAACGGTTTGCTGTCACCATTGAGTAGGTTTCTTCCGACTGGGTTGGATTGAAGGCGCGGAAGGTGTTAGCACCTTCACCGTCTTCAAACAAGGTATTCTCTACCGTGGCTCCGTGAATGGCGCATAATAAAGCACCACCCAATACACCAGCAACGCCCATCATGTGGAAGGGGTTGAGTGTCCAGTTGTGGAAGCCTTGCAGGAATAGTAGGAATCGAAAAATTGCCGCTACGCCAAAGCTTGGTGCAAAGAACCAGCTCGATTGTCCCAAGGGATACATCAAAAACACGCTGACGAATACCGCAATCGGAGCTGAGAAGGCGAGGGCGTTGTAAGGACGGATACCTACTAGACGCGCAATTTCAAATTGCCGCAACATGAAGCCAATCAAACCGAAGGCTCCGTGTAGAGCTACGAATGGCCACAAACCACCCAATTGGAACCAACGGGTGAGGTCGCCTTGAGCTTCTGGCCCCCACAACAGCAATAGGGAATGTCCCATGCTGTCCGCGGGGGTAGATACTGCCACTGTTAGGAAGTTAGCACCTTCTAGGTAGGAAGAGGCTAATCCGTGGGTGTACCAAGAGGTGACGAAGGTGGTACCGGTCAGCCAACCGCCTAGTGCTAGGAAGGCGCAGGGGAACAATAGTATCCCTGACCAACCTACGAATACGAAGCGATCGCGCTTGAGCCAGTCGTCTAGAACGTCAAACCACCCTCTACTGGGGGCACGTCCAACTGCGATGGTCATTAGAGCAAATCTCCAAATGTTTATAAGTACAGGTTGTATCTGTATTATAGATGGCTAGATGAAAGCCTTCCATAAGCAGAAAGTTAACCGGGTTGTTAACCAAGTTTACAATTTTTTACATACCTTTAATCATATTAGGTGTAAATCGCTAATTTTTCTAGGGGTTTTGTCATAAAAATTAATTTTTTTATCTAGATCAGGGAGAAAGCAATGCCCAATGCCCAATGCCCAATGCCCCATGCCCCATGCCCCATGCCCCATGCCCCATGCCCCATGCCCCATGCCCAATGCCCAATGCCCCATGCCCAATGCCCAATGCCCCATGCCCAATACCCGTATTTCCCTAGAATCACTCAGCTGACGCTAAAATGAGTCCTACAGTTAAATTTGATTATTGCTAAATGTTTACCATCGATTTAAGCATCAGAAACACTGCTTTCCCGATCTCAGTGCAACGTAAGTCAGCAGAGGATGCTGAGGCTGTCTATCAGCTAATTTTGGCAGCAATACGCTCTGGAAACCCTGACATTGTGGAACTCAAGTGCGAGGGCAAGACAGAGAAAAAAATTGCTGTCCGCGCTAGTGAAATTTCTGGGGTGCAGATTGTTCAGAAAGATGGTACAACCCCTGGTGGTGGCAGACCGCCTGGCTTTTTTGCTGTAGCTGCTGAGTAACCAAGGTTGACAAATGGCTCAAGTGGGCATTGAGGTCAAGGATTTGAATTTCAGTTGGCCTAATGGAGAGAAAGTTATCAAATCTTGCTCTTTAGAAGTACCTAAGGGTGAGTTTTGGATGCTCTTGGGTACAAATGGCAGTGGAAAATCAACGTTACTTAGACTGCTGGCGGGGCTATTAGCTCCTGAATCTGGCAAAATTCGGGTTTTGCACCCCGTTGGTTTTGTTTTCCAAAATCCGGATCATCAACTGGTGATGCCAACGGTTGGTGCTGATGTGGCTTTTGGATTGGTAGAAGAAAAGTTGCCGCCTGCTGCTACCAGAGCCAGGGTTGAGGAGGCGCTAGGGGCGGTGAATTTGCTTACCCTGCAACGACGCCCTATCTATGCACTCTCTGGGGGACAGAAACAGCGAGTCGCGATCGCTGGTGCGATCGCCCGTCGCTGTGAAGTCTTATTATTAGATGAACCAACTGCCTTACTAGATCCAGATAGCCAACTAGATTTAGTTGCTGGTGTCCGCCGCCTCGTCAAAAGTCGAGGTCTTACAGCTTTATGGGTAACGCATCGATTAGACGAGTTAAATTACTGTGACGGCGCTTTGTTACTAGAAAAAGGTTCTCTTGTTGATGCGGGTGAAGCCCAGCGCCTTAAACAACGTCTGATGGAGGTAGAGAGCGAAGCCTCTTAATTTCTTAATTAAGTGCTGTTAGCGAATAGCTAGAGTTTACCCGTGTTGAGTCATAAGTTCTGAGTAAAGTAAAAAGTACTGAGGACTTTTGTGCTCAGTAAATACTTCGTCCTTTGTGGGCGGTCTTTTCACTCAGCATGAGTTTAAGAACTCTGAGCGGCGGCTAATGCCGAACAGAAGTTAGGTGACTTTTACTCAGCACTTTTAAATAAAGTACTGCCACGCGCCTTTTTTGAAAAGGCGCGTTTTAAATTAATGGGTTTATTTTAGGTAAGTTTTATCAAACAGAATAAAGGTGCCAGTCGCCAGAATTCACTTGGGTATTTTGTGCGACTGGTGGATGAATAAACGGGTTTAAGACCCCCACAAAACAAGAAAATTTGGTGGTTTTCAATCAGTGGCGGGCCTGAATCCCCCACTGATTGCATTCTGACGAATGTATTCTTCTTCAAGAGCTTATCGCATTTTTATCTTTTGTAACATAGTGTTACACACAATGCATCAATTATTATAAAACTTATGAATGAATTTTGTAAACTCTAGAAAATTGTGATTAAAAACCATGCCCCGTTCCTTACTCCAAGCCGTTTTGTTGGTGGACGGCTACAATATAATTGGCGCTTGGCCTTGCCTTAAAAAAACGCGTGATAGTGTTGGACTAGAGGCAGCACGGGGTGAACTAGTAGAAGCGATGACTGGTTATAGTGCGTTTCAAGGTTATGCAACTCAAATAGTTTTTGATGCCCAATATCAGAATTGCTCTAGTAATAAAGAAATTATTACAGAGCTTTTATCAGTTTATTACACTGATTTTGGGCAAACAGCAGATACTTATATTGAAAAATCCTGTGCGTCTTTTCGCCAGCAAATAGCCCAATGTTTGATTTCTCGTGTGATTGTTGCTACATCAGATCGGGCACAGCAGTTGATGATACAAGGGTATGGGGCTGAATGGTTGTCGGCACAACAACTCTGTGGGGAAGTGGAAGCTACCGTCTGCCGGATGCGACAAAAGTATCATACGCGCAAACAATCTAAGAGTAGGTTTTTAGCCAATGCCATTGATGCTAAGGCGCGGCAGCGTCTGGTTGAATTACGAATGGGATTACAGTAGATATTTAGTATTTAAAAGTCTCTGCTTAAGTTCTTGAATGGATTTTGGCTGCAAAATTTTTATAATTAAGCATTTAAAAAATATATTGGCGAAAGTACTTGCCAAATCCTATTTTTAGCCCTAATATTATAAATCGTGAGTGATCCTCAGTAGCTCAGTGGTAGAGCGATCGACTGTTAATCGATTGGTCGCTGGTTCGAATCCAGCCTGGGGAGTTTGACAATTTCGGATTTTAAATTTTGGATTCTAGATTATCCATCAGAGATTTGTGGTTGCTTGACTCGACTGTGACGTTTCTGAATCATGGGTCTTTTGGTGCTTGTCCTAAACAAGTGCTGGATTTTCAACAAAGACTGCGATCGCAGTTAGAACAGGAACCCTTACGCTTTTTTGGTAGGGAATGGGAACCCCTGCTAGACGATGCCAGAACTAAGCTAGCCGCGTTTATGGGTGCTGATGTCCAAGATTTGGTATTTGTCTCCAATGCAACGACTGGCGTTAATTCGGTGTTAAGGTCGCTGACGTTTTCACCAGGGGACGAAATACTCACAACCAACCACGAATACAATGCTTGCCGCAATGCACTTGATTTTATTGCCAGTCGTACTGGTGCGCGGGTGGTAGTGGCAAAAATTCCTTTCCCGATTGACTCACCACAGCAAGTAGTGGGAGCAGTAATTGAAAGAGTTTCACCAAAAACACGATTAGCACTTTTGGATCATGTTACCAGCCAGACAGGGTTAATCTTCCCGATTCAAGAGTTGGTGAAGGAGTTGCAACAACGGAGTGTAGATACATTGGTAGATGGTGCCCACACACCTGGAATGATTCCCCTCGAATTGCGAGAAATTGGCGCAGCTTATTACACTGGGAATTGTCATAAATGGCTGTGTGCCCCAAAAGGAGCAGCCTTTTTGTACGTGCGACGAGATAAACAGTCAAAAATTCGTCCCTTAACAATTAGCCACGGCACAAATTCGCCACGCACTGATAAAACCCGCTTTCAGTTGGAATTTGACTGGACAGGTACAGACGATCCTACAGCTTATATGTGTGTACCGGAAGCGATCGCTTTTATGGGTTCGTTGCTACCTGGTGGGTGGACAGAATTGATGCAGCAAAATCATCAGCTAGTGTTGCAGGGAAGACAGCTACTTTGTGAAGCGCTAGAAGTGCAGCCGCCTTCTCCAGAAGAGATGATTGGTTCAATGGCGGTTGTGCCATTGCCTACGACTTGGGAAAAGCGCGATTTCATGTCTATACATGATGAGTTGTTTGATAAGTTTGGTATTGAAGTGCAATTGATACCGTGGCCAGAAAAACCTCGGCTGTTGGTAAGGATTTCGGCACAGATTTACAATACTTTAGAGCAATATGAGTATTTGGCAAAGGTGTTAAAGGGCTTGTGCTGTTAATCTAGTTTTAGGAAACTGGCGATCGCATCAACGGTCTGTTTTGCACTTGTAGCAGTGAACATTGGGCCATTTGCCAAATAGATATTTTCTCAAATACCACGTTTAAGGCAAGAGACGCGATGAATCGCCGTCTCTACAAATCGGTTTTTCGTCTTGACGGCGATTTATCGCGTCTTTGTGATCTAAAATTTTTATCAAAAAAACCTTAACTGAACTGTATTGAATGTGGCTTGTCATGATATGGCAAAAGCATATACCCAAGAACTAGATCGTAAAGACATTATCGGGCTAGTGCTATTCTTATAGGTGATAGCACTTAAATTGCTGAAACCAGGATAAACGCTTGACATGACTTCTGGAGCGCTGCCTGACAATCCTTTTGTGGCTGCGGGGATGATTGAAGATCCCAAGCTGTTTGTTGGTCGTAAAGATGAATTACACGCGATCGCATCTCGGATGAAGGGCGATCAGCCTACAAGTATAAATATAGTTGGTGACAAGCACATTGGTAAATCTTCGTTGCTGTATTATTTTGTTCTGACTTGGCAGCAGCGAGTATTACACAACACCAGTCGTTATGTGGTTATTTACTTACCGTTACGGAATGTAGATTGCCAAACTGAAACGGGTTTCTATGAGGCTGTAGCTGAAGGTTTACTAAGTTACGTTCAGGGATGGCAACAACATAGGCTGCAAAATCCTTGGAAGACTAAACCGCTTAATCGTCAAGCATTTTCAGATGCGGTTAAGCAATGGAAACAGCAAGGAAAGCTACCCATTCTTTGTCTGGATGATTTTGAAAGCCTTTTGAAATATCCCGATAAATTCGATAATGGATTTTATGATAATTTGCGATCGCTGATGGATAGCAACGCCTTGATGCTAGTGGTGGCTTCGCGTAAACAACTAAATGTTTATGCTAACGAGCATCGGTTTGTCTCTAGTTTTTTCAATATTGGTCACACTATTTATTTGAAAGAACTAAATACAGATGAGGCTATTGAACTGTCGCGCTTACCAACTCGCTCTACAAATGGTGCTGCTTTGAGTGTAGACGAACAAAATCATGCCCAGCAATGGGGCGATCGTCATCCTTATAAGTTGCAATTGGCTGGTTACTATTTGTGGGAAGCACGTCAACAAGGCAAGGCAATCAAGTGGGCGAAACAGCAGTTTGAACTACAGCTTGCAAATCCTAAATCCAAAGCAAAGGGAAAGTGGTGGCAATTATGGCTGCGTTGGTTAGTTTGGGATTTACCAGTACGTCTGGGTAGAATAGCCAAGTTCATTGGTGGGGCTGTTGATGATGTGAGCAACTGGATTATCGGGATGGTAATTCTGCTTTTGCTCGTTTTGGTTTTGGTGGGTGTGCTGCACTGGAATGAAGTTTGGGATTATCTGCGTGACAAGCTGGGGATAAAGTAGCCATGAGTAACACGTCTCCAGCATCAGGCTTTTGGAGTTATGTGGCTGAATGCGTGCGCCTTTTGTATTGGATTTACTTCAAGCCTTTTACCTTTGAACGTTGGTTGCGTGATATCAATCCAGAATTGAAGCCAACAGATAACATCAATAAACAAGCTGAGTTTTATATTAACCCCCGTCTGCGTCGCTATGCTGGGCAAGCTAGGTGGCTAACTGCTGTAGTACCAATGTTTGCTGTGTTGCTGGTGGCACCAGTTTACACCTTAACTAGTGGTGAGTCATTTAACTGGTTTCAAAGCTGTGTTTTTTTAGTGGGCTGGTTTATAGGAAGGATTCTAAACCGTGGCGGTAATAAAAATAGGCTAGTTATTTTCCTTGTTGCTGCCCTTACCATATTTTTGGCATATCAATTTTTATCGGGCGTGGCGTTCAGCGTGGCGGTAGGCGTGGCCGGAGGCGTAGCGTTCAGCGTGGCGGTAGACGTAGCTGGAGGCGTGGCGGTAGGCGTAGCGGTAGGCGTAGCGTTCAGCGTGGCGGTAGGCGTGGCTGGAGGCGTAGCGTTCAGCGTGGTGGTAGGCGTGGCTGGAGGTGTGGCGTTCAGCGTAGCGCTAGGTGTGGCGTTCAACGTAGCGCTAGGTGTGGCGTTCAGCGTGGCTGGAAGCATAGCGTTTGGCGTGGCGTTCAGCGTGGCGTGGATTTTGGGTGTGTTGCGGGTTTACTTCTGGTTGCCGGAATTATTATGGATACTCACCTTGTTCTTGTTGTTTCCCAATGGAAAGCGGGTAAATTGTTTACGATATTTGCCCCCTCGCTTTGATGAATTGATTATTTTGCCTCTGCCTTTGATGGATATGATGATTGTAGAGGCTTATCGAAAGAACCCAGATGTTGCCCGTGAGACTATTAATTATCTAATTACATCCACCAATCAGCAAAGAGTTGCAGCACAGACAATTTCTGGTATTGCTGTAGATACACTCAATCGTTGTCAATGGTTGAGCGATATTGTGGAGATTGCCAACCAACTAGCGTGGATTCCCTCACCAGCACCAAAGGAACTTGGCGCTGTACTACCCCAATTTTTGGATATTAGTCAGAATGTACGGGCATCACAAGAAGCAACTTCACTTTATCGTCAATATGAGTTACTGAACATTCCTATCACTGCCTTACGCCAACTGGCGCAAAGTCTAGCTTTGACAACAGATGCTCGCGTTGCTGTTTCTTTTAGCAAGACTGTACAAAGCTGGCTAACTATATTAGAAACGGCGCAGCGCACTTTAAACGAACAGGCACAGCAATCAAAAGAAATTCGGCAAGTTTATATTGCTGGTAACTCACTAGACCCGGAAACAGCGAAGAATCGTTTCAAAGGGCGAAGGGACATATTTGAGGAAATCGAATCTTTGACGCTTTCTGAGCAACCGCCAGTTTTGTTACTCTATGGTGGGCGGAGGACAGGGAAAACTTCAGCGCTGAAATATCTACCTTACAGAGTACAAGCAAATATTGTACCTTTGCTGGTAGATTTACAAGGAGCAGCATCAGCTACAACGTTAAAAGGATTGGCTGAGAATTTAGCTCAACAAATTATCGAAGCTGCACGGCGATTACCCCGCAGAGTCTACTTGCCTAATCCAGATGTCAATAAACTAGCTGAAGATCCATTTCCGGCGCTGCAAACTTGGTTAGCAGAAATAGAACGCAACAACTCTGGTAAGCAATTTCTCCTCTGTTTGGATGAATATGAACGCCTGGGTGAGGTGGTGAAAGCAACAAGCAGCCGTGCGCCACTCAATTTTATTCGTAACCTGCTGCAACACCAACGCAAGTGGATTTTACTTTTTAGTGGTTCACAGGAGTTATCTGAACTTGATGATTACTGGAGTGACTATCTAATTAACACCCGTGCTTTGCGAATGACTTACCTGCGAGATTCAGAAGCCCGCGATTTGATTAGACAGCCAGTAGAGAACTTCGGCGATATCTATGAACCAACTGCTATAGATGAAATTATCCGACTTACTCGCTGTCAACCTTATCTCGTTCAGTTGGTGTGTTATGAGTTGGTGGAGTTACTAAACCGCGATATCAGAAGAAACAGGCGAGAAGCAGATACAGCAAAAGTGACTGCACAGGATGTTAAAGAAGTTATACCTGTTGTGCTTGAGCGAGGCGATCAGTATTTTCGGGAATTATGGACGAGTTTAGCACAGAGCGATCGCTCTCTCCTACGCCGGATAATCCACGGGGATACTTCCACACAACAAGACAAGAGCGTTGTCCGCAAACTAACGCGAAAAGAAATTTTGACTCCAGAAGGCAATGCTTTTCAAGTGCCTTTAGTGCAAAAGTATATAGAACAGTTGCTAGAAGAAGAATAAGCCAGCACTACACTAGTGCATCGACCTGCACCTTTGATGCATCGACCTGCACCTTTAATGCATCGACCTGTACCTTTGATGCATCGACCTGCACCTTTGATGCATCGACCTGCACCTTTGATGCATCGACCTGCACCTTTAATGCATCGACCTGCACCTTTAATGCATCGACCTGCACCTTTGATGCATCGACCTGTACCTTTGATGTATTAGCTTGCAAAAATTAAGTAGAGACTAGAACTTACGCACAAGAGATCCCCCAACCCCCTTAAAAAGGGGGCTTTTAAAGTTCCCCCCTTTTTAAGGGGGGTTAGGGGGGATCTAGGTTTCAGGTTTTGAGTACGTAAGTCCTGGAGACATAGCACTGCTACCTCTGTACATTTGTTATTAAGTAGTCGGACACAATTAATTACATAATGTCATTACGAGTGTAACGAAGTGAAACGAAGTAATCGCAAGGGTTGGGATTGCTTCACGACCTTCGCAATGACTGTAAATATTTTTGTTCAGCTACTTAACATCGTTTTTTAATTCAACTTAACTATGAAATATCACAGCCACTAGAGGCAGGAACGCCAGCAGAAAACCATGCCAGGATTGTAATTGAGCTTCTGGAGTTGCTTCTGGTGGTGCTAATAAAGCTTCTACTCTTTGTTCTAAACGATCTGCACCAGAGGAACCCAATGCTGCACAGCAAATTTCCGATAAGACTGGGCTACTACTAACCACTAATAAAAGTGCTTCCGCTAGCACCAGAGGGTCTACCTGCAATGCTGCATAACCATCGGCACGGAGTTCGCGCAAAGCTAAAAGTTCTTCCCACAAAGACTCTGTATTCGGCAACCATGCTGTGCAGGAACGCACCCAACCTAGCCAAAAAAACCAGAACGTATCCCTGTAATAGTGATGCCCTTGCTCATGGGCTAAAACGCTTTCTAAATGAGCAGGTGAGAGAGTTTGCACTAATCCTTGGCTAACTACTAGTTCTGGTTGCCAAAAACCGATTTGACCTGCAAACAGCGCCCCGGTTTGCAGCAGCCTGGCTCGTCTATCGCCAACATTCACTAAGGGGCAGTTACGGGCAGATTCTACAGACTGCCAACCCTGGAAGGCAAGTTTAAGGCATGAAATGGCAAAAAATGCCAAATAAATTAATGCTAGTAAATAGCTAATTGAGCCTGTATACATCCCGCCCATTTCTCCTTGAGGCCCCATGAACAGCACAGCGATCGCTGTCATGAAAATTAACAAGGGCGGGAAGAGGAATAGAAATAGCGATCGCTGCCAGCGCAAACTCCAATTGCCTTGGTGTTGATTCCAAGAGGATCTTAACCACCAGCCAACTGCCAAAGCATTCAAAATCATTATTAGATGCATCATTGTTCCTCCCTCGCTTGGCGTGCAGATTGAATGCGTTTAGCGATCGCTGCTATTTGCTCACTAGCGGCTTCATCTAGGCTATCGGCGAAGGCAGCAACAACATCGGGGTTCCCCACCGCTAGAAATCGCTGTAACTGCTCGTGAGCTTTGATCACATCTGATTGCTGCTTACTCAGCATTGGTCGCCAATAGAATGCCCGCTCTTTCTTATCGCACGCCAGCCAACCTTTATCAGTGAGGCGACGTAAGACGGTGGTGACAGAAGTATACGCTAATTCGCGGTTGGGATCAGCCAGAATGCGATCATGCACATCCTTTACTGTGGCTGAACCAAGTTCCCAGATGATATTTAAAATTTCCGCTTCCAACGGGCCTAAAGATAGTTGTTTAGGGCGGTAGTCGGGTAAAGGTGCCATAGCAATTTCGATGGGGAGTGGGGAAGGTGGGGCCCCCTCTGGGGATAAGGGGTAATGGGGAGTAGGAAGTAGGGACTGGGGAATTAGTGTATGTCCATCCCTTGGCGCTGTAACCTTGAAGCTGTAAATTTTCCCCTTTTAGAAGGTCTGTTCTTGTTTTAGATTACAAGATAGTGCAGCAAGTCTGAAAGTCTAAAACCATAAAAATGGGCTTTTTGAGTATTTATTAGGGATTAGGGACTCTTAAGATTTAATTAAAACCCTGCCCCTACTGAGTGGATTTCTTCCCTACTCCCCACTCCCATTTATCTATTGAATGGGTTACATCGTACATTTTGATGCTAAAAAATGTTCTAGGAGCAATTGTAACTATAGTTAGTGACATCAACTAGGTAGAATGTTATTTGCGGCAGTAGTATTAAAGCAGGTGTATCCAGCGCGTGAAGCTATTCGTATACCACACTCCTGAATTGACTCCAACAGATGAAGCGCCAGAATGTGCGATCGCAGTCGATGTCTTGCGAGCCACTAGCACAATTGCGACAGTTTTGGCAGCTGGAGGCGAAGCTGTACAAGTATTCAGCGATTTAGATCAACTAATAGAAGTTAGCGAAAAATGGCCTGCTGAAAAACGTCTGCGGGCTGGAGAACGCGGCGGCGCGAAAGTCGCTGGCTTTGAGTTGGGTAACTCTCCCCTCGACTGCACACCAGAATTGGTGGAAGGGCGACGTTTGTTTATCAGTACCACAAATGGCACTCGTGCCTTACAACGGATAGAAGACTCCCCAAGTGTACTAGCAGCAGCCTTAATTAACCGGTCGGCGGTGGTGCAATTTCTTCTAGAATTGCAACCAGAGACAGTATGGATTGTCGGTTCAGGTTGGGAAGGCAGTTTTTCCTTAGAGGATACAGTTTGTGCAGGTGCGATCGCTCACAGTCTTTTACAACAAAGCACGTTGTCAGCAGAAGAACTAGCTGGTAACGATGAAGTAATTAGTGCGATCGCTCTTTACTCTCAATGGCAAGATAACTTATTAGGATTACTTCACCAAGCTAGTCACGGTCAACGATTGTTGCGTCTTGACTGTCAAGAAGACTTAAAATATTGTTCTCAAACTGATATTTTAGATGTCTTGCCTATACAAGAAGAAACGGGAGTTTTAAAAAGTCATAAGAAATAAGGAATGGGGAATGGGGGGAGTGAGGGAGTGAGGGAGTGAGGGAGTGAGGGAGTGAGGGAGTGAGGGAGTGAGGGAGAAGAATTAATAACCAATGCCCCATGCCCCATGCCCCATGCCCCATGCCCAATGCCCTATGCCCCATGCCCAATTTTAAAATCTGTAAGCATTTGTCGAAGTCTTTGCCGCCAATGGGGGGGATAAGTCCCTAGAATTGGGGAAATTTTTCCACAAGCAAGGACGGAATAAGCAGGGCGACGGGCTGGCGTGGGATATTCGGCGGTTGTAATCGGGACAATACGTTCAACTTTCAAAGGGAAGCCTAGCTGTTGGGCTTCTTCAAAAATGGCGATCGCAAAGTCATACCAGCTAGCAACGCCGCTATTAGTGTAGTGATAAGTGCCGCTAATTGTTAACTGGGGAATTATCTGGGCTATGACTGTGGCTATATCTTGCGCCCAAGTCGGGCTACCAATTTGATCGGCGACAACACGGAGTTCTTGACGTTCTGCACCTAGTCGCAGCATGGTTTTGACAAAGTTACTTTTGCCAAAAGTTCCATAAACCCAAGCAGTGCGGAGGATGAGGTGATGGGCGCAAGTTTCCCGAATAGCTTCTTCTCCAGCAAGTTTGGTTTTACCATAAACACTCAACGGGTTAGTCGCATAGGTTTCCTGGTAAGGGCTACACCCATTGCCATCAAAAACGTAATCGGTCGAAATATGAATTAGAAAAGCTCCTAATTTTTGGCTTTCTTCGGCAAGAATTAGGGGTGCAGTAGCATTAATAGCGGTAGCAAGTTCGGGTTCGCTTTCGGCTTTGTCTACAGCAGTGTAAGCTGCGGCGTTAATGATGATTTGCGGCTGCTTGGATCTGATAATACTGCGGAGGGTATCGGATTGGGTAAGGTCTATTGTCGGGCGGGTTACTGAGATAACATCGCCGTAGGATGGGAGGATTTGTTGTAGTTCCTTACCCACTTGACCATTGCTACCAATCAGCAAAATTGATTTACTCATCCTGATTAGTTCTGAAACCTAAGTAAGTTGGCACGACACAATCAAGGTATATTGAGTTTTGTAAAAACTCTGGAATGATTCATTCATAAGCCCAATACTTTAATTAAATTTAATTTGAAAGTACTTAATCAAATATTTCAGCAATTTTCAAAGGTTTACCTACTTGGTCTTTAGCTGATAAAATCGGTGGCGTACTCAGGGGCCAATCTATTGCTAAATCTGGATCGTTCCATAAGATTGTGCGATCGCCTTGGGGTGCGTAGTAATCTGTAGTTTTGTAGAGAACTTCAGCTATTTCTGAAAGCACGAGAAAGCCGTGGGCAAAGCCTGATGGTATCCACAGTAGGCGTTTGTTCTTAGCACTGAGTTCATAGCCTACCCATTTACCGAAGGTAGGAGAACTTTTTCTAATGTCTACGGCTACGTCAAAAATGGTACCAACAACAGCACGAATGAGTTTACCTTGGGGTTGTTGGATTTGGTAGTGCAATCCACGCAGAACGTTTTGTTTGGAGTAAGAGTGGTTATCTTGGACAAAGTTCGTCAGAATACCTGTATCTTGAGCAAATTTTTGGTGGTTGTAAGCTTCAAAGAAAAAACCGCGATCGTCTGCAAATACTTGGGGTTCAAGTTGTAGAACTTCGGGAATTTTGGTATGTACAATGCTCATTAATATAATTTATAGGATATGCGGCAGTGTTCTGATTGTTAGATGAATTTCGCATTTATATTTTACAGGTACTGTGCTCAACCTTTGACGATCGCTTATCCTCTTTTTAATAAGTAAATCACGTTAGTTCAATTTGGCAGTCATCGCCAATCAGAAATCGCAAGGCTTTGGGGCGACGGGGTGCAAGAGTCAATTGTGCCCTTTGCCCAATCACACTATCAATAATGCGCTGATGAATTCCGGCAATTTTAGCACTTTCTAAAATAACACTGTGTTCTAAATCAGTATCAATGAGTGTGGCATTATTAGCAATGCTACTATAAGGCCCAATAAAGCAGTTTTCTAAATGACAATTGCTACCAATGACTACTGGCCCCCGAATTGTGCAGTTAATTACTTTAGATTTTGCACCGATTTGGACTCGTCCAATAATCTGACTTTGGGCATCGACTTCGCCGAGAATTGATTTTGTCAGATAGGTGTCGAGAATTAATCTGTTAGCTTCTAATAAGTCATCTTTTTTACCAGTGTCTAGCCACCAACCTTGGAGATTATAGGCTAAAACTTGCTTTTCCTGATTAATGAGGTATTGAATAGCATCAGTGATTTCCATCTCACCTCTGCTGGAAGGTTGGATATTTGCGATCGCATTATAGATGAGGTGAGAAAAGAAATAAACCCCTACCAATGCCAGATTTGAAGGAGGAACTTTGGGTTTTTCAATTAACTGTAATACCCGTCCTCTATCATCTACCTCAGCCACACCAAAGGCGCTAGGGTTGGCAACCGAACGCAAGAGAATCAAAGCATCTGGTTGTTGTTGGCTAAATTGTTCCAGAAAGTAACGTAACTCACCTAGTTGAATCAGGTTATCCCCCAAGTACATGACAAAGGGAGAATTACCTAAAAACGGACGGGCTACTTGGACTGCATGAGCAAGTCCAAGTGGCTGGTCTTGTATGATGTAGGTGATGTTCGCTCGAAAGTCTTCTCCATTTCCGGTTTTCGCTTGGACTTCTGCCCCAGTTTCCGGGCTGATAATGATGCCAATATCAGTAATACCAGCAGCGACCATTTCTTCAATGCCATACCATAAAACAGGTTTATTAGCAACTGGCACAAGTTGTTTTGCCCCACTGTAGGTGAGGGGACGTAGGCGTGTACCTTTACCGCCAGAGAGAATTAGTGCTTTCATCAGGATTAAGGATTAATTACAAGTCATTAGTCAAGATAATCTGAAATCTTGACAAAATCCTAAATTCTGGTGTTAGTTTATCTTTTATAAGTAGCGGGATAAAACTTCGACGGTTGCTTTTCCTGTTTTTTCCCAACTGAATTGTTGAGAGTGACTGATACCTTGGCTAGAAAGGCGCGATCGCAACCCCAAATCAGTTGCGATCGCCTGCATTGCTTCTGTAATTTCTGCTGTATTGTAGGGATTGATCAGAATCGCCGCATCGCCAGCAACTTCTGGTAGAGAGGAGAGATTGGAGGTAATGACGGGAGTACCACAAGCCATTGCTTCCAGGACAGGTAAACCAAAACCTTCCCAGAGACTGGGGAAAATTAGTGCGATCGCTTGACTAATGATTTTTGGTAATTCGCTGTAAGGAATGTAGTCTAAGAACTTCACCTGATGAGTTATACCTAGTTTCTCAACTTGCGCTTTTAAAACTGGGGTATAACGGCGATCGCTTGGCCCTGCTAACCAAAGTTCGTAATCTTGGCGGTTAGGTAGTGCGGCGAAGGCAGTAATTAAGCGTTCAGGATTTTTGTGAGGATTATGTCGTCCTAAATAAAGGAAATAATTTTGCGTTGGTAAATCCAAAAAACGAAACTTTTCGCTGTCATACGCTAGTGGAATCGCAGTTATTTTGTCTTCGGTAACTCCCAAAAATTTGCTTAAATCTTCAGCCGTTGCCATTGAGTTACAAATAACGTGCTTTGATTGTTTTATTACAGCACGAATATAATAGCTGCAATAAAGCCGCTGCGTTATAGAAAACCATTGGGGAAATCTTAAAGGAATTAAATCATGAACAGTAACTACATAAGAACAGGAAGAAAATAGAGGAGCTTCTGGGATAGGAGAAAATAGTAATGTAGACTTCATCTTTCGATATAAATTTGGTAGTTTAAGTTGCGTCCATAACAGACGCTTTAAATGCCCTTTCATACCAAAATCTGTCGTCATATCTGCTGACGAATGATGATATTTTATACCCAATAGTTCAATTGGACTTAATACATCAATATCTAAATTTTTTAGCTCTTTTAATAAATTCAGACTATAACTTAACCAACCTGTTGGCTGTGCCGGAGCAAAAGATAAATTTACTAATATAGGCATAATATAATTACTACATTATTAATTAGATATAGGTGTTTGAATAGGAGATTTTTGAACTGTAAATAACAAAATAATAATTTTTAAACTATTCGGATTAGTTGTGGTTATAAACTCTCCAAAAAATTTATAAAATAGATATATACGTAATAGTATATTTTCCCACAAAGGACGATGCTTTTGATAGTAATAAATCTGGCTACGTCTATATTCAATAGCCATTATATTCGCAGCCTTTTGAATCGAATATCCTTTCAAATGGATTAAAGATACATCAGGCGTGTAGATAATTTTATATCCTTGATACTGCGCTCTTTGGCATAAATCTGATTCTTCAAAATACATAAAAAAGTTTTCATCAAATCCACCTAATTTATGAAATAAACTTGAACGCATAAAACAAGCTGCCCCTACAACAATATCGACTTCTTGAATTTCTTGAAATTTCTGCTCAATCAAATTTTGCTGAGAGATATTTTGATAATCTCTATGCAGCCGACGAGCTTGATATTCTCCTTTAATTCCTAATGCTGGCGAAACAGAAATTTGTAAAGTTCCATCATGATTCAGCAATTTCGGCCCAATAATTCCTACTTGTGGGTCTGATTGTATCAACTCAATTAAATGCGGTAGAATATTACTAATAACTATAGTATCAGTATTTAATAAGAATAAAAATTCTCCATTAGCAACTTTTGCACCTGCATTATTTCCTGCTCCAAAACCGCGATTTGTAGCTTGTCTAATTAGACTAACTTCAGGGAATTTTTCTACAATTAATTCAAAACTACCATCGCTAGAGGCATTATCTACAACAATAATTTCATAAGCAGGTATATCAATAAATTTTTTTATAGAGTTTAAGCAGTCTGGTAAAACTTCTAATCCATTATAGTTAACTAAAATAATCGATACTGTAATGGGTTGTTTTCGTGTCATTTTCTTTGGGTACTATTCTTGGTTCTTTAACATCTTGTAAATATTTTAAGTAGCAGTTTTTGAACTTGTTTAAGATCGAATAATACTTTGAGAATCCAAATTCGTAGTGCTATGCCTTCAGAACCGTATCCCATGCACCAACTTTGGTAGCAAAGCTTGAGAATAGGTAAACCAAAATCTAATCGTAGAATATCAAAAGGATTAGCTCGGCTTGAATTAGTTTCATGCTGAAAACGATCATAAAGTGCTTTACTCAAGTTATAATGAAATAAATAGCTCTTACCCGTAATTCGATATTTCTTACTAGCCCATACTATGAATTCAGTGTATATCTTCCCAGCATCTTGCACTACCCCAACTGTATTAGAACTGTGAATCCTATAACGGATTAATGATTGCCGAATATGACCAATTTTACCTTTTTGAATTGCAACCAAAGCTACCCACCAGTCGTGATGCCAACCAATTTCATGTTGGGGAAAGGGAAGAATATAGGGGATCAAAGAAGTACAAAATAATAAAGAGCATCCTGTTACCACATTGTGAAGTAATAACAATTCTACGGTAGCGTTTTCAGGATTACGTCCTTCAAAATTCCACGTAGAAGGATTGATAGTTTCGTCGTAACTATTGATAAGTTCCAGATCAGAATGGACTAAAAGTAATTGTTCTGAGCGTAGTTTTGTTATCAATATTTCTAGCTTTTCTGCTTGCCAAATATCATCTTGATCTGAAAAGGCGATCGCTGTAATTGTAGAGTCTGTAACACAGTATTGCAAACCACGCTCAAAATTGTAATAATGCTTAAGATTATCATTATGAAAATGGCAGATAAATCGTGAATCATTATCAACAATTTTTTTAATTTCAGCTTGATATTTAGGTTGGGAGCAGTCATCAGCTATATAACAAACCCAGTTTTGCCAAGTCTGGTTTTGAATAGACCGGATCTGTTTCTGAAAATATTCAATTTGAGGATTATAAGTTGCTAAAACAATGCCAATTTTTTCTTGATCCTGCATTGGAGTTGAATTTATAAATTTGACATAACGAGATGTGCAACTTTTCCAACAGTATTGTTCTGAGCCGAACAGACTATAACGTGGGGAGGGCTTTCATAGATTTTGGTTAAACTACTATTTGCGAATAATTATTTAGTTAGTTTTAGATGAGTTTGTTTATGAATAATCAGACAAATATCGGAGGAATATTCTTGAAATAGGTTTTCTATTGGGAAGCGATCGCGGATATCAATATCATAGTGACGATAGCTATCACCATATTTATCTTCTAAAATACGACGATTCCAGTCTGTGGAAGCAGATTCACCGAAAAATACCGCCCGCATATTATTAAATATTTAATTTTTTTAAATTATTTTTTCCAAACTACTAATATAACTCCGCTCATAATTAAACTCAAGCCTACTATACTGGTAATGGAAATGGCTTCTTTGAATAGAAAATAACCTAGTAATACAGAAAATACGTAGACTAAGGATACAGATGGACTAGCTATGCTGAGATTAACTCTAGTTAAGAGTAAAATATAGGCTAAAGCGCCTAGACCGTAGAAGGCTAGCCCTGCTAGAAGTTCAGGTATTGTGATAATACGAAGGATATGATTAACAACATTATCAATATTAACTTTTCCTAACTTGCTTGCTCCTGCTTTTAAGAAAAACTGTCCACTCACGCTGGCTATGACTGATATTAGTAGTAGACAAAATTCTTGCCGTGTCATAGAAATTTATTTGTTAACAAAATAAAACTATCTTATAGCAGTTCCTGACCTAGTACATTAGGGCAAAAAAAAGTTACCAGCCTTGTTTTCTAGATCCTCGATACCCCACCACTTTTTACGGATGAACGCTGGTCACTTTTTTCCGACTTCCTCCACTAGTGGGTAGGTTTTCAAATCTACTAACTGTTTATAAAAAAAGTCAGTGTACCTCAGTTGCTTAGAAAACGTTATAATTATCTATTTTGATAATAAAACTACAAGGTTAGAGACCATACCTAGAAATATGGGTTTGTACCAACTAACATTTATCTTCAATTGATTAACTTTTGATGAAGCATTAATTATCTTCCATAAATCTTTCTGAGATAATAAGTGCAGATTATTTTCGCTAGCCCAGAAATTCATTCCAATAATTTTTAATATTCTGCGATGCCAAGATCGTGGAAGCCAGTGCAAAAGAGGAATTTTAGTATGAAATTCTAGCCAGTGATATCTGTTAGGGGTTGCTATCAGTATGTTAGGACTAAGTTGAAGCAGATCATTGATATATTGAATTTGATTTTTTTCTAAACCTACATGTTCAATTACTGCCGACGAAATTATGTAATCTATTTTTTCCAAGCTACTTTTTTTTGGAGGCCAAGATACAATTGTTAGTCCTGGAAAATTTTTATCTAAATGATTAATGTCTTCTGGCGAAGTAGCATAAACTTTTGCCCCATCCTCCATTAACCATCGAATAAAACAATTGCTATCTTCTCTAACAGTATCTGGAGTTGAACCATGATCTAAAAAAACTTTACCTTCTACACTACCAACTTGCTTTCTTAACCATACATACATCTTCCTTCTAGCTTTTACTGCTGCTTTAATATGTAATTTACTAAAAGGTAGGTTGCGTCCAAAATAATCTATTCCACGTACTTCTGACATAAAATATACCTTTCTAGTAAAATTTCCAAAACAAACGTCAATCTTAAGCGCTTTACTAAAACTTTTGAGAGAACTTGCATAACTATCTAGGAACCTCGTATCTTTCTACCTTTTTCATTGACATTGCGGAAATAAACAAGGATGAAAAGTCTATTTCAAAACCGATGATTACTACAGTTGCTGCAAAGGTAAACCATTCTGGATGAGGAAGTGGTAACAGGTTAAAACGAAGCCACTGTAAGGTAAGATACAGAAGAACTGAACTACCACCGATGATCATACTTGTTCCGATCAATAGACCAGTTTCTAAATTAAAGAAGTTGTAAAACTTTCGTAGTAAAAAATTATCCTGATCAAAACGCCGACTCCATGAATAGGTCTTGGCATGTAGACCTAAGCTTAAAATTTGAAAACCAACTACACTGAATATCGTTGCAAATATACCTGTTACGACTCCGAGTGATCTGCCTTCATATTTAAAAAAATCTGCTAAGACAGCAATATGAATTAGCATACCAAGCGTTAACAAGAACATTCCTGGATAGACGAATAGTTTATTGGGAGCGTATAGCAACATCATCCGCAAACTACGCCAACCATCGCGGAGTGTTCGCAGCTTAGACTCTCCCTTTCGCGGGGCTAATTGAATGGGAATTTCTTTTATCTTCAATTTAGCAAACCCTGCATTTATTGCAAGTTCTAAGTTAAATTCCATACCTGGGCTGATGGGTTGAATCAACTCATACACTTCACGACTAAAGGCACGCAATCCGCAGTAAACATCTGTATATTTTGTACCAAATAAACCATTAAGAAGGCTTGTAATTGCGGGGTTTCCAATTAAACGATGCAGCAACGGATTGTTTTCTAAACCTTTTTTCCCTAAGAAACGACTACCCGTGACAAAATCATAGTTTTCGTTGACGATAGCATCCAAAAATTGAGGAATCAAGCGAAAATCATAAGTATCATCAGCATCCCCCATAATAAAGTACTTACCTCTTGCACTATTAAAACCCTTGAGATAAGCATTTCCATAGCCTCTCAATGATTGGTGTACTACTCTTACACCCATGCTTTTAGCTATTTCAACCGAGCTATCTGTTGAACCATTATCACAGACAACAATTTCACCATCAATGCCTGCATTATTAAAAGTATTTTGAATTTTCTCAATACAACTGCCAATAGCAGCTTCTTCATTTAAGCAGGGCATTACGACAGAAACCAAAATCATATCTGACATACTTGCAACCTTTTTTATCAAAGATTTAGTAAAAATTAAGGTCTGAATAAAGAATCTAGAATTTCCTCATAACATTAGCTTAATTTAGACAAACAATGACAATTATGACTTTAACTGTCATATTACTGTTACTAATCAGCCATTACTCACTTGATTTATTCCATTTATGCAATACTTTTAGATTAAATATTGCAATAAAATATGACATACCAATAGCTACATTCATTAATAACAAAGGAACAATAGACCAAAGATATCGGAAGTCAGCTGGAAAACTTGTAGTGTCAATATAAGCGACAAGAGTTACACGCAGTATCATAGTTAACAGCATCATTAGAATTACAATTAATGGTATTGTTACAGATACTTTTTTATAGGTTTTATTTTTAAGATGACCTAATATTAAACTAATGGTTGATATTCCTAGTAATATGGGGAAACAGAATTTATATAATGCAGATATAGAGTAAATAAATTTGTCCTTTAATTGATTAACTGGAATATCTCGATATTTGATAAAATTAAATGGTTCTCTAGTTATTTTTTCATAAAACGTTTTTCGGTGACTTAAGTCTTTTTCTCCATCATTTAAATTAACGATTAGCATTTGATTTAATAATGTCTGGCTTACTTTGCTAAAACTTTTAAGAAAAGGTTTTATATATTCACTGCGAATTTCCGGGCTAAAAGCCGATATTGAAAATAGACTATTATTACAAGACAATCTTTTAGATATACAAGCATATTTTATCTCAGATGCCATTTTTTGGTAAAAAGCCTCCGTCTCAGGAGCCGATTTGTATTCGCCAACATAAGCAACAGCCTCTCTGAATGCCCAAACAAACCATCCTCCAGCGTAGTCATCACAAACTCCTACCGCTTGACATCCATGTATAAACCATTCCTTTCCCGACCGCTCTAAATATGCCGATAGCTTTTTGAAGCTTGGACTCACATCATAAATTTTAAATCTAGTTTCTTCTGGGACAGGTACGAAACGTCTCAACTTTTCAGGCTCAACGCTAGCTATTTTAGAGTAAGCAGTTTTTATCCCTGGTGATGTAAGGTCACTAACGGTAAACACGCCATATTTTAAATAGGTTGTGAAAGAAATAAGTGATGTTAAAAAAACTACTGGAATAAAAATAAGTAGTATCGACCTTTGCAACTGCCGCCATGCAATTCGCTTATTAAGTTGAGAATTAAGTGTGTTAATGAATAATATTATATATAGTATTGCGATACTCGGAAGTATTAATATTCCTTCAGGTCTTATATTATAAAACCAAGCAAATCCTAATCCTAAATTGAATGACCATAATAGAAAATTTTTAGAGAAAAAGGGCTGATTAAGTAAATGAATAAGACAGGATATTATGAAGGTTGTCAGAGGTAAATATAATGTCTCTTGTATGGTTTGTCTATTCCAGAAAAATGATGATGGCAAGAAAATATATAATATTAAAAAAATAAATATGATGACTTGGTTTTTATAGTATCGATAAAAAGACCAAGCAAAGAAAAAGCCAGAGATTATATATAATAATTCTTGTGAAAACCTTAATGAAAATCCTAATATATAACTGATGCGAATAAAGAATGGATATCCTGGTTGCCTGATTAAAGTAAATTGATCGTAAAGAAAAGGAGCATGAAAATTAAATATTTCCCAAGCCATCTGTATATATCTCAAGTTATCATGTCTTCCATAGGAAGCCATAATAGGTAAGTGGCTTGTCAACCACAATTTAATAATGGCTAAAATTAAGCATGACTGCCAAAAAAATTTCCAAAAAATCATATAGGCTAGGTTTTTCAGTTTTTTCGTTATTAGACCATTAATGTCAGGTTAACTATTCATTTACTACCCCTGAAGACTGACTCAAAATCACTTCTTTTGCTAGTAACCAATGTTGTTGAAGAAGATTATTATTATCAAACATCCGGCATACTTTTGCATAACCGTTTTTTGCCAAAGAATCTGATATATCTGGCTCAACGATGCATTTATGAATTGCAGCAGCTAAGGCTTTGGCATCCCCTGGCTGTACTAAATAGCCTTCACTTCCATCATTGATTATTTCTGGAATGCCAAATACATCAGTGCTGATAATCTTTAATTCAAATGCCATTGCTTCTAGCAATACTCTGGGAAAAGACTCTTCAAAAGATGCACAGACAAAAATATCACTTAACGCATAAAAATCATAAACATCTATAGTTTCAAAATAAATGGAAATGTTCTTAAGCGATAAGTCTTGTATTTGACGCTTCAATAAGTCTAAATAGTTGCTATCTATGTATGTACTATTTCTTGCACCTACTATGAGACAAGATATATTAGCAAACTTGTCGGTAGAAAGTTTCTCCAACGCTTTAATGGCTTCGATAAAGATGTGTTGACCTTTGCGTTGACAGGTAGTACCAATTATGGAAATCACCAGATGTTCATGACTAATTCCATATTTATCCCGCAACTGATATTTGTTATGGGAATTACGAAAATAATTTATTTTTTGTAAGTCAATCCCTCCTGGTATAGTGCGGAAATTATTTTTGATATCAAATTGATGAAAAATTCTGCGTGTAGCTTCAGCCTGATAAACTACTCTTGTGGCGTTGACAAAACAATCCGGCAATATTTTCTGCATAATTTCTGGAGATACATGACTAAAGAAATTATTGATGCTCATATCTAGACTTTGACTTTCATGAATATGCCAAATGGTTGGCAATTTAAAGAGTTTTGCTAACTCTATGCCCCAGAAGCTGAGTAAGGTATTACATACCACTAATTCATAAGATTCTAAGTTAAGATTATCACCGATTTTTTGGAGACGCTGGCGATATTGTTCTAAACTTTCTTTTTGTAAAGGTAATGTTTCTTTACAAATTTTTACCGGAATGTTTAAATTTTCATATTCTTGTCTCAAAATACCATCATTAGAAGAGAGTACACATATTTCACAACCACCTTTTGTTGCAAAATAACGAGTATAATTGTAAACAATTAGTGGCGCTCCTTCTAAATTTAAGTTGTGAGTAATAAAAAGAATTTTTGACTTTGATATTCTATCTAAATGGCTATAAGCATAAGGATTAATAGCCATGAGCATAGAATTTATATTTAAATTTCTATTAAAGAATGGATCTATAAAATTATTATATTTTTCAATAAATTTAATATGTTCTCTAGGATTATAAGTTTTACCTCTAGATGCGCTAGTCTCGTGTATCAGGATGGCTTGAGGTGTATAAACAATACGTTTTCCCGATTTCAACACACGTAAGCAATAATCAACATCGTTATACTCAACTGCAAAATTATCTTCATCAAAGCCACCAAGCTCACGATACAGGTTGGTTGAAGTTAGCATACAAGCACCTGTCACTGCTGAAGCGTTGCGTGCTGCATGGGGTAAACAAATATAGCCAACTTCCTCTTTATGCAAACGATGAAATAAATGGTCAGCTAGTCCATTGTGGTATCCGACTACAACTCCAGCGTGTTGAATAGTCTGATCGGGATATAAAAGTTTAGCTCCGACGACACCCACACCATCTATAGACATCCAACCAACCATGTCTTCTAACCAACCTGGCTCTAAAGCTTGTATATCATTATTAAGGTGAAGTACATACGGTGTATCCACATGCTCACAAGCCAAATTCATTAATCTGGCATAATTAAAAACATCTATTTTACGTTCCGAGCGAATAATTCGACATTGCAATACGTAGTCTTGTTGTAATTTTTTAAAGTATTGGTGAGTTGAATGTTCTGTTGAGCAGTCATCAATTATTAATAGTCTGACAAAGCGATGATCTACGGTTTTTTCTAGACTAGAAACGCATTTTTTTAATAGGTCTACTCTATCCTTTGTAGGAATAACAATTGTCACAGGATTTTCCGCTATTAGGGAATTATCCCATTTTATCTGGTGCAAGCATAAACCGTGTTGTTTAGCAATTGGGGGTAAAAATGTTTTAGCTTTTAAACCCCTGCGTTGAATTGCACCTTCTATAGCATTGTAGGCGCTATCAAATACATACCGCTTTTGCGTGCCATGTGAAGCCGTGCTGCCAGCGTGTGTTCGCCAGTGATAGCATATATGGGGAATGTGGTGAACCTTATCTGGCGTTGTTTTCTCACTCACACGCAAAAACAAATCGAGATCCTGCGCTCCCTCAAACCCCTTTCGCATTCCGCCAAGTTGATCAATCAAAGTTTTGCGAATGACTGTCAGGTGATGAGTGAAGTTGTGAGTAATTGCCATTTCCGGACTCCACGCACCCTTCATTTGTGGATCGAAGTGGTATCCAGATTCGTTTATTTTGTCTTCATCAGTATAAATCCAGTCCGCTTGCGGATGCTTGTCTATACATTCGGCAACATGTAATAACGCATCACTAGATAAAATATCATCATGATCTAGTAGCGCTACATAATCACCAGTAGCAATTTTTAATGCCGAATTAGTAGCCTCTACAATATGACCATTTTCTTGACGAAAAACGATTTTGATTCGTGAGTCTTCTGCTATTAATTGTTGCAACAATTCTTGGACATGAGGCTTGGTAGAGGCATCATCAGCAATGCATAATTCCCAATTTGGATATATTTGACTTATTACCGACTCAATCATTTCTTTGAGAAAATGCTTGGGAGTATTGTAAACAGGCACAACAACGCTGATTTTGACTCCTTTTGGAGCCAATTTGTCGGCATCTTCTCTCATTCTGCGTAAAAGACTTGATGACAATACATTAGTCTGAAGCCATCTTTGATATAAATCTTGCGTTTGCCAGAGATGAATTATCTCTGAGTATTTTATATCTGTATTTGGAAAATACTGAATTTGCCTATAATAACGTCGTAGATGATAGATCCACAAAGTTGGAGAAAGTGGTAATTTTCCCTGTTTATAGGCAGTCATGGCCTTGATTACCACACTACGCATAAATAAAAGAAGATTTATTACACTTCTTAGACTTTTAATGTACTTACCTCGACTGGGAGTTTTAAAATTAACATGTCTGGCAAAACAACAAATTGGTTGTCCTGTTTCAAAGATTGCCCAAATTTGAATATCCATGTAGCCAGAGCGTTGATTGTTTAAAATAAAACTATGTACAAATCCTGATGAACCTGCATTTTCCACATCTGGATATGCTTGAGATACATCAGGGCGTGAAAATCCGTACTCAATTTGATTTTCTAGCAAATTGTCTCTCACCAAGATGAGAGATTTAATTTTGGCTTCTCTACTGAAAACCCAGCCTGAAACTAGCAACGTATCATTAATATTATTTTCTTGAGTTCTTGGTGTTTCTAAATTACCTTCCAGATATCTGGAGGGAGATATTTCATTGAATTTAGAGAATTTTGTGATAATTTTGATTAGTGGATTATTCAAAAATCTGATTCGAGTGGCGATTTTAAGAAAATCCAGTTTTCTTTGAGTTTGTTGGAGTTGAGACTGCGATCGCTCCAATTCAGCCTGAGTTTGTTGCACTTGAGAGTGCGATCGCTC
>NZ_JAQYWQ010000016.1:31097-80664 GCF_029379315.1 Nostoc sp. S13
ACTGCGATCGCTCCAATTCAGCCTGAGTTTGTTGCACTTGAGAGTGCGATCGCTCTAATTCAGCTTGAGTTTCTTGCAGTTGAGAATGCGAGCGCTCAAATTGTGTCTGAGTTTCTTGCAGTTGAGATTGCGAGCGCTCAAATTGTGTCTGAGTTTCTTGTAATTGAGATTGCGAGCGCTCAAATTGTGTCTGAGTTTCTTGTAATTGAGATTGTGATCGCTCTAATTCTGTCTGAGTTTGATGCAAACCTATTTCCATCAACTTCAAGAAATCATCCTGGCTATCAATATAGACTGAATCAATATTTGGCTTAGTAGTAAAACTCTTGTTGGAACATACTGCAAAAAAATAAATTGGTGCATTTAAACTAGAAACTTTTTGCTCGACTTGATTACCGTCTGTTGTATAAGCTTTAAAAACATTTGCTTTGGAATTTTCTAATTCAAATATGAAAGAACCTATAGCTATTCTTTGTCCATAAATCTCAACATAACCAAAATAACGTCTCAATAAGGCTGCTAATTCATCATGGTAAAGCTCTTTGACATGAAATGGATTAGAATATTTCGGTTCATCTGAATAAGTTAAGCGATTAGGAGAGGAAATAATTAAGACTCCATCCGGCTTAAGAACTCGCTTAATCTCCTGCATCATTTCTTCATGCTTATCGTGATGCTCGATTGTTTCAAAAGATGTTACTACGTCAACTGAATTATCGGATAGTGGTACTGAGTCGCACGAACCCACTATAAACCTTACATTATTATGAGTACTATACTCATTAGTGGCATAATCTACAACTTCAGAGTTTATATCAACTCCAACAACTGACTTGGCTGTACTTGCGAACAATGCACAACCATATCCTTCACCGCAAGCGATATCTAATACAGTTTTCCCAGCTACATAGTCAACACATAGAGCATATCGATGTAGATGCTCATATTTAATTTGACCATTTAGAGAAGGAACGTATCTCTCACCTGTAAATTCCATACTTACTATCAACTTGATAAAATTACTTTACTGCTACTAATGCTTGTGCAGCAGGATAGTCAACAGAGAACAGCCGACACTCTGGAAATCCTGCTTGGATTACGTGCTTCCACGCGTCACATCCATATTCTGTATGAACTACAAAATCTGGTTGATTTTCTTGAGAACCATGATAACTTGCAGGCATACCTTCTCTATAAATAGTTAGCCTATCAACAATCATCGGTATAGTAAAAGCACAATATCCCCCAGGCTTTAATACCCTGTAGCACTCCGATAAACCTCGAATTGGATGCTTGATGTGTTCTAAAACATCTGAATGAACAACTAAATCAAAAGTCATATTTGCGATATTCATATTCATCATATCCATTTCTGGATATACTTTTAAGGTATGACCTGGTATTTCGACTAAAAACTTTGTTAAACTCCCCGCTTCATTAACTTCTAGTATTTGTAAGTTTTGGTTTTTTTTATCTTTCACAAAATCTTTAAAAAACCCCGTATAACCAAAACATCTCATTATTGCTTTGGCTAGTGACATTGAGCGTAAATTAGACTTACAGTCTATGCAATGTAGACCTTGCTGTTTGTTAATATATTTGACTTCATAAGATGCTATACGCCATTCATCGATTAATTCTCTCCACAAAACATCGTCAGCTTTTAAGTTACTCGAACCGCAACAATAACAAATCATTTTGTTAAGGTATTTGTTAATAATTGATTTGTTAAGAAAATATCGACTTCATGGGAAACAGTAACTTTGGTAAATCTAATAAAACCAAAAGTTAAATCGGTAACTCCCGACTCTATAGCGATAGGAGCCTGTAACCAATCCATCATTTCATGGCTTTCCTGGCTACCATCGGCTACGGCAGGTTCAAGTGAATAAGTATCACTTTTAATATGAGGCCATTTTATGTTAAATTTCACACTAATCAATTTTTCTTTTTCAAATTTGGGTAATGGATGCTTATACTGATGTGTGTTCCATCCAGCAATTGGTACTCTTAATCTGTCATACATTGTAATACCAAAGATGGGACTTTCAATGTGGTCGTGACTGACAATTTTTGTGCAGATTATCAAAGTATCATTAGGCATAACAAAACCTGTTTTTTGCCCTTCGTCGTTGAAAATTTCTAAGCTTAAAATTTCACAACGTCCCGTACCAAACCTCTTAACTGTCGGAAAGGACAGGAATTCTTTTTTAGTAAAATAATTTTGATTTAGATTTTCTATATATTTATCCGATTTAACTTCTATGTTTCCTTCGGAATTTTTGATTATTTCTATATCTGGTTGTGAATCACTTAAGCGTTCTGTCTTATTTTTTATTCCATCATTTATTTTTTCATATACCCAGGCTTGGTATGATTTACTAATATCTACTGGAGTACCTTTTTCAACAATTTGACCATGATTAATCCAAATAGCACTTGAACACAGACGATTTACAGATGCTAGATCATGAGACACAAATAAAATGGTTCCACCAGAGTCTTGAAAGTCTTTAATTTTTGCCATACAGCGATGCACAAATATGCCATCTCCTACAGACAAAGCTTCATCTACAATCAAAATTTCGGGATTAACATTAATCGCTACTGCAAAGGCCAAGCGGACAAACATACCACTAGAATAAGTTTTAACAGGTTGATCAATAAAATCTCCTATATCTGCAAATGCGGCTATTTCTTCAAATTTTTGCTCAAGTTCTGTTTTACTTAAGCCGAGTATCTGTCCATTAAAAAATACGTTTTGTTGTCCGGTAAACTCTGGGTTGAATCCACTTCCTAACTCTAGCAATGCCGAAACTCGACCATTAACTTTTACATTACCTTTAGTTTGAGTCATAGTCCCGGCAATAATTTGCAGGAGTGTACTTTTGCCAGAACCATTTTTACCAATAATTCCCACAGTTTCTCCCTTGGGAATATTCAAGTTAATATCGCGCAGCGCCCAAAATTCATCTGCTCTACTTTTTCCTGGTAGCAAAATTTCTTTGAGTCGATCTACAGGACGAGCATACCGTTTAAAAGACTTAGATACATTATTCAGGGAAATTACAATTTTCTCTCCCATATTTTGCTGTCAATCCTCAAAACTACCACACTATAAATCAAAGACAATTATGGCATCTACACTTTAAAATTCGTGTTTATAATACATCTGCAAAAGCTGGACGCAGGCGACGGTAACACCAAAATCCGCTACAAAAAATTACTAACGCAATTAACGAGGAAACTTCTAACTCGCTCCAATGTTTGATTTCTCCTACTAAAATTAAATCTCTATATCCTTCAACGATCGCTGTCATCGGATTTAACCAAAATACCAATCGCCGCCATTCCTCTGGAATTGCTGAGGCTGGATAAATTATTGGTGTCAAATACATCCAAATATTTAAAATTACCGCTAAACTCTGCGGGATATCTCGCAAAAATACTGTTAGTCCCGCCGCTAAATAGCCTAATCCTGCCGTTAGCAATAACTGCGGTATCCAGACCAACGGCAATAATGCCAAGGAAGTGTGTATAGTATGAGAACTGATCGCCACAAAAAAAATCAATGCTATTAAACCGAAGGAACTCTCAATAAAAGCTGAGAAAATTGGCACTAGTGGTAACAATCCTAGAGGAAACACCACTTTCTTGACTAAATTTGGCTGTACGATTACGGAACTAGCAGACTGATTCAAACCACCACTAAAAGCAATCCAAGGCACTAATCCCGCAAATAGCCATAAACCAAAGGTGAAGTTATTTTCTGGTAAACTTTTCACACTTAACTTCACTTTCAACACGATCGAAAACACATAAGTGTAAATCAGTAATTGTGATAACTGATTTAACAAAGGCCACAAATTGCCTAAAACAGAACCCTTGTAGCGCGCCTCTAAATCCCGACGCACTAAAGTTCTCAGCAAGTCAAACTTTGCCCTAAACGGTTCATATATCGGCAGGATGCGTCTTAGATTACCTGTTTTACGTACAAATCCTCGCATTGTTCGTAACAATTACCGCTTCCTCATTCACTACTTACACACCCAATTTTTCTCTATAAAGCTTTATAGCTATGAAGGCATCCTTGTATTTCTTGGGGAATATTATATTATTACTAGAAAATTCTACCCAAATCGTCTTGGTAATTATACAATAAATCGGATATTGCTAAGTATATTTTTGCTAAAAATCATAAATATGGCGACAAGGCTGGCTTTATTGTTAAGGACGGGAGTTTTTGCTTAATTCAAACCATCTGAATCAATTCCTTGCGATCGCAAATATTCTGCTAGTCTATGAGCACGTTGGCGCTCTTGTTGGGCCTGTTCCGTCAACGTCAGCACCCAACCCGCGGTATTATACCAACGTAACCATAAACCTGTTGTTTGCTGATAAGTACCCTGCCATAGCCCCAATCCTAGTTCTAACTTGTCCAGCCAGAAACGGTTTTCTGTTAGGGAAATTGCCTCATAACTAGTGCCAGTGAGTCGAAAGGCGCGGAGATTATTTTCATAACGGTCATAAACAACGTAGTAGGGAACCCGCAAAATCCCTTCGTATACTTCCCACTTCGTCGGGGGTTGATTTACCTCCCTTAATCTTTGTCCCAAGTCATCTTATTCTGTACTTGGGGAAAGTAATTCCACGATTAAAAATGGATCAACTCCCTCTTGCCAAACGACGTAACTTAAGCGGAGGTTTTCTTGTTGACTAGCACTAGCTACTCCCAAAACTAAGTACCAATCAGGACGCTTGTACCATAAGCTATGGCGGGGGTCGTAGTAAAGGTTCAAGTCCCTAGCAACTAAAATTTCCTCAGATGAATAGTTGGGAGGTTGACAAGTTTCACTGAGGAAATCTGCCTGAATGCAATGAAATTCATCTGGCAAACCTGATTCCCCGACTAATTCGCTAGGTAAATCATACATCGTCGGCATGGTTTCTTGGGGCGGACGGGGTGGAATTGGTTGATACATCACTACTACTTTGTTGCTTAACTCAAGCTATCTGGATTAACTCCTAACGATCGCAAACGTTCCGCCAACCGTTGCGATCGCAGCCGTTCTTGTTCCAACTTCAATTCTGCCTCTGATGCCTGTTGCTGCGCTTGTGATGCTTGTTGCTGCGCTTGTGATGCCTGTTGCTGCGCCTCAACAGCCACCTGTTGCGCCATAATAGCAGCTTCCTCTGGTGTTGGAACTAAATCACCATCGGGTGTAAAGTAGCGTAATTTACCTCCTTCGATGCCTAAATACAGCCTAAGCACATCGCTCCAACGCCATCCCCGCGTATTTGGTGTAATTTCCTGATACTTGTTACCTACCAATTCAAAACCCACAAATTCCAAATTCTCCGGCGAAAACCAAAAATATTCTGGTGTATGAAATCGATTTTCATAAAGATTTTTCTTCAAATTCCGGTCAATATCAGCCGTACTTTCAGAAAGTAATTCAATAATCAAATCTGGATAACGACCATCTTCCTCCCATACTACCCAGGAATTGCGCGATCGCTTTTCGGTGTCTTTGACTAAAAAAAAGTCTGGGCCTCGAAAATCTCGATTTCGCAACTGCTGACGGCTAAAATAGATTGTTAAATTCGCACCTATAAAGAAATCATTACAGTCACGCCACAGCCACTCAAGGGAAGTTACTAGCAGCAGTAGCTGCATATAGTGCAATGAAGTTTCCATCTCCGGCTCATCACTTAACAACCGAGTTGCATCGGGCATCTGTTGTTCTAGCTCTTGCGCTGTGACAAACATTGGGTATATAAGAGTTTGGTTGTTGATTTAATTTTAAGCTGTTAGGTCAGGAGTTTGGAGTTAGGAGTTATGGTTCTTCTCATCTCCCCTGAATTTGTGAGAGCAGAGTCACGGATTCCGCTACACTGAGACTTGGTTTATTGCATTGTAATTAGGCATGGAAATCGGACAAAAGGTTAAGGTTTTTCGTTTGCGCGATCGCGTTTCTCCCCCCATTGTGAAAAAACTCGGACAAGTGGGTATCATCCAAGGCTACAAAGTCACTGATGGTGGGATCGGTGTAGTGGTGCTGTTTGACGACAATTCTTCCAGTTGGTTTTTTGAAGATGAAATCAAACCTGTGTAGTAGTAAAGAACTCAGATCCGGGTTTTTCTTAGACTATAAAGTTGAAATCAGAGGTTGAGAGTCTTTATTGAGTGCTAAGTTGGAGTTGAAAAGCTCGGCGGTGAAAATAGGAATCAACTAATGGCTCTAATCTTGACATTTTTGGGCAAAGGCGGCACCGCTCGTACCAAAATTGCGATCGCCGCCGCCAAATTATTGGCAAGTCAAGGCAAGCGCGTACTTCTAGCAGGACAAGCAGAACCAACATTGGCAATTCTGCTCGGTACTCCCATTGCTGCCGATCCCCAGGAAATCGCTCCCAATTTGCAAGCAGTCCAGTTTCAAGCATCTGTACTACTAGAACGCAACTGGGATGAACTGAAGAAACTTGAGGCGCAATATCTCCGCACGCCCATCTTCAAAGACGTTTTTGGTCAAGAACTGGTAGTGTTGCCGGGGATGGACAGTGCCCTAGCCCTGAATGCTATCCGCGAATATGATGCCAGTGGCAAATATGATGCGATCGTCTACGATGGCACAGGTGACTCTTTAACGTTGCGAACGTTGGGTTTACCAGAATCTCTCAGTTGGTATGTCCGGCGATTTCGGCAATTGTTTGTCAACTCCGATTTGGGGAAGACGATTACTGAATCGCCCTTGATTCAACCAGTGATTAGCAGTTTTTTCAATATCAACTGGACAGCAGATAACTTTGCAGGGCCCACTAACCAAGTCAATAATTTATTAGAAAAGGGGAGAGCCGCTCTTGCTGACCCCAAGCGTCTCGCTGCATTCTTAGTAACCACAGGAGATCCCATTGAGGTAGCAAATGCCCGTTATTTGTGGGGTAGTGCTCAACAAATCGGTTTAACTGTCGGTGGTGTTCTGCTTGTGTCTACTGAGAACAATGTCAAGCTGTTAGAGGAATTTATACCCCTAAAAGTGAGCGTCGTTCCCGACTCGCCAACAGGTGACTGGCAACCACTGATAGATGCCCTACCCAACTTTGAAGCACAAGCTCTACAGGCTCCCAAACCAATTGAGATAGACCTCCACAACCGTCAAGTGCGCTTATTCTTGCCAGGATTTGACAAAAAGCAGGTCAAGCTCACCCAATATGGGCCAGAAGTCACGGTAGAAGCAGGAGACCAGCGACGCAATATTGCCTTACCCCCGGCTCTGAGTGGCAGACCCGTTGCTGGAGCAAAGTTTCAGAATAATTATTTGATAATTTCGTTTTAAGTTATGGGTATGGGGCATGGGGCATGGGCCATGGGGCATGGGAGATGAGGGAGTGAGGGAGTAAGGGAGTGAGAAAGTGAGGGAGTGAGGGAAAAAAATTAATAACCAATAACCAATACCCAATACCTAATGCCCAATGACGCCAGTTGCTTCTTTTAAGGGAAACGCTACGCGAACAAGTCGGGCATTGCCCGCCCAACGCACTGGCTCACCAATGCCCAATGCCCAATGCCCAATGCCCAATGCTCTATTAATCAGTAAAAATTATGTCAGAATCAACTCCCATTACCCCAGACCCTAACCCATCTGAGGCGCTAGACTCAGTGGTAAATAATCGCAACGAGCAAGCGAACGCATCTGCTGATCGCAGTGCAAAAACTAGGCAACTTTTGGGGATGAAAGGTGCAGCAGCAGGGGAAACTTCAATTTGGAAAATTCGTTTGCAGCTAATGAAGCCGATTACCTGGATTCCCCTAATTTGGGGCGTAGTCTGTGGTGCGGCTTCTTCTGGTAACTATACTTGGACGCTGGAAAATGTTTTGAAGGTAGCAACCTGTATGTTATTGGCTGGGCCATTGATGACAGGTTACACCCAAATCCTCAATGATTACTACGATCGCGAAATCGATGCGATCAATGAACCCTATCGCCCCATTCCCTCTGGGGCAATTCCCCTTTCCCAAGTAATTATTCAGATTTGGGTATTACTGATTGCTGGCAATAGTTTAGCATTTGTGCTAGATGTGTGGTCGGGTCATGAATTTCCGACAATTACAGCGATCGCAATCATCGGTTCTTTCATCGCCTACATTTATTCTGCACCTCCCCTGAAACTCAAGCAAAACGGCTGGTTAGGCAGCTACGCCTTGGGTGCAAGCTATATTACCCTACCTTGGTCTACAGGACACGCTTTATTTGGTGATCTCAATTCCACAATTGTGATTTTGACAATGTTTTACAGCTTGGCTGGATTGGGTATTGCCATTGTCAATGATTTTAAGAGTGTAGAAGGCGATCGTCAGCTAGGATTACAGTCACTACCCGTAATGTTTGGCATCACCACTGCGGCTTGGATTTGTGTAGTGACGATTGATGTCTTTCAAGGATTGATCGCAGCTTATCTCCTCAGCATCCATGAGAATTTGTACGCAGCAATACTAGTACTGTTAATCATCCCGCAAATCACCTTGCAGGATATGTATTTCCTGCGTGACCCCGTGAAGAATGATGTTAAGTACCAAGCCAGCGCCCAACCGTTCCTTGTTTTAGGAATGCTGGTAACAGGTTTAGCGCTGGGTCATGCTGGCGTCTAAGTTATACCTACAGCACATTTCAAGGAAGGTGAAGTACACAAGTTAAGTCTCAAAGGCAGGTATAAAGCGTGTTTTATTTATGAATTCTGCTGTATCTAGTGAGAAGTTAAGAATTAGGAGCAAAGCCGGAGGCGTTCCCCTCCGGTTAAGAGTTAATATACTTTTAACTCCTAATTTGTATAGCGACATACCGTGTTTAAACTGATATTTTTCTTCATTCATGGGATTCAACCTTTTTTAGTCCCGATTTGCTTCGTCGTTGCTTGGACTATAATTATTCTCGTTGTTTTGAGTCTCTGGACGGCGGCGCGAGATAGTGTGACTACAGCCAAGCAAATGCATCAAATCCCCTGTACTGGTTGCCAATTTTTTACCGACAATTACCGTCTTAAATGTACAATACGCCCATCTATTGCCAATACAGAAGAAGCGATCAATTGTTCTGACTATCAACCGAAGACGAATCCTTATCTGTATTAGTGAGTCGGGAGTGGGTGAATTGCATACCCATTTACTTCACTATTCATGAAGTGTTTATCTGTGCTCTATTTGATCTCACAGACAATCAAATTAACGCTGCTTTAGCCTACATTGTAAAAATACGAATCAAATACATTTATTTTTAGCAGAAAATGTGACCAAAGTTGGAAAGCAACAACTAGATATTACAGAAGAGATTGAAGTTATATTTATTCCTGTAGAATCAGTTTTAGATAAAATTATTCAAGGTGAAATTTCTGTAGTGGTAACTGTTGCGGCTCTCTTCTAGGTTGAAATTTGATTACTTAATTAATAATCCGTGTTGCTTTTTGGTATTTTGCTACCTGCTTAAGTCAGCTATACTAACGCACGAATTGTGTATGTATCGATAGGCAGAATCTTGACTAATGCGTTCTTGCTCTAAGCTTTTATTGTGAATAGATAAATAGGAATATAAAGCTTGTTCTTGAGGAGTCAGATAAAGTAAATTTTCCGCAGTTGATTCTGCAACAGTAACAGCAAATTCTTTAAAAGTTTCAAACGTTTTTACATCCATCATTATGGAAATAGCTTGAGGGAAATAAGAGCGGAGTTGAGAGAGGATCTTAAATCCATCGGTATCCAAATCACCCCAGTAAAAGATAGGACAATACGCAAGCCAGTTTACAGATTTCAATATTTGAATAGCGTATCCGCTGCCAAATAGGGCAAAGCTGTTTTCTAGAGCAGGTAGGGTTAGAAAATTCGTCAAGTTTTCAGCTATAAAGAAACGATGCACCTTTAAATTAAGCTGTCTGAACTCGGAAATAGTGCTACTTATGTCATCAAATGGAAAGTCATACTTAGCTTTTAATACTTGATCTAAAATTCTTAATCGGATGAGAGGCTCACCATACCTGAGAGAAAATCGCTTTTCAAAAACATATTGTTTCTCACCTTGTACTGACGAAAGCAGTTCAGTAGGTAGGATAGCTTCTAAAAGATTGCGTAAAATACCCTTATTCTGTTCGATAAATTTAGTGTGAACCTGAATAGGTAATTCTCGAATATAAAGATGAGGTTTGGGATTAGATTGAAAGTATCGGCAAACCTTTAGTAAATCACTCCAGCGATCGCTATATTCAATCACTTTTACAGGGTTTTGGTTAAGCCAGCAATTCAGTTCAGGAACTTCAAAAAGAATTAATTCTATATCTGTCTTGAATTTTGAGAACTCTTTCTCCTTTTTTAGTAGTTTTAAGTAGTCCTGTTCTGTCTCAATACTAATGCGTTGAGGCAAAGACTGCTGTCCAAGCTTATGAAGCTTACGAGTTTCCAGTTCAAGTGTGTAGCCATAGCCTAAATCTTGTTTAGACTTGCTGATTAACTGAGTAACAGCTTCTCGTAAAGCAAGATAATCTTTAGGAAGAGAACCAATTGAAAAGTCGATTGGAAAAAAATTATTTCCTGTAATTACTGAACTGAGAAAGGATGGATAAAGACGTTCAGCTTTTTGTATAATTTGAACAGGACTAATCATGACTTTTACTTAAGGTAAGCTGGCGCTTTTGTCGATATTTTTCAATTGAAATGGAAGTAATACTAGAGAAGTTACCTTCAAGTGTATTAGAGACAAAATGAAGACTAGAAATGTATGACTCAATTACATTAATTTTATCCTTGGGAGTGACGACTAACAGTTGAACGTTCAAGTTTTTAAATAGTTCCATTGCATAACGAGCATTATTGTCATCTGATTTACTAAATACTTCGTCAATAACAACAAACCGGAAAGATTTATTTTTTGCAGTGTCTTGATTTAAATCAAACTGATAAGCGATCGCAGATGCCAGGATAGTGTATGCTAATTTAACTTTTTGCCCACCAGATTTACCAGATGAGTCAGTATGATGTTCTTTTTCAATATTGTCTGAACGATAGCGTTCAATCACTGAAAAACCTAGCCAATTTCGGACATCTGTTACTAATAATGTCCAACGCTGCTCCTGTGATTTGAACCTTTCAATGAGGCGAGTTTTAATATTGTGAAAACGTTGCTCGTTGTCTTCAGCACTTTGGTAAGCAACATCACCCAAGCAAATTTTTAAATCTTCCTTAAAATTTTTAATTTCCTGATTATGGCTTGGTTCATAGCACAACTCAATGTAAGTTAAATCTGTGTAATCCACTTGTCGTAAAGATTTATTTAACTCATCAATATTTTCCTGTATTTCTTCTTCTTGTTTCTCTAATTGCCCCTTAAATCCTACAATTGCTTCGATAACTTTGCCAGTCATCAAACGCTTAAACCGTTCTTCGTGACGAGGTAAATCATCATGCTCAATTTGAGTCTTTAGCTGAAGATATTCGTCTAAAAAATCAAGCGTTATTGCCAGTTCTACTGTTATTTCAGGAAAAGCATTCTTAAAGTTGTGCATTCGTATAGTCAAGGCGCTACGGGAGTCATCCTGTTGTCGCTCTCTTAGGCGAAGTTCTTGCTCAAGGTATTTTTGCAAGTCAGACTCATCTTGAGCGATCGCTTCTAGTGTCATCTTGTATTGCCTGAGTTTTACTGCCATGCGCGTCACAAATTTCTCAATGGCTGAAGCAGTAACAGATTGAAGTTTAATTTCACAATCCCTTTGCTCAATTTGGGCTTGGCGTTGCCGATTTTCAAGAGTCCGAATTTCTCCAATCAAAGCTGTGCGTCGTTGATCGGCTTGGGCTATTTCTTCCTTGGTTGACTCAAGTTGCGCTTCTAACTGCTTGAGATGGTCAGAACTGGCTTCTAGCTGCTGCTTTTGTTTCTGAAGGTTCTGGCAATCAAGTTCTGCCGATCGCCAATCAATTTCACTGGAGTCGGTAAATCTCATGAAATTTTCCAGCGAGGATGTTTGCTGACGGCGCTTTTTAAGCTGACTATCTAGCGATTGAATTTCTTTCTCAATCTGAGCAAGTTGTTTATTAAACTCAATTAAGTCAATTTCTAGCGCGTTGATTTTGCTGGCATTATTCCAACCCAGAATAGACCTCTTGCAAAAGTCCCAGATGCGTGGGACAAATAAGTTAGAGTTGGGTAGCATTAATGACCTACGAACAAGTAAAGATCCTAAAGCCGGAAGACTTCAAACGCTTGTGTGGTGTACGTCCAGAGACTTTTAACCAGATGCTAAAGATCGTGCGAACGCAAAAGGAAACAAAACAAAAAACAGGAAGACCAGCTAAACTCAGCATGGAAGACCAATTGTTGATGACATTGGAATATTGGAGAGAATACCGCACGTACTTTCATATTGGTCAAAGTTGGGGAGTAAACGAGTCTACAGCATATCGAATTATCCGAAAAATAGAAGATACACTGGTTAAATCCAGAACTTTTACTCTTCCTGGCAAGAAAAATTTGGCTAGTTCTAATTATCAGTTAGAAGTGGTAGTGGTTGATGTGACAGAAAGTCCAATTGAACGTCCTAAAAAAAACAGAAAAACTTCTACAGTGGTAAAAAGAAACAGCATACGCTGAAGTCACAAGTAATAGTAGACCAAGCCAATGGTCAAATCATCTGTACCGCTCATGGCAAGGGTAGAGAGCATGATTTTCGGATATTTAAAAATAGTAAAGTTAGGTTAAGACAAAACATTGAGTGCTTGGGAGATAAAGGTTATCAAGGTATTCAAAAAATCCATAGCAATAGTCGGATTCCCAAGAAAAAACCCAGGGGCGGTAAATTAAGTTATGAAGATAAAAAGAGTAATCAAGAATTAGCCAAAATTAGATTTTTATGTGCGCATGTAAATCGCAGGTTAAAGATATTTAAAGTTTTGTCTCTTACTTATAGAAATCGCCGAAAAAGATTTAGTTTGCGGTTTAATCTGATTGCTGCTCTCTACAATTACGAGCTTTTTCTCCCCAAAATCAAATCTTCCTGAGTGACTTTTGCAAGAGGTCTCTTTAATAGTGAGAAAATCTGTAAGAAGCGAGATTCAGTTCCCACAAACTCTTCTCGCCGCTTCAGGTCTTCTAACCACGCGATCGCTTTTTCAGCAGCCGGAGTTAGTGTAAATTCTGGATCGTCACTGCTGTTAAACCTTTTTCTCAAAAGCTGGTCATTACACCATTCATTGAGATACTGTTTAGGCGATTGACGAGCAATATCTGGATAAATGTCTTGCAGAAACTCCAGATAGTTATCCAGTTTAGTTTCTAAGTCTGATTGAGTGATAGAAATGCGCTGAGTTACCTTAAACTGTTCGTAAAAAAAACTCAGAATTAGAGCAGTGTTGTTATCGTTATGGCTTCGTAAAAGCTTCAGGGTGGGAGAGTTTTTTAATTCATGCTTAATTTGTTCGTATTTCATAGCAGTTTTTGATCATGAAGTAAAGCAGAGTTAAGAAAAGACAATGCAAACAACTATAGTCGTAATTTCTCAACACAGCTAACTTTGAAGTTTAATTTCTACTTTTTAGTTTTTTATCTTGCCCATTGCTGCAAAATGTAAGCATAAAAAGCTTCTTTATCTACCTGATCCATTGCAGAAATTTTCCGACCACCAGAGACAACTTTAGTCCGCCCCTGACTCAGACCAGTCGTGATAATTTCTGTTTCCCATTCACGCAACTTATAGAATTCGGGGTGTCCCAAATAAGCTGTCGCCAGCACATCCCAAAAATAATAATCCTGGGGGATAACTAGTGCATAACATTGTCCGGCTAAATCAGAGATGGGATGATGGCGTTGTCGCCCCATTTTTTGCACTAATTCTGATGTGACTGGGACATTGTTAGTTAAATCCAAAGGACACATAATAATTTCAATTTGGGTTTGCCATACCCGCGCTGCTGAAATTGCGTCCCAATAAACATTCCATTCGGCAGAACCATCTTGTCCAGGTTCTAAACTTTTTTCCACATTACCACCAACATTCAACGCACCCCCCATCCACACAATCTTATGAATCTTCGCTTCAATTTCCGGTGCTTTGTCTAAAGCCACTGCAACCGTCGTCAACGGCCCAGTTACCATCAACGTTACCGGGCTTGATGCGTTACGTAACACCTCGATCATAAAATCTTGACCTGTTTCGGCAACTAGAGGCGTAGTGATGGTTTCGCTTTGATTGAGAATCGGGAGATGGTCAACGATAAATGAATCACGGCGATAGAGAGTAGGAAATGGATTGATACCGCGCACAGTACTTTCTGCAACCGGGATATGAGAAAATCCCATCAAATCGATAATTTTACGTGTGGCGCTAACAGCCGGTTGGACATAACAATCGGCTGGAGTGACGACAACACCAAGGAGTTCAATATGATCCATTGTCAACAGCAGCATAGTTGCTAGATAATCATTTACACCACCATCGTGATCCATTAATACAAGTTGTTTTGTCATAAAAGGAGAATTAATATGGATGAGTTTATAAAAGCTGCAATTCAAGAAGCAAAACAAGGCAGACAAGAAGGTGGAATTCCCATTGGTTCGGTTCTCGTCAAGGATGGCAAAATTCTCGGCAGAGGACACAATAAACGTGTGCAAGACGCCGATCCTGTCACTCACGCCGAAATTGATTGTCTCCGCAATGCTGGGAGAGTTGGCAGCTACAGAGGTACAACACTCTATTCAACCTTAATGCCGTGTTATCTGTGCGCTGGGGCAGTGGTACAATTTGGCATTAAAAAAGTCATCGCTGGAGAATCCAAAACTTTTCCTGGTGCTAAAGAATTTATGGTATCTCACGGTGTGGAAGTAATTGATCTTAATCTTGACGAATGCGAACAAATGATGAGTGAGTTTATTGAAACTAACCCGAAACTTTGGAATGAAGATATCGGTAATTAGTTAGGAGTAGCGCTGTTAAGGTGACTTTTGCTCGCAGAATTATGGCAGGTGCGATCGCTATCTAAAAAGGAACACAGAATAACATGATGGTACAGGGGCTGATGGAAATAGGTTACTCATCACTCCTAACTCAGCAAAAGTGTGCTGTTATTATCAATCAGGGTAAGAGCTTCATTAGTAACCATGCCTGGGTTAGGCTGTGATGCACCATAAGTCTGAATGTAGCGCCGCACTTCTAGCGGAAAGTCGGGGTAATCTAACACTGCATCCCCATCGGCAATAGTTGCCCAGAAGTCGCGCAAACTAGGAGCTAATTCTTTTGCCTGTGATAATGGTAAGTATAATGGAGAGTCAGTTAGTAACTTGACTAGGAAGGGGAAAGAGCGATCGCCCATCCACTGCCGCGATGACTGTTGCAAGTCGGGGAACTCAGGCACTGACTCTACGCGATGGGATGAAATTTGCAACCATTCTTTACCTTGGTTATCCCGATGAAACTCTAGCACCCGATAAGGGTGAGGATAACTAACTAAAGAACCAGTGGTAATATCATATACTCCTTGGGAGTAAGCAACATCCTGAATGTGCAAATGCCCGGTAAACACTAGCTTGACTCCGTAGCGCCTCAGCAACTGCAAAAGTTCTGCTGAATTGGACAACATATAGCGATTTGCCAGTGGATGGCTCGATTGATTCGGTAAATGCTCCACCACATTATGATGCACCATCACCAGAATTAATTCATCACCAGACGCCGCCAGCACCTCTTCTAACCACCGTAGCTGTTTGGTATCCAAACACCCCACTTGCTCACCCTGGTCATTAAAAGAGTTAGAATTCAGTCCAATCAGCTTAACTCCAGGCAATAACTGACGAATGTAGTAAATCTGCTGTGGATCGTCATAGCCAAACTTCGTGTAATAGTAGGGAAAATCTGTAAAACCAATTGATTGCTTATCAGCCAACAGCACAGGAACGTCATGATTACCAGGAACAACATACACGGGAAAAGGTAGCTGGGCTAAACATTGTTGCAACCAGGCGTGGTTCTCTGGTTCGCCGTGCTGGGTTAAATCTCCTGGCAACAACAAGAAATCTAAATCGAGTTGTCTTAAATGTTCTAATACACTTTTAAATGCTGAGATACTGACTTCCACTAAATGAAATCGACTGGGATGATCCCAGATTGTGTGAGGAAGTGCTAGGTGTAAGTCGCTAACTACCGCAAAGCGAAAATTGAGAGCCATTGATTTATGAAAATGTTAAAAGCAGGGGTTAAAATAAGCCTTTTCCCAAAAGTATAACCCTTACTCTCTCTCCCTGCTCAGGAGTGCGTTTACTTAACATTTGTATACATTACAGCAATTTTCAGCTAAATAGACCACGCGGTAGGGAACATTGCTCATACGTGTCAACTTAAGTGTAAATTGGCGGTTAGCAACCACACGGCAGTTGCTTCTCGCTTCGCTTCGCGTCTTGTAGAGAAGGGGAGACGCGCAAAGGACAAGTCGAGGATTCAACAATTTTAATTCTGTGCAATACAGACAGTGGGCGTGTACAGATTTCCTACTTGGCGTTGTATTTCATAGAGGCGTAGCGGTTACTCTCTGAAAACGCTAAAAGCGAACCCGCAAGATATGAAATATGTTAATATATTTAAATGATTTAAAAACTGCTAGAAACTTGAGTAATGCTTAGGTTTTAATCTACTTATCTCTAAGTAGCTTGTTTTCAAATCTTTAATCACAACTTTTTTTAGGGATTACACCTTTTGACATTGGGATTAGATTCTTAAGTCACCTACTTTAAAAAGAGTGACTTCTAATGTCATTAGATAAAAACCTTTTTCAGCAACCATCAAATAAGCTGCTCGCAGCTATGCCAGCCAGTGATTATCAGCGTCTTGTCCCCCATCTAAAGCTAGTTCCGCTCGAAGTTCCGCAAATCCTTTACCAAGCAGGCGAACCGATGACACACGTCTATTTTCCTGAAAAGTCAATGGTTTCTATAGTTACTACTATGGAAGATGGCTCAACAGTGGAAGTTGGGATAGTAAGCAATTATGGTGGGTATCCCGGTAATTTTAGGAAACAAGGCCACAACCACAACATCATTTGTGCAGATTTCGGGCGCTGCTATGCAGATGAATGCAGATGTACTTAAAGCCGAGTTCAATGCGGGCGGAGCTATTCAAACCCTGCTGCTGCACTACGTACAAGCTGTATACTCTGAACTGGCGCAAACAGCTGCCTGCAACCGTCTGCATACCTTAGAAGAGCGGCTGGCTCGCTGGCTACTGACAGTCTCTGAGCGTTTGGAATCAGAAGATTTTCCCCTCACGCAAGAATTTATCGCCCAGATGCTAGGTGTACGTCGTTCTGGCGTTACAGTTGCGGCTAGCACCCTCAGCCGAGCCGGAATGATCAGCTATCACCGTGGTCATATTAACATCCTGAACCGAGAGGATTTGGAAGCAACTTCTTGCGAGTGTTATAGAGTCATACAAAACGAATTTGCTCGCTTACTGGGCATGAAGCCCAGTAAGCGAGCCAAAAAATTTTTTTGAGTTATATGTCCGAAACCGAACAGACTCGCAAAAGTCACTTGATTTAAAGTATATTGAGCAAATTTATCTTTTAATGTAATGTTCAGTGAGCAAAAACACTCTTAAGCCGCAAGTAAATAAGTTACTCGCGGCTTTGTCAACTAGTGATTATCAGCGTCTTGTTCCGCACCTGAAGTTGGTTTCGCTTTCGACTCGGCAAGTCATTTACGAATCAAAAGAACCGATCACACAGGTCTATTTTCCCCAACACGGAGTAGTTTCTTTAGTCACTAATATGAAAGATGGCTCGATGATGGAAGTTGGGATAGTGAGCAATGAAGGGATGCTAGGTATCCCAATAATTTTAGGAGGCAAGACAACAACCACAAAAGCGTTTGTGCAGGTTTCGGGTGCTGCTATGCAGATGGATGCAGGTGTACTTAAAACCGAGTTCAATCAGGGCGGAGCTATTCAAAAGCTGCTGCTGCGCTATGTACAAGCTGCATACACTGAACTGGTGCAAGGATGTGCCTGCAACCGTTTTCATACCCTAGAGGAGCGGCTGGCTCGTTGGTTACTGACAGTCTCTGACCGTCTAGAATCAGAGGATTTTCCGCTCACGCAAGAATTTATCGCCCAGATGCTGGGTGTACGGCGCTCCGGTGTGACAGTAGCGGCTAATACCCTGAGCCGAACCGGAATCATTCGCTACCAGCGTGGTTATATTAGCATTCTGAACCGAGAGGATTTGGAAGCAACTTCCTGCGAGTGTTATCGAGTCATACAAGGCGAATTTGCTCGGTTGCTGGGCAATTAGCCAAGGCGCGATCGCCAATAAATAATTTTAAGTTATTCTGTCCGAAACCGGACAGACGCTTGCTAGTTAGTTCCTTTAAGATTTAGTTAAATAGACATCAAATGGCATTTACAAATACCTGCCTTTTGAGGTAGTTGCTACTCCAAGTGTTTGAGTTACAAGGCCGCGAGAATAATGTCAAATCAATCGATATCTTTTAAAGGTCTGCGATTGCTCGTTGTGGATGACGACCCTGATACGAGAACATTACTTACTTTCCTGTTTGAATTAGACGGAGCAGAGATAGTCACAGCCGCTTTAGCAGGTGAGGCTCTAGAAATAATGTCATCTTTTAAACCAGACATCCTAATTAGTGACATTTATTTACCAGATGAAGACGGCTACTCACTGCTCTTGAAAGCCAGAAATCTGGAAGCAAAGCGAGGGAGAAAGATTCCAGCTATTGCTCTAACGGCATCTGCTTTAGACGAAGACCGTAAACGTGCATCATTAGCCGGTTATGATATATACCGATGCAAACCAGTAGACTTAGACGAGTTAGCTTCTGTGGTTGCTAATTTAGCTAGACTCGAACTATACGCTTGACATATTTGGATGCGACAAAGCAGAAGCCAGTAAACTTTAACTAAATTTTATTTATTTTGTCAGAAATCTTTTGACTATAGGACTTACGCATTGACAGACATAACCAAATGTGCTTTACCTCTCATTACAAGGCAGAGCCTTGTAATGCTCTTGTGGGAGGGCTGCTGCCTCTTATCAAACTGGGAGGCAGCAGCCCAGGAACGAGGCAGGGCAAGACTTTTATCTTAATAAGCTTGATATGCACATGATACTCAATTTGTAAAGTGCGTAAGTCCTAGACTAATTTTATTTTTTCTTAATTTCGCTACCAGTACAAACCTGTTGAAAGGTAAAGATATAAAATATACTAAGAATAAATACAGAGAAGAACCAAGTAATTCTCTGGAAATACTCATTTTTGTATCTAAGGGAGCGGATCATGGAATATCTTGCTTATTCTCACATGTTTATTGCTCAAGAAGAGGCATCTGGAAACACCAAATCTCAATGGAATTGGAAAAAACTTTTTAAATCTTCCGACATAGCTATTGCTCAAGAAAAGGCATCTGGAATCACCAAATCTCAATGGAATTGGAAAAAACTGCTTAAATCTTCGGCTTGGTTAGCTTTAGCTGGCGTTGGTGTATTACTTGTTGCTGTTACCCAAATTGAAATGAGTTCGGCTGCATATGTCAAGACTAACGGCAGTTGTTTACGTGTCCGTACAGGCCCAAGCAGCAACTATTCATATGTGGACTGTGTACCAAATGGCGCAACACTTCCAGCGATTGAAAGGTATGAAAACGGTTTTGCTAGACTTTCTACGGGTAGATACATTTTTGCCCGATGGATTGGCGATAAACCTAACAATCGTCCTGTGACTAGACCTGGTGGTGTTGGCGGTTCGGTAATTCTTACCCCTGGTTCTAAAGGTCTGCTTGTGAGAGACGTTCAAACAGCTTTAGGTAATCTCAGAGTTGACGGAATTTACGGTCAAGAAACTGTCAGCCGAGTCCGCAGCTTTCAGGCAAGTAAAGGTCTACTTGTAGATGGTGTTGTAGGCCCCGAAACTCGATCATCTCTGGGTATTTAGATCCTCTTCCCTTTGTAACGGTAGTCGCTACAACGGGGAGGCAGTCCCTTGGGTGAGTAATGCCCGACTTGTACCCCTGCAATACAAGCAAGCTACTCGTAGCGTCTCCGACAGGAGAAGGAACTACCGGGGCAACTCCCCTCCGGGTTCATCAGTCGCCTATGGCGGAAAACCCACCGGCAACGCTGGATTCATCACAAGGCGCTGCCTCTGCTTTGTGGTTCGTTTTTTGATGCTCCTGGCTAAATTAAACTTGTAGATTACAGAAATTTTGCATTTTGTTAAATTTAAGTACTAAGTTGATGTTTCTGATGAAAAACCCAAGTAATTTTGCACAATCTGTAAAATGCGCTCTGCTGCATGACCATCGCCAAAGGGATTGATTGCATTTGCCATTGCTTCATAAGCATCTGGATCACTGAGTAACTCCGCAGCAGCTGCAAAAATGTTCTCACTCGTAGTGCCTACAAGTTTAGCTGTACCAGCTGCAACAGCCTCTGGTCTTTCGGTGGTGTCTCTCAAAACCAGTACTGGTTTTCCCAAACTGGGGGCTTCTTCCTGCAAACCACCAGAGTCAGTAAGCAAAAGATGCGATCGCCCAATTGCTCCCACCAATTCGCCATAATTTAGAGGTTCTGTCAAGAAAATTCGGGGATGATTGCTTAAAAGTTCCTGCAACGGGACTCGCACTGTCGGATTGCGGTGCAATGGTAGCAGCAAAGCTGTATCAGGAAACTTGTCTAAAATTTGTAAAAAGCCCTGAGCGATCGCTAGCAGAGGTTCTCCCCAATTCTCCCGGCGATGAACTGTTGCCAACAAAACGCGATATGATTCCCAGTCTAACCCTGGGACATTGCAAACTACTTGGGTTGCAGCTACATTCAACAGCGCATCAATTACCGTATTACCCGTCATGTGAATTTCACCCAAAACACCAGAACGGTGCAAATTTTCCACAGCCCAAGGAGTTGGTGCAAAGTGCAACTGAGTAATTTGAGAAATTAACCGCCGATTAGCTTCTTCTGGATAAGGATTGAATATATCATCAGTTCTTAATCCTGCTTCTACATGACCCACAGGGATTTTTTGATAAAAAGCTGCCAAAGCTGCGGCAAAAGCCGTGGTCGTGTCTCCCTGCACCAGCACTAAATTAGGCTTTTTCTCCTGGAATAAGGCTTCTAACCCTTGTAAACTGCGGCAGGTAATATCATTTAGAGATTGTCGAGCCTGCATAATTTCCAAGTTATAATCTGCCTTGATGTTGAACAGCTGCATAACTTGCTCAACCATCTCCCGATGCTGTCCAGTTAAAATTACTTGCAACTCAAAACCTGAACACTTCTGGAAAACCTGAATCACTGGAGCTAGTTTAATCGCTTCTGGACGAGTACCCAAGATAATGCAAACGCATTTTTGATTAGTCATTTGTCATCTGTCATTTGCCAAAGGTCTATAGTCAATGGTTTATGGTTAATAGTCAATAGTTGGCGGTCAATCATCACATAAACCATAAATATAAAACGATAAATGACACAAAATATCAAAAAACCCAGCTTAACCGGGTAAATGCACTGTTTCTTAAATTCAACTCTAATGTCTACATCTTGATCTCACAAGTTCAAATCCCAAAGAGCATGAAAAAACCCGGCTTAACCGGGCAGACGCACTGTTTGTCGTATTTACCTGTAATAACTACTTAATCTCACAAGTTAAAGGGCAAGCAGCGTAAACAGTAGTCTGCATTTCGTCTGCCTCTCCATGCAGCCAGCTTAACCATTTGATTTGATTAGGATGAACTCCTTTAAGAGTTAGCACACCCGCAGCCAATACAACGGCGATGATATTAAACATGATTAAAGCACCTGCTACAAGCAAAACAGCACTAACAGGCATTACAGATTGCAAGATAATCGATAGCAGACATCCGACCGTAGCCATTAAGACAACTAGTGGAAAACCTACAACCAACAAGCATACTGCTAATGTAAAAGTCCATATTAAAAAGCTTTTAATCATCAACAAGGAGTAGGTCTTTCCTAGATTAGAGCTTTGAGCAGAAACCATGACTTTTCCTCCTAAAAATACACAACAAATTTTAATTATCAGTCATATCTCGCTTTTGGCGAGTAAACTGATTTCGTTTCTCAGTGAAATTCAGTATATAAAAACTAATCAGGAAAATGAGCATTTATTTACTAAAGTTTACAGTTAATTTTTTCTAATTATGAATTTAAAGTCAAGTTTACATCTATTAAAAAAACTTGTTTCTTGCATCCGTCTTCAGGTATATAACCTAAAAGGATGAGTTTTTTACCTTGATCCCCAGGATATTCCTCTTATTGAACTTAACATTTCTTATAAAAACCAGTAGTGGTTCTCATAATTCATGGATGGGCTGAATAAATGATCTGCTAGTGTTTGTGCTGTTAATTGCTGGCAATTCGTATCCATGCCTGGGATAAATTTCTCATCTAAGTCCTGAGAATATTCATGTTCCAATAAAAGTATTATCAACTACTGATAGTCTATGTATATTCACTACTGCATTTTTAGTGCTTGTGTGTGTTAAACCAGGTTAGATAGGTTAAATATTTCTCTAAATCTTCTAAGTCTTAAACTTAGAGTAAAAAAAGATACAAATGGAGGTGGATAAAATGGATTGACTGTGGTTCTAGAGTTTCAATCGCCTCTCATCACCGCCGGGGCTTGCACGCAAGCATCTTCCAAAAGTCATCGAAGTAAGTGACTTGACTTCTTGTAATTCAACTTTTTAACTGCCAAATTTTAAGATATATGACAGAATCACAGTCTCCGTTAAATTCTAACCCTGCTGCCGGACGTAACCTGCCACCAATGCCGCCACCACCGCCACCCTCTAGTACGCAACGGCAGATGACACAAACATTGGATATGTCAATGGATAGGAGCGCCAACGCACCTGTTGCAGGTCATCGTCCGGTTAGTCCACCGCCAATACCTACTTCAGTTCGCGCTCAAAACAGCATTCCACAAGTGACTTTAGCGCAGTTAATCAGGTTAGCTTACGATCAGGGATATTCTGACTTGCACCTGGGTGTAGGTGAAGTACCCCGCTTCCGCAGCCGAGGAGAAATTCAATCAACGGATTATCCAGAAACAGATAAAGAAATTTTCATGAATTGGTTGCGCGAGGTGATGAGTGAGGGGGAAATTCAGCGCTTTGAAGAAAGTTTAGAATTTGACGGAGCAACTCAGTATGACTTTGCTCGCGTGCGGATTAATGTTTTTGGCTCCCTCAAAGGGCCTGCAATGGTGTTGCGGCTGATTCCCCTGAAAATCTTAACTATGGAACAGTTGAATTTACCCCCAATTTTTCGGGATATTTGTCATTACCACAAAGGTTTAATTTTGGTGACTGGGCCTACTGGTTCTGGTAAGTCCACCACAATGGCAGCGATGGTTGACTACATCAATAAGGAGATGTCCAAGCATATCATCACCATTGAAGACCCGATAGAATTTGTCCATCAAAGCCGCAAATCTTTAGTTAAACAGAGGGAAGTGGGAATGCACACCCGGAAATTTGACAACGCTTTGAAAGCAGCTTTGCGGGAAGACCCAGATTTGATTCTGGTGGGGGAAATGCGGGATAAGGAAACGGTTAACACCGCTCTAAAAGCCGCTCAGACTGGTCACTTAGTCATGGGAACTCTGCACACCAATAGCGCTGTTAAAACCATTGAGCGGATTCTCAATCTCTTCTCTGGTGACGAACAAGATGCAATGCGAGTGGCAATTTCTGAGTCTTTAGTGTCAGTAATTGCCCAAGGTTTGTGTCGCACAACTGACGGTAAGCGGGCTGCTTTCCACGATGTGCTGATCAATACTGAGGCTATTAAAGAATGGATCAAAGACGGTAAGTATGATGAAATTGGCGAGTTAATGAAACAAGCTGGCTTTGATGGCATGATTACGATGAATCAGTCGTTGCTCAATCTCTATCAAGATGGTCGCATCACTGAAGAAACTGCTTTAGAAATGTCACCAACTCCTAATGAAATGGCGCAGTTTCTCCGAGGTCGAGTTTAAGTCTGGCTATCTGCTGTACAGTGACTTTTTATTTGATGCTGTGCCAAATTAGTGTGGTTGAGGGTATAAAGCCTAGAATCAGCACGGGGAACTTACAGGCTACATCAACACAAATTGTTTCAAGCCTAAAGTGTGTAAGACTCAGCTTGATGACACGAATTTGTCGCGGTGTCATTTAATTTATCACTGTACAAATGTTGAATCTTTCGTTAAGCGATCGCAACCCTAATTGAAAAATCGCAATCATAATATTACTGGAAATCAAAAATAGAATCATCAGGTTTGCCCACAGGCGCAGTGGACTAGCTCCATCGCCATCGATCATTTGGTCGGGCATTGGGTAATGTACGCAAAGAACAGGGCAAAATAATAAAACTTTTTTTCTTGTCAGATGTCTATTAATGGGCTGCCCAATGCCCAATCCCTTTGAGTGGATTGCGATTTTTGGCTAACCCACAGCCTAATGTCAGAAAAGCTTGATATTAAGGCGATCGCTGAATAGATAACTCGCCCATAATGTTATCAAAGTATGACATATTGATCCCAGAAAGGCTGATAAATTCGTGAAACAGCCAAAAAACCTAGTTATTACCCCTTGATCCCTACATATGCTTAGTGGTTAATATTGACTTAAGAAATAAAACTCCTCCGATCCCTAAAGAAATGCTGATTTTGGCATAACTAGGAATTGAAAGGATGTTAGCTCAATTTAAAAACAGACTAAAAAACTTAAAAACTGGGCAAAACCAGAGTCAGGAATAAGAAATTCATCTGGAGTGGATGAGATTTTACATAGCATTCTTTAACCAGGGGAAATCATTTACCACTTAAAACTACTGGAGACCCAATTAATGGCAAAAGAACGCCCACCACTAGAGGAGATGACGTTACGGCAACTACGCAAAGTTGCTAGCGAATATAGCATCTCTCGATATAGCCGAATGCGTAAATCACAACTGTTGGCATCAATACAAGAAGTCCAACGTAGCAAAACTTTACTCAGTCCATCTCGTTCATTGGAGGCACAGGAAACCGTGGAAGCTGCAAAGTTTGAATTAGGTCAGGAAGATCGTAGTGGTGGATCTTTGGCTGATGTTGATGAAGGACTCGCAGATTTGCCGTCTGGCTATGGTGACAGTCGGATTGTACTCTTACCACGCGATCCTCAGTGGGCTTACACTTACTGGGATGTTCCAAATGAACACAAACAGGAACTGCGTCGACAAGGGGGACAACAACTAGCACTACGGATTTATGATGTCACCGACATCAATATCGAATACCAAAGCCCCCACAGCATTCAAGAATATCCTGCTGATGAACTAGCCAGAGAATGGTATCTACCAGTTCCAGTAAGCGATCGCGATTATGTAATCGATATCGGCTATCGTGCTGCTGATGGTCGCTGGTTGGTACTAGCTCGTTCTGCTAGAGTACACGTTCCTCCCGTTTATCCTTCTGACTGGATAGAGGATGTGTTCATCACTGTCAACTTTGAAGAAGATTTGCGTACCAACACTCAGTACGAACTGGTTCCCCCCGCCAAGAAGATTCCAGTTACCGCCAATGGTAATGCTGGTAATGCTGGTAATGCTGTGAATGGCAACGGCAACCCGATCTACGACCAAATATTTGATTTAGCGGAATCTGCCGAAGCACAACGGGTTGCTGGTTCTATCTTCGGTTCCCAGCAGCAAGTACCAGGTTCAGCGCGTCCTGAACAAGCCATTAGCTCCTACATTTTCCCATCTGGTGTGGGTCTGTGGGCAGTTCCCACCGTGTCTGGTTTAACCGCTTCCGGTGTCGGAATGTCAGGTGTTGGTTTCTCGGCTTCCGCCGTACCAGTGCGTCCGCGCCAGTTCTGGTTAATTGCCGATGCTGAATTGATAGTCTACGGTGCAACCGAACCCGATGCTACCGTAACCATTGGTGGCCGTTCAATTAAGCTAAATCCAGATGGGACATTCCGTTTTCAAATGTCCTTCCAAGATGGTTTAATAGACTATCCGATTTTGGCCGTAGCTGCTGATGGTGAGCAAACCCGGTCAATTCAGATGAAATTTAATCGTGAGACACCATCTCGGAATACTAACACCAAAGAAGAAGCTGTTTTAGAATGGTTCCCTTAACTTTTTGCTCTGAGATTAACTCCAGACTGAAATTTTAAAGGAAGAATTCAGAATCCAGCAGTCAGAATTAAGAAGACTTTGAGACTCAAGCTTAATAATTTGAATAAAATTAACAAGCTATAACAGTCTTGATTTTCTAATCATTCTGGATTCTGACCGAGGGCGGAGCGTCTCCAGCTCCGCTTCTGAATCCTGACATTTTAAATTATTCCCCGCTATAGTAATTCTGTAGCGGTTTTTTTTGCATTATATGTATACAAAAAAATTATTTTTGTTATTTAGCTTGATCATTGGTGCAAGCTTTTTATCAGGTTGTCAAGAGATTGAAGCAAATTCAGTCTCAAAAGCATCTAAAACTTGCCCTGGCAAAGATGCTAAGTTCAGTATTGATTTTTTTAAAACCAATAATCAAGGTAAAAAAAATCAAAGAGGTATTAACAATGTGATTATTTTTAATCCCAAATCAGCAGAATTAGATTTCAAAGTTAATGTTGGTCTATCTCATCAACTCTACGCCAAAGATGCTAGGGGGAAACTACGTAAAGAATATGTACCAAAAAAGTTTCGTGAACTCATTGGCGATGAGAATGCCAAATTAAATGGAGAGCTACCCATTGCCGCAATTAATGCCGACTATATAGGTACTGATGATCAACCACAAGGCTTAAATGTTTCTCGTGGCGTAGAGTATTCAGGAGCATTTAAAAATAAACGTTCTTCCTTTGGGATATCAGGAGGTACACCCAAGCAGCGACAGGCTACTATCCAAGCTGGCAGAAGAAAAAGCGATATTCTCAATTACAATTTAGTGGGCGGTAATGGCAGATTCTATCGTCAGGGTAAGTTTAAAGATATATGTCAAGATTTGGGAGAATTTGCCTGTAAAAATGCAACTAATCGCTCTCTGGCAGCTATCACTAATCAAGGCTATGTAATACTATTAGTTAATGACTTGAAAGCTAATTCAGATATTGAATTATCTCAAGTTAATCAAGAGTTACTGCCAGATATGTTTGATAATGTCTTGGAAGGCATTGCTAACAATAACTGTTTAGGTAAGATTCAAGAAGGAATTTTATTTGATGGAGGTATGTCTCCAGGATTGTATTACAACCAGAAAACTTATGTACAAAACCTTGGGCCGATTGGCTCAGTTTTTTTGATTTACAAAAAATAAAATAGTTGAGGAGTTGAGTGCTGTAGCTACGCCCGTTGTAGACATCGGCTTTTGTGCAATCAATACGCTACTTTAGACTGGGCAGCTTGGGAGCATCCCCTTTTGGAAGAAATATCTTTTTTTTAGTTTTGTAGCTGGCTATGACTAAATTTACTTCCATCTGGCTAAATTTGAGAGTACTTACTCTTTAATTTTTTGTGAATTCTCAAGCTTGTTTGAATTCACCCAACGATTAACAAATTCCTTGTTATGTTTGTACACCTTGATTTGCACTTGCTTGGAACTTAACTTAATTACTTCGGCGGGAATTCTTTGGACATCGCTAGAATCCGTGCGAGGCTTGTAAAGCCAAATGACTTTTTGCCCTACTTCAAAGTAGTTAGGATTGCTAGTTAAAGAAACCGCTCTTTCTGCCCAAGAGGGGAAAGCAATTGCTAAGTTGATCAAAAGTACTAAGACCACTAGAATGATTTGGAAAAGCTTCATGATCATTGCACTTGTCTTAAGTCTGGTGGGGTAATCAATTTGCTGCTCTAGCATTTAGCTGTCCTCCTTTGCTTTCTCAAAGTTGAGGTTGCTGGTTGATGATTTTGCCGGATTCATGTTGCACCTCTTTTTCACATAAGTTTGATAGTAATAGAGATTTGGGGAGTTAATTACTTAGCCTTTAGCTGGATTAATCGCAGGCTATGTTTGTATTTGTTCAAAGTTTAAATCTCTACTGATTTCAGGATAAAGCGACTTTGAGAATAAAATCAAATAGTCTTTTTTCTTAAAATGATAAATTAAATTTATCATAAAAGTTGTGATACCCTGACTTGATCTCACAATCTCTATCTCAGGAGTAATAGACGCAAAAGAACACTCTATCGTGAAAATTGATGATACAGCAGAATTTAGGAGTCAAAATTCAGAATGGGCTACGCACCACTGCGCTAACAGAAGTAAAACACGGTTATACCGGGGTTTGAGACTTCAATTGTGTACTTCACCTTCCTTGAAATCTGCTGTATATAGTGGTTTATGAACTTTGATCTATAGCTAAAAGTTATTCCTACTCTGGCTAATTTTTGCCTTGATTCTGTAACTTAAATTGTTGAGCTAACTACCCTTAAATTTGCATTAACGTACAAAATATTTTGTCAATTAATTGAGCATTTAATATCAGGTTTGAAATATGTTTATCAGCCACCTGTTCAGCTAAATTATTTAGTTTGCCGAACTCATCAAATCTTCATCTATTTGAAGTTTAGTTTATCTTTTATAGGGAAAATAGTGGGAATAATAAAGTAAATTGGATTGAGTAAATTAGTTAGCTATGAGCCAAATATGTCCGATCTCCAAAACCTGTGCTTGTCGCAATGTTGCACGCTGTCGGACTAAGGAGGCAGGCAAGCTCTTTCTCTGGTTCCCCGTTCCACATACGCTGAAAAAAGTCACCTCCTACCTACAGGAGTTTGCCGTTGAGTATGAACTGATGCACGAACGACCAGGTTTGACTTTGGAATGTAGACCCGGACAGTCACTAGAAATTGCCCGTAACCTGGCCCAACTACTTGCACCGAGAGAATTAAAAGAGACGCAAGTCCTTTTCATTCGAGGCGCTAGCCAACCTGAAATCCACGATTTTAGTGACATAGCCTCGTTACAACGCTTCATTAAGTTAAACCAATCCGACTGGCTGGTTGAAATGCTGGCAACGGAACGATTCACCAGTTACTTCCAACCAATTGTCTCAATTAAAGATACATCGCAGATTTTTGGATATGAATCGCTCTTGCGGGGACTAGATAAACAAGGCAATTTACTACTACCGAAACCAATTCTGGAGTCAGCAACCGAAGCTGGACTCCTACCACAACTCGACCAAGTTGCTCGCCTCAGCGCAATTACTCAATTCAGTCGCTATCAAGTAAGTGGGCACATCTTCATCAATTTTGCACTAACGTCACTTTATGACCCAGCTTTTTGCCTACGTAGCACGGTAGAGGCAATTGATGCTGCCGGGATTTCCCATAATCGGGTTGTTTTTGAAGTCGTGGAGTCAGACAATCCTCAAGATTTAGACCATCTGAAGACGGTGCTGAAATACTACCGGGATTCTGGGTTTTTAGTTGCCCTTGATGACCTCGGTTCTGGCTATTCCAGCCTCAACTTGCTGCATCAGTTACGTCCAGACTTTATCAAGCTGGACATGGAGTTAATTCGAGATGTGCATCAAGACCTTTACAAAGCCTCGATTACCGAGAAGCTTTTAGAGATTACTCAAAAGTTAAACATCCAGACTGTTGCTGAAGGAATTGAGTGCATTGAGGAACTGAATTGGCTGCGAGAACGAGGTGCAAATTTTGCTCAAGGCTATTTGATTGCTAAACCCAGTGCAGTGCCTGTGACTACAACCCCTCAGTTTAATCCGGTCGCATTAACTGTAGCATCCGCAAATTATCAGCTGGTTGAGCAGCAGGTTCAACACCAAAGCGAGTCCGAGCGAATTGTCACGGCTGTAACGCAGCGCATTCGACAATCGTTGGAGTTAGACGAGATTTTACAAACCACCGTAGATGAAGTGCGACAACTGTTTGAGGTAGACCGAGTAGTGATCTATCAGTTTAAGCCAGACTGGAGTGGGTTAGTTGCTGTAGAATCCTTAGCAGAAGGCTGCATATCCATTCTGGGATTTCACGTTATGGATACGTGCTTTAAATCCACGCGTGCAGCTTACTACCAACAAGGCAATACTAAAACGATTGAAGACACTAAAACGGCAGGATTATCGCCGTGTCATCTTAACCTGCTTCGGAGTTTGCAAATTCGGGCAAATCTTGTCGTGCCCATTTTGCAGCAAGAGCGTTTGTGGGGACTATTGATCGCTCACCAATGCCATAACCCTAGACAATGGCAGCAATCGGAGATTAACTTGTTTAACCAGTTAGCAGGTCAAGCTGCGATCGCTATACAACAATCAGAACTTTACCACCAATTACAACAAGCAAACCAGGAATTACAGCGCCTTGCCTCTTCGGATGGTCTAACCCAAGTGGCAAATCGACGCTGCTTTGATGACACCCTCAACGCAGAGTGGCAACGGTTGGCACGAGAGCAAGGATCGCTATCTTTGATTTTATGTGATGTAGATTACTTTAAGCTTTACAACGATACGTATGGACATCTGGCAGGAGATGATGCACTCAGACAGGTTGCCAAGGCAATCTCTCAGACAGTTAAACACCCTGCTGATTTAGTTGCTCGTTATGGTGGAGAAGAGTTTGCAGTAATTTTGCCGAATACTGGTATCGAACAGGCCATTGCAGTTGCAACAGATATTCAGACCAATCTTAATGCATTACAAATACCTCATCCCCATTCTCATGTCAGTGAATTCATCACCCTAAGTCTTGGTGTGGCAACCATCACTCCTGATAGCCAATTATTTCCTGCAATCTTAATTGCTGCTGCTGACCAGGGACTCTACCAGGCAAAAGCACAAGGAAGAAATTGTGTGGTGCACATGGACTATGAGGATGATGACGTTAGATATCTCCTTTAGCACCAGTCTCCATTTTCTCGGACAATTATCGTGAATATTATATTGTAGATAAAATGATTATTTAATCTGAATCACAACTTTACCAAAGTGATACCATTTCACACAAACCCTGATACATATAAATTTATCGTAGGGGCACAGCAATGCTTATTGATGTCAACTTCAGGTAAAAGCCAGTTTAGAACAAGCTCTTAGAGATTGTCTCGTTCCCAGTCAGAGACTAGAAATGAGTAATGGGAGGGCTGCCACTTCTTAACTTGAAAAGAGCCGCAATGAGGTTTTAAAGGGGTTTGGGATATGGATCTAATAGAACGCTTTCAACAAGCAATTGCTAGTTTTAATAAAGCCATTAGTACGCCAGTTTGCTCAAGTCTCTTAACCCGCCGATGCGATTTGCCCCTGTATTGCACGCAAGTAAAAACACAACAGCAATGACTCACTATATTTTAAAAGCCTCAAAAGAAACTGTGCATTTAGGTGGTTTCTCCCATCTACTAGAACCAGCACTGATTATTGACTCTGGCGATACCGTTGACGTAGAAACTTATACTGGTTACTACGTTTATGACAAAGCACCACCTGAGTTTCTCACACCAGAATTTCTCGACATCTGCCAAAATCTTCTACCAGAACGCAAAATTGCTACGGGGCCGCATTTACTCACAGGGCCAATTTATGTGCGCGATGCCGAACCAGGGGATGTTTTAGAAGTACAATTAGATGCGATCGCACCTCGTTTAGCTGTAGGCTTCAATGCCATTCGTACAGGTTGGGGAGCTTTACCACATCAGTTTCCTCAACCTGCTTTGAGATTCATTCCTCTAGATTTAGCAAACAATATCGCGGAATTTCCGGCGGGTGCTGGCATAAAAATTCCCCTCAAACCGTTTTTTGGGATTCTTGGTGTCGCTACTCCAGAAAACTCTCGAACTTCTGTCCCACCAGGTTCTTACGGCGGTAATATCGACAATCGGGAATTACAAGCTGGTTCTCGGTTATTTTTGCCAATTTTCGTACCAGGTGCATTATTTTCTCTTGGTGATGGGCATTCTGCACAGGGAGATGGTGAAGTAAATGTCACCGCCATTGAAACTTCCATGAACGGTAGAATTACCCTCAAACTTCGCAAGGATTTACAGCTGACAACACCAATTGCCGAAACTCCAACTCATATCATCACAATGGGCTTTGCTCAAACTTTAGATGAAGCTTTAGAACTAGCTTTAAAAAACATGATTGATTTTCTGGAACGTTTCATAAATTTGTCGCCAGAAGATGCTTATGTATTGTGTAGTTTAGCTGTGAATTTTCACATAACTCAAGTTGTTAACAGTCCCCAAAAAGGTGTGCATGGAATGCTACCTAAATCAATTTTGTCCAATAATATTAATTTATAAGTTTATTAGCAGCGAGTTAATGAAAAAGCTGTATAGCATTTTTGTGTTAATCATGGGTATTCGTTATTTACTATCAAATTGAAGAGTTTAATTAAGCTTCAGCAATATCTTTGTTAAGCCATCGCCTAACTTTTGAATAGATTCTTGCTGTTTAGGATCTTTTAATGTGCCATCGCCATTAAAGGCTTCGTAAGCTTTGGGTACGGCTACCTGGTCAGGAAGTACCAAAACTTTGATGTTTCCCAAGATAGACCGCAGGTGAACCAACCCCCGCAAACCACCAAGAGCGCCTGGGGAAGCGCTCATAATAGTAGCAACCTTACCTGCAAAAGCAGCCAATGGTGCTTCATTTGGAGATGGACGGGATGCCCAGTCAATGGCGTTCTTCAAAACTGCTGTCAGTGAACTGTTATATTCAGGCGAAGCAATCAGCAATCCTTGATGAGAAATCATCAAGTCCTTGAAAGTCCGGGCGTTGGCAGGTAGACCTTCTTGAGCTTCCAAATCTTCATCAAACAGAGGTAGGGGCAAATCGCGTAGGTCTATATAAGTCACTTCTACACCTGCTGCTTTAGCACCAGCCGCCGCGATTTTTACCAATTTTTTGTTGTAAGAATCAATACGAGTGCTACCAGCAAAGGCGAGGATTTTGGGTGTAGATGCCATAGTTCTAGGTTTAATGGGAAGGATTGGCCAGTTCAGCTGCATTATCCTGTTTTCAGGCGATCGCTATTTGCTACCTTTAGATTTTCTTTACAAACTTTCTTTAAAGATTATGGCAAATTGGTCAGACTCTTATCTGGGCAAGTTACGACAAGTTGTAGGTGAGCGTTTACTTCTGTTATTTGGCGCACGCGTGATTATCGAGGATAACTTGGGGCGCATTCTGTTGCAAAAGCGAAGTGATTTCAAACTTTGGGGGCTACCTGGTGGCTGTCCAGAGGTCGGCGAATCTGCCGAAGAATGTTCAGCACGAGAGGTTTTTGAAGAAACTGGTTTAACGGTTAAGCGCTTTGAAGCTGTGGGGTTTTCTTCTAACCCAGCCTTTGAAACTGTAACCTATCCCAATGGCGATCGCGTGCAAAACTTCATTTTGATTTTGCGAGCTGTTGAATGGGAAGGCAGCCTCGCTTGCTTAGATGGAGAATCGCTGGCGCTGGAATTTTTTGATTTGGCGGACTTACCTGCGCTAATGCCAAATGACCACCCTGTTTTGAAAAAGTTTCAGGAATACAAGAAAAGCGGCGAATTTCTGTTGTTCTAAAAATCTGGCGTTCAGATTTCAAGCAACACACTGTAGAGGCGTACAGATGTGCGCCTCTACGCCTTTTTTTTCATCCCATAAAGGACTTCCAAATAAAAAAATACCCTACAAGATTGGATAATTCATTTGTTGGAAATCGCTAAAAATGATAAAATACTGTAACTTGCTAAGTTTACCGTATTTAGTGTACAAACCTATAAAAAATACTTTATATATGAATATCAATACCCAGTGGTTCAAAACAGATGTACTTGTCATTGGCGGTGGTACCGCAGGAACAATGGCAGGTATCAAGGCAAAACAAGCGAATCCTGATGCAGATGTACTGATTTTAGAAAAGGCTAACATACGTCGCAGTGGTGCGATCGCAATGGGTATGGATGGAGTGAATACCGCAGTCATTCCCGGCCATTCCACACCAGAACAATACGTGCGCGAAATCACTCTTGCTAACGATGGCATTGTTAACCAAAAAGCCGTTTATCAAACAGGCAAATTAGGTTACGAAGTCATCCAAGAATTAGAAAGCTGGGGTGTAAAATTTCAAAAAGATGCCCAAGGTAACTATGACTTAAAACAAGTGCATCGTGTGGGTAAATATGTCTTACCCATGCCAGAAGGTAAAGACCTCAAACCTATCCTCACCCGACAAGTTAAACGCCACAAAGTCAAAGTCACAAATCGCGTCATGGCAACCCGTGTATTAGTCAAAGAAGGACGTGCTATTGGGGCGGTGGGATTTGATGTCAGAAATGGAGATTATATTGTCATTCAAGCGAAAGCAGTCATCTTGTGTACAGGTGCTTGTGGCAGATTAGGATTACCTGCTTCTGGCTATCTCTACGGCACTTATGAAAATCCTACCAATGCTGGAGATGGCTATTCAATGGCTTATCATGCAGGAGCAGAACTCAGCAATATTGAATGTTTTCAAGTTAATCCTTTAATCAAAGATTACAACGGCCCCGCCTGTGCCTATGTTGCTGGGCCTTTTGGCGCACATACAGCTAACGCCGAAGGAAATCGCTTCATTAGTTGTGACTATTGGAGTGGTCAAATGATGTTGGAAATCTGGAAAGAATTAAATTCTGGAAAAGGGCCAGTCCAACTCAAAATGACCCATCTTGATGAAGATACAATTGCTGAGATTGAATCTATTTTGTGGGCGAATGAACGACCAAGTAGAGAACGTTTTCATCAAGGCAGAAATGAAGATTATCGGACTCACGGCGTAGAGATGCACATTTCAGAAATTGGCTTATGTAGTGGTCATAGTGCCTCTGGTGTGTGGGTAAATGAAAACGCTCAAACAACCGTCACAGGTTTATATGCAGCCGGAGACATGGCCAGCGTTCCCCATAATTACATGATTGGGGCATTTGTTTTCGGTCGCATAGCCGGAACTCATGCCATTGAATATATCCAGAATTTAGATTTTATCGAACCAGATACGGATTTTTTAGAAGCTGAAAAAGCCAGAATTTATGCACCTTTAACTCGCCAAAATGGTGTACCTCACACTCAGGTAGAATACAAATTAAGACGCTTAGTTAATGATTATCTGCAACCACCAAAATCAGGTAATAAAATCGAGATTGGTTTAAAACATTTTGTCCAATATCAAGAAACATTAGATTTAATGGGCGCTCGTGACCCCCATGAATTGATGCGTAGTTTAGAAGTTCACTTTATTCGAGACTGTGCAGAAATGGCAGCTAGAGCATCATTATATCGTCAAGAAACTCGTTGGGGTCTTTATCATTACCGCTTAGATTATCCAGAAAAGAATGATGATGAATGGTTTTGTCATGTCAATCTAAAGAAAAATGAATTAGATGACATGGTATTGTTTAAGCGCCCTGTAGATCCTTACATTGTGGAAGTAGATGTAGTCAAAGAAGTCTACACTGTCACAGTGAAGTAAAACAACGTTTTAAAAGTTTTATATTAAATTAGTGAATAACGAACCTATGAAAAACCCAAGAATGAGAGCGAAAGAATGGATACTTTTGTGCATTCTGTATTGGATTGATGTGTAAAATCATAACTTGAGGCTAACGTAAAAAATGAGTTATGCCGCCATAATTTTTGATCTCGATAACACATTATTGAATTTTGAGCTATGTGAACGCCAAGCTATTCTTGGAGCGCTGGAAGCTTGTGGAATTTATTTAGACTTACATGGAATAAGTGAAACTAGTTTTCTTCAAGTATATGAAACTTATAATTCCAAGTATTGGAGACAGCGAGAAACTTTTTCTCCTGATGAGTTGATACAGATGTCTTACCGAAGTACACTTGCTCAATTAGATATACAAACAGATAAAATCAGCAATCTTAGTCAAAGTTTTTGGCATATTTTTAATCATTCTGCTGTCATGGAACCTGATGTAAATGAAGTACTAACTGCTCTCGCACGCAGTTATCGTTTGGCTGTCATCACGAACGGTTTGGTATCAGCACAACTACCGAGAATGCAAGCTGTCAGAATTGAGCATTTTTTTGAGGAAGTTGTAGTTTCTGAAGCAATTGGTTTTGCTAAACCATCTCCTGAAATATTTCATCATGCCTTACTTAGGTTAAATTTAACACCAGCACAAGTCCTTTATGTTGGAGATTCTCTAAAGCACGACTATGCGGGAGCAACACAAGTCAAAATGGATTTTTGCTATTACAACAGAAAAAGCCAAAATTTACCACAAGAAGTGCAACCCAAATTTATAATAAGTGAACTCTTGAAGTTGCTAGAGTTGGTTAACTAACAGATTTTTGATTGATTCATTTCAAGTTAAAGCTTAATGGTTTGTTTTAAATTATTTTGATGGATTTAATCATAAATATGCCTATTTATAATTCAATTGGTCAACAATATTCAAAAACTCGCATTCCTGATATTCGCATTGTCAATACATTAATTGATTTACTCAATTTACCCAAAGGTAGCATTATCGCTGATATTGGGGCTGGTACTGGTGGTTACACTATAGAGCTAGCTAAACAAGGATTTCTTATTAATGCTATTGAACCTTCTCTAGTGATGCAAAAGCAAGCAGTAGAGCATCCACAAGTTAAGTGGTTTTCTGGCTATGCAGAAAATTTACCTCTACCAGATAAGTCTGTTGATGCCGTTGTAAGTATCTTGACAATTCATCACTTTTCTGATCTCGAAAAAGCGTTTCAAGAAATGCACAGAATAATCAGAGATGGAACAATAATTTTGCTAACTTTTGATATTAGATTAGCTAAAAGGATATGGCTTTATGATTATTTTCCGTTTTTGTGGGAAGATTCTTTACGACTTTTATCACTTAACGAACTGATTAATTTAATTCAGAAGAATACTAAAAGACGAGTTGAAGCCATACCTTTTTTATTACCCCATGACTTATCTGATTTATTCGCCGCAGCAGCTTGGAAACGACCAGAAATGTATCTTAATCCTGAAGTACGTGCGGGTATATCATCTTTTGCTTTAGCTAATCCAGATTTAATTGAGCAAGGATTACAGTTACTTACAGCAGATTTAAGTAGTGGAGAATGGGAAAAAAAATATGGCGATATTCACAATTTGACAGAGATTGATATAGGCTATCGTTTTATCCGTGCAACGCTGGATAACTAAATAATTGGAATTTAAAATTATGACGAATAAAGTCGCTATTAGTGAGCAATTTAAAATTAAACAGGCAGAGATTAAAGATGCAGCGAGAATAGCTATTCTTTGCGAAGAACTTGGATATACTGTAACAAATCAACAAATAGAGCAACGTCTTACTAAAATTCAAAATAGTAATTCTCACATTGTGTATGTTGCAACTCTCGAAAATGAATATGTAATTGGTTGGGTGCACGCTCATATTTCTGACTTAATACTTATACCAACTTCAGCAATTATTTTAGCTTTAGTTGTAGATAAAGATTATCGTCATAGTGGAATTGGACGTTGTTTAATGCAGCAAATTGAGCAATGGGCTTCTCTGGCTGGATGTGATAGTATTCTGTTACATTTTAATATTAAACGTAAAGAGGCTCACTTGTTTTATGAAAAAATTGGCTATACCAATATCAAACAATCATTAACTTTTTATAAAAAATTGATTTAGTGAAAAATATGCAGTGAATTGATACATTTACAACTCATCGCCTGTTTGCCGAACGCCTGCAATTTAAACATTTGAATGAACTTTATCGGATGCATCAAAATAAACAAGTTATGGCAACTTTAGGTGGGATTCGTTCTGATGAAGAAACACGGCTTTTTATCCTAAATAACTTAAATTATTGGCAGCGTTATGGATTTGGTTTATGGGTGTTTCGAGATAAAGTTAATCATCACTTTGTTGGTCGTGCTGGACTTCGCAATACTGATGTAGAAGGCAATGAAGAAGTAGAATTAGCTTATGCTCTAATAGCTAAATTCTGGGCTAAAGGTTTAGCGACAGAAATGGGTGAGGAAATATTGAAAATTGGTTTTGAAATGCTGAAGTTACCAGAGATAGTTTGCTTTACTCTGACGACTAACAAAGCATCACAGAGAGTTATGGAAAAGTTGGGGTTTCAATACGAGCGTGAGATTATCCACGCAGGTTTACCCCATTTATTTTACCGTTTAACATTTTAATTATAAAAGAAAGGAGCAATTTTATGGCTTTAATCAATCAAAGAGTAGATGTTCCTGTTATCGTTGATGAATCGAAATGTTTAGAAAAATGCACAGCCTGTATTGAAGTTTGCCCTTTGGATGTGTTGGCAAAAAATCCAGAAACAGGCAAAGCCTACATGAAATATGATGAGTGTTGGTTTTGTCTGCCTTGTGAAAAAGAATGTCCAACGAATGCCATTACTGTCCAGATTCCCTTTTTATTGCGGTAGTTGTATAAGCTTATTGACTTGCTATAAAAAAAACGATTTTAGCTTGCAAGCTTTGCCATTAATTAAGTTTATCTGAATCTTTGTCATCATGCCGCAAAAATTTTCGTTAGATTGCAATCACTACTACTGGAAATCAGTATTAAAATAATTAACCATTTGTATTAGGATTCAAAATGTCTACAAATAATAATCTAGAATTAAATCAATGGCTAGAAATGTTGCGATCGCCTGATATAAACGACCGGATAGTAGCTGTCAAAACCTTGCAGCATCTAGGCGATGAAGAAACAATAGATGCTTTAATCATCGCTTTGAAAGATGAAAATACTACTGTTAAAAAAATAGCGATCGCTGCCCTTTGGGAAATTGCCAATCCTGTTGCAATTCCGGCTTTAATTGAATGTCTGAGTTCAGCAGATGCAGATATTCGCACTGAAGCTGTATCAGCATTAAACGAGTTAATTACACAAGATGAATTGTTACTTTTACTAGATAAACTAGAAAAGAATGATCTAAATCTTAAATTAAATATTTTGGTGCTTTTGCGGAAGATACATGACATTCAATCATTACCCGATATTTTACCCTTTTTAGAATCAGAAAATCCTGAGTTAAGAGAAACAGCCGTTACGACACTGCGATATATCAATCAACTAGAAAAATGTCCACAAGCTTTAAATTTAATCTTTGATCAAGAAGCAAGTGTACGTCGTGCTGCTGCTTTAACTTTAGAACATTTACAAGATACAGAAGTGATTACAATACTTTGTCAAGCACTCACAAATGATAGTGACTGGCAAGTTCGCCGTAATGCAGCCAAATCTCTGGCTATTCATGAAAATTATCAAGCAATTTCAGCATTAGAAATCGCTTTAAATGATGAACACTGGCAAGTGCGGAAATCAGCAGCACAAGCGTTGCAAAAAACTCCAGATATTCAAGTTATGCCGAGATTAATTCAAGCATTAACAGATGAATATGCAGATGTACGAAAAGAAGCTGCGATCGCACTTGGTAATTTAGCTCATCCCGACGTTATTAACCCTTTGCAACAAGCCTTAGATGACCCTGACAAAGAAGTGTCCATCCAAGCACAACGGGCAATTCAGAAGATTAAAACAGATACAATAGTCTCAATCGAGGAGAAATAGCTAAGGGAAAGCGCAATGGGAAATCCATTTTCTGGAATGAACCCGTATTTGGAACAGCCGGAACTTTGGCATCAAGTTCACAATCGTTTAATTGTAGCAATCGCTGATGACCTGACTCCTCAAATCGCGCCTAAATACCGGGTTTCCATAGAAGAGCGAGTTTACACTAGTGTAGATGATATTTTACTTGTGGGAATTGCTGATGTAGCAGTTGCCAAGCGTAAAACTACAGATAACAGCACAACTTTAACTGCTGCAAAACTTACCGAACCCACTAAAGTGAAAGTTCCCATACCTGAACAAATAACTGAGCGATTTTTAGAGGTGCGAACAACTCAAAGTAAAGAAGTAGTTGCTGTGATAGAAATACTTTCCCCTAAAAATAAACGCTCAAAAGAAGGTAGAGCCGCTTACGAGAACAAACGACAGAAAATTTTGGCTTCTGCAACGAATTTGGTAGAAATTGACCTGTTGAGACAAGGAGAGTCAATGCCTATTCTAGGAGCGATCGCCACAGATTATAGTATCTTGGTCAGTCGCAGCTACAACAGACCTGATGCAGATTTATATACCTTCGACTTAAAAAACCCAATTCCTGTTTTTCCAGTGCCTTTGCGTGAGGGGGAACCTGAGCCAATAGTTGACTTGCAAAGGTTACTAAATGAAGTTTCCGAACGTGCTAGATTTGACTTAGCAATTGATTATTCACAACCTTTAAAAATAGTGCGTTCGCCACAGGAAGAAGCTTGGGTGAGAGAAATTTTGGAGCGGATTTAAATTAATTTGTAATTGATAATACTCACCAAAGGCGAGAAGCAAGCTACGTAATTCGTAATTACTTAAATGAGAGCGATCGCTTTTATCCTGCTGCAATTGACAAATTTCTGATAACTAAGCTTCTCCTAACTATGTCTGACCACCAATCTCCCTTTCAGCATCCAGAAGATCAAGAAAAACCAGATACTAATCCTCATCAGCAAGAGGTAGTCCAACTCCTCAAAGAGGTTATCGAACCTACCTTAAAAAATGACATCGTTAGTTTGGGAATGGTGCGAAATCTACGCATAGTTGATGACTATGTTTACTTGCGTTTATATATCGGTTCCCATCAGCACCAATTACAGACGGAGATCCAATCTAAATTATCATTTCTAACTTGGTGTAAAAAAACTTATATTCAAATTTGTACAATTCCTGGTGTTAAAACAACCCTAGCAGTTTCTAGTGGAAAAGGTGGCGTGGGGAAATCAACAACAGCCGTAAATATAGCCGCAGCTTTAAGATTACAAGGTGCAAAGGTTGGGCTACTAGATGCTGATGTTTATGGCCCTAATCTGCCGCAAATGCTGGGTTTAGGACAAGCTGATATTCAAGTAATTCCTACTCCTACAGGTGATAAGTTTTTACCTTTAGAAGTTCAGGGAATAAAACTGATGTCAGTTGGTTTACTTGTAGAAGAAAATCGTCCTTTGGCATGGCGTGGCCCTGTGTTGCATAAAATTATCACTCAATTTTTGCAAGATGTGGAATGGGGCGAATTGGATTATTTATTAATAGATTTACCTCCGGGTACAGGTGATGCTCAAATAACAATTATCCAAGAAAGCCCTGTTTGTGGAGTTATTCTAGTAACAACTCCTCAGCAAGTAGCGATCGCAGATGTACGACGCAATATATATATGTTTCGCCAAGTGGGTATTCCCGTCCTTGGTATCATTGAAAATATGAGCTATTTAATCTGTGGTGATTGTGGCGCACGCACGCCCATTTTTGGCAGTGGTGGTGGCGAACAACTGGCAGCAGAATTACAAGTGCCACTGTTGGGACAAATTCCTATTGATCCCGATATATGTAACGGTGGTGATAGTGGAAATCCGATTGCAATCACCGCAGGTGTAGCTAAACCTGGACATCGCACTTCGCCTGCAAGTGAGGTTTTTGTCCAAATTGCCACTGCGCTTAATGCAACTTTTTCAACCTAGAATTTTTTGAATTTAAATTATAAATCTATGCCTTATAGTAAATTTACTCTTCAAAAAGCTGTAGAGGATTTCCAACTTACAATAGTTGAAGGAAGCCGCTTCCTGCCAGAAATTCCCTCGATTACTCCTACTCCTTTGCTTCAGGATATTCTTAAAGAAACGATTCCCTGGGCCATCGCGGTGAGTAGCGAGAAAGCCCGTTCTGAGGGGATCATTAATCCTGTGTTACTGGAAGTCAAACGCCAACTCAAAGGACAGATTAGCGTTTTCTCTGGCGAGGAATTCAATGTAGAACCGGAGGCTGAACTGACTGGCTTTGTTGACTTTCTCATTAGTCGTTCCCCAGAGCAGCTATTTATCAAAGCCCCTGTGGTTATCCTGGTGGAAGCCAAAAAGGAAGACCTGAAACCAGCGCTAGGGCAATGCCTCGCCGAAATGGTTGCAGCTCAACGCTTTAATTAACAAAAGCAACAGCCTATCTCGACGATTTACGGAACGGTGAGTAGTGGGACGGTTTGGCGGTTTCTGAAGTTGGAAGAGCAATGTGTAACCATTGACCTTACAGATTACCCGCTCCCTCCGGTTGAGCAAATCTTGGGTTTTCTCGTTTGGATGGCGCAGGAGAGCTGATCGTTAAGACAGGAGAATAGGAAAACATCAAATTTGTAAGTAAATGAATAAAAATATTTACAGTCATTGCGTAGGCGTTAGCCCGTCGTAGACATCGCTCCATTCGCAATGACATAAAGAGCAGAAAGTAATTTATAAAGTTTGGGGTGAATTGATAGGGTGAATCAAATCAAATGTTTATTTTATTTGCCTCCAACAGCTTGACGCTGGCATAAATAGCATCAATATAAGGTGTGGGAATTTGAGTGAGTTTTCCCAATTCTGCTACCGCGCCAACGATCGCGTCTATCTCCGTAGCGCGTCCGGCTTCAATATCTTGTAGCATTGAGGTTTTATGGGCACCAACGTTTTCTGCCCCATTAATTCGCTGTTCCAAAGTGATGCCAAACTTTATACCCAAGTTTTCAGCGATCGCCTGAGTTTCAGTCATCATTTGCCGCGCTAATTCACGAGTCAGGGGATAGCGACAAATATCCTCTAGAGTAGCACCAGTCAGGGCGCTAATGGGATTAAATGCTACATTACCCCACAACTTGATCCAAATTTCCGTGCGAATTTGATTGCGGATTGGTGCTTTGAATCCTGCCTGTTTTAAAGTCTGTGCTAATAATTGGAGGCGTTCTGTTTTACTACCGTCGATTTCACCGAGAGTAAAGCGATCGCCTTCAATATGTTTAATTACACCTGGTTCAACTATTTCAGTTGCTGGGTAAACAACACAACCGATGGCACGTTCAGCACCGATACTAGCTTCAATAATCCCATCTGGGTCAACAGATTGAATGCGTGTACCTTCATACTCACCGCCATGCTGACGAAAGTACCACCAAGGAACGCCATTTTGGGCTGTCACCACCATCGTGTGAGCATTATAGAGTGCAGGGAGAAAAGGTGCGATCGCCGGCACACTGTGAGCCTTGACAGTTAAAATTACTATATCTTGTCGCCCCGCCGACTGGATATCGCTAGTTGCCAAACATGGAGTAGCAATTTGGCTAGAACCGTCTGCCATGAGCAACTTCAGCCCATTTGTTTGAATTGCTTCTAAATGAGAACCACGCGCAATCAGCGTCACTGCTTCACCTGCCAGTGCCAGTTTTGCCCCTAAATATCCACCAATCGCACCCGCGCCAACAATACAGATTTTCATTTTCTCAAAAGAATATGAGTCGTGGAAGACGGTATCCAGTTCAGTTCCGAGTAGTGAGTGCCTCGGCTGAGAGTGGGAAGATTGATCAATACTACTTCTTATTAACGGTTCAGCACTTCTGAACTCAAACAGCTACGCTTTGCATCGCTTCTAGCAGGTGTTGATAAACAGATTTTGAGGCAGCTACTATCAATCCAGGTAGGCTATACTTTTTACAAGTATGCAGTAGCGGTAAAGTCGAACTGATTGACTGGATTAAATCAGAAAAATTAACCCCTTTAATAGAGTCAATGAAGGAGAGTTTTTATCAAACAGAATAAAGGTGCCAGTCACCAGAATTCACTTGGGTATTTTGTGCGACTGGTGGATGAATAAACGGCGTTTTTGCACCCCCACAAAACAAGAAAGTGGCGGGTCTGAATCCCCCACTGATTACATTCTGACGAATGTATTCTGACTTCTGAATTCTTCTTCAATGATGGTTTTAGGAAATTTTTTCGAGCTTCTTGTGAGTGAGTTTGGATAGCTTGTTACGTTTGAGTACTGAAGATGCGCTGACAGTGCCGAAGACGAATAAGCTAAGGCTAGGGGTGGATTCAGGAACGGTGAATTATGGTTGCAGAAAAACTAATGGGTAACTCACTATCTTCCAATCCCAAATTTTCAAAACCTGGTGTGATTGGCGGCGCAGAAAAAACCTCTAAATAACCTGGTGTCTGCAAAAAACTAGCGAAGTATAGGCTAGAATAATTTCCTCCCGAAGTGGAATAACCAAAACCATTACCCGTTAGCTGCTGAGTATTAATACTAATTAAATTATCAATATCAAAAGGTTCGTTTCCCGGTATTGGAGTCCCGGCGGCTTGCAAACCAGTAATTATTTCGCCATTTCGTGTACCAGTAATTCCAGAAATCTGGTAAAAACCCAAATCGTTAGGCGTGTCATTAGTAGTGAAAGTACCGTTTGCCGCAATGCCAGTAGCAGAATAACTCCAGTTCCAACTTAAAGCAGAGGCGGCTGGCATTATACCGAAAATTAATCCAAATGTGGTAGCGAGGACTATCGCAGATAGTAGAGCTAGATTTTTCATGGAAGTTGTGAGTGCGATCGCGGTTCTTGTCGAGGCTTCCCATGTATTATACGGAACGTAAGGAAAAAGCTGCCAAGGAGACAATCAGCCTATAAGAATTTTGCGGAGCCGGAGACGCTCCGCTTCCGGTCAATTAATTTAGCCAAGGGATTTTTAATCTTGTTTGACCTTTAAGACCAGCTTAAACCCGATTCCCAAGCCTCGGAAATTTGCATTCGCGTAGCGTGTCCTTTAGGACAAGGTATTGCTTTACAAACGTTGTAGCAGGCTCAAACCGTGGGTATCAGTACCACAGGTATTGAAAAGAAAATATTCATCAGCTAACTTTTGCACTTGTTCTGATTCCAAGGTGCTGGGTTTCCAGGGGGTAGGGTTATTATAGGCGTAGAAAGTTTCCACGCCATCAATACCCTTTTGGGACGCAGCTGGAATTAAGTCGAAATGCGATCGCTTGTAACGAGCTGGATGAGCCAAAACTGCCAATCCCCCAGCTTCATGAATGGCGGCAATCACGTTACTTGCCTGATATTCTTGGCCTGTAGTCGCCCTTCTTAGCAGATAGGGTTTCATACTAGGGTGTTCTGTTCCAAAAGCGTAAGCCAAAATGTGAACTTCTATATCCAAAAGGTTGGCATTGATTTCTACGCCACTCCAGAGGTGAGGAGTGCTTGCACCAGGATTATTCCACTTCCAATCTTCTAACCAAGCAAGTGATGCTTGATAGCCGATAATACCATGATGATCGGTGATCGCTAACCCTTTTAGTCCAATAGCGATCGCCTGCTCCATCAATCCACTCGGCTGCAACCTCCCATCCGAGTAAACAGTGTGCATGTGAAAGTTGAATAACCTTGGACAACTATGTGCATCAATGTTATGGAATACTTGCTTCAAAAGTTCTGCCGAAGCAGTAGTTTGGGCCAAATTTACAACCATAACCCCCTCTGAACAAAAATGTATATTTTTAACACACTAAAACGCTACATCTACAGATAAGAAAGACCCAACAATAAAAATTAGTGTTGGCTGCAACTTTCTCAGCTTTCTCAGCAAATTTTTCAATATGTTAAGACTAGGTTAGCAAATCTTAACCTAAGTAGGCATGAGTAATCTAGACTACTTTCTATTTAAGTAGTAATAAATGTTGCATCCAGATTGTCAAAAATACGCCGATAGCATCTGTGTCAAATTACTTAAATACTAAAGGTTTAATAAAGTAATTATCTCGAATCAGCCGAAAATGCAATTCTATATTGTGTGTAAAAAATATTATTTATCTCAGTAATTTCACTACCTTTATCTAATCAGTAATTACTTTAGCGTAGCCCGTCGCAGCCATCACATAAGCAAGAAAATCCTGCGAGTCTAAAATAGCTCCAAGAAAACTGGCGATGTCTACGACGGGCTATGCCTACGCTCGTAAATCACTATACCCCTCGCGCAATTCCAAAAGAATCTCCCTTCAAGGTGATTCCAAGCGGTGTTACCACTACCTCGCGGGTAAGGGACGTTTCAACCCTTCCTGCAATCACAGCCGAAAGCCCCTGTTCTCTTGCCAGCAGAACGATCCTTTTTGCATCCTGCTCCGACTCGGTATAGAATGCAAATCCTGCACCGTAATTAAACACGGAAAGCATCGTCATTGCCCCGCCCTCAAGATGACCCTCGACAAATGTAAATATCTCCGGCACTGGCAGCATCGTTTCGATCACATAGCGGAGCGGCTTCACCGACCGCATCAGCTTTTGCCATCCATGTCCGGTAATGTTCTCCATCGCAGTGGGACGAATTCCCTCACTAAGTACCGCCTGCACAAGCGGCGTGTAGAGATGCGACGCGGCATTCATCGCTTCCCATAACTCCTGCCCACTCGGAAGTTTTGTTCTATAGCCATCAGGGAGCGACTCGGCAAGTTTTCGCATTGGGGTAAAGCCGTTCTCGTGCGGCCCCGAACTCTCGACGAGAACAATGGTATTTCCGGCATCCAGACGCGAACTATCAATAGGAGCGACACCAACGGGCATAACCCCAAAAACCGAGCCAGCGATGTCGAGCCGACCTGAAATCATCTTAGTTTTTAATTGAGGAGTTTCCCCTGAGAGATAGACGCATCCCACTCGTTTGCACCCCTCAACCACTCCATCCAGAAACCCATCTAGGAAAGCGGGGGTAAAGATTGTTTCAGGAGTACTCGACGGCAGATAAAGACCCAGAAGTATAGTCTGCATACCAGAAGTTGCCGCGTCGTTCGTAAGACATGAGATAATCTTGATACCAATGTTCCACCAGAATCGTCGAAGCTCCTCTTCACAAAGGTCATCAGGCCGGGTATCATCTGCCGTGCCTAGTCCTTCGGGGACAAGTGTCATAGAAAGTTCTTTAGCCCCCACCTCTAAAAACGGAGCGAGGTTGAAGCTGAAAGCGTTAGCGCTTGCTCCGAGACCCGACGCGGGCACGATACCATAAGCGCTTGCAAAGCCAAGTGTGCGTTTTGCGGCAGCAATGAAGCGTCGCTTTGCGGCATCGAGAGTATCGTAATCGACTTGATCGAGAGCTTGAGCCATCAGGTTGTGTTTTAAGTTAAAAGCCAAAAGTTAGAAGTTAGGAAAACTCATAACTCCTGACTTTAAAATACCTCATCTTCAATACCACGCCACCATTCCCCCAAATTCATCAAGTCTTGGTAAATATCTTCTAATTCTTTGGTGTAGACATCGTTTGTAAGGGTGGCTCGACGCTCTTGCAATTTTTTGAGGCGCAGTTGTACTAATAGCCAAGGTTTAGTGATGCTATTCGTTGCTTCGATGTATTGCGCTAGTTCTTTACTAGTGTGCGTTCGCTCATTTTTTGACATTTGCTCTAATTTAATAAAACCTATATATAATAAGGGTTTCAACTTTCCTAGACAATTTTTCATCTCCTTTTTTATTTGGAAATCATAGTTCAGATGAACTATTAAGTGGCGATGTCTACGACGGGCTACGCCGACGCTATTCTAGGAAAGCCTGAAACACCAATTCTATCGTCAGTAAGAAAGAAAAGTCAGATCGCAATCAGCGAACGGACATTTACTATCTTAGTACTAGCCCTTTCAAGGTGACTCGAAAAATCTCGTTTTTTCTCTCTGCACCGCGCCAGTTGCTACAACGGGGAGGCAGCGCGGGAACAGGGGGTTTCCCCCATGAGTGACTGCCGTGGGAACCCCCCCAACGCACTGGCTTCTCTGTGCCTCTGCATTTCCTCTAAAAAAAATTATTAGTTGAGTGCAGCTGCGATGTCTACGACAAGGCTTTCGCCAACGCATCCCCAAGTTTACGTAATGTTCTCTCTCGTGCAAAATCAGCTGCTGCCCGTGCCGACTCTGCCAGAATTGTGTCAGTGTTTGGCGTTAGCTTCAATGCCCCACCTAAATAACCCAGTGCTTTAACATAACAATCAGATAAATTGGTCGAGGCTAACCGCTTTACAGTTTGGTAATCGCCATTTACAAAGGCAGATAAAGCCTTGGCGTGTAAATCATTTCCGGGTTCGGGAACATCCAAAACATTGAGGATTGCCTCAATAGCTTTATTTACCTGTTCTAGTGTCAGTTCTTGTTGTACAGCTTGCACCATTGTTTTTACTCCTAAGTCCAGTTTTGAAAATTTTCAGATATAAACTAGGATAAATAGAGTATGTCCCAGTTGCGCTCCAAATGCTCTTTTACGATTCGTGACACAAAATCAACAGCATTATCTCAGTCATAATGAATCGCAATTCTCAGAAAAGTTAGATTCTGCTCCCTAATCTCCCCCATCCCCTCAACAGCCAACCAAAAACAGCCACGATACTAGTTCGTGACTGCTAACAAGATTAGTCAATTAACTGATTGTTTTTACTTTACATATCTGGCACAAGCCACGTAGACGCATTGGCGCAGCCTCTCGTAGAGAAGCAGCTTGCCAAAAGGCATCGCAGCCAGTTCAAAACTGTCAATTAATTAAGCTTTAGCCAAATTTTCAGCAACAAAGTCCCAATTCACCAACTGTTCTAGGAAATTCTTGATGAACGCTGGACGAGCATTTTTGTAGTCAATGTAGTAGGCGTGTTCCCAAACATCCAAAGTTAAGAGTGCCTTCTGGCCATGAGCTAGAGGGTTCTCTGCATTTGGTGTCTTAATCACCTTCAGCGTACCACCATCATCAATCAACCAAGACCATCCGCTCCCGAATTGAGTTGCGGCGGCGTTAGAGAACTCTTCCTTGAATTTATCGAAGCTACCAAAATCTTTATTAATTTTGGCTGCCACTTCACCAGTGGGTGCGCCGCCACCTGCGGGTTTCAAGGAATTCCAAAAGAAGGTGTGGTTCCAAACTTGAGCAGCGTTGTTAAATATTCCCGCCTTAGAGGAATCTTTGAAGGAAATTTTGATCACTTCTTCTAGAGACTTATCGGCAAGTTCAGTACCTTCAGTGAGCTTGTTCAGGTTGTCTACATAAGCTTTGTGATGCTTGCCATAGTGATACTCGAAAGTCTCAGCTTTCATGCCATATGGCTCTAGAGCATTCTTTTCAAAGGGTAGTGGTTCTTGTACAAATGCCATTGTGTGAAATCCTCTCTTTATCGGTTTCCAGTATTAGACTATTGCAGAAGCTTAGGAAATTAACAGCTTTTGTTTCTGGCAGTTTTATGTCTTTAATCATGACTTACGCAAACAATAGCCGAAATCCTGATTTTCAGCTAGGGGCAATTCATGAATTGCCCCTAGCGTCTAGTTTTGCGTAAGTCCTATTTAATTAATGATCGAACATAAAACTTAACATCGTCATTCTACTACTAAAGTCAAGATTAAGTGAAGATAGAAAAAAATCCTTAAATGATAAGTAAAATCGTAATTAATTAATGACTATGAATAAACCTGGCTAATATCCCATCGCCAGAGACCGATAATTAATTAGCATTTAGCAATTAAAGCTTTCATACTTCTACCTTTAGTAGGATTAATTGCGATCTGATAAATCAGTCGGAAGCGAGATGATTTTATATTTAAATAATCTAATATTTTTAATACAACACTTGATTTTCATAAGACATCTCCGAAAAAGAATGTAGAGACGCGAAATTTCGCGTCTCTACAAGGGTTCTAGATAACGCATATTTAAT
>NZ_JAQYWQ010000085.1 GCF_029379315.1 Nostoc sp. S13
CGTTTATTCATCCACCAGTCGCACAAAATACCCAAGTGAATTCTGGCGACTGGCATCTTTATTCTGTTTGATAATTTTTAATTAATTAATTTGGGGTACACAGCAACTACTAAGGTGAATTCTAGTAATAAAATTACCATAACCGTTGGTTTCGACAACATAGGTATTTTTTTCATCAGAAATCACCTAAATCAAAGATTCAGTGGTCTACAATCAGTGGTGGGTTCAGAGCAACCACTGATAGCGAAGCGTTAGCGAGTCCTCGAGCGTCTTGCAATTTTTAATTAATAATTTTTAATTGGAGCAAAGCGACTTGACTCCGTTAAGTATTTTGCTGCAAAAGAGAATCAAGATTTAAGAATAGTAAAAGCCGAGCGAAAGCCAGTCTCCAAGCTGGAGAGAGTCCCTTTTTCCCCACCATCTTCACAAAAGCGCAATTAATCTCTTACTAAGCGGACATATAGGACTCCTATTTGATTTTTGAAAAAAATCAGTACACTCCGAAAAGGCTTCTTCCCCATTCCCCACTCCCCACCCCTACTCCCTACTCACTGTCTACGCAAATAATTTTAAAAATCAAAGCGGACTGATATATCTGGGAATACTAAATGCTAAGGTCTTAAAAATTCAAAAGAATTATGATTAGCAGTGTAGTTACCATTCCCGGCTATCAAGTCAGCGAAGAACTCTACAACGGTTCTAGAACCCTAGTTTATCGAGCAGTTCGAGAGATTGACTCATTACCTGTGGTCATCAAGCTGCTGAAAAATCCTTATCCGAGTTTTTCTGAACTAGTACAGTTTCGCAATCAATACACGATCGCTAAAAATCTCAACTCACCTTTGATCATCCAAACCTACAGCCTGGAACCTTACCAGAATGGCTATGCACTGGTAATGCAAGACTTTGGGGGAATTTCCCTGGAAAGGGAGATGGGGGCAAAGCAACATCCACTCATGGAATTTTTGCTTTTGGCTATATCTCTGTGTGACACCTTGGATATTCTAATTCGCGATCGGATTATTCATAAAGATATTAAACCTGCCAATATTCTGATTCATCCAGAAACAAAACAGGTTAAATTAATTGACTTTAGTATTGCATCTCTGCTGCCACGGTCAACTCAAACTTTAATCAGTCCGAATGTATTGGCAGGAACACTTGCTTATATTTCGCCAGAACAGACTGGACGAATGAACCGGGGGATTGACTATCGCACAGATTTTTATTCTTTGGGTGTAACTTTTTACGAGTTACTGACGGGACAATTACCGTTTCAATCAAACGATGTGATGGAGTTAGTACATTGCCATATTGCCAAACTTCCACCTTTGGTACATGAGATTAATCCACAAATTGCGCCGATACTCTCAGAAATTGTCAGCAAATTGATGGCGAAAAATGCCGAAGACCGCTATCAGAGTGCATTCGGGCTAAAATATGATTTAGAAACTTGTTTGCATCAACTCCAGCAAACGGGCAAAGTTGAAAGTTTCTCAATTGGGCGACGGGATGTTAGCGATCGCTTCATTATTCCCGAAAAACTCTATGGTCGGGAAGAGGAGGTGAAAACTTTGCTAGAAGCATTTGACCGCGTTACTAATCATCAGACGGAACTGATGTTAGTCGCAGGGTTTTCTGGGATTGGTAAAACGGCGATTATTAACGAAGTCCATAAGCCGATTGTTGAACAACGGGGCTACTTCATCAAAGGCAAGTTTGACCAATTTAATCGTAATATTCCTTTTTCTGGCTTTGTACAGACGTTTCGAGATTTAATGGGGCAATTGAGCCGTGAAAATGATACCCAATTATCAGCTTGGAAAACCAAAATATTAGCAGCGCTGGGTGATAATGGGCAAGTCATTATTGAGGTAATTCCAGAACTAGAAAAAATTATCGGTCAACAACTACCTGCGCCCAATTTGTCTGGAACTGCTGCCCAGAATCGCTTTAATTTACTATTTCAAAAGTTTATCCAAGTATTCACTACAAAAGAACATCCTCTGGTGATTTTCTTGGATGATTTACAGTGGGCAGATTCAGCATCTTTAAAGTTAATGAAGTTGCTGATGAATGATTCAGAAGGTGGGTATTTATTATTAATTGGAGCTTACCGCGACAATGAGGTTTCTACTGCTCATCCTTTGATGTTGGCATTAGAAGAGATTGCTAAAGCCCAAGTCACGATTAACATTATTATACTAGCACCATTGAGTGCGGTAAGTTTAAATCAACTAGTTGCTGATACCTTGTGTTGTTCGCCAGAAGTTGCACAACCATTAACTCAACTTGTATATCAAAAGACCAAGGGAAATCCATTTTTTAGTACGCAATTTCTCAAAGCACTGCATGAAGATGGGCTGATAGAGTTTGATTTTGATCAGAGAAATTGGCAGTGTAACATTCCTCAAGTGAAAGCCTTAGCTCTAACGGATGATGTTGTTGAATTCATGGCATTGCAGTTGCAGAAGTTGCCAACAGCAACGGAGGATGTGTTGAAATTAGCGGCGTGCATTGGTAACGAATTTGACTTAGCAACCTTGGCGATCGCGCGAGGTGCAAGCTCTACGAATATCTCCCAAATGTCAGAAGCCGAAACCGCAACAGCCTTATGGAAAGCTTTACAAGAAGGGTTAATTTTACCTCAAACTGAAGTTTACAAATTCTATGTGGGTCAAGAAAATCAAACAATTGCTCAACAAAGCTCACAAGCAGTTACTTATAAGTTTTTACACGACCGCGTGCAACAAGCTGCTTATTTGTTAATTCCTGAAGATGAAAAACAAACTACTCACTTAAAACTGGGGAAGCTACTGTTAAATAATATTTCTGGGAACGAGCAACAAGAAAAGATTTTTCAGATTGTTAGTCAATTGAACATGGGGTTGGGGTTAATTACTCAACAGACTGAACGCAATCAACTAGCTCAGTTAAATCTGTTAGCTGCACGGAAAGCTAAGGCTTCCACTGCCTATACTGCTGCGGTTCAGTATTTAATGCTAGGAATAAAACTGCTAGCAGCAGATAGCTGGCAAAATCAATATGCTCTGACGCTGGCGCTGTATGAGGAAGCCGCAGAAGCAGAATACTTAAATACCCACTTTGAACAAGCTATTAGTCTAACAGACTTGATATTGCAGGAAACTACGCATTTGTTGGACAGAATTAAAACCTATGAGCTAAAAGTTCAAATTTATATTGCTCAAGATCGGCAAGTTCAAGCTATTGAAACAGGGTTAAAAGCACTAGAGCAATTAAAAATTTTGTTGATATTACCTGATGCAGAGCAGGAGAATTATTTAAAGCGACTACCAGAGTTGACAAGTTTAGCCAATATTCCAGAGATGACCAATCCTGAATCTCTGGCTGCACTCCGGTTGCTGAGTAGCATTACCCCTCCTATTCATCATGTCAAACCGGATATGTTCCCGTCAGTGGCGCTGACAATGCTTCATCTTTGTCTTGAGCAGGGACATTCATCATTGGCTGCTTATGTCTACGGAATTTATGGCTTATTTCTGTGTGCTGTAATCAAAGATGTAGACGCTGCTTATCACTCAGGTCAGATATCTCTAGAGTTACTAGAGCAATACGATGCCAAAGAACTTAGCTCCGAAATTTATATGCTCTTTGGTGCTTTTATCTGTGCTTGCAAGGAGCATGGTCGAAATACTATTCAATTGTTACGAGAAAGTATCCAGTGTGGACTAGAGGTTGGAGACATGGAAAACGCTAGCTATTCAATGATGGCTGAGTGTACACATTTATTCTTGATTGGAGAACCTCTAAATTCTGTTGAGAAAAGGCAAGCAAAATATATTGATTTACTTTTAAACTTCAAACAAAAGCATTGTGTTGATTATGCTTATATTTGGAGGCAACTCACTTTAAATTTACTCGGACAAACCTCTGACCAGCTTTACCTGACTGGAATTGATTTTGATGAGACAGAAATGCTACTGCATTTTCATAACACCCATAATCATCAGTCACTATTTGCCACCTATGTAGCCAAAACAGTTATACTTTATACCTTTGAAAAGTATGAACAGGCTGTAATTAATGCAGAGCAAGCCACTGAGTTTGTAGATGGAGCCTTTGGTCCACTACTTGTTGCCGGACATAACTTTTACTATTCTTTGTCTTTACTTGCACGGTATTCAAACTGCTCGCGCCAAGTTTGTCCAGAGGAGGCAGATCGTAACCAGCAAGAACGTTGGCTGAATCAGGTATTTACCAACCAAAAACTTATGCGCTACTGGGCTGATCATGCTGGAGCCAATTTCCAGCACAAGTATGATTTAGTTGAGGCAGAAACAGCGCGGGTGATGGGAGATACACTCAAAGCAATAGAGTATTACGATCGCGCCATTGCAGTAGCTAAAGAAAACGGCTACCTCAACGAAGAAGCACTTAGCAATGAACTGGCAGCCAAATTCTACCTCAAGTGGGGAAAAGAAAAGGTGGCTCAAGCTTATATCCAAGAAGCCTACTACTGCTACACTCGTTGGGATGCCAAAGCTAAAATCGATGACTTGGAAACACGTTATCCGCAATTACTACAATTTATTCTGCAACAAAAGCAATTCACTCTCCAGCCCTTAGAAACCCTCGCTATACCGGCCCGCACGATTCATCAACCGACGCAAACATCTAGCTCCAGCAGCACTTTTATCTCTGAAGCCTGGGATTTTGCCACCATCCTGAAAGCGTCCCAGAGCGTCTCTAGCGAGATTCAGTTAGACAAATTGCTCATTAGCTTGCTGAATGCGATTATGACCAATGCTGGAGCCAGTAAATGTGTGCTGATGTTGATGCAGGAGAATGACTTGCGAGTAGAAGCGATCGCCCAACTAGGACAAGAACCCAGCATTGGCCCAGCACTGCCAATAGATCAGAGTTTTGATATTCCTGTAAGTCTGATTTACATTGTCAAACGCAGTCTACAATCCCTTGTCATCGCTGATGCCAGAATAGAAGCTGTTCTGATGGCTGATTTATACATCAGAAAGCACCAGCCCAAGAGCCTACTATGTAATCCGATCGTGCATCAGGGTAAACTACTGGGAATTTTATATCTGGAAAATAACCTGGCTACGGAAGCGTTTACACCAGATCGGTTGGAAATTGTCAAACTCCTATCATCTCAAGCTGCCATTTCGCTCGAAAATGCTAATCTCTACAACACTCTCGAACAGAAAGTTAGTGATCGCACTCAACAACTTTCCCAAGTGCTAGAAGAACTCAAAACGACTCAAGATCATCTCGTTGAATCCAAGAAAATGGCTGCTTTAGGTAGCTTGGTGGCAGGGGTTGCTCATGAAGTTAACACGCCTGTTGGTACTAGCATCACACTGGTATCGACCCTGATTGATAAAACTACCGCTCTGATCACAACAGTTGAGCAGGGACAGCTGAAACGGGCAGATTTGACCAACTATCTGAACATTGCTAAAGAATGTGGAGACATTATTTTGACAAACCTTAATAGTGCGGCAGAGTTGGTGCAAAGTTTCAAACAGGTTGCTGTCGATCAAACCAACCTAGAGCAACGCACTATTAGGGTTAAAGTTTATCTGGAAGAAACGCTTTTTAGTTTGGCACCAAATTTAAGAAAAACACTACATACGGTAACTATAACTGGCGATGATACTGTAACCATTAGCAGTTATCCAGGAGCATTGGCACAAGTTGTCACTAATTTGGTGATGAACTCTCTCATGCACGCATATCAGCCCGAAGAATCTGGGGAAATGCACTTTCAGGTCTTACAGCAAGCCGATCAGGTGATCATTCAGTACCGTGATCATGGCTGTGGTATTCCTGAAGAGCATCTGAGCCGTATTTTTGAACCCTTCTTCACCACCGCAAGGCATCGCGGTGGAACAGGACTAGGACTGCATATTGTCTACAATCTAGTCACCCAAAAATTGGGGGGAAGAATCAATGTGCAAAGCGAAGTTGGGAAGGGAACTCTATTTATAGTAACCCTTCCACTTGAGCCACAGGTTACTTCATGAACGCCAGAATTAGGGATGATCGAATATGCCCAGCGAAAATCAAAGGGTTTCCAATTCAGCAACTGATGCTTTTTTCGTCTTTGCGGACAACGATGATACGTTTATGTTTGCAGATGAGAATGGCGAAGAACCAACCAATGAAGATAATAGTGGTTCCCAAGCGGTTCCAAACTCTCCACCAACACCTGTAGCAGTTTGGAAAGTCTTGATCGTGGATGACGATGTATTAATTCATCGAGCCACAATCCTGGCACTCGAAGATTGCACTTTTGAGAGTAAACGTCTGACGTTTCTCCATGCCCACTCTGGTGCACAAGCAAAGTACTTAATCCAGACACATCCAGATACGGCGTTAATTTTGCTAGATGTCGTTATGGAAACAGATGATGCTGGATTGCAGCTGGTTCAGTATATTCGAGCAGAATTGCATAACTATCATGTACGAATTATTTTACGTACAGGTCAGCCTGGAGAAGCACCGGAAGCCTCGGTGATTCTGGACTACGATATTAACGACTATCGGCTCAAAACAGAACTGACACGGCAAAAACTGATTACAGTGGTGATTTCTTCTCTTCGTTCCTACGGTAATATCCTCACAATAGAGAACCGGAATTCTGAACTAACCCTAGCCTTAGATTATCTTCAACAAACTCAAACTCAACTAATTCAAGCAGAAAAAATGTCGTCTTTGGGACAAATGGTTGCAGGAGTTGCTCACGAAATTAACAATCCGATAAACTTCATTTATGGCAACTTATTTCATACAGAAACTTATGTGCAGGGTCTGTTAAAACTTATCAAAACTTATCAAGAACATTATCCCACTCCAGTGCAGGCGATCCAAACTACAGCAGAGTCTATTGATTTCCCGTTTTTGATGGAGGATTTACCTAAACTATTCGACTCAATGCAAGCTGGATCTAACCGTATTAAACATATTGTTGAATCACTGCGTAACTTCTCCCGCTTAGATGAAGCAGAAATTAAACCAGTAGATATTCACTCCGGCATTGATAGCACTCTGTTAATTTTACAACACCGACTCCAAGCTAATGGTCAGCATCCAGAGATCGCGGTGATTAAGGAATATGGTCAACTGCCTTTGGTTAACTGCTATGTCGGTGCCCTCAATCAGGTATTTATGAATATCTTGAGTAATGCAATTGATGCTTTGGAAATAGGGACTGGCGACTGGGGAATCACAAGTGAAACATTTTCCCTGCCGACAATTCGCATTCGCACTGAAATTCAGAATGCTAATAGAGTACTGATTCGCATCGCTGACAATGGTCTAGGGATGAGTGAATCAATACTTAAGAGAATATTTAATCCTTTTTTTACCACTAAGCCTGTGGGCAGTGGCACAGGTTTGGGATTATCGATTAGCTACTCGATTGTGGTGAAACAGCATGGAGGTAATTTAACCTGCTCTTCCGCACCAGGCAAAGGTACAGAGTTTGTCATCGATATTTTTATTTGGAGTTTAGACTAGTCAGGAGTGCGAAACTGCTCAATAAATCAGATAAAAAACTTTATTAATAATCAATAGTTAGCCCATACAAATATTGATTATTAATAAACCTAATTTTGACTATTTTTTCCGCTATTTTGAATAGAGTAATATTTAATTATACTCAAGTTTAATTGATAGCAATAATTTATTAGTCCAGCTTCCACAGCAAAATATATTACCATATGAGCCTTGTGCGATCGCAACCCTAATTAAACAATTGGAAGTATGCTCATTGGCGAAAACCAATAATGGAATTTGAGTAGTGTGTTGAATGCTCAAACAGCCCGATCAAAATGCAAATCTAGTATTTTTATGGACGAAAAATATTTGTCTTCATGGATAATTAAGATACTTAGGCGTTGAAAATTGCGGTGTATATTACTAGTATAAATAAACTCTAACATGAGATTACAAATGATTGTCGCTACCAACAATCATTTTCCTATCGCTGCAATTTTTATTCCGTTTATCCAAGATTTTAAACTTGTATCTTTTGTTTTGGCTCTGCCAATTTTTTCTGAAGTGCTAAACCCATAGCCGCACTTAGTAATAGTCCGCAAACATAGTTGGGTTCTGGTACTGATTTGGTGGGGCTAATAAATCCATACTTATGCAAAACTTGCTGTCCTTTCTCTGACAAAATATAATCTGCTAGTTTCTGTGCATTCGGGTCAGCATTTTTGATAACTGTTAAACCAAATGGCGCTGGAACAGACAAATAATCTGGTAGCCCAACTACTTGCAGACTCGGATCAATTTTTTGCGATGCGATCGCCCCAGTATAGTAAGTTAAGAAAACATCTGCTTGCTGAGTCTTGTCTAGAAAATACTCTAAGCTGTCCTGTCCTGATGGAACTATTGGGGAATTCGTTCCACCTGTTAATCGCAAGGCTTTATTGTTGAGGGTTTCAAAACTACCAGGAATTTTTGAATTAGCTTGAGTAAATATCTGTTGAGTGTAGTCTCCAAGAGGATCTAATATAGGTGTTGAAGTTCCCAACTTGATGTTGGGATTTAGTAAGTAATCTAATACCTGACTTGGTGTAATTTGTGCCTGGGAATACTTTGAGGAAAACACTGCTACAATCTGGTTTTGAGTAAATTCCACTGGCTGACTGCTCAACCCCTTAATGTAGAGTTTTTGGGGATTTCCAATATCTGCACTAGCAAAGACATCAGCAGTAGGCTGTCCAAGTTCGAGTTCTGTTTCTATTGCTTGCTCTCTAATCCCTGATGGGCCAAATAGTGTATTCGTTCCTATTCCTGTTTCTTGGGTGAAGTCTTGGCTGACTTCCGTTAGTGCATTTCTTAAACTACCTGCTCCATATAAGTTGAGATTGGCGGCAAAAGCTTGATTTGGTATCAGAGCACTAAAGGCACAAACTACCAAAGAACCTGTCAAAAAATATTTTTTCATCTGTTCGCTAAAATCTCCAAGTTTTTGGGTATTTTCTCCTTGAGGCTAAGATTACCAACTAAGTTGGAAAAATGTCAATTACTTTATATATATAGGATTAATATTTGATTTCTGAAAAAGCTCGGTACAACTCGAAAAGCCTAATTCATTATTCCCTATTCCCTACTCCCTACTCCCCACTCCCCGCCTACGTAGATAATTTCAAAAATCAAATATGATTGCTATAGGACTTACGCAGAAGAGATCCCCCAAACCCCTTAAAAAGGTGGCTTTCAAGTTCCCCCCTTTTTTAAGGGGAGCCAGCGCTGTGGGCGGGTTTCCCGACTTGAGGCGACTGGCGTGGGTTAGGGGGGATCGAGGTTTCAAGCTTTGATTGCGTAAGTCCTGATATAGACAAATGTTGGCTTTGTGACAATACGGTTCGGTTAAGAAAGTGTCATTGCGTTCGTTCTTGGCGTTCCCGCAGGGTACGTAATAGACATCTCCAGAAATTAATAAATATGCGTTATCTAGAACCCTTGTAGAGACGCGAAATTTCGCGTCTCTACATTCTTTTTCGGAGATGTCTGGTATATTTGCACTCATTGAGATGCTCCCGACAACCTTAGCCTCTACATCAGAAATATTTTGGTTTTAAAGGAGAAGCAGGAGCGGATAATATCAGGATATTTCTCACATTACTAACGTAACGACCTCCAGCTTTGTCACCTGGAACTACTAAACGAGCAAATCCTTCATCTATTAAAGGCACGAGTTTACCATCACTACCTTTTTTTGCATATGCAATTAGCACTGTTTTGGCTTCAAAGTTAGGTTGAATTTCACCAATAGCTACGACTGCACCATAGCAATCTGTAGCTTCAGCTAAAACATATTGCCTCAGTAAAGAGTTTTTAGGATTTAAACCAGAATTCCCAGGTTTGAGACCCCCTCCGGCTTTCGGATTATTAATCAATTCCCATAAAGGAACTCCATAGTATGTTTCTGTTTGTGGGCCTGAGCCAGTTTGAAAACTCACAGTGATTTCAGTAACTAATGCTGGATTTTGTTTTTTTAAAGTATCTCGCAAACTTCTCAGGTTCTGCAAGCTATATGTGGTTGGATTATTGACTTCTCCACCCAAGCGAAAACTAGGCGAAAAACCTCCGGGACACTTATTTTTATCAGAGAGAGATGGTATTTTTTCTTCTTTAGCCGAGGGGAGACCACTTCTGGAGTCAGCTAAAGTAGGCTGCCATAAAACCAGTATTGATAGTATTAAAGACGCAATGGGTATGGTGCGGGTAAAACGCATAAAACATTTCTCCGTTTACTATTGAATATTGAAAAAATTAGATAGTTTTGCTGAAAGCTGTTTACTCACAAAAAATTAGTATCGTCATCGCCCAAACTGAGCAAGTTGACAATAAATTTTGTTACAAAAAAATCATAACGGTTCTATCGTTAAACTTTCAACTCCTTACCAGACGATACAAAATAGCTAGTTTTCAATATGAGTTATTAAAAACTAATGAATCCTGATGCCAAACTTAGCCGCAAACCTCTTGTTAGATTTGCGTCTTTCAAAATGGATAAGTGTATCTGTGTAATCTACTGAAGATAATACCAACTTATTGAGTACAATACCAAATAATATGGTAATTAAACGCTAACAAAATTAATTTTTATTTCTTTTGAAAATAGTGAAGCTTAATATTGTATACAAACTTGCTGTCGTTATTTGCCTTATAAATATAGAAGTATCAAGCTAATAAACTGTTGACAAGTGAGACTCACCTATTGTACCCCCTTGTCCTAGAGAACGGAGAGAATAAACTGCGATCGCCAGTAAACCTTTTTTAAAAAATTACAACCAATTGCCCAGAAGAACATAAGGTGCCCAAAAGTACGGACGATTTTCTTTAGCTAAAATCGCAAGTTGAGCGCGTTGCAGAGCTTGGGCTTTAGTTACCCCAGCATCCAACTGTCGATAAAATTCACCCATAAAGTCGCTAGTAGATTCATCATCTATTGTCCACAAAGTAGCTAATGTACTACGTGCACCGGCTCGTACCGCAACTCCAGCTAATCCCAAAGCAGCTCGTTTGTCTCCCGTGGCAGTTTTACAGGCACTAAGGACGAGTAATTCAATTGTCTCTGGTCGGCTTTCACCTGTGGCTCGTAATAAACTATCTAACTCCGTAACTTTTAATAGGCTATCCCAGGTAAGAATATAGGTTTGTTCAATATCTGAGCTAAATTGCCCATGAGTAGCTAGATGCACTATTGAAAAGGGAGTAAATTGAATTTGCTTTTGCAGATTAGCTTTAGTGAACTCTTGATTTAAGAGTTCTTTACTTGATTTAACTTCATATTTAACTTGTTTTAATTCCTGTGTGACATTTGAAAGTTCCGAAAAATATTTACCTTCAATCATGCGTTCTTGCTCGACTCCAGCAATTAAAACGTTTAGTCGCACGTTGTCTAAAGATTTAGGAGCAAGGAGTTGTAGTCCAGGCATCAAAGAAATAGCATACTTTTCTATCAGATATTTCTGCTGTTGTTTATCATAAAGAATTGCCATTGGGATATTCCGCAAAGAACCATCTAACACAAACACTAGGGATGTTATACCTTTGTTTGCAAAATCTGATTCAATCGGTTTAATTAACCAGTCATATAACTGTTGTGAGTGCTGCTTAACATCAGGCTCCCGGCTAGCAATGGGCAAATCTTTCTGTAGTTGTTCTACAGTTTTTTCTAAAAAATCTTTAGGGACTTTAGTTGTTTTACGGTAGATTCTATCTTGTCCTGGCAACCTAGTAATAATTTCTAGTCGGTTATCTAAAATAATTGGATAGATAACAGCTGTGGATTTTTCGTTTTCAACTAATTTATCAAGATCAACTCTTGGTAGCAAACAGGGCGAACGAAAAAAATTATCTAATTCTGCTAATTGGATAGATTCGATTACCTGACGAGCTTGAACGAGATTATCTGGCTTTTGAAAAGTATTTTCTTGAAGTTGCAACAGTAAATCAACGTATTGTCGATATACAGGTTCTATGCTTTCGCGGAAAGAAAATTGGACGTCAGGATTAATTGCAACTAAATCGTTACGAAGGGATTTGAGAGCATTATAAGCTCGACTATAAGCATTTGTTGCTGCTGGGATATTGGATTGCTTTTGCAGTATCCGTCCCATCTGCCAATGCCATTGATAAGCAATGTCTTGGGCATCAATGGACTCAGCTTTCACCAAGGCTTGTTGTGTGAGGGCTTTAGCATCAGATAACTGTCCAGTTTGTTCGTATAGTTCGCCAAGAGTACCAAGGGCATAAGATTCGGTTCGTTGATCTTTTAAACTCTTAGCCACTTGAACAGCTTGCGCTAGCATTTTAGCAACATCTTTTGGCTGAACTGAGTTCTGGATCATTTTGCTCAGACTTTGGGCAAAGTTAATCCGGTAGTTAACAGCCGTCCGGCTTGGAGGTAAATTGTCTATCTGAGACTGAATTTGGGGTAATAATGCTTTTGCTGTGCTAAATTCCTCTTGCTCTACCAATAGTCTTAATAGATTCAGTTGAGCCTGAAGGCGCACCGTAGGTATTGCAGATGCAATCTGCGCCGCCTGTTGATAGTATTGGATTGCTGTTCTAGCGTAATCCTTGGCGCGGGTTGTATTACCCAAACTAAGTTGAGCGGATGTTTGAGCGCGGATTGTATTACCCAAACTAAGTAAAGCATTACTTTGAGCGATCGCACTTCCCACTCTCTCAGCCACAGAAGAACTTTCTTCTAATATTTTGTGCGAATCGTTTAAATAACCCAAACTTCGCAAGATATTCCCTAAGCTATATAATCCTGTGGCTTTCAGAGAAGAATCTGGTTGTTTTTGGAGAATTTCTCGTACCGAAGTTAAGGTTTTATCTGCTTGAAGATAATTTCCCAGAGCTTGCATTGCTTGGGTTTGATTAATACGATTGCGAATCAGTGCTGATATATCATTTAAGTGTTGATAAATTTTAGCTGCTTCTTGCCAAGTACTTAGGGCTACTTCAGTTTGCCCCTGTGCTAATTCCAGTCCACCTCGAACATCTAAAGCTTGGGCAAAGATTTGTGATTGGTCTTGTGAAGAGTCGGAATCTTTTAGAGTTTGTAATAGTTTAATACTTTGTGCGATCGCTTCAGTTGCCTCTTGCCATTGTCCTAATTGCTGGTAGGCTAAAGAAAGATTGCTTAAAGTTATAGCTTCATTCAATAGATCATTACTAGCTTTAAATTCACCTGCTGCTTTTTTTAGAAGTTGTACCCCTTCCACAAACTGTCCCGCTTCATAAAGTGCTTGACTTTGCTGCACTAGGCTAGAAGGCTGCCTGGGGTTGACAAAAGATGTTGTTCCTACAACAGGAGAGGAGAGTATTTTAGATTTCGCAAAAGCTATTATTAAAAAATTAGAAGAATCAAAAAAATATGACAAAAAGATGCAAATAAACACAGTCAACGATGATAGTAATAAATATTTTAAAAATTTCATATAAAAATCTAAACTTTAATTTTAATTTTGTATTTGTTCCATCTAATTAGCTCTTATAAAAATCTTCTAATACTTTGTGCGGCTTTGCGCGATGTTGTAGCTACAACACGGCAACACTTGCTAGAAGTCGGGTATTATCCGCGCAACGTACTGGCTACTTTGCGTAAGCTTAAAAAGGATTATATTGTACAAAAAAATACAAGCCGTTTTCTTGCCATGTATTACCTTGAGTATGAACAGAAACTAAAGGAATACCCCACTCAACAGCAGCAGTAAAGTTATTACCTTGTAACCAACGCAAACCTAAACCAAAAGAAGCTAGGGTGTTAGTATTATTTTCATCTTTACTCGACGAATTATTCCAAGCAGTGCCAACATCAATAAATGGAGTAACTTGCAGAACTCCATTCCATTGAGACACACGCACAATCGGTAGCCGCAATTCAACAGAAGCAAGAGCGCCATTATCTGCTAATAGTAAATCTTGACGATATCCTCGTACACTGTTTATACCACCTAAACCAAATTGTTCGGAAGCTAAAAGCGTTGTGGAAGCCAGTTGCACATCGCCACGGATTAACAATAAAGTATCAGGAGCTAAGAGGCGTACCCATTGAGCCTGTCCTCGCCAAGCGAAAAAGCGGCTATCAGGGTCAGTCTCATTGATTGTGGCATTGAACGCACCAATTCCCAAACTAAATTGAGAACGAGCGGCAATTACTTCTTGGCTATTACGAGAAATCCATTCTTGAAAAAATCGCAATGCAGATACTCTGGTGCGTCCTTGTTCGTCAGCCCCTGGTGAAAGTTCAAAAAGGGGAACATTATTCTTTTCCAGTAAAGAGGAGGAAATATCAGTTTCTCTGCGAGAAGCGGTTATCCCAAGAGCGAACTCTTGGTTAGGAGTTTGAACTAAAGGCTGGCGGAATGTGAGTTCGTAATATTGGGAAGCTGATTCAATATCTAATTTATTGAAGGGATGTTCAATGACATTGGCTGATGTAGTTCCATAGCTGACGTTGAGAGTGCCATTGCGAGAATTGAGGGGTAAAGTATAGCTGGTATCTATAGTGTTACTGCCGTCAGTATTGCTATATGTTAACGATATACTATCTCCCAATCCGAGTAAATTGGCTTCGTTTATTTGCAGTTGGCGTCGAAAGCTACCAACACTGGGAGAGCGCCCATTGTCCAGCACTGTTTGTACATTGAATGTATCTGCCTCCGTTACATTGATAGCCAATAAATTAGCACCAGTACGTGAGCCAGCAGACAGTTCAGCAGACAAATTTTGAATTAAAGGATTGAGTTGCAATAATTGCAGAGACTCTAGCAGGCGTTTTTGATTCAAAGGAGTGGATGCGCCTAAAGCTATACGGCTGCGGATATAATTTGGGTTGAGTCGTCTAGTTCCAGTTATCTGAATATCCTCTAATTTACCTTCAATTATCTGGATTTGAACAACACCAGTAGTAAGAGTTTGTTCAGGAATATAAGCGCCAGACGTAACGTATCCCGCATTAATATAAAGTTCGGTAATTTTGGAACGAGCTTCTAATAATTGTGCAAATGTTATGGGCTTGTTGATAAACTCAGCAAGTACCTGATTTAATTTTTCTGGGCTGAATACTGTACTGCCAATGACTTCAAACTGCTTAACAGTGAAAATTTGTTGCCGCCGATGACGTTTTCCCCAGTGCCATTAGTGAAGATATTGCTATTGTGGCTAATAATTAAATCTTGTGAGTTAATGTTAATTGTCGCCTGCGCTCTATTCAGGTCAACTTTAGCACTTTGTGTGCTACCGGTAAGAAAGGCATTGTTGTTCAAGCGGATAGACCGAGTATTTAATGTCATATTGCCTGCGGTTCCTATTCCGGCACTCCGCACGGTTATTCCAGCTCCATCTTTTGCCAACAAGGTATTAGTTTTGACAGTTAAATTTCCTGCATCTCCTGTTGAATCTGGCCCTGCCGCAGCAAACAAGCCACTGCTAAACTGACCATCGGCTGATTTACCGAACAGTTGCACATATTGGGCATCAACCATTAAATTTCCCCCCTTGCCCGCACCAAATGTTCCACTACTAACTTGTGCCCCATCTCCCACGAGCAAGGTATTAGTTTTAATATTTAAATCTCCTGCATCCCCTGTTGAGTATGGCTGTGCGTCTGTAGATAAGCCGCTACTAAACTGGCCATCAGCTGACTCACCAATGATTTGTACGTCTTGAGCATTAATCGTTAAATTTCCCCCCTTACCCGCACCAAATGTAGCTGTACCCACTGCTGCTCCATCTTTGACTAACAAGGTATTAGTTTTAATATTTAAATCTCCTGCATCTCCTGTTGAGTTTGGTTGTGCGGAAGTAGCTAAACCACGAGTACGACCATCAATACTCGTACCAATCAGTTGCACGTCTTGAGCATCAATTGTTAAATTTCCCCCTTTACTTCCGTTGAATGTAGCAGTACCCACCACTGCTCCATCTTTAACCAGCAAGGTATTGGTTTTTATCGTCAAATCTCCTGCATCTCCTGTTGAGTTTTGCTCTGCATTAGCAAACAAGGCACTGGGAAATTGAGAACCAACACTCGTACCGATCAGTTGTACATCTTGGGCATCAACCGTTAAATTTCCCCCCTTACCTACACCACGTGTACCAGCATTCACCTGTGCCCCATCTTTTATTAGCAAGGTAATAGTCTTAATTGTTAAATTTCCTGCATCTCCTATTGATTCAGACCCTGAAGAAGTAAACAAGCCACTAGGTAATTCAGGATTAGTGATTGAACCAATCAGTTGCACATCTTGGGCATCAACCGTTAAATTTCCCCCCTTACCATTACCAAATGTAGCAGCACTGATTTGTGCCCCACCTTTTACTTGCAACGTCCTAGCACTGATAAGGACACTACCCCCCTGTCCGCTTGCTCCTTTTATCACCACATTATTAATATCACTTCCATTGTCAAGATTAATTACTCCTGTTGCGTTAACTTCAATATTTCCCGCCTTACTATTATTAGAACCAAGTCCAGTCGCTATCCCTGCATACAGTCCACTTTCTCCTGTCATCTCTAAATTCCGGGCATTAATTGTGATAGTACCACCATCATCAGCAGTAACAGCTACCCCAGCGCCATTACTCAGGAAAACATCACTTCTTTCTACATTATCGGGAAAACTTGCACTCAGATTACTACCATCTCCATTCAGCCCAACCGTACCTGCACCTGCTAATCCACCTAACTCGACTCGCCCACCAAAAGCAAACAATCCTCCACCATCCATATTGATATCACCGCCTACCAACAGCAAACTCTTTCCATCTGGTACGCGCAAACCTGTTGCTATATATTCAGAAGATGGATTTAAGCCAGAGTCTGCAATTGAGTTATTTTCGATAGATGCGGTTTTGATTTGATGAAATAACAAAGCGGAAGGATTGACTGTTAGCAGCGATGAAGAACTTTCTGGATTTGAAGCACTAAAAAAACCTTGATTGCCAAATGCGATCGCAGACGCTGTAGTCCCTACAAAAGAACCACCAATATTTAATTGAGCATTCTGACCAAAAATAATCCCGTTGGGATTTATCAAAAATAAATTAGCTGTGCCCTTCGCGCCAATTAACCCATCAATCTTTGAGACTGACCCACCCGTAACTCGACTAATAATATTTTGAATATCTACAGCATTATTAAATAAAGCAGCACCATTATTAGGAACAGAAAACTCGCTAAAGCTGTGGAACAAATTACTTCCTGCTTGTGTTCCTCCAGTGATATTGAAGATATTACCCTCCCTTGTGACACTGGAGTTATTAGCCAAAGTAGCATCCGGGGTAATTTGAGCAAAAACCCTATCTTGTAAAGAAGCAATTAACAGGCTCCCCACTACCAACCTACTACACCAACACCGCCAATCTTGAGTTATTCCTGACATAGCACCCCCAATAAATCAGTAACTCCAGCATGTGAATAGTCTTATTTTTCCAAGTTGTAATCCTGTACAATTGGCTCTTTAGCAAAGTCTTGCAAACCAATTGCATTTAATAAGTCAACCCAATCTTTATTAAGAGTTGCATTCTGCAGATTGGTGCGGTGCAGTTGACCTAAATTAGTTAGGGCATCGTACCAAATATTATTAGCACTATAAGCAATGTACTCTTTTGGTTTTGCTGTTTTTAATTGACTATCAAGAGCCTCTGTCAGCACCTGCCTTTGCACAAACCCATCTACATAAAAATTGTCAGATGTTTTTTCTGGATCACCACAATAAATATGAAAGTACCAGTGATATCTTTGATCTGCTTTTAAAGAATATTGCCGTTGTGGTGGCGGAGTAATGCTAATAATACCAGGTTTTCCAGACAGAGTAAGAGGTGTTCGATAGACATTCTGTACATCTTGACTATCCTGTACATTTAACACAAATTCTGCGGAACGGGCGGTCTCTGGTAGTTCAGGAACATAAAACCAAAAAGTTGGATATTCTGCAACTGTTGATGCTAAGAATGATTTCCCTCCATCACCAGGTACTAAAGCAGTAAGGTGTGTCAGAGAGCTAGGACACTCAGGATTACGCCCAGCCCCTGCTCTGCGCCGACCTGTAGGTGCACCGTTTTTGGGCAATTTCGGTTGCTGAAAGGATTGGAATTGCGAATTTTTAACAGTGTTTTGAATCGAATCGGGAAGCTGATTTTTAGCGGGGTCTGGAAAATCTCTCTCCTGCAAGGAGGAGACACTGGGTTGGGCGGCGAGCCACTCTTGTTGCACGTGGCGTAGAGGCTTTGAATTTTTCCCATTCGCTGGTATAGAAGGGGGCTGGGGGGTTAGGTTTCGCGTTGGTTTTTCCACAAAGCGTAAAAAGTCAGAATTAGAAAGCTGTGCCTGCACTAATTGCGAGTAACTCATCAAACTAACGAATACTAAAGGAATTACGCAAGCACGTTGAATTGGTTGGATTAATAATTTTTTTCTAATCATGATCAAAATTTAATTGTTTTTTCTTACCAAGATGGGAACGTCTAAACCATGAGATTACTGTTACTTGGGTAGCTAGCAACGCTAATGCTGAGGGGATAAGTGGCACCCATCCAGCTAGTGCAAAAATGCCAAAACATAACCCAAATAGTGTTAAAAGCGCTACTATCACCGCCAGTCCCAGGTGCAATGGTTTTAAATAACACCACGCTGTAATACCTCCTACCAATGACCATCCCCATACCCAAAGTGTCTCCATCCATCCAGACCACCACCACAATAAAGGTCTCCGGTCTAAAACCGCGCTCAGGATTTGACTTAGCATCTGCGCCTGTACGATTACCCCCGGTACTTGCTTTTGCTTCGGTTTGGCATTGGAACTGAATGGTGTTTTCCAATAATCATTTGTATTGGTGGGGGCAGAAAGACCAATAAGAACAATCCGGTCTTTAAGTAGTTCAATTGATTCTAATGTGATTTTTTCATCTAACACATCTCTCAAACTAACTTGTTCGGTAATTTTTTCAACAGAGGAGAGAGAACGATAATTTAACAATATTTGATAACCAGACGCATCCACTTTTTGATAACCGCTAGTGTGTTTGTTTAATTGCTCAAGCACAACATCACCAATCTGTAAATAACCTTCTTTTGTAACACTTGAGATTTTGCCTTCTTTATCTAAATAATGAAGTGCTAGTTGTAGACTAAAAGCGTATTCTGTGGTACATAGAGATTTTGGGGGAGGAGTCAAATATAAAAGCTGACGGCGAACAATAACTTCATCATCTGCCACAAAATCACTAAAGCTCAAGCGTTTCCTGGGAACTCTATCAGGTGGTGGAATACCATCACTATCACCATCGTCATCAGTAGTAGCAACTTTGCACACAACAAATAGACGATTATCCTGCTGAAAACGAGTAGCTAAATTTGGATATTTCGGATCTACAATACCATCACGGTAAATATCTAAACCAATAGTTCGTGGTTGATACTTATTTAATTTCTCCAATAGTTGAGCAAGTGCTTGGTCAGATAATGACCATCGCATTTGCATTCCTTGATTGATTTGGTACTGAATATCTGCTTCATCAATAGTGATAATTAAAATCCGCTCGTCAGCTTTTTCTGTGACAAGTTGCGATCGCAACTGCATAAAATGGTCAAAAGCCTGTAACTCCGAGGTTTGCAAATAACCCCAATACCGCCCTCCCATGACTAAAGTAGTTACCAACAAGCTTGCCAGCAATATTGTAAAAACACTCTTGGTGGTGAACATCTTTCGGTGCAACTGCCAAGTCATTGGTGCTGACAAGGGATTTTGGCAAATTACTGGTAACCAAGTTGCACAGGGATATTTATCTTCTATCCCTTCAAGCCTTTTTCGCGCCTCGCGTAGTGCAGAGTATAAAGATTGCCCACTAGAAAACTCTGTTAAAAAATGTTTTAAAAATTCCTGTGCTACCAAATCTGGGACTGGTTCGCGCATCACAATGACTTGGGGAATGTGTAAATCCTCTAATGCTTCTGCTAAACCTAAGCCATCGCAGGAATTGAAAATTGCTAAACGTAATCCGCTCTCAATTGCTTTCTTGAGTCCATGTTTTAATTTATCTAAAGTAATTGTCGTAGTTTGATTAATTTGCAGAACTCCTCTTTCTTGACTATAACTATGTCCAGCAAAAAATAAAATATTCCAACCCTTCTCCCAAAGTTCGCTACTTAATTCCTTTCGTTGTGGTTCAACCAGAAAATTTATTTTAGCTTGGGTTGATAATTTTTCTAAAAATTGCTTATCCTGACTAATATCAATTCCTTTACTATTGCCAAAAACCGCTAATATTTTAAATTTATTTTCTTTAGTATATATTTTATTTGGTCGTTGTGGCTCTAAGGAACTAAGCGCTACTTCGGCTTTTGGATAATCATCAAAAAAGTTCCACAAATGCCAAGGAATCCGCCGCAATAAATTATCACAAGTTGCAATCATAAAGCAAATTTCTTCGTTTGGATTTAATTGCGTGCGTAACTTTTGGTCTATTTTGCGAAACTGCTCTGAGTTTAGCCAAGTATTAATTCTAGATGATAATTGCTGACATAAATCGTTAAATTCAACTTCCGAAAAGTTTGTAATATCAGTCTCTTCAATTTCGAGACGTACAGACCAACCATAATGGCGGTAGAGAGCCGAGTATAGTATTTGCCAATTTCGATAAACTTGAGAAATTTCTGGTGCTGCTGGTAAACTAGCGCGAAATTCCATCGCCCGCTGATCATTTGGAAACCCAAGTTGAACTGTGACATCAGGAAAGCCTTTGTAGAGGTCTCCCTTACCCAAATTCAAGACAACTAACTTACTCATTACACTCCGACAAAAAACTGTCAGATGACAAAAGTCTCCTTAATTGTGAAATCACCATTAGATACTTGTATTTTAAAGCTTTCTCCAGAATACCCCCGAAATCGTTTTAATTGAATAAAGTTATCATTACTTCGCGATCCAACTTCTTGAATAATCTCTCCTGATTCTGATAGTAAATTCATTCTCAAGTTAGATGGTAAATAAGTTTTTCCCTCCATTGGATGTAGCTGTACTAGTATTTCTACTTTCTGTTCAGAATACGGTGCTATCGCAACTAACAGCACTACAGATTGATTTCCAACTTTTAATCCCAAATCTATTATTTTTGCTCGTGCAACATTAGCTTCATTAAATGATGAAATACTTCTTAAGGCAAACTTTTTCTTATTTATACTGCCGAAAAGTTCTTCTAGAGCCATCCAACTATTTTCAAACAGATTGTCGAACCATTGGTTTAAGTTCACCCGTATCTGGCTAGCATTGAGTGCAGGGTGAGCAACAGCTTCAGGAATACAGTCGAAGAGGAAATTAAGGGGTTTAAGGCTTGCTAGTGGTATTTGTTCTGAAGCAGAAGAAATAGTAACTGTTCTAATAAATCCTAACAACTGCACTTCATTTAATCGTTCGTTAAACTGGACAGCTACATAACCGATCCTATTTTCCATCACTTCAGGTGGTAAATAAATTGCCGTTTCTCCAGGTTGAACTGGACGACACTCTAACTTACCAATGTTGGGAAGGACTAGATCGGCAACATCAAATAAAGCTCGTTTAAGAGGATGCCAGCTATCACCTTCCTGTAAAGCAGTATCAATCCGCATCAATTTCAAGTAACTGTAAACAGCATAAACTGCTAGTGTATTCAAATATGTTTGTTTTCCTTTTTGAGGTGTAGTTTGTTCAACAGCAAACTGGCGAGCGATCGCATGGGCTTCTTGTCCAAGTGTAATTTTTAAACAAAGCGTTTCTGTGCTACTCATGGCTATTAATTAGATTGATATCCGAGTTGAATGGCAACTTCTTGCAGGAGCGGTATTGCTTTTAATTTCCAGTGGGATACTAGAGTTTGATAATTGATTTGGCACTCACGAGCAATATCAGTAAGTCTATCTGGTGGGTTTTTAAAGATGAACAGCAACCTTTGGCTGAGTACTTGACAATTGCATTCGGGATGTTTTCGAGGATAACAGTTTCGTAGTTGCTTGTCTGGGTCTTGCTCAATGTAATCTGCTAAATTAGCTACTAAGCACTGTTGTGACTGCTGTTGTAATTGTTCTAAATAAATTTCTAATCCACTTAGAACATACGGGTTAGACGGTGTCCCTAATAGTCGTCCTTCTTCTGACACTCGTTCTAACCAAGTTGTGATCTCTGCGTCAGCATCCATAATGCTTTCATCCAAGGAAAGATGAAATCTTTTTCCTCTCAAGGAGGATGGTGAATTTAAATCTTTGATGCGCCAGTAAAGGTAGCTTTTGAGCCATTTTACTAAATCAGATCGTACTGAAGATGTACGCGGTTGAAAGTTTCTGATATTGTGGCTGAACCACTCCAAACTTTGGTTTAAAGCATCTAAAAAGTGACCGGGACAGTCTATGCTTGAGTATTTTTTAAATTCTGGTAGTCCCTGAATTAAAATCAGAAGCCGACTCATAGCTTTTCGCCATTCCCGGCTGCCATCTGGGTGTTGACAAACTGCTGCAATCAATAGACTTATCCACAAATAAACCTCAAAATAGCTGAAACCCTTACATAGCTGGCTTTTTAGCTTATATAAAACAGGAACCTCTAAAACCCTCTCCAGAGCTAGGTTTCAGCCAAATAAAGTTCTCATTTCCGGATAAGTCTAATTGGCGTAGGCGTTCATCCTGATCATCCATAAAAGCTTTAACCAAAAAAAAGTACAGTAGACACGAGACAGCAGCACAGTTGCACCGCTTTATTTGACCTTACTCCTATATCAGTGAGGAATCAAAAAATTATGAAAACTTTAGAATTTCACTTAGTACTCCCTTAGATACCGCTTGGTATACAACTTGAGTGAACTAGGGTGAGTCTCTCGCTAGGCTTGACTATCATTGGGCTGGCGATACCTGTGTTCAGCCAGGTTTTTGTAGATGAAATCTTGGTTAAACAACGTCAGCACTGGTTGCGTCCATTGATTTTGGCAATGGCGATCGCAGCGATACTTCAGGGGTGTCTAATACTATTACGGTTACGATATCTGCGTCGCTTGAAGACTAAGCTGGCTGTCGGCATGTCTAGCCGCTTTCTTTGGCATATTCTGCGCTTACCTGTGAGCTTTTACGCCCAAGCGTATTCTACTATATATAAGATATCTAGATCCCCGACTTTTTGAATAAGTTGCGGATCTAAATCCAGCTTCAGGAAGTGACATTCAACTCTACATTACTCCCCAATTTCAGATTAGTTGCCATCGTCATCTATAAAAAGTTAGATTCTACAGAGGTTGAATTTTATAACCAGGGTTGTATATACAGAAGTTATCGCCAGCTTATTTAAGCTCGCGAGATTACCTAATTCCTAAAAAATAATCCTTAAACAAATAAAATCTATCTAAAGATAGCAATTTGAATGATTATAAAATTCACTTAAAAGATAGAATAAACACCATTGGCGCAGCCTCTCCTAGAGAATAAGAGCAGCTTACCGCAAAGTTCTTGCGTAAGTCGTAATATTGTGAAACCATAGCTTGTAACTTGCTGATGCAACTGCAACTAGCCTGTCTCTAGGCTTACTCCAGAAAAAAGTACTGGTATTAGTAACGATCATGACGCCATCTCCAAATTCAGAAAACAATCAGAAACCATCTAAACCATCTAATTATCGTCTGCGGCTTTCGCTTTTAGGACGTATCAGTTTGGCTCTAAGTGGGGTTTTGCTAGTTGGAATTGCAGTTGGTGCTTGGTGGGCTACAAACTATGTATATAAAGATTTAGCACCGTTAGTGCAGCAAAATCTTCAGCAATTGCTTGGGCGTCCAGTAAAAGTAGGGAAAGTTGAACGTTTTTCGCTTTCTAGTCTAAGATTTAGCTCTCTATCGATACCAGCAACTCCCACTGATTCAGACCAGGTGGTAGCAAAAGCTTTGGAGGTGCAGTTCTCGCTGTTGCAACTTCTCTTCACCCGCAAACTGGTATTAAATGTGACGTTAGTTCAACCCAATGTCTACATCCAGCAGGATAAAGATGGTCGTTGGGTGACAGCCCAAGTTAAGGCTGGGGAGAAACAAGGCTTTATTCAAACTGAGTTGGAGACACTTCAAATTCAAGATGGCGATGTCGAGTTGATGCCATTCGCCGCACCAACTAAACCGAAAGGCTCAGTAATATTAGATCAAGTTGGTGGTGTCGCCCGATTTTCAGATCAAAATCAAAGGATTGGTTATGACATCAATGCTCAACTGAGTAAGGGAGGCGCTGTTAAAATCGTTGGCGAAACACAAGTAAAAGCTCAACAAACTAGCCTCAAGCTGGAAGCACAAAATTTACAAGTATCAGAAGTCAGTCGATTAATTCAGTTACCGATTGCTTTACAAGCAGGATATTTAAATGCTGACTTAGGGGTTCAGATTCCACCCAAACTGTCAGAAATAGCCGTTACGGGAACAGCTACAGCTAATCAAGTTACTGCTAAAATTCAAAATATTCCTCAGCAGATTTCTAATTTTAATGGGAGATTTCTATTTCAAGGTCAGACAGTTGCTTTAGATAATCTGAATACAAACTTTGGTAAAATCCCTATTCTGGCAAATGGAACAATTAATACCCAAACAGGTTTTAATGTCTCTGCTCAGATAAAACCAGTTACTGCGAAAAATATCTTAGACACATTGAAAGTGAATTCGTCAGTCCCAGCTAGTGGCGAAATTCAAGCAAATATTAAGGTATTAGGGCCGCTTGGGCAACCTGTTGTCAATGGTACAGTAAGCAACACAAAACCTATTCAAGTTGACCGCCTTCAATTTAAAACTGTCAACACTGATTTCCGCTTGAATGTATCTCAAACGGCATCTCAACTTGCTGTTTCCAATTTGAAAATAGTCCCCGTAGCTGGTGGTCAAATCACAGGCGGCGGTCAAGCTCAATTAGGAGTTAAAAAAGATGTGATATTTAATGCTAAAGCTGATGGAATATCAGGGGATATACTAGCACGCAGCTATGGCGTTACTCTACCGATCGCAGTTGGAAATGTTTCCGCAAAAGCCCAAATTTCTGGCTCACTTGACAAACAGCCGTTGAAACTTGATGTTTCCAGCGTTCAAATAACCCCGCCAGCCGGAGGGCAAATCACAGCCAATGGTCAAATTCAACTGGCTCCCCAAGGTCAGGTAGGCGTAAATATTCAAGCTAAAGGTATCCCAGGAAATGCGATCGCTCAAAGTTACGGCATTTCAACTCCAATTCAGGTTGGTGGTATATCTGCGAACGCCAAAATTTCTGGTTCTCTGGGTACACCGTTAAACGTCAATGTGACTCGCGTTCAGGCAAATCCACAGGTAGGAGGGCAAGTTACAGCCAGTGGTCAACTTCAGCTTGCACCCCAGGGCAGAGTATCATTTAATGTGCAAGCAGAAAATTTACCAGGGGATGCGATCGCCCGAGCCTACAAATCTTCACCTTCGATCACCATTGGGAATGTATCGGCAAATGCCAATATTTCTGGCACTTTGAACAATCTGCAAACAGTAGCGCGGGTGCAAGCGCCTACCGCCACCTATCCCACTACCGGACGAGTTGTTGTTGCCAAACAAGGAGAAAATCTCCTTTTCCCTGATGCAGTTTTGAACGTAGCAGGCGGGACAATCAGGGCTAGTGGTCAACTTGCACAACAACGCTGGCAAGGAGTTGTCAACACTTCTGAAATTCAACTTAACCGTTTCTCACCACAACTGCGAGGACGGCTTAATAGTAATATTCAGTTAGCAGGCACAACAAAATCTTTCCAGCTTGCAGATATCCGCGCCGCCGGACAAATCCGCCTTCCCCAAGGCATAGGACTGCTGGAAAAACCGCTCACCGCGCAATTTAAGTGGAATGGACAGCAGATTATAGTTGAAAACGCAAGTACCCCAGGTGTGAGTGCTAATGGGGCGATCGCTATTCAGTCTCCACCAACTGGCGCACCCCAAATTGCCGGATTTGATTTAAATGTACTGGCACAGAATTTCAACTTAAAAAATACTGGTTTCAAAGTTCCTGGTAACGTAGCAGTAGCGGGGCTAGTTGATTTTAATGGAAAAGTTACAGGCACTCTAGATGTTCCCCAAGCTAATGGCAATATCCGACTGCGGAATTTCCAGGTGAGTGACTTGGCGTTTGACCGACTTTTAACCGGAAACGTGAATTTTCAAGGGGGACAGGGGGCAAGTCTGCGATTAGCTGGGAAGCAAGATCGGATTGCGCTGAATCTGGGTGCAGATTATCGTCCAACTTCATTTTTAGTTCGACGTGATGGCGCACTCACCACGGGGAGAACTGAGGGAGAGAACTTGCTCATCAACGCCCAACAGTTTCCCATCGCTTTGATTGGGGGCTTTTTACCTAACAATCAGTTGAAACCACTGGCGGGGCAACTATCGGGAAATTTAGTTGTTAATCTAAATAATTATGCAGTTGCGGGAGACGTTGCGATCGCAGCGCCTCGTGTTGCTAGAGTTGCAGCAGATGAATTTCGCGGCACGATCAATTATGCCGATGGTACTGCTAGCTTGGCTAATGGTCAATTGCGGATTGGAGATAGCAACATCGCCCTGAGTGGAAATGTGCAAACAGGGAATGACCCGCAATTTCAATTTCAAGCTAATTTTGATCAAGCCAAAATCCAAAGACTTTTACAAGCATTTAATATCTTCGATTTTCAAGATTTTGGTACCGGGTTACAGCCTCCGAAGTTGGCTAAAGCAGAAGTCCTTAACACTGAATCTATCAGTTTGCCCGATGCAGATTTAAAAACGCAGTTAGCATATTTCTCAAAAGTTACCGCATTGGCAGCAAAACAACGGCAAGTAGAGACAAAACAAACTCCATCTTTGCCCACCCTTGCAGAATTAACAGGTGCTTTAAGCGGAGCAATTACAGCTAATGGCTCGTTAAAATCTGGGTTGAATGTCGGCTTTAATTTTCAAGGGGCAAACTGGCAATGGGGTGAATACTCCATCAATCAAGTGATTGCTCAAGGCACTTTTGCCGATGGTATTGTGACACTTTCGCCGTTAAGTGTTGGGATAAATCAAGGACTTGTAGCCTTTTCAGGACAGTTAGGAACTGAGCAACTATCTGGAAAGTTGAATGTAGCAAGTTTACCTTTATCACTTTTAGAGCCTTTTATCCAAAAATACCCCATAGATATCACTGGGAAAGTGAATGCTGATGCCACATTAGCAGGTAGTATAAAAGACCCTAGTGTTAAAGGGCAAGTGGCGCTCGCGGATGCAACTCTCAATAAAAAACCTGTGCAAACCGGAAAGGTGAACTTTGATTACAACAAAGCTCGCTTGAATTTTGATAGTACCTTACTAGTGACAGGAACGCAGCCAGTTGCCATTACAGGTAGTGTACCGGCTCCCTTACCTTTTGCGGCAGTGCAACCAGATAGCAATCAAATCAGCATCAACGGCAATGTGCAAAATGAAGGATTGGCACTGTTAAACGTGTTTACTAACAATCAAGTCGCTTGGGTAGATGGTCAAGGAAAAGTAGATTTAAATGTTCAAGGTACTTTAAAGGAACCAATTATCAACGGCAATGCCACACTTAATAATGCAACTTTTAGCGCTCAAGCTTTATCTGAACCCCTAACGAATGTCACAGGAACAGTGCAATTTAATGGTAAAACGCTGAATGTCGAAGGTATCCAAGGCACTTACAATAAAGGGCAAGTGAGTGCATCAGGCATCCTGCCAATTTTTACTCCTGGGCAAGTCGTAGTGAATCCCCTAACAGTATCAATAGCAGACAAACTCAATTTTAAGCTCGCAGGATTGTATGAAGGCGGTGTCGGCGGCGATGTCGTAATTCGCGGAACAGCGTTAAAACCTGTAATTGGTGGAGAGATTAAACTGAGTAATGGTCAAGTGATTATTGGAAACTCGGCTACTGCTAATAAAAAAGCAGCAGCTACAGCAGAGGCTAACGCTAATGTCATAAACAGAGAAGAGGTTAACGCTAACGTCACACCTACACTAGACAATAGCGCTAACCCAGTGGCTACAGTCGGCGGAAGCACTAGCGCAGTAACTCCACCCAATTTACCTATAAAGTTTGCAGATTTAAAGTTGACTTTAGACAAGAATATTCGTGTTACCACTCAGTCCCTACTCAGCTTTGTACCAGGAGGAGCCGCATTGAGTCAGCCCCTACTGAGATTTGACGCCAAAGGCGACTTGACCATCAATGGTACATTAGCCAAGCCGCTTCCTGAAGGAGTCATTCGTTTGACAGGAGGAAGACTGAGCTTATTTTCCACTGAGTTCACCTTGGAGCGGGGCTACGAACAAACTGCGCGGTTTATTCCAAGTCTTGGACTTGACCCGACTTTAGATGTGCGACTTACCGCAATTGTACCGGAAGCATCGACAAAGAACAGTCAAATTTTGGAATCACCATTGTCTTCTGAAGTCAGCGATGTTTCTGTAAACAACTTTGGGACTTTACGTACCATTACCATTCAAGCCAGGGTGAACGGCCCAGCTAGTAAATTGGGTGACAATCTAGAACTGACGAGTGAACCTGGCCGTAGTAAGGGAGAAATCGTTGCTCTGCTGGGTGGCTCAATTCTGAATTCTTTCGGTCAAACAGATGCAACCCAAGGGCTGACTAATTTCGCTAGTTCGACCATTTTAGGTGGTTTACAAGGAACTATCACTGCGATCGGACAGTCTGTTGGTTTCAGTGAGTTTCGGATATATCCCACTCCATCTACTAATACTAATAAAACAGCGACCGCTTCAGTTCTTAATTTATCAGCAGAAGGTGTGTTTGACATCAATAGAAATTTTTCTGCCTCTTTATCACGCCCTCTTACTAGCGATGACTCTTTCCTTTACAATGTGCTATATCGAGTCAATGACGAAATTCTCATGCGAGGCTCAACTAATTTGGGGGATCAAAATCAATTCCAAGTTGAGTATGAAACCCGATTTTAGATTAACACAATTCAGTTAAGTATTTCTTCTTTCTCTTCTTTCTCTTGCTTCTGTTGTGAACAACAAGATTCCCGATTTCTCAAAAAAGTCGGGAATCTGAGTCGTGGGAATATGACAGCCTGTCTTTTGACATAATTTTACCATTACAGCAACAATACTACCTGGTGACTGTTTTTACTTGGTGTGAAAGAGAACGTGAAAAAGGATTTTTCGTTGCTAACAGTAGCTTTACCAAGTTTACTGATAGCTTTTCCTGGCTTTGCTGTTGAGAGTGAAATTAAGCAGAGAAATACTGATAAATCAACCGAAGTGATTTCAGATATTCCGAGTTTGAGTGAAATCAAGCTACCCGCCATTAATGCCGAATTATTAACTCAACAATCTCCACAGAATGAAGTTAATCCAGTAACTCAGCCAGAAACAGAGCAAACTCCGAGCGATGATCCAGACATTTCTATAGAAGCGATCGGAGAACCAGATAACCTACCTCAATCTACTCCAACTTACGTAATTTATCAAGAAGAAATTAAAAAGCAGGGCGCTAAAAGTTTAGCCGATATTTTGAAAAGAATGCCTGGTTTTGCGATCAATGATGTCGGTCATGGTGCAGATACTCACACAGGTACATACTATCGGGGAGCCTCAATTAATCAGTCTGTATTTCTGATTAATGGCAGACCAATTAACAATAACGTCAACATTTATCATGGTGGAACTGACTTAAATAGTATTCCTGTAGAGGCGATTGAACGAGTAGAATTATATAGTGGCACAGCCTCCGCTTTGTATGGTTCCTCAGCCTTTGGAGGAGTTGTGAATATCATCACCAAGTCAGGTTATGGCAAACCTAAATTGAGTGCTAGCGCAGAATTTGGCTCATTGAGTTTAAATAATCAACAAGTTACCTATGGTGGCTCATCTGCTAATGTCCAATACAACTTCAGCTTTGAAAGATTTTTTACAAATAACCGTTACCGCGTCCCCGTAGGTGCAGCAAATCGTGATAGTCAGGGGTTTTTATCGAATGCAGACACAGCTACAAGTACTTACTTTGGTAGCATTGGACTAGATTTAGATAAGAAAAATTCTTTGAATTTAGATGTTACTAAACTCAGCAGTCGTCGCGGCTTAATTTATTTCGGTTTCCCTCTCCAAAAAGATAGATTAGACCACGATGGTTTAAACGTTGGCTTATCTTGGAAAACTCGGCTAGGTAATGGGGAAAGCTCCAATATTACAACCTCAATTGGTTATAACCAAGATTATTTTAGCACCTATGGCCCTACAGGAGCATTTTACCGTACAGGAGCTTTAGACACACAACAACTCACAGCTAGGGTAGAGCATGATTGGAAAGTTACTTCCAATAATAAATTACGCTGGGGATTAGATTTGAAAAACACCGACTTAACCGGTGATGTTTTGAGTACAGATCCTACTAGGATTGCCAATAACGAAACTGAAGATCGGAGTTTGTTCAATACAGCTTTATTTGCTGTCAATACTTGGAATATTGGCGAGAATTTTCTGATAGATTTAGGGCTAAGGCAAAGCTTTGACAGCCAGTTTGGAAATTATCTTAATCCTAGTGTTGGGTTACGTTATGCCGTCACACCAATAGTAGCAGTGCGGGGAAGTTGGGCAGGGGGACAACGCAATCCTGGGTTAGATCAGTTGTATGTTTATGATACAGTTCATGGTTGGGAACCTAATCCTGATTTAAGACCGGAAACAGGCTCTACTTGGAGTGCAGGAGTAGATGTTAATTTTTCAGAAAATCTGATTGGACAGTTTACTTACTTTGGTAGTAGTATAGGCGATCGCTTGGGAGTCATCGCTGGAAAATGGGCAAACATTGGGCTAGTAGATACCAATGGTTTTGAGGCTGCATTGCAATTAAAAATTGCGGCTGGCTGGTCAACTTTCCTCAACTATACTTATACAGATTCCCAAATCAAAACAGGCTCAGAAAAAGGTTTACAATTAGGTTTGATTCCCTACTCTGTACTTCAAAGTGGTGTAGGTTATCAAAATGCGGGTTGGCAGGCTAACTTGTATGTTACTTACAATAGTGGCGCTCGTAGATCCATCTTCGCTAACTCTAGTGACAAGGCTACAGATTTTGCCCCATCTTTCGTGAATTTAGATTTGAGCGGTCGTATACCTCTAACTAGCAATTTAGGACTGACAGTTTACTTAGAAAATCTACTCGGTGAGCAATATGAGCGAGTTAATCGCATATATAGCCCTGGATTCACTTTTCGTGTGGGTTTAAGCTCCAATTTTTAGGTATTATATCATGCCCGTATAATTATTTATGCAGACATTATATTACTTGCAATCTACCGTATCTGTGCAATAATCGCGATCGCTAATCAAAATGACTTGCATTGAGCAATCGAATGCGAGGAACTATTATTAGCACCTCGGAACACATACTGCTTAGAGGGTGTTTTTGCCATCAGAGTAAGAAAAGTCAAGAGAATCATTGCCATCGCCCCCAAAAAGCAGGTTATAACCTTCGCTATGTGAATTGAAACCCGTCAAGGTATCGTCACCAGCGCCACCGTTGAGGGTGTTTTTGCCATGTGAGTAAGAAAGGTCAAGAAAATCATTGCCATCGCCCCCAAAAAGCAAGTTATCGCCTGATGCATTCCAACCAGTCAAGGCATCGTCACCAGCGCCACCGTTGAGGGTGTTTTTGCCAGATGAGGCAAAGAAGTCAAGATAATCATTGCCATCGCCCCCAGAGAGGAGGTTATCGCCTGATGAATCTTTAGTACTTAAGGTATCGTCACCAGCGCCACCGTTGAGGGTATTATTCCCCGCACCACCACGTAGATAATCGTTGCCACTTTTGCCATTGATTTTGTCATCACCTCCCTGGCCATTAGACTTATCCTTAATATAAATAGCATGAGATAATAAAAAGGTGGAGTAGAAATT
>NZ_JAQYWQ010000220.1 GCF_029379315.1 Nostoc sp. S13
CCCAATGCCCAATGCCCAATGCCCAATGCCCAATGCCCAATGCCCAATGCCCAATTAATCTCAACAATCAAATAGATGTAAACCTAATCGTTGGGAAAGTTCTTCACACACCTTTACCCCCCGCACACTGTTACCACGCACATCCAGCAGGGGTGAAAAAACTCCAATGCCCATCTTATTGGGTACAACGGCGATAATCCCACCACAAATCCCGCTTTTCACCGGAATCCCAATTTTATAAGCCCACTCACCTGCAAAGTTGTACATCCCACAGGTATACATCACACTCAAAATATCTTTGATGTAACGCTTATCTACCGCCCGTTCTTTTGTAATCGGGTTAATACCTCTGTTACCAAGAGTAGCCGCCATCACCGCTAAGTCTTGGCAATTCACCATCACAGCACACTGTTGGAAATAAAGATCCAGCGCCTCTTCAATGTTCCGGTCAATCATGCCAAAGTTGAGCATCAGATGCGCCATTGCGCGGTTGCGATGCCCTGTACTGCGTTCTGAGGTAAAAACTGAAATGTCAACGAACACGTCGCGGCCAATATATCGCTGGAACATATCTAGCATTCGGTTGAGGCGTTCGGTTGGCCCGGAACCTTTGATTAAGCTGGTGGTAGCGATCGCACCTGCATTTACCATTGGATTATAAGGTCGCTTCGATTGCTCATCCAAAATAATCGCGTTGAATGCATCCCCCGTCGGTTCCACGCCAACTCTAGTCAAAACATAATCCAGCCCATGATCTTCTAAAGCAAGTCCATAAGCAAACACCTTGGAAATTGACTGAATGGTAAAGAGTTGCTCCCAGTCCCCAACTTTCCAAACCTGACCATCTACTGTCACAATACAAATGCTGAACAAGTCCGGGTTTGCCTTTGCCAGTTCGGGAATGTATTTCGCTACTGCACCCTCCCGCACTGACTTGTACTGGGAATGCAACTCGTTGAGAAAAACTTTTAATGGCGATGGATCTATTTGTGACATAGATGTGCTTGGTTTGTGATCAGGCTGATAGTATTTCCCGAATCCACTATATATAGTAGGGGTCTACAGCCGCACATCCTTACAGTTGCAAAGATTTTTGAAAAGACAGCTTGCTTTAAAAAATCATCCTTGAGCAATTACTTAGGATACAAACCGGTTATCATGCTTTTTGATACTAATTAGATTGTTGTCTCCAAGCGATCGCGAAGATTTCCTAATTTTTTCATGATTAATTATAAAAAATATGAAGTTGAGTATTATCCTTTTTTTATACTCAGTAATACTAGTATTTAAAGTGATATTTATTACTAAAAGCAGTCTAGTTATGGAGAATAAAAGTCATGATTAATCTAAGTAGAAAAAACTGGGAAAAAGATATTACACTCAAACTAATTTGCGTAATTATCTCAGATGTAACTCTTATAACGACTTATTCATCAGTAAATCTAAACATTTGATTAAATAAGTAATTTTAAGTATTTATGCCGATGTTATTTAATTAAACTTATATTAAGCCTTTAGAGGAAATGCCAAAATAGATGTTATCTAGAATACACGGGTAGTTGCGAGCCTTTAGAACTGATGTTAATAGGGTATCGTCACTTTAGTGTGCAATCAGCGTAAAGTTTTTTTAAGAAATTTTTGACTTGCCAAAAAAAGCGTTACATAGCCAAAGTCCCCATTTGAGAAAGGTTTCGCCCTGAAAATTGGAATTATAATTTCAGAAGGGGGCCTAAAATTACGCTAAAACCCTGATCCCCAAGCCAAAAGGTTCATGTTAATGTGTTGCAGTTATAAATAACAAAGTGAACGCGGAACGAGTTCGAGTTTTTCTGAAGGGAATCACTTTCACAAAGTGACAAATCCCACGAATCATAAAACAAAAGTTCTACAGTCGCTTTAAAAACGAACGCATGAATCAAAGACATTTGTGGACTACTGTTACCCTGTTTATGACTGTTTTGGGAGTACCCACAGTCGGTTGCACTCAAACGACCAAGGGAAATCCGCTAGCTTCCCAAAAATCACCTGCCTCTGATGTACTGAAGGTGGGAGAGTATCAATCAACAGCAGGGAAACAAACCTTGGATGCTGTGATTACAGAAATTCATTCTCACAACATCGGAGGACGTAAAGCGGCAACCCTTTTTATCAAAAAAATTCCTGTTCTCACCTTTTTGAGTTCCGTATCAAATACGACTCCTGAAACTAAAAAAGTTGGTACAATTGGAAATTCTGAGGGCATACAATCGTATGCCCTTATTGCTAGCAATTCACTAAAGGGAGTGAATACTGGGAACGTAACAGATGTAAGTAACCAGATTAGCTCTGTTGACAATGACCCAGTTCAGATAGCTGGTGTAATAGCAGCTAAGATCAACCAGTTGAACCGGGAAAATGTGGACGGGACTAAGATTACCGTAAGTTGGAAAGCAGGGGCAAAATCTACTGGCAATCAAGGGCAAAACAAGAGCGCCCCCCTCCAGCAAGATGGCGATCGCTATATAATCAAAATTAATGGCGAAGAATTGGTCGAAATCAACGAAGGTACGCGATTAGCAGGTACCACTAATAATCTAGCGGAAGATGCATTACAAGCAACCAATCGCCTGCGAAGACTACTAGGCAATGCATCTCCCTTAAAAGAAATTGCGAATTTACCAGTGCGTCTGCCAATATCAATGCCAAAGCTGCCCCAAGAGCTTTCCATCGGCGGAGTGCGAATCTCTTTCAGAGGTATGGCTTCCTATTACGGCTATGATGGTTCTGGTAATAGTACTGCTAGCGGTCAGAGGTTCAATCCAGAAGGCATGACTGCCGCCCATCGTAGCTTACCCTTTGGTACGCAAGTTCGTGTAACCAACACCTGCAATGGTCGTTCTGTAGTAGTGCGGATTAATGACCGGGGCCCATTCGTTCGGGGTCGAGTCATAGACCTGTCTGCGGGCGCGGCTCGGATTTTGGGAATGATAGGCAGTGGCGTGGCACTAGTACATATTGAAGTCTTAAAGTAGTTATTAGGGAGTGGGGAGTGGGCAGTGGGGAGTGGGAAGTTAGGGGTTAGGAGTTAAGAGTTATTCCTCCCCCTCATCCCCTCATCCCCCTCATCCCCTCATCTCCGACTCCTCATTCCCCACTCCCCACTCCCCATGACAATTCCCCTAGCTCAATCATCTCTTCCTTCTATTTCAGATATAAACTAACGGGGGAGGGATCGATAAGAACTAGGGGTATTTTTGTGCGCCTGCTGACAACAGTCGCAGCTTTACGCTGCTATTTAACTAAACGCTGCTCAGAAAACAACCTGATTGCAGTTGCTGAGGATCTGAGACTAGATGAAATGACTGGCTGGTATCAGACGGCAGTCGGTCTGGTGCCAACGATGGGAAATTTGCATCAAGGTCATTTAAGCTTGATTCAACGGGCGCGGCAAGAAAATTCTACGGTGATTGTGAGTATTTTTGTCAATCCCCTGCAATTTGCTCCCAACGAGGATTATCAACGTTACCCCCGTACTTTAGAGCAAGACCAACAACTTTGCGAACAGGCGGGGGTAGATGCCATTTTTGCACCAACTCCTGAAGAAATGGCAGTTCCCCAGAAAAGTATACAAGAATCAAAGGTTACACAAGTTATCCCCCCATCTGCTATGATAACAGGCTTGTGTGGTCGTTCTCGGCTAGGTCACTTTCAGGGTGTAACTACGATTGTTACCAAACTTTTTAACTTGGTACAGCCTGATCGTGCCTATTTTGGTCAAAAGGATGGTCAGCAACTGGCAATTATTAAACGCTTAGTAGCTGACTTAAATTTGCCAGTGGAGATTGTTGCTTGTCCAATAGTACGGGAAGCGTCGGGTCTTGCCTTCAGTTCTCGTAATCAATATTTGACGGTGACGGCAAAAGAGCAAGCAGCGGTGTTATATCGCGGCTTGCGACGAGCTGAAGCTGCGTTTCGGGCTGGCGATCGCGATCGCAGCAACTTGATAGCAGTAGTACAGCAAGAAGTGGCAATGGTCAACACGGTTTTTGTGGAATATATTGAATTGGTTGAACCGACTACGTTAATGTCTTTAGAAAAAGTTGAGGAGGAAGGAATGTTGGCGATTGCAGCTCGTCTTGGTGCTACACGTTTGATTGACAATACTATATTGCGCGAACGTCAACCGATCATCGCCATTGATGGCCCGGCCGGTGCTGGAAAATCTACAGTGGCGCGTCAAGTGGCAGCAAGTCTGAGTTTAGTGTATTTAGATACAGGAGCGATGTACCGTGCTGTTACTTGGTTAGTAATGAAAAAGGGGATTGCTATTGATGATGAGTGTGCGATCGCCCAATTAACTAACCAGTGTAAAATTGAACTTACTCCTACCCAGGATTTACAATCGAACGTGCGGGTTTGGATTAACGGTACTGATGTTACCCAGGTAATTCGCACCATTGAGGTAACATCTCAAGTATCGGCGATCGCAGCACAAACCGCTGTACGTCAAGCACTGGTTAAACAACAGCAAAACTGGGGTAAAAGAGGTGGTTTAGTAGCTGAAGGACGGGATATCGGTACTCACGTATTCCCCGATGCCGAAGTGAAAATCTTCTTAACTGCTTCTGTGAGTGAACGCGCCCGTCGCCGCCAGCAAGACTTCAACAAACAAGGTCAACCCGAAGTGAGTTTAGAGCAGCTGGAACGTGACATAGCCGAACGTGACTGGAAAGATAGTACACGCAAAGTTTCGCCTTTACAAAAAGCAGCAGATGCGATCGAAGTTCAAACTGATGGCTTGGACGTGTCTGAAGTTACGGCACAAATTGTTAACTACTACCAGCAACGTTTATCTCAGTGGTAATCACCGCTATTTGCTGTTAGTTTTTTAGTTTCAAAGGGTAAAAGGGTAGTAGGTAAGTGATTATCGTAAATTAAAGGGTTTAAGACCCCTCTGTTACAAAGTTCTGAGATGCCAAACCAGTCTACAGGGCTGGCTTGGCTTTGCACTACGTCTACAACTAGCCTTAGTTTTAGTCGGGGTTTAAATCCTCAGCAGTCGCCACAACGCGGGGAACCCCCCTTCGGGTTCGCCAGTTCCTCATGGGGGAAACCCCCAAGATCGGACTGGCTCACCGCAAGGCGCTGCTCCCCGTCTGAAAATATCTTTAATGCGTGAATTTTGAATTCTTAATCACTTACCATCCTCAAAACTGGATTTAAAAACTAAATAGATAATTTTATTATTGGCTATCTTCATTAGACATCTCCATAAATTAAATATGCGTTATCTAGAACCCTTGTAGAGACGCGAA
>NZ_JAQYWQ010000086.1 GCF_029379315.1 Nostoc sp. S13
AAACCTCTCCGTATTCTCTCTTAGTCTTGTTCAGAAATCAAATAGGAGTCCTATAGAATATCAAGGTGTTAAGGGTTGGTTGACAAGGAAAGATCAATAGACCTCTTGCAAAAATAATTCATGGTACAATGATAAATTTTAAAATTTGCGCTCCGTTTGAATCAGACATACCAATGAGGTAATAAAAGTTCTCTGCATCGATTTGGATGTGCATTTTTAACAAAATTTTTAATCATACCACAAAATAATTTTGCAAGAGGTCTAATGTGGTGCAGCCCTTACAAGTTGTTCTTAGAACCCCACCTCCAACCCCCTAAGAGCAAGTGAGGAGGGGGCTATAAGAATTAGGTTGAAAATTTTGGTTTTGAGATATTTGTTATGGCTTATCCATTTCCAGGAATAAACCCGTTTTTAGAAGATACTGCATTATGGCCAGGAGTACATGGGAGACTAATAGTAGCGATTGCAGATTACCTCTCTCCTCAACTACGTCCCAAGTGAAAAATCGGCAGACTGTAACTGATTCTATAAATACAAATGTCGCAGTAGCCGCACCAACGCCTGAACCTATAAAAGTAAAGATTCCTATGCCTGTTTCCATCAGGGAAGGATATCTAGAAGTCCGAGAAGTAGGAACAGAGACATTAGTTACTACTATTTAAATTTTATCTCCTACCAATAAACGTCCGCTAAAGGACGGCGGACATATCAAGAGAAACGCGAACAAGTATTAGCCAGTCGTAGTAATTTAGTTGAAATTGATTTACTGCGTAAAGGTGAACCCATGCCAATGATCGGTAATGATATTCAGAGTCACTATCGAATTTTAGTTTGTCGTGGCGATCGCCGTCCTTATGCTGACTTATATGCTTTTAATTTACCAGATATAATTCCACCGTTTCCCATACCTTTGCGTACTGGAAATACGGAACCAGTTATAGATTTACAGACATTGTTAAATGAGGTATATGATATCTACGGCTATGATTTGGTAGTAGATTACAGTCAACAGCCAGTACCAGCATTGTCAGAATCAGATACAGTTTGGGTGGATGCGCTGCTGGGGGAGAAGGATTTACGGTAGAGCAACTTAATAGGGATTTGAGATTTCTGCCAATTAACTGGGAATACTAACGTGAGATTCCTTGTAAGGTAAGACTGGATTCCTAAAAATATGAACTCGATTACACTACAAAAAGCAAAACAGGCTATATTTATAAAATTTTCTCATGTATTGCAGTACCTATCTAAACTTGTACTTTGTATTTTACTTGCATCGATTCTGAGTATGACAGAGATGATTTTAATCTAGCAGTTAAACTAAAAATCAAGATTACATCAATGCCGCTTACAGTAAAGGATTATTAAGATATAACCTCACAGGGCATTCAGAAATGTTTGCTGCGGTTCAGTCAGTGGCTTTTAGTCCTGATGGTCTAACCCTTGTGAGTGGGAGTGATGACAAAACTATTAAACTATGGGATGTGCAAACTGGACTACTAATTATCACTCTTTTTGGGCATGAATCTTATGTAGAGTCAGTAGCTTTTAGTCCCGATGGTAAAAATGTTGTTAGTGGTGGTTATGACAAAACAGTTAAAGTCTGGCAGATGCCTTGGCAGTAAACTGAAGATACTATAAGCCAAGAGTGCGATCGCACGCCATCATGTTCAACTTACAGCCAAGATTCGCAAGACAACTCTTGGGCGCACCGTGTGCGCCCCTACTCTTATCCCAATTGATTTGAAATCATGCTGACATCAACGGCTAACTTTTTGCCCAACTTGAGCAACTGAAGACACTGATTATCTCTTTCATTGTCAAGGTTAATGACACAGACGGGTGCTATCTGACTTTGCAGACAACTAAAATATAGTTCTTGCGATCGCTGTAGGGAAATGTCAATATTTAGTTGATCCCCGACATCAATCAATCGTTCCAATAGTTGGATATCTGCATTAAAACTACCATTGGCGTCGTGCAACAATTGCCAGAGCAATCGCGCAATTAACTGTTCTAACATCTGCTTACCGTCGGGAATATTTAGCCGACAACGCAGATGTTTTGCTTCAGTAGCGATCGTTTCTAATTCTAATATGTGATTCCAACTCTTTTGGGGATCAGCGATATCTTGCTCAAGCGATCGCAATGTCATCAGACAGCGATGCCCTAAAGCAATATCTGCTGCTACCTGCAATTCTTGCGGTACGGCTAGTTCATCTCGATGAAATGCCATCAGCACACCATAATTATCGCGGTAGGCTTGGGTATAAAGCTGTCCTAAACGTGTCAGTGTTTCCTGACTAAGCAGCCCCATAATCCGGTGGCGTTCTTCAGCAAATAGATTTTGCAAACTGAAAGCTTTTTCTCCAAATAGCTGTGTCATTACCAAGATAGTATGAGCCGCACTAGCTTGTTGCAGTGCCCGAAACAGCTTTTCTTTTAATTGGCTGTAGTCACGCCGCCCAGTAAATTGTTGAATGCAGCAGTGGAAATCCCAGCCTCCTAAATGCAGAACCGCAAATACCAAATGCTCACTTTCCCAAGTAATCTCTGATACCAGCTTTAAATTTCCCACAGCCAGAGTTAGCGATCCCATCCGTTGCAGTTGGTAATCTAGCTCATTGGCAGCGTAGCAATAAACCCGCTTATGATAACGCTGAGACTGTTTGTCAGCAGCATCTTTTCTCGGCAGGGAATTGTGTGTCTCTGCTGGTTTGTGATTGGTAAACAGGGAAGTAATGGCGTAATGGGCTGCTACTTGCTTAAAGCCAAGCTGGGCAGTTAGTACCAGTTGCCGATAAATTTCCGCACCGTGTTTGAAGTCATCCACATTACTGGGGGCTAAACCAAGACGTTTGAGGAAGCCTTTTTCCAACTGTACACCTGCCACATCCCCTGCCAATTCTAAAGCACGGGCGGCATAGCGCAGAATTTGTGTCCCCTCTGGACGGGAAATTTCTTCAAAAAACCAACCGCAACTAGTGAACATTAATAAAGCGTGACGCTGCATTTCCAACAGGCGTAGGGCATCTACTTGTTCGGCAGCTGTTAGTTTGTGGGTTTGATGACGGGAGAGAAAACGGTTGACATTAGTAGCAGAGCGATCGCGCATCACCTGAATATATTCATCTCGTGCTAGCCAGGGATCACGAAATAACTGCCTGCCATGTTCCTCATACACATTAGTTAGCTGATCCCGCAGCCAATTTAGGGCATCCCGCAAGGGACGACGCCATTTTTGATGCCAAACACCGCCCTCTCCACCGCAACCACAATCATCTTCCCATCTGCCGACACCGTGGGCGCAACTCCAGGCCGTGACTGACTTCAATTCCACTTCCCAACTGGGAGAATTTAAGCTGAGGTAGTGGGCGAAGTTCGTCACCGTCCAACCTTGTTGGGGAAACTCTTTAGTAAAGGCGTAGGCTAAAGTTTTCTCAGTTCCCTTTTTATGGTGTCCAAAGGTTTCCCCATCTGTGGCCACAGAAATCAACTGTGCTGGACGATGATCCCCACGCACTGCCGAACCGATACGTCCGGCAAAGTGACTGGAATTATAAACGACATCACTAAAACCCATGTCCCTCGATATCGGGCCATCGTAGAAGAAGATATCAATGTAAGGTGGGGAGACGCGATTAATCGCGTCTGTACTAGGGAGTGGGGAGTGATTACTATCCCTACTCCCTACTGCCGATTCCCTACTCCCCTCATTGATCGCACTCAGAGGTGAAGATGAAGGTAAGAGTGTAGGCTTCAAATAACAACGATAGGGACGGGTGGAATCAATCTGACTGCCGCCGACTTCGATCCATTCTGGATGGGGATGATCTTGAGTAGGCAGAGGACGGCAACGCAGCGCTTGAGACGGTGCAAGGACAATGAAGCGAATACCCTCAGCAACAAGAGCTTCTAGGGTGGCATAGTCTACAGCCGTTTCTGCTAGCCACATACCTTCGGGATTGCGTCCAAAGCGGGAGCGGAAATCTTCTTTACCCCAGCGAATTTGGGTATATTTGTCGCGTTCGTTCGCCAGAGGCATGATGATGTGATTGTATACTTGCGCGATCGCATTGCCGTGACCATGCAAGCGATCGCTACTCTTGGTATCCGCCTCTAAAATCCGCTGATAAACCTCCACATCGTAGCGTTCTAGCCACGACATCAGCGTTGGCCCAATATTAAAACTGAAATACTCATAATTGTTGACGATCTCCACCACTTCGCCTCGGTCATTTAAGACTCTGGCAAAGGCATTCGGGCGATAGCATTCCCAATGAATCCGCTCATTCCAGTCATGGAAAGGCGCAGCGCTCGGTTGGCGTTCAATTGCGTCCAGATAAGGGTTTTCCCTTGGTGGCTGGTAAAAATGACCATGCACCGTCACATAAACACCATTAGCCTTTCTCAGGGGATCGGTTTCTTTGGTGTTATTGGGATCTGAATATAATATTAACGTTGAGCCAGAGCCAGCTGGCATTTGGGCAGCAGAAGTCATGTCTATTTATCCAAAACAAAAAACTTGCAGTTGCACCGAAAATATTGTGCGTAAACCTTTCTCCAATGGTTTGAACACAAAATCCGGTATGAACAACAACTATGGAATCCAACCAAATTTTTGACAAAGCTGTCTTATTGTAGTGGGAAATCTGCGTTATCGCATAGCCCTTTCGCTGAAGGCTTAAAGTAATTAGCGATTGAACAAAGCCTCAGTTAGGGGTTTCCTCTTCTTGGGCGTCAATCAAAATTTAATTGTCTTTTAATTTATTAAACCCCATTTTAGGTGTAAAATTTTTCCTCAAATTCATACTTTTGCAACAAAAGATTACGAAAACTTATTATATCGTAATTTTATTTTACACAATATCCACAGTGGTGAACTGAAAACAGTAGAATTTCTGAATTGGTCTATAGACGGTTGAGAGTATCCTATGGAAGTGCCGAGTCAGAAGTTCAGAGTGAGGAGTGAGGAGTGAGGAATGAGCAGTCAGGAGTCAAGAGTCAGGAGTGATTAAAAGTTTTTCTCATAACTTATAACTCATACCTCATAACTACTTCATAACTCCTAATTCATAACTGATAACTCATAACTCAGATAAAATACCCTCAACTCAAGACAACAAATGTCAACTAAAAAGATTATTCTTCTCGTTTTATTACTGTTTATCCCGGTTTCTCTAGCAGCATACTTTCTAGAGTGGGGAGAATTGATAGTTTTCATTACAGCTGGATTAGCAATTTTGCCCTTAGCAGCTTGGATGGGCACAGCCACAGAAGAAATTGCTGTCGTAGTCGGGCCATCATTGGGGGGCTTGTTAAACGCCACCTTTGGCAATGCTACAGAACTAATCATCGCCCTAATAGCGCTGAACGCTGGATTAATAGATGTAGTCAAAGCTAGTATCACGGGATCGATTATTAGCAACTTACTACTGGTGATGGGTTTTTCCATGCTTTTGGGAGGACTGCGCTACAAAGAACAGACTTTTCAGCCAATTGTGGCGCGGGTGAATGCTGCTTCGATGAATTTGGCGGTGATTGCCATTTTGATGCCGACGGCGATGAATTACACTTCTCAAGGAATTAACGAACAAACACTGCAAAATCTTTCTATTGCTGTTGCTGTAGTATTAATCCTGGTTTATGCTCTAACGCTGCTATTTTCGATGAAAACGCACTCCTATCTATATGATGTGGGTTTAGCGGAGGCAGAAGGAGAAGCAGAGGAAATATCAATATCTGATGCTAAACCAAATATAGCGTTGTGGGTTAGCGTGCTGCTAGTATGTACCTTGCTAGTGGCAATTGAGTCAGAAATGCTAGTTGATTCTCTGGAGGTGGCCACATCTCAGCTAGGTTTGACGGCGCTATTTACAGGGGTGATTTTGGTTCCCATCGTGGGTAACGCGGCTGAACACGCCACAGCAGTCACCGTGGCAATGAAAGATAAAATGGATCTTTCCCTTTCGGTAGCTGTGGGATCGAGTATGCAGATTGCCCTATTTGTCGCGCCCGTGTTGGTAATAGCAGGGCGGGTATTAAATAAACCAATGGATTTAGATTTCAAACCTTTTGAATTAGTCGCTGTGGTTGTGTCAGTGTTGATTGCAAACAGTATTAGTTCCGATGGTAGATCTAATTGGCTGGAAGGTACTTTGTTATTAGCTGCCTATACGGTATTAGGGTTTGCGTTCTACTTCCATCCAGTTATGGAAGGTATGGGGTAGTTAGCAGCGCCTAGGCACTTGATTATGGGTAAGTTTCTCCAGGGTTTTCAGCTAGCCTTGCTGATAATTGGCGAATCTAAACACCTTTTGCTTGGGAAAAGAGAAAATAAAGACATATAAGAGCGATCGCCTGTATGAGCTACTGCCTTAATCCCCATTGTCCCAAGCCTGAAAATCCTGATGATCTCAAGTTTTGCCTAACTTGCGGTTCTAAGTTACTCCTCAAAGAACGTTATCGCGCTATCAAACCAATCGGACAAGGTGGTTTTGGCAAAACCTTCTTAGCTGTGGATGAGGATAAACCCTCAAAACCACGCTGCGTGATTAAGCAATTTTATCCCCAAGCCCAAGGCACCAACACTCTTGCAAAAGCCGTAGAGTTATTTAACCAAGAAGCGGTGCAGTTAGATGAATTGGGCAAACATCCCCAAATTCCCGAACTACTGGCATATTTTACCCAAGAAGCTCGGCAGTATCTTGTACAAGAATTTATCGACGGACAAAACTTAGCCCAGGAATTAGGACATCGAGGTGCTTTTAGTGAAACGCAAATCTGGCAATTACTAAATGATTTATTATCAGTATTACAATTTTGTCACACCAGACACGTAATTCACCGCGATATTAAGCCAGAAAATATTATTTTACGCCAGAGCGATCGCAAACTAGTATTAGTAGATTTTGGGGCTGCTAAATCTACCATTGGCGCTGCCTTAAATCAAACTGGTACTAGTATTGGTAGTCCAGAATATGTTGCCCCTGAACAAATGAGAGGTAGGGCTATTTTTGCCAGCGATATTTATAGTTTGGGTGCTACTTGTATTAACTTATTAACTCGGCGATCGCCCTTCGATTCCTATGATACCAATAACGGTACATGGGTTTGGCAGCAATACTTGCAAACTCCTATTAGTAATCAGTTGAGTCGCATTCTCAACAAGATGCTAGAAAGTATTCCAATTCGGCGTTATCAAACAGTAGATGAAGTTCTCAAAGATTTAAATCAACACTCACAAGTAGCAGCTAGTCCAGCGATAGCACCTAAACCTATCCCTCAATCATCACTTAATTTTCCACCCACTTTTGTATCGAAATCTCCTAGTCAAATTGAGCAAGAATTAGAGGAAATGAAAACCCAATTTTTGGAGAACAGCAAACCTCAACCAAATAAAATACAGCCCCAAAACCCCACATCTCAGCCTCCTAGTAAAAGCAAAATAGATGAAGAATTAGAAGAATTAAAAGCTAAATATCTTGGGAAAAATAACCCCTAAAATCATTTTATCTTTACATCTAACTCAGGTTTCTCTCAAAAATAAGCTTGTCTTTACCATGTATATATTGATATTTTTGGTAAAGTCTATCTTCTGTAATAACAACTCTTTCAATAAAGAAAATATCACCTTGGTAACTATTCAAAAGTAAACGGCGTAATTCATCAATTCGTTCAGATCGAGATATAGCAGTGGACAGATAGCTTAGGACATTCGCAAATCCTAAGAGAGCGGCTGTCACAACCATCTATAGCAGACTTGTCCTAACCATTATGGCAGCCGCTATACATATAATATCACTCCCAAGTTTTATGTTCTTCTTCAGTCCAGCCTTCTTCATCAGAATAATTTCTTCGTAGTATGTAATTTTCTTCATTGGTTCGACCTTTAGATTAATAGATTCCACCCATGTAGTCACTTTTATGCCTGTCTAAAATAACTCCTGATACCATTTAAAAAAGTTTTCTTACTTCCTCTAAATCTTCTGATTTGAATCCATAAGTATCATAAATGTTCATTGCTTTTTCTTTTTTTTAATATATAAATACTTTGTCTGATACCTAGTTCCCAGTCAGAAATGAAAACCCAATTTTTGGTTAGTCCTAAATCTCAAGCCAATAAAATACAGCCACCAAACCCAATATCTCAGCCTTCTACTAAAAGCAAAATAGATGAAGAATTAGAAGAATTAAAAGCCAAATATCTTGGTAATAATAACCCCTAAAACGTGAGTTCGACAAGTTTTATTTGACCTCTACCCCAGCCCCTCTCCGACGCGGAGAGGGGAGCAAAAAGCTGAATTTTTCGTTGCTCCTCCCTTTCCGTTTCCCAGAGGCAGGCTATCCGGGAGAGGTTCATCGAACTCACGTTAAAAGCAATAAACAGTAGAGAATTGCTATTATCCTCCTCTCTTCCTCTGCGTTCTCTGCGCCTCTGCGGTTCGTTAAAAAAAGTGACTCTGAAACTCAGAGCCACCTTACAACTGTATTCTGAAACTTTTTAACCTTTCACAATATCCTGATGTAGATGTGTGAAACTTTACTTCTTAGCTTCAGCAATTGGTACCCATTCGGTGTGGAAACTTCCGGGCTTATCAAGACGCAGATAAGTATGTGCGCCAAAGTAATCGCGTTGTGCTTGAGTCAGATTTTGAGGCAAGCGATCGCGGCGATAGCTGTCAAAATAATCTAAGGATGCGCTAAATGCGGGTACTGGAATTCCCAGTGTTGCAGCTGTCGCAATCACTTCCCGCCAAGCTGTTTGTCTATCGAGAATTGTCTGCTTAAATTCAGGAGCTAATAACAGGTTAGGTAAAGCTGGATTTTCGCTAAAAGCCTTCTTAATCTTATTCAAGAAGCGAGCGCGAATAATACAGCCACCTTTCCAAATCCGTGCCATTTCGCCCAGATTCAAATTCCAGTTATATGTTTTGGAAGCTGTAGATAGCAGCGCCATTCCTTGAGAGTAAGAACAAATTTTTGAACAATAGAGGGCATCGCGCACTTTGTTGATAAAGTCCTTAGTTTGCCCGTCATACTTGCCAGTGGGGCCTGTAAGGACTTTGGATGCTGCTACCCGCTCCTCTTTAATCGAAGATATAATCCGTGCATTAACTGCTGCTGTAATTGTGGGAATAGCGACTCCCAATTCCAACGCAGTCTGCACAGTCCAGCGCCCAGTTCCCTTTTGACCGGCAGCGTCAACAATCAAATCCACCAAGGGTAGATTTGTTTCTGGGTCAATATATGGGAAGATATTCTTCGTAATCTCAATCAAAAATGAATCGAGTTCATCGGTAGTGTTCCATTCAGCAAACACCTCATGTAGCTGATTATGGTCTAGTCCAGCAGCACTTTTCAGCAAGTCGTAGGCTTCAGCAATTAACTGCATATCGCCGTACTCAATGCCGTTGTGTACCATTTTCACATAGTGACCAGAACCACCAGGGCCAATGTAGGTTACACAAGGGCCATCATCGACTTGGGCAGCAATTTTGTTGAAAATTGGTGATAGAAACTCGTAAGAGCTTGTTGTACCTCCAGGCATCAGAGATGGGCCATTCAGCGCCCCTTCTTCACCGCCACTGACACCCATACCAAGATACCGAAGCCCAGCGGGTTCTAATTCCTGAGTGCGTCGTTCCGTATCTTCAAACCAAGAGTTGCCACCGTCGATAATGATATCGCCTTCCTCTAACAAGGGTTTGAGTTGAGCAATCACCGCATCCACTGGCTTACCAGCTTGCACCATTACTAGAATTTTGCGGGGACGTTCCAATAAGGCAACGAATTCTTCCAACGTAAAGGCGGCTTTGACGTTCCGTCCTGGCGCACGCTGCGCCATAAACGCATCCGTTTTTTCTCGGGAGCGGTTGTAAACTGCAATTGGGAAGCCATTGCGCTCTACGTTTAGAGCGATGTTCTCACCCATAACGGCTAATCCAATCACACCAAAGCTTTGTAGTGTCATAAAAAATTTCTGGCTAACTCTTGCAGATCCTTTTAACTTTAAGGGTAGTCCGAGATTTTCCCTTCTCTCCTAAAGAAGACCTTAAGACTTGATATAAACGAAAAAAATCCAGAACTAACATGGATAATTAATTTTAAATTGTATCTAAATCAACAATTAACTTGCAAAATTGAAATAATCAAAGGACGTAGTAAGGAGTAACCAAATAATGCTGGCATATGTCCTAGCTTTGGTGGTCGGTCTTGGTAGTTTAGCCATTTACATAGCAGCTTTCTTTTTCCCAGAAATCCACCGCAAGAATGACTTTATCTGGAGTGGGGTAGGACTGTTCTACGCTTTAGTCTTATGGGTGTTTGCACCACGCATTTCCGGGGGTTTGTTGCTGGGTCATGTGGCTAGTGTGGCTCTTTTGGTCTGGTTTGGCTGGCAAACTCTATCATTACGTCGGCAATTGACCCCGCAGGCACAACAAACCCAAGTACCCAGTTCTGAGACGGTGAAAACTGGCATTCAGGAACAGGTGAATAAGTTGTCCCTTCAGGAACGGCTGGGCCAGTTGCAAAAAGGTCTTGGTAGCACCTTCGGTGGCGTGAAAGACAAGGTGCAAGAGACTGTGAGTAAAAAAACACCCACAACCCCCAAACCTGAAGACATTACCTCTGTACTAACTGAGAAACCTGTTGTTGAGATTATCGACAAAACTATTGTCATACTAGAAAAACCAACAGAGGAAAGAGTTACTACCGACACCGAAGCAAAAACCGAGAGTGTACCGGAAGCGATTCCACCACATCCCCCATCTCCTGAATTGGTGAAAGCAGCGCAAGCAGATATAGAGACTGAGGACAAGCAACCGATTCCCGTAGAAGAAATTGCTCCAGATGCGGTACTTGCGCCCCCAGCGGAAACGCCATCGGAAGTAATACCGCCTAATCAGGCTAGTTGAATTTAGTGAAACCCAATGTTAACCTCACATGATGTTGGGTTTCACTTAATTTGTTTTAATGAATTTAGATAAATTTTAGAGCATAGTTTTGGGAAGGCTGTTAACTAACTAGGCATAAAAATTATGAACATCCAACTTAAAGCGGAATACAAGCAATTTATACAAACCCGAATTGCTACAGGTAGATATGAGAATGCTGAAGATGTGATTGCTAAAGCATTGAAACTATTGGAAGAATGGGAGAAAGGTTATCAGGAATGGGAAGAAGAAACCCAGAAAAAAATATCTGTTGGGCTTGCTTCTATTGAACGTGGAGACGTAATAGATGGTGAAGTGGTGATGGCGCGACTGTCAGATAAATTACGCAAAGCGCGTGAGACTCAAGGATAATGGAATATTTTATTGCCAAAGAAGCAAGCCAAGATTTAGATGAAATTTTGGCTTATTTTCTAGTTTGCAATATTAACGCAGGGGAAAGATTTATTCAAGGATTTAATAAGAAGTGCCAAAATATAGCTCAAGTCCCAAATATAGGACAAAGTTACGCCAAGTTTGATCCAAGCCTTAGAGGAATACCCTTAGATGGCTATATTATATTTTATCGAGTTTTTGAAGATAGTGTTGTGATTGTGCGAGTAGTTAGCGGTTATCGGGATTTAAAATCTATATTTGCAGATGTGGACGATGAGTAGATTTTTAAATTGTCAGAAAGGTTTGGTCATTTGACGCAAAAATCTGAACTAGATGTGGTTTACTGATTGTTTGTAATTAGCAGAAAAAATAGGGAATGTACCGATTAAATAGGGACACTTAATGCTGATTAGTACCTATTTGTTAGTCAATTCAGTTGCATCGCGGATAGGCTAGAGCAGCTAAGGCATACTACAAATTGGATATTTTTTTAATTGCAAGCCCCTCACTTGTAAATGTAAGCTGCTCATTTAACCTTGCAGCAATGCCTGAAATCTTGCATCATCCCGAATGCTATCAAAATCAGGGTTAAGTTTTGCTTCCATACGACATCGACGAGGATTGAAATTAAGTGCTTATTGTAGGTTTTTAATGACTAAATCAACATCATTTTGTAAGGCGAAATAGCAAGCTTTGCCATAATAACCACTCTCATCATTAGCTTGTAGTTCTAAAGCTTTCTCGCAATTAGCTAGGGAATCTTGGTAACGCCCTGCACGAGCCAGGACAATGGCCTGGTTAGCCCAAAAAAGTGGATATTCTGGTTGAAGTTTCACAGCTTCATTGAGGTTAGTCAATGCTTCATCATAACGCCCCAATAAACTCAAGCTCAAACTTTTGTTGCTCAATATCTCATGAGCGTCGGGTTTAATCTTTAAGATTTGATCGCAGATAGTAATTACCTCTTTATAAGAACGTAAGAACAACAGTGTAGCAGTTATGTTTTTCAATACATTCAAGTCATCATCTTTGGTCTCGAAAAGCCGATAAAATCGTTGGGGTGAGAAGTTAGGAATCTGAGCCTTTCAGGACAACAGGCGATGTCTGACGATAAGCCGTAAAAACCTTAATTTCTAGTACAGTAACATCATCTTTAACAGAAAAGTTATTCATTTTTGGCGCGGAGTGCGGGAGATGGAAAGAGAGTTTCAAATCCAGCTTGCCGCTCATTTAAGGGTTCTAAAGCATCGTTCCAAAGACTTTCATAATAAAAGAAGCTTACGCCTAAACCGCGTTCTTGGACAGCCCGCACCTGAGACTTAATTTGTTGCATGGAAACTGGATTATTTCGTAACCCTGTCATAATCCCAATTCCAGTTGGAATTATTTGTTGCGCTTCTTGAATTTCTGGGCGGGAAATATATCCCACAAAACTTTGCAGATTCGGACGATAAACTTGCACAATTAACTCGTCCACAATATTTTGCCGCATCCAACTCAGCCAATCTTGCAGATGAAACTTATAAGCAAAATCATAGTAATTGGGAGCAACGGAGAAAATCGCCTGGGGTTTTCTCTGCTTCACAGCTTGATTAAGTTGTACCATGAACGCCGTAATTTTATCTGCCCGCCACTGTACCCATGCCTCATCTTGGGGATTACTTGGGGGAGGATTATTGGTTTCTTGGGTGTACAAGGCAATTGTATATTGATCGTAGCCGAATTCGTAGGGCAAACTCATGTGATCGTCAAACTGAATGCCATCGGCATCATATTGAGTAACAGTTTCCAGCACAAGATTGGTGATGAACTCTTGCACTTGTTGATGGAACGGATTGAGCCACATAACCTCACCCCCTGCACTAATCGAAGTTTGGCTACCATCGCGCTTTTGTGTAAACCAATCTGGATAATTCAGTGCCAGTTCTGAAGTTGGGGGAGCCATAAAACCAAATTCAAACCAGGGAATCACCAGCAATCCTTTGTGATGGGCTTGGGTAATCAGGTCTTCGAGTATATCATGTCCATCTAAACCTTTGTAGACAAAAGGTTGAATACCTGCACGTTGTGCTATGTCACTGGGATACATCACATAGCCAGAATTCCACACCACAGGATAGATTGTGTTGAAGTTCAGTCGTCGTAATTCACTCACCGCATCCTGCACTTTGGCGCGACTCTTAAGGGTGTCAAAATCATTAGTGGTCATCCAAACCCCGCGAATTTCCTGACGGGGTAACTGGGCGCTCGCAGGAGTGAAACTGTCTACCAGCAATACCGCAACAAAGGATATTAAAATGAGAATTGGAAAAAAATACTTGAGCGATGTCTGACGACAAGCTGCTGTACATCTACCCCGCCAACTTTGAACAATAAAAGATAATTTCATAGATTTAAATGATGCATTAGCTACCCACACACGCCGTTGCTCGTTTTTATAATTGAATCTATTAACCATATAATTTACAAGTATTTATGCTTACTATAGGATTAATGAGTTGGTAGTTGTTCATTCCCTGCTTATGGAACTTTTGCACCATAAAAACTAAAGCAGACCTAGCAAAGTATAAGATGCTTGACGTAGTTAGTAGTCATTAGTGCCCAATAGATATTGGCATTGGGCATTAGGCATTGGTTATACTGCATTGGACTTCCAAAAAATAAAATCACCAGTGTATAGTAATGATAATCATTCAGGCATCAAGTTCCGCTAAGAGCTTGATGTACACTTTGATAAATGTGAGTTAAACTAATGACTAAAGTAAAAACACTTTGGGAGATTTAAACTATTTAATGGAATCTCCCATTTTATTTTAATAACTGATTTTTAATTTTTTTAGTATATTAAATATCACCTTGAATGAGCCATTATAAAAGATATAGTTGTTCAATTTTTTTATTCAAACTGAATTATGAAACATAAGTTTTTTCTGGAATTATTGGAGATTTATTTAAATTGTCTTTAATATATTCAAGGATGCTTTGAGCAACATACTCTGCAAGCTTGACCGGGACAGCATTTCCGATCATTTGTTCCAGGTCTGTTTTTGTGCCTTCAAAAATAAATGTTTCAGGGAAAGTTTGCAAGTAGCTTCTTTCAATTGTAGTCAATGGGCGCAAGTTTTCTGTAACGGGGACTGGATCTTTAGGGTGTTTATTATAGGTTTTAGGAATAGGACGATTAACTCCTCTTATTGTTGGGCTGGATTCATCAATACTAAAAATTCCTCTTCTTTGGTAACTTCTTGGATGTCTGTAGTAATATTGAATGTCTAATTTATTTCCCAGATAATCTCTAATCGTCATTGGTTTATCTGCTAATCTTTTTTTCAGGTAAGGTTCTAGACTTTCGTCTTTTCCTTGTAACTCTCCCAAGCAAAAAAATCTTTTTCGCTTTTGAGGTACACCGCACAGACTAGCATCCAAAACTATTTCACTTAAACCATATCCAGCAGCTTTCAAGATTTGTTTAGCCTCTTTATATTTATTGCTTTTACGAAATAGTTCTACGTTTTCGATTACAAACCACTGAGGAAGAACACTTGTAACTATCTCAGAAAAGACAATACTTAAATCCCCTCTTCCTAAATCTTCATCACGTTTACCAGCACTAGAAAAGTCTTGGCATGGGGGGCCACCAATAATAATTTCAGGACGCATTTCTCTAAAAATTTGATAGTTTATTCTCAAATTACTAAGATCGTAATCAAAAATCTCATGGATAAAGTTTTTTTGATAAACATCTATAGCTGGTTTCCAATTATCAAATGCTGCTATAATGTTAAATCCAGCATTTTGAAAGCCTAATGATAACCCTCCACAACCGGCAAAAAGGTCTAAAACTCTAAGCGAAGAGCTTTTTATCTCATCTCTATATTTTTCTTTCATACTTTATCTTATATGTCTTTTAATTTTTAATCAAATTTTATATATTACTTAAAATAATCCTATCAAATTCTATCTTTCGACTTAATTAATTGTATTCTCAACTATTAGACTGAGAGAAATTTATATGAGATTTATCCAAAAAGACCAAGTTTTACTGTAATTTTATTCATTATTTTCTTGGCAACATACTTAATTTAAGTAGCATCTTCTGCAATAAGTGATTTTGCGCCGACACTATTATTCATCATCTGTCTTTGTCATCAACTAAATGATGATTATTTTAGTATATATACACAAATTTATGTGTTCAATAAGACTTTTAAATTTACTAAACTATTCCATGCCCTAGCTGTGTCACAATAGAAAACTGTAATAAGAAAAATATTGTTAAGGTAATTTAGTGAGTCCAACTGCTCAATCCACGGCAAGTGTGCGTCGCGTAGTATTTCCTTTTACGGCAATTGTGGGCCAGGAAGAAATGAAACTGGCGCTGCTATTGAACGTGATTGACCCCAAAATTGGTGGTGTAATGATCATGGGCGATCGCGGCACCGGGAAATCCACAACTATCCGGGCACTGGCGGATCTGCTGCCAGAAATTTCTGTGGTTGCTAACGACCCCTTCAGCAGTGATCCTAGCGACCCCGACTTGATGAGCGATGAAGTCCGCCAACTATTAGAAAAAGGGGCGGAAATTCCTGTAGCTCAGAAAAAAGTCCAAATGGTAGACCTGCCGCTAGGAGCTACAGAAGACCGAGTTTGTGGCACAATCGACATCGAGAAAGCTTTATCTGAAGGTGTCAAAGCCTTTGAACCGGGACTGCTGGCAAAGGCTAATCGGGGCATTCTCTATGTGGATGAAGTCAATTTACTAGATGACCACCTCGTAGACGTGTTACTCGACTCCGCAGCCAGTGGATGGAACACTGTAGAACGAGAAGGTATTTCTATCCGTCACCCAGCGCGTTTTGTTCTTGTGGGTTCTGGAAACCCAGAAGAAGGCGAACTCCGCCCCCAACTTCTCGATCGCTTTGGGATGCACGCAGAAATTCACACAGTAAAAGAACCAGTCTTGCGGGTACAAATCGTAGAACAACGGGCGGATTTTGACCAAAATCCGCCCGTATTTCTCGAAAAGTACAAACCTCAGCAAGAAGCATTGCAAGAGCAAATTGTCAATGCTCAACAGCTTTTGCCAGAAGTGAAAATTGACTATGATCTGCGGGTAAAAATTTCTGAAGTGTGTTCAGAACTTGATGTAGATGGTTTGCGGGGTGACATTGTTAGTAACCGCGCCGCCAAAGCCTTAACAGCATTTGAAGGACGCACTGAAGTTACAGTTGATGATATCCATCGCGTAATTACGCTATCCTTGCGTCACAGACTGCGGAAAGACCCCTTAGAATCGATTGATTCTGGCTACAAAGTCGCCAAAGCTTTTAGCCGCGTCTTTGGTGTCGAACTACCAGAAAGTGATATTGCACAAAAAAACGGCACAGGTCAAAAGTTAGGGGCTAGGGGTTAAAAATTAGGAGTTAAGAGTGAGGAGTTAGGAGTTAAGAGTTTTGAATGAAAAGCTGCTTCATCACTCACAATTTTAATTTCTCACTCGGCACTCAGCAATGAGTATATAACTCACAACTTCTAACGCCTCGGTGGAGCGTCTCCGGCTTTGCTCCTAACTCAGCACGGGCTACATAACTCATAACTCCTAACTCCTAATTCCTAACTAAACATTCAACACCTACTATGAGATTTTGCTCTTTTTGGTTCAACAGCTTTGTTCTATCTAGCCAATACAACCCGCCCAGGTTTGTAGAATTATTGATGCTTTTATTAGCGATCGCTATGTTGGCAATAGCCAATATTTTACCCGACAGACCATATTTAATTTTAGGTTTGAGCTTAGTAGTTGGGGCATCTATTTCTATCTTAGTGCGAGAAGCGATCGCGCCCTCACCTCAGACACGAATTACCCAACTAACAGCATCTCTATTGCTCATCATCAGCCTCTATGGCTTTGCTGACTTAATGTACCCTCATTAAAATTAGTTATGAGTTATGAGTGAAAAATTAATTATAAACTCCTAACTCATGTACAGACGCGATTAATCGCGTCTCTCCTTTTTCATTTACCAATTCTGCATTTATACCAATTCTATACACAATTCATTAATTTGCTCCAAATCAGGTTTGTGAGGTAGGGTAGATTGTTCATAAACAATTTCCATTTCGGCGACCAAATCTTCTGCCATTTTCATCACCTGCTCATAAGAATACTCACCTTTTAAAATAGCTTTTAAATCCTCAACATCGCCAGCTATTCTCCTATCTACAATCACTTCACCTTGACGCAATATTTCTACTCCACTGCGTAACAATCTAATGCAATGCATCCCATGTTTAAGGTCAAAACCCGACTTTCTTTCCATTTGCGCCCTAGCCGGATTTCTATTCTCTTGCCAAGATAAATAAGCCTTCCATTCTCTTAAAGCTATTTGATAGCTTTGACTTTTCTGAAGCAGGCGGATAAAATCTTTACGGCTATTGGTTAACTGTTGGGTATATTCCAAAGTTTCATTGGGTAAAGTATATTGTTTTAACACTCCTTTAAAATCAATATCTGCTGTCAGCAATTGGTATAATTGTTCCGCTTCTTCCAAAAACTCAATCCGTTCTCTGATTAAGTTATAAAGATACTCCAAAAAAGCATTTAGCTCATCTTTGCCCAAGGGCGCTTCGTCTTCTATGGCGAAGTCAGATGGTATTGGTTTTTTTTGCGGTGGCTTTAACAACCATTTACGATGAGTTTCCATCTTTTTGATTTGGGCAAAAGCATAACCAGTGTAAGTATGTTTTACCTTCTTACTCAAAAATAACTGCTTATGATTAATTAAATGCTGTCCGACTGGGTTTAAAAAAGGATAGTTATTTAACCAGAGCAATTCTAAAACATTAGGATTTGCGCCCGCTAATAACTGGAGGATTTTTCTTAATTCATATATAACGGTGTCTTTGTTGCTATCCAGGAATGAAAATATTCCTGGTTCATTCCAACCAGCATCTTTTTGTTCTATCCTATCAAATCCCAAATAGTACCTTTTCGATGCGATAAATACTCCCCGATAATCAAAATCTGAATCAGGACGATTTAAACCATAGCCGTGGCTACCTGCCAAACCAATTAAAATAGTTCTTTGCTCAACTTCTATTCTTTTCATATAACCGGATTAAAATATAGTCATCCTAACTCATGAGTTAAGCAGGTGGGGAGATGGAGAGTAGAGAAAGGATTTTTAAAGAAGTCGGAAGTGGAAAGTAAAGTTTTGTAATCGTAATTTCGTTAAAAAAATTGACTTTCATAAGGAGTTTTAGCCTTAACACCAAGCGTATTGGGTTATGAAGAAAAGTAACTCTGGAGAAAGTGTTGCTTACTTTAATAGGAATGCCCCTAAAGGAGATGATGCAACGATATCCCCTTGAGGAGCAAAACTTCTGAATTCATTTGTTTCTATACTTCGGTTTCCTAGAACAGTAATTATCTAGGATTAATGTGACGTCTAGCCCCCCATCCTGGATTGAGAATGTTGGCTAAATCTTCTTCAGACAATTTGCTTATCTCACTCTCTAGTTCTTTGAGGCTGAATTCATAGCCACGCTCTTGAGCAATCTTAATGAAGGCTTCTGGATCAGCTGTTACTTTTAGTCTTTCCTGTAATGCTTGATCTTGTTTTACGGCTTGAAAAAGTCGAGCAGCGTTTTGCTGTGTCATAACAATCCATCTCCTTTTTGAAATGGGAATTCACTAGCTTGTGTAAATAATTTCTAGATAAAGCATCTATCTATAAGTTTGATCTTAAAACAAAGAAGATAAACGTGGTGATTTTGATAAAAAAATATAAGTTTTAGACTAATACTGCTATTACTCTTTTGTAAAATTCAGCCCTAAGATAGTAGCAATTTTTATTTAAAAAGTATTTATTCTGACTTGTGAATACAATTTACATTCTTGCTGCTGGGTGATTGCTCATGAAAACTCTTCGCTAATTCCTTCCCACTCATTGAAAATCAGTAAGCAGACAGTACTGAATTAGCTAATTTTTCATCTTCAGACTCACCGAAACAGTTCACACCCATTGGAGGTTTGTTTGGCTAATTTAAACGACATCTCCTAAAAAACGGCTAACACAGACCATCTAACCCCTTAGCCCCTTTAGTTTCTTCCTGCCTAAAAACCTTCGTCACCAAGGAACTCTTCATTTATCACCAACCACAATTTTATCCGTGTTTTTCCCTTTGTTGACATAGCTACTAGGGTTAGAGGGGTCTTTCTTGTTAGAGCTTGACTTCATATCTGTTAATAAAATACTATATTAGATTGTCTGTCTAATTCCTGCTCGGATCAGGTAGACATAATTACAAAAGCTGGCAAAAGTGTCTCTACAAGAGATAAAAAACAGCTACCTGTACGGCAACCTCAAGGACAATTCCATGACCTACGCAATTATTGAAACTGGCGGCAAACAAATACGAGTAGAGCCAGGGCGGTTTTATGACATTGAACTGCTTACGAATGAACCAGATGAAAAAGTTACAATAGATGCCGTATTGCTCGTGCAGCATGATGGCGAAGTCACCATTGGACAGCCACTAGTGACAGGTGCGACTGTAGAAGGGACTGTAATGCGACATTACAGAGGTCGTAAAGTTCTGGTATACAAAATGAAGCCGAAAAAGAAAACCCGCAAAAAGCGGGGGCATCGTCAGGAAATTACCAGACTTATGATTAACTCCATTACCCTTAACGGTGCAGTGTTTGCTACCCAAGGGCCAACGGAGGAAGAACTCCCTGTTGCACATGACACTTCTGCCGAAGAAGTTGAAACCGCTGCTGAATAATAAAAAGAAGTAGATAGATAAACAAGAGGAAATCATGGCTCATAAGAAAGGAACAGGTAGTACACGCAACGGTCGTGACTCTAATGCCCAACGTCTAGGTGTTAAGCGTTATGGCGGTCAAGTTGTACGTGCAGGAAACATTCTCGTGCGTCAGCGCGGCACCAAATTTCACCCTGGTAACAACGTCGGTATTGGTAGCGATGACACTCTGTTTGCGTTAATCGACGGTGTTGTAACCTTTGAGAGAAAGGGCAAAACCCGTAAAAAAGTTAGTGTTTACTTACCCATAGCTGCTGTTGAAGCAGCCCCTGCTGAGGCAGTAGCAAGTTAGAGTTTTAGGGTGGGGCACTGTTACCCACCTTAATCGCTAGTTAGCGCTGGCATGATGGTAAGATTTGCCTGACACTTTCTGCCCCTGTGGTCAGAGATTCTTAAAACTTTTCGGGAAAAGCTAAACTAAGCTGTTATACATTTAACTTGCATAATTAGGGCGGGCAAGATGCCCACCCCACAAGAGTTATATAAATTTTAGATATGTAAACTAGATGTGGTTTAGCTTACCTCTATTTTTGGCCAAAGTATTGTTGGTGCGATCGCTTCTAATCCCGGAACTTGTTTAAGTAATTCTAATGAGTTTAAAAGTGTTGGTTTAGACTAATTCTTTGATTAGTTAAGTCTTTACTTCAAGCGCCCAGACCCAAAGAGTCTGAGCGCTTGAATATTAGGTTGCAGAGAAACTTCTGCTAGATAGGGGAATTATACGGGCATCATATGCATACTTCTGCAAGACTCTGCACACTTACGGCAAGCGGCAGCACATTCCATCATTTTCGCGTCATCGCTCATCATTTCACAAGCCATAGCAGTGCGATCGCACATTTCCGCACAAAGCATACAAGTGCGTTCCATAAACTCAGAACCACTCATCATCATATTCATGCACATCATGCACATTTCAGAGCAATCGCGCATCATGCTCATCATGCTCATCATGCTCTTGTCCATGTGCTTACCACCTTTGCTCATGCAGTAAGTCATTGTTTCCATGCACATTTTGTGACATTCCATGCAAGCATCCATGCAGGTTTGCATTTCGGGAGTCATGGTTTCAGTCATCATCATCATCATCGGAAATACCTCCTGATTTTTTGATGCATAAATACTGTCCTTGGAAGGACTACTAATAACATTAGTCCTATCCTTTTAAAGAGTCAATGGGGTTTTTAATTCAGAATTTATAAGGCTAGTATCCCGATATAATTACCGGAAATTTTAACAAAACTACACTAAACTAGTGTAGTTTTTTTGGGGATTATTACCCACTAAGACTTATAAACCCTCGCTTTGGAGTGGGGTTTTTTTAAGAAAGTTAACTTTTCGTCGGGGATCAAAACTTAGAGTTAAATCTGGATCAAAAATAATGTCATGTTTTTTAATAAACACCTAAACAAAGCATTTATGAACTTAATATTAACTCAGGATTTATTAACTTCTATTAACTTGAAGGTAGACATGCTTCGTAATTCGTAATGACGCTCGTTGCGCTAAAGCGTCTCCCCTTGGGAGAAGACTCGCTACCGCTACACTAATGTAATTCGTAATGACCCTCTCGTAGAAAGGCTTCTCTACGAGAGGGTTTTCTACGAGAGGCTTCCCCAACGCCAACGCCAACCCTTTCCCAATGCCCAATACCAATTTTCAAGCTAGAGCATTTTCTAAATCAGCTTGCAAATCTTGCTGATGCTCAATTCCTACCGAAAGGCGGACTAAATTATCCTTTATTCCCCGCTTAAGTCGTTCCGCTTCTGGTAAAGAACCGTGAGTCATTTTGGTAGGATAGCAAAGCAGCGATTCCACACCACCCAAACTTTCAGCCAACAAAAATAACTTGAGTCGAGAAGCGAATCTTTCAACCTCAGCAAAACCACCTTTTAATTCCAAACTAATCATCCCCCCAAAACCAGACATTTGCTCTTTTGCTAGTTGATGCTGTTCATGACTGGATAACCCTGGATAATAAATGCGCTCAATTTTTGGATGCTTTTCTAAAAATTCAGCCAAAAATAAAGCGTTTTTTTCATGTTCTCGCATTCTCACAGCCAGAGTTTTAATCCCTCGCAGCACTAACCAGCTATCAAAAGGACTAGGAATCGCCCCGATCGCATTTTGATAAAACTTCAGTTCGGTGTATAGTTGCTCGTTAGATGTGATGATTGCACCACCAATAATATCGCTGTGTCCCCCTAGATATTTGGTAGTGCTGTGAACCACAATGTCAGCACCTAAATCTAATGGTGTTTGAAAATAAGGACTAGCAAAGGTATTATCAACTACTAAGATGATGTTGTTTTTACGGGCAATATTTGACAGTGCGGTAATATCAATAATTTTTAACAAAGGGTTAGTAGGAGTTTCAATCCAAATCAGCTTGGTATTTGGTTGAATGGCAGTTTCAAAATCAGCAATGTGATCAATATCTACATAAGTAGTTGTCACACCCCAATTTTTCACAACCTTTTCTAACAAACGATAAGTTCCCCCATATAAATCATCACCAGCAACAATATGGTCGCCATTTTTTAGTAGACTTAATACAGTTGTCGTTGCAGCCAAGCCAGAGGCAAATGCTAAACCAAATTTTCCATTTTCAATAGAAGCTAAAGCCGATTCTAAAGCTGTGCGAGTAGGGTTTCCCGTGCGAGAATATTCATATCCTTTGTGTTTACCTATGGCTTCTTGTTCATAAGTAGAAGTCAAATAAATAGGAACAATTACAGCGCCTGTTTGTGGGTCTGATTGCTGACCTTCATGAATAGCTCTAGTTTCAAATTCCATGATTTTCCTTTAATGATTCTTGAGTTTGACTAATCCAATATCTGATTAAATCGGCTCTAGTAATTAATCCAATAGGAACATCATTTCGCTTAATAATAATCCCTGTGGTTCCCGATAACAATACTCGATAAGCTTCAGAAATATCAACTTCTTCATCGAGCATCGGCAGAGGTTTACCCATGACTGCTGAAACTTCTTGCTTAGAAAAGTTGATCCCATCGTGGAGAAATTTCATTAAAGAGGCTTCATTAACGCTTCCGACTACATGATTATTATCAATCACAGGTAGCTGCGAAATATTCAGCTTTTGGAGGTAGTTTGTCGCTTTGCTTAAGGTATCACGAGGACTGACGGCAATTAGAGAAGGAAAATCTGTTTTTTGAGCGAGAATTTCACCAACTTTGATACTTTTTACTGTTGTACCTTCCCAAAAACCATTTTCTTGCATCCAGGCATCGGAGTAGATTTTATTAATATAGTTTCTTCCTGTATCTGGTAATAGCGCTACAATATACTTCGGCTCTGTTAATCTTGCTGCATACTTGAGTGCTGCGGCTACTGCTGTACCACAGGAACCTCCTACTAATAAACCTTCTTCTCGTGCTAAACGACGAGCCATATTAAAAGATTCTTTATCACTAACCCTAACCATTTCATCAACTAATTGACGATTAAATGTCTTGGGAATAAAGTCTTCACCAATTCCCTCAACTTTGTAAGATTTGGGGGTGTCACCAGAAAGAATTGAACCCTCTGGATCTGCACCAACAATTGCTATATTTGGATTTTGCTCTTTGAGATATTTAGCAACTCCTGAAATTGTACCACCTGTTCCCATTCATGTAACAAAAACATCAACTTTACCATTACTATCTGACCAGATTTCTGGGCCGGTAGTTAAGTAATGCGCTAAAGGATTATTTGGGTTTTCAAATTGATTTGGTCTGTAAGCTCCTGGTATTTCTTTGGCGAGTCTTTCCGCTACACCGTTATAGCTTTCTGGCGAGTCAGGCGGTACAGATGTGGGAGTAACAACTACTTCTGCACCATAAGCTTTGAGTAGGTTGATTTTATCCTGGCTCATTTTATCAGGCATAACGAAAATACAGCGATACTTTTTCACTGCTGCAATTAGTGCTAGTCCTACACCAGTATTACCTGCGGTAGCTTCAATAATAGTGCCGCCAGGTTGCAGTTGACCTGTTTTTTCTGCGGCTTCAATCATGGTGAGGGCAATTCTATCTTTGGTGCTTCCGCCAGGGTTGAGATATTCTACTTTGGCATAAATACTTGAGTGAATGTCTTCGGCAATTTTGTTAAGTCTGACTAGTGGAGTTCTACCAATTGCTTGCAAAATATTGTCGTAAGTAGCCATATAGTAGTCCTGGTCAGTTATCAGAAATAAGTGGTTATTGGTCTTTAATGTTGGATAGATTGGGATGGTGAAGAGAAACGAACCGCTCCAGGCACAGAGGGGCGCAGAGAGAAGAAATGAATGTTAGGATGTTAGGATGTAGGTTGTAGATTTGATTGTAGTTTGAGTAAGCGATCGCTCGCTGTTTCTAATGTCTCAAGTCTTTTGCTGAAGCAAAATCTGATCAATGAATGTCCTTTTTCTGGTTGGCTGAAAAAGCTGGAACCGGGAACTACGGCAACACCAATCTCTCTAATTAGATGGTAAGTGAATTCAACATCTGTTTTATAGCCGAATTTGGAAATATCTGCTAGGACGTAATAGGCTCCTTTGGGAACAAAATAGGGAATGCCAACTTGATCTAGAATCTGTAAAATTTTGTCTCGCTTCTGGTGATAAAGTTTGGCTAGTTCTTCATAATAGGATGGTGGCAGTTGCATGGCGGCAACTCCGGCTCGTTGCAAGGGTGCAGGAGCGCCAACGGTGAGGAAATCATGGACTTTGCGAATCGCTCCTGTCAATTCGGGGTTTGCTAAAATGTAGCCAACTCGCCATCCAGTGACGCTGTAAGTTTTGGATAGACCGTTGATGGTAATTGTGCGTTCTTCCATACCGGGAAGGGTCGCTAGGGCAATATGTTGAGTGCCATCATAGAGAATATGTTCATAGATTTCATCAGTGAACGCTAACACATCCCACTTTTAACAAAGTTCAGCAATTAGGCTGAGTTCGTCACGGGTGAAGACTTTGCCGGTGGGGTTGTGAGGTGTGTTGATAATAATGGCTTTAGTATTGGCATTGAAAGCTTGACGCAACTCTGATTGATCAAATGTCCAATCGGGGGGATGTAGGGTTACGTAGCGGGGCGTAGCACCAGCTAAAATCGCATCGGGGCCGTAGTTTTCGTAATACGGCTCAAATACAATTACTTCCTCACCGGGATCGACGGTTGCCAGCATTACAGCTGCCATTGCTTCTGTGGAACCACAGGTAACGGTGATTTGGGTTTCGGGATCGATATCTAAGCCGAGATACCAACGAACTTTGTTAGCGATCGCCTGACGAAATGGGCGATCGCCCCAAGTAATGGCATACTGGTTGACATCTGCCTCTATTGCTTCGTAAGCTGCCTGTTTCAACTCCAAGGGACAGGGAAAATCAGGGAACCCCTGTGCCAGATTCACTGCACCGTATTGCAGTGCTACCCTACTCATTTCTCGAATCACCGACTCTGTAAACTGGTCTGCCTTCGCTGATATTTTTTTGCGCCCAATCTCACTCATCCCTATACCTCCATTGATCTGTATTGCAGTTATGCGGGAATTTTTATAACCCTGATAAAACTCATAATATCGATAAATTTATCGTAGTATACTCAAATTCCAGATTCACAGGGAATGCAACCTCATAATCTATATACTTAATTATTGAGATTAATAGTCAATTATTGAAGGTACTGATCCAGAATCATCATGAAATCTTTGCACCGTCCCGATCTTTATAGCTGGTCTAATTTCAATCCGGCAAGAAATATTGATTTCAATGGGATTGCCTGGATTCGCCCAAATGGCAATATCTTGATTGACCCAGTAGCCCTATCAAACCATGATTGGAATCATCTGAAATCCCTCGGTGGTGTGGTTTGGATTGTACTGACGAATTCTGAGCATGTTAGGGCAAGTAAAGAAATTGCCGATCAAACCTATGCTAAGATAGCTGGGCCTCTGGCAGAAAAAGACACTTTTCCCATACCTTGCGATCGCTGGCTGTCTGATGGAGAAGAATTTGTACCAGGACTGGAGGTGATTGAACTCCAAGGCTCGAAAACTCCCGGTGAATTGGCTCTGTTACTGGAGGAGACGACTTTGATTACAGGAGATTTAGTCAGGGCACGCAAAGCAGGTAGCTTGACGATTTTGCCAGATGACAAGCTGCTGAATCGAGATGAGGCTGTTGCTTCTATTCGCAGGTTGGCTCAACTGAGTCGGGTAGAAGCAGTGCTGGTGGGGGATGGTTGGCCCGTCTTCCGGGATGGACGCGATCGCTTAAAGGAACTTGTGGCGACGTTGTAAATGTGTGGGGCGATGCCTGCTTTAAGGGCTAGCCCTACACTCAATTTGTACTTTGCTTTTTCTCTGGGACTCTGCCTCTGGAGCGTGAGACAAATTCACCCGATCATCTAATGTGCAACTTAAAATCCATCAGATGATAGTTCAACACATTAACTGCCTGTTGCTCTAACTGAGTTGATAGAGTCTCAGCAATATCAATCATCTGATTTATTTCAGCAAGCCATGCTAAATTTGTGCTAAATACTTCTCGATAAAACTGGATACACCCTCGCACATGAGAAATGAACGAATGAGTTAATCTAGTTTGATAATGACTTAACGCAGATATATCAGGAATGCCATCGCTCAAAATTGCATCAATTACCGCCCCTGCCAATATTGCACTGCGTAATGCAAACGGCGTACCTTCTCCACTCACAGGATCAATCTTAATCGCGGGTTCGCCCACCATCAGCCAACCCGAACCGCAGAGTGGCCATTGCAAGTGGGGGGCAGAAGAAAAACAATCTACCTTTTGCAAATCGTTGACAAATGCGCTAATTGTAGTGCTTTGATACAAAGATTCCAATAATGCCCGTCGAGGATTGGCTGGAGTTATAGGCAAACATGCTTGAAGCATCGCGCCAGAGCGATCGACTGGAGCATAAAACAACCAACCGTCAGCCAGCGACTCTATATAAGCATGTGCAGATTTAGACGTGTCTTGTACCTCAGCAGTTACCATGACTCGTTGACCACCAACCAAGGAGTGGGAACTTTTTGGCAAAGCGATCGCACCTTGTTTGTGTCTGGTATAGACTGTCCAAGCATAGTTCTGCGATATTTCCTGAGCAGTCAGTTGATTAGCATCAATCACACGACTGTGCTGCATGACCTTGGAGTTTCGCAGTAACTCTAGTAAAGAGTGTGATCGAATTGCCAATGCAGGCTGTTCCACCTGCACTGGCTGTGTGCCCCAACGCACCCAACGATGAGTCAGACGTTGACTATAAACACCCAGATTCACATCCGGGAAAAGCTCCGCCAGCAATGTTTCGCTAATATCGTTGAGTACTAATGATCGCCCGGAAAAGTGAGATTTTGCTGGATCACATAGCAAATCGCAATCATACCCCAGCTTGGCTAAGGCTGCAACCACAGCATAAGCACTCAAACTGTCGCCGACAACAGCCACAGGAGTCACTTCGCTTCGCTCCCAATTCAAAATTTAAAATTCAAAATTCAAAATTAACAATCCCCATAAATAAATTTAGGAGCTTGTATCATGAGTCTGTTTCGGTCATCGTTAGGGAACAAACTTCAGACTGACTTATTGAAACGTGGTTTGGGAAATGGCATTATCAAAATGGGCAAGCACTTCATCAATACTTTCATTGTGCGCTTTCTGCAAAACTTGAGAAAGAATCGGCTCTTTCAATAGCTTCGATTCAGTCAATGGCGCTTTTTGGGCAAATTGAGCGATCGCAGAGCTTTGCAATACCCCTGATTCCCGCAATTGCTCTTTGGCTGTATTTAACAAAGTTTGGGCAATCTCCTGGGATGTAATGGGAGGATAGCTTTCCAACCATTTAGGAATGGTAAACAGTGGTGTCAGTCCTTTTTCTGCTAACTGAAAATTGATTGCGTTCATCTGACGCATCAAGGAAATCGCTATACTTAGCGATGCACCACTGATTTTCTCATCTTGCATAGCAAACGCCAACATCAAACACACTATCAACAAAAAATATAGAATGTCACTTAGTTTTTGCAGGATGAACCCTTCGCTGCCTGATTTTTCAACATAGGGAACACCATAGAGCTTACTGTTAGGTAACTCCGGGTTAGGTTGATTGCTTTTCTTGCTCCAGCGATCACCGTGAATATATTTTGGCAAATCACCACGACCCGCATTATCGTAAAAAGCCAGGTTTTGCTGGGCGGTACTGAAACGCACATAATGTCCTTTACCCTCATCAATAATTAGCTTGATGATTTCCACCGCCCGACGTTGCGTTTCTGGGTCTAGCTCTTCTGGTGAAAGCTGCTGCAACGAGGTCTGAATACCAACGTACATTCCATCCAGCCCAGCCGAGGTAGAGCGACTAGGTTCTTCTACATCGATAAACCACTGCAAACCTGTAGCGAGAAATCAAAGTTAATTTGAAAAACTGCACTCGCCCTACTGCTCTGCCAACCCCAAAATGTGTTTTTTGCGATTGTGGTGCATATAAAAATTTAACCGATATTAGCGCTGCCACCGATTTGAGTTGCGCCCTCAGATACAGGAGGGTGATAAGTCATAGACTGCAATCCTAAGCGACCAGGGCCAGTAAACCGGTTAAGAGTGAATGAAATGCCGCCAAGCATTACCCCAATTGCTCCCAAGATGCCGCCACTAGATTGCAGCGCCGTTACTGTCTCCATCTTCACTGATGAGTCTTTCCACAACCATGCCCCTGGCTCTACATCTAACATTTCACCAGGAGCAAGGTATTTTTCAAAAACATTACCGTAACCGTGAATTATAAGCAGCCCCCCTGCTTGCTGACCAATGAACCGATCAATGAATAACCCGCCACTGCGGCTGAAAAAGAGGTTCGCCAGTCCTCGCTGGAAAAAGAAACTGTACTCAACATTGCTGGTAGCTAGCAAAAACTGATGTTCGCGCACATCCACTGTCTGTCCACGCTCTAATTGCAGCACTACAATCTGTCCTGGGGCCTCACGGGAGAAAGCAATATTCCCTGGCCCATGTGCTTCACTGATAAAAATTTGCAGTCCGGCAAAGAAACGCTTGGCTGCGCCTTTTAAACCTTTGACACCGAGGCGAACGTTGGGGTGTTTCCACAGTAGAATATGATGTTCAAAGTAAATTGATTGCTGTTGTCCCAGATGGACATCTACTACAGGTACTACTTCTCCTTCGATTCTTAAATTTAAATCACCGGAATGAAACGTTTGTTGGGGATTTCTCAATTCTGGTATCGGTTCACTGCTGAAGTCAGGCATACAAATACATGAAAAAGGTTGTAAGAAGAATTGTAATGAAAATATTACAGGCTGATGCAAGATTATAGCGCCTGGATTTTACTCTGTTAGGACTTACGCACGAGTTACTGAATAACGAACCGCTCCAGGCGCAGAGAAGCCCGTGCGTTGCGGTGAATCCAGCGCTGTAGGCGGGTTTCCCGCCGTAGGCGACTGGTGAACCCGAAGGGGGGTTCCCATGCCACTTGACGCCAGTCCGCTCCGGGAGACCCGAAAGAGCGGCTGGCTCCTTCAAGCCGGGCAACCGTCCAACGCAGTGGCTTCCCGTTGTAGCAACTGGCACGACACGGAGAGAAGTCGGAGCGGCGGCTTCTGCCGTTAGCGTAGCGGTAGCGAGTCCGCGAGCGTCTCTGAACTTCTCCCAAGGGGAGACGCTGCGCGAACGGAGGAATGATAGTTTGAGAGATATTTTGCGTAAGTTCTATCTGTTTAACAAGAAAGGCCGGAGGCTGGAGGAATACTGCCCTTAATCTCCTGCCGCGACCAGAAGGAGCAAGGGTTTGAATATCCGACAACTTCTGCTCGCCCCAAATCATCCAGGGTCAAATCTTATAAGTGATTTGCTCCTCCTGCCCTGCCTCCTTCAATTATCAGACGTAAAGCACGATTCTCCTGTGGAAAGGCTGTGCGATCGCGTGCAGAATATTTACAATATTGTCTAAAATTATGGATAATTCCCCAGTGGTCGCTCAAGCAGATGCATCTTTACCAAATTACACTCAGGAAAATATACCAATAGTGGAGTCAGCAGTTGGATCGAATTCTCCTATAAAGGAAAAGATAGGAACTGACTTTGACTCTCGCATGATGCTGCGATGTTTGTCACTTGCTCGCCGCGCTTTAGGACGTACTTCGCCAAATCCCCTAGTGGGAGCGGTGATTGTCAAGGATGGCGAAATTGTCGGCGAAGGGTTTCATCCTCGTGCAGGTGAGCCTCATGCAGAAGTGTTTGCCTTGAGGGCAGCAGGAGTTGGCGCAGTCTCTCCCCAGGAGAATCCCTCTCGTGGTGCAACAATCTATGTCAACCTCGAACCTTGCAATCACTATGGACGTACTCCCCCTTGTTCGGAAGGATTGATCCAAGCTGGGGTGGCAAAAGTGGTGGTGGGTATGGTTGATCCCAATCCCCTGGTAGCTGGAGGTGGTATTGCCCGTTTACGTGCGGCGGGGATCGAAGTTTTGGTAGGAGTAGAAGAGTCAGCTTGCCATCAGCTAAATGAAGCTTTTGTGCATCGCATTCTCTACAAACGACCTTTGGGAATTTTAAAATATGCCATGACTTTAGATGGGAAAATTGCTACCACCTCTGGTAACAGCGCTTGGGTGACAAGCCAAGATGCCCGTAGTGAAGTACATCAACTGCGGGCGGCTTGTGATGCAATAATTGTCGGTGGTAATACAGTCCGACAGGACAATCCTTACTTAACTAGCCATCAGGTGGGGGCACATAATCCCCTGCGGGTGGTGATGAGTCGCCATCTCAACTTACCGGAAAATGCCCATGTGTGGCAAACTGCGGATGCTCCGACTTTGGTGTTGACACAGGAGGACGCTAACCCTGATTTTCAAGAACTGTTGCTAAAAAAGGGGGTGGAAGTGGTGAAATTAACATCACTTACACCAGATAAGGCTATGGCGTACTTATATGAGCGGGGTTTTTGTAGCGTATTGTGGGAATGTGGTGGTACCTTAGCTGCTAGTGCGATCGCTCAAGGAGCAGTGCAAAAAATTCTCGCATTTATCGCCCCGAAAATCATTGGTGGTAGCATTGCTCCCACACCTGTGGGAGATTTAGGTTTTACTAGCATGACTGAGGCGTTGTCTCTAGAACGTGTTCGTTGGCGTGTAGTCGGCTCTGACTGCTTAGTTGAAGGTTATTTTCCCCAAAAAAGTCAATAGTCAATAGACATCTGGTGAAATTAAATATGCGTTATCTAAAACCCTTGTAGAGACGCGAAATTTCGCGTCTCTACATTCTTTTTCGGAGATGTCTAATAGTAATAACACTTGACTATCATTTAATTCATCGTGATTTTGCGATATCAACACTGACGTTCATGGGCAATATCACGTATCAGGGCTAGCCGAGATTGAATGTAGTGGCATAGAAAATCAGTTTCGTTAGAATCTAACAACACTTGCGTTTCAGTTTGTTTCACTAACCACTGCACTAAGCTAGCATCATCCAGTTGCAATATAAGCTTGGCTTGGGCGGTTTCAACCACTGACCAAAGCTGACGCATAATCGTAGGAGTCATCAGACCTCAATTAGACTCATCCGCGAATCATGAAAGCTTACCAGAAGAGAGTTACAAGGATTTGCACGGGAGGAGCGATCGCCATCTGGCTGTACGAGGAAATGAGGGTTTGA
>NZ_JAQYWQ010000221.1 GCF_029379315.1 Nostoc sp. S13
ATACAAGGTCAGTACCAAGTCGAGCGTTTTACATTTAATTAGGTTGAGCTACTTAGCTCCCTAACTTCTTTGAAAAGTTGGGGAGGTTGTTTCTTGCGAATAATTTAGGATAGTAGCGATCAAGCGTCGTGGCGCAACTGGACAACTACTGGCGGCTAGGCGATCGTAATTGCAAAGTTTGGGCATTATCGTTGTCAGTGAGTCTGGCTTGTATACACCTACTGATTTATCCCTTGTAGCTGAAGCTGGTATACATGCCCTTATACTTGGCGAGTCTCTAGTTAAACAAAGAGATCGCTTTTTGGCATTGGCGTAGACGCGGAGCGGTGAGGGGGTCGCAGTCTTCTCTACCAGATGCTGCGCGTTGGCGGAGCCTATCGCAGAGAAGGCGGTTCTCGTCGTTAGCGAAGCGTTAGGAGCGTCTTGCGGTAGCGACGTAGGAGCGTCACCCGTAGGGCTTGTGGTCAGACATTGCTCCTTGAACCGCAGATGTTGTAATTTCGGTGTATAGTATATCCTTGACTTTAACAGATATCGGGTTGACACTTTATAGACTGGCTAAAAATTCACAAATCTATGCGGAATTGATACCAGAGCCACTGAAGTTGATAGCAGCAACATCACTTTTCTGCAAAATTATGAATACAACCCAGAGATATTTTTTACCCCTTATTTTTGTGACAATGATTGTCAGCCTCAGCAGTTGTAGTTCTAACCCCACCGCTCGTAATATTGACAGTGGAACGCCATCCCCCATCACAACACCGACGAATAGCGCATCGTCTCAGACTCCTAGCCAAATTTCTAGCGTAGCTCAGTTGAGAGAAAAATCTCCTAATCAAGAATCTCTTAAGGAAAATACGCCTTCCTCATCAACTCCTAAAGCTGTCACTAGCAAAACTACTAACGTCACACTATACACAAGTGATACCCAATGTCAAAAACTCGTTCCAGAAAAGGTTTCAGTACCAGCCGAGGAACCAGTGACAAATGTAGTGAGTAAAATTTTAGAAAAACGAGATACAAGCGACTTTAGCTTGTCTGGGTATCGTGTCAATATAAAAAATGGCATCGCTACAGTTGATTTGCGAATATCTCCTGGGTCAAAGCGGCAAATAACTTCTCTTTCTAGTTGTGAACAGTTTGCTCTGTTTGGTAGTCTCCGCAAAACTCTAACGAGTAATACCCAATGGAATATTAAAGAGGTTCGTTTTACCGAGCGAGGTGAGGACATTGTTCTTTAGTTAAATATGGTAGTAAGTGCCGTGATCAGTTAGCTAAAAAAAATTTCCCAATCTGAACAGCGACAGAACTCATGCATTAGCAGTGGTCAAAACAGTGTATATTCTAGTTAATTGAAAACAGCTGTAAATAGTGGTATTTTTAATTTTATCCATAACTTTATGGCAGCAACTCGCGGGTGTAATTCAGTGGTAGAATCTCACTTTCCCAAGGTGATCGTCGTGGGTTCGAGTCCCATCGCCCGCTTTTAGTAGATATACAGCAGAATTCCCAATTCAGGAGCGGAGCTTGGGATTGCTCCGCCGAGGGAACAACGAAGAAGCCGGGTAACACTTCACACCCCGCGATACTTATCCCAACCAACCGGCATCAGAGCATAGCGATCGCTTGGCTGCATTTAAAAGGGTTTGTTGAGTGTTTATGCTTACCTCGTTTGGCTGAACGCTCAGGTCGAAGCCCAACTTCTCTGGCAATCTTCGTAAAGGGGGGTAAGAAATTCCGGTTTCCCCTCTCTCAAGTTTGGGACAAAGGGTTAAACTTTGACCTAAGTTTTGCTGAAGGAGATGTGAGCTATGTCGCTGATAAACCGCAGATTGCGGAAAACTTTTGACTTGAAACGCTTCTGTTTTTTGACCGTATAATTCTGTGTGACCTGTGAGCAGAAAGCCTCCCGATGCCAGAGAGCAGTAAAACTTGTCTATAGCTTAGGCGATCGCGTTGAAGTCAAAATAAATAAACACATTGCGGCAAAGAATCAAATCCAAATCGTGAATGCTCCCCGCGTAAGCGGGGTAACTATCCTGCATCAGGTTTCCGGGTTGAAATGTGACCATTGCTCGAATAGCAGGATCGATTTCCCAACCTTTTTTGTGCGATCGAAAGTAGCGACTTTTGATCTCTGGAGTGGTTGTCCGAAAAGACCACTCGCTGTAAATTCCTTGTTCAGCCAGGGCGATCGCGGATTGATTAATATCTGTGCCTAAAATCAGAATGTCCCATGCGTGATAGTCGAAGATCAGTTCCTTCAGCAGAATCGCAAGTGAGTAAGCTTCTTCACCGGTCGAACACCCGGCACTCCAAAGCCGTAATGTCGGTCGATAAAATTCTCCATTGGCAGCGTTGCCGTGAGTTAAACTAAGCTGCCGTTTGCGCTCGTTCAACTCTGGGAGCAGCTGATTTTTGAGCAGCGAAATTTGCCCCTGATCTCGAAAAAAATAAGTTTCAGTAACAGTGAATAAAGAGATTAGGTCTTGCCACTCTGTTCCACCGGAAATCAATTGATTTCTTGCCATCAGGCGCTGGCAGTAATCATTGAGTGAGGATAATCCCAGCGCCCGCATGTGAGTCAAAAGATTTTTCTTTAATGTATCTTGATGCTGTGGTTGAATCTGAATGCCGAATGTATCAGCAATCAGATCAAGCATCTGTGACAAACTAAAGTCATCACTGCGTTGAGGATTGGGTTCAAATAAAATGGGGCGATCGCCAATCATCTGATTCATCACTAGATCATTTTCGAGCGGATACGCTTAGGTTTCCCATTTCAATCGCTAACTCTCGCTAATTGATGGCAGCTAATGGTAAAAAACAATTAGCGATTCGCAATTAGCACTATGGCAAATTTTCTCCAACCCCCAAGGTTACGCATTGGTGAAGACACTGAAGAAGAACGACGCGCCACTTGGCTAGAACTTTTTTATGATTTGGTTTTTGTAGTTGCAGTTTCTCAACTCGCCCACAATCTCAACGAAGATATCTCTGTGTCAGGATTGTTTGGGTTTGTAGTTCTATTTATACCAGTTTGGTGGTCATGGATTGGCACTACATTCTACGCCAACCGCTTTGACAGCGATGATGTCGGACATCGACTGCTGATTGGTATACAAATGCTGACAGCAGCAGCAATGGCTATTAATATCCACCACGGTTTGGGTGAGAGTTCCTCTGGTTTTGCCATTTCCTATGCTCTCGGTCGGGCTGTGCTGGTAATAGAGTATGTCCGTGCTGGAATCTATATTCCTTCAGCGCGTCCTTTGACCACTCGCTATGCGATTGGTTTTGCGATCGCAGCCTTGTTCTGGTTAGCATCAGCATCTGTACCCATTCCTTGGCGCTTCGGATTCTGGACAGTGGGAATCATTATTGATTTTGCCACACCGTTAACAGGACGCAAGTTTCAGATCGGGTTACTCCCCCACGCCTCCCACTTACCAGAACGTTTCGGGCTATTTACGATTATTGTTTTAGGTGAAGCAGTGATTGCGGTAGTCAATGGTGTTTCTGAGCAGAAATGGGATACTTTAACTGTGATTTCTGGCGTATTTGGTCTAATTATCGCCTTTAGCTGGTGGTGGGTCTATTTTGATAATCTGGGTGGCACACCGATTGTGATGGCGCGAACACATGGAAAAGTTGGTGTTGTCAATCTCTGGCTTTACACCCATTTACCGCTAGTGATTGGGATTGCTGCTGCTGGAGTTGGTGTAGAACAAATCTTATTGAGTCAGCCAACTTTACCACTACCCGATTCCCAGCGATCGCTCATCTGTGGTTCAGTAGCATTATGCTCTCTGGCAGTCAGTATTCTCCACAAATTTGGGGTGATCCGTTATTGCAAAATTCGTTCCCAGTATCGACTTGGGGGTGCAGTTGTGCTGCTAGCGATCGCCATCTTAGGCAAAGGTTTGTTACCTGTTGCAGTCATTGCCCTTGTAGCTGTAGTTTCTGCTGGGCAAGTAGTTCAAGATTTGTATCAGAGTCGTCCCACTATCCGTTTAGTTGACCCAGAAATCTAGCACATAGCGCAGTGGTGCACATCTGTGCGCCACTGCGACGTATCCACATAATTTAAATCTGAGTCATTTTCGGAAATACATCTATCCTATGGAGTATTTTTTATATACATATATAAATATTTATATAGTTATTTAAAGATAATGTAATCTTAGCATTCAAACCCGACCCTGTAATGCTGATAACTCAACGCCTTGCCGTCTATTAGAGGCGACAGAACCGAAGGAGGAATGTCAAGATTAGGAGATGTACCTTTGGTTAGTAAAGTCAAGTAGCTGAAATATTTATTAATATTATGAATAGGAAGTGTAAATTCAGCGTCAGGAGTCCGAAAAAATTCCTAATGGCAGGTATTTCGCATCAATCACCAAATTCTTCATCAACGGAACAGAAGATCATGAAAGATCAAGAACCATCAGACTCTAAGCTATTCGTCGGAAATCTCAAGAATGGGATTTGGCTGTTTGGACTGTCATCGTGGGTATTTGGCATTACTGATCGCAGCATTGCTTCATTTGCGGATGGCTATCTATCTGCTTTGGATTTGACGCAACTATTCACAGCCGCTACGTTCTTTGTGGCGTGGCTATTTTTGAAACCGACATCCAGAGTTTAAGATCGGCGACTGGTTGAGTGTCGAGTTACTCTTGACGCTAGTCATGTCAAGATTCGGAAAATTATCTAAAGGAGAACACTTTTGATGGCCATAAAGGGTGCGCCACAGAATGCATCGATTCTTTTGCATTCCAAACAATCGGGGTAATTCTGTAAAATCTCAGAATTACTCTGATTTCTAGTTTTTACGCGAGAGAATCAGGATCTATACCGAGTTCACACAATCTTTGTGCCAATATTTAGGCACGTTCTTGCGGCGTTAGTAAACGTCGTTCTTGGTCGTTATACCAGTACAGCCACTCTCGCGTGATATGTTCCTCGTTCTATGGGAATTCCCAATACATATTTTTCTTCTCCATAAATAAATTTATCAAACAGAATTCAGGAGTCAGGAGTCAGAATACAGGAAAGGTATTCTGTACGACACAACGACCGGCTCAGTGCATCGCTGGTGGATGAATAATCGGGTTTAAGACCCCCACCAAATTTTCTTGTTTTGTGGTCAACAAGAAAGTCGCGGGTCTGAATC
>NZ_JAQYWQ010000017.1 GCF_029379315.1 Nostoc sp. S13
TTCGCGTCTCTACAAGGGTTCTAGATAACGCATATTTAATTTCACCAGATGTCTATTTATTTCTCAAGGAGACGAAGCTCAGAATATTTTACGTTCTTCTAGATGGGCAAGAATATCTGAGCGATCGCGCCACACAGGACGCAATTTTTTGTTAGCGAACATCTGTAACTGGTCGCTAATGTGAGGCGATCCGGGTTGAGTTGCATTACCGTAGCTAGTTATTGCCATTGCCCGTACTGGGTTAGAAAATTCAATCGCTGCAACATAGGAATCACCTGCAACGGCTTTGAACTGATCTTTTTGTGCAGGCGCAAAATAGAGTACACGAAAAATTCCCAGATCACCATCCGCACCATTACCAGGCAAATCCAGATTACCCAACCGTAGCCGAAAAACCTTGCCCCAAGGTACATCAATCTCCCCATAAGTTATTTCTATCTGTGCTGCTACTGCTTGCAGAGTTGCAACTGCACTTTCAGGATTAGCTAAGCCATCGGGTGTGGTGCGTGGAGAATTTTCATTCCAGGGTTTACTAAACATCTTATCTAAGTCCATCTGTTGTGCCCAAAAGGCAAATAATACCGCCCCGCGACTATCTGCATTGGCTTGCCGATCCCAGGTTTCTAAGACATTAGCTGCTTGCTGCCCTAAGTCCTGACCGTACTTGCGTGCAGCCGGAATTAAATCATCCAAAATCCGATCAGCCAGTTCCATGCGGGTAGAGTACTTGTCTGCAACCATTTTATCGAAAGAGATTTTTTTCTCTTCAGCCAACATCCTTACAGAACGTTGGGAGCGGAAACTCATGAAATGAGGTGCCATGTAAGGCGGGTAATTATCTGCTTTAATGGCGGCTGGAAATGTAGTTGTCCAAGGTGGGTCATTTGTATTTTGCAACCAGCCACTCTTCGGGTCAACTATACGCGGTAAATCTTGGTAAGGATGAATTTTTGTCCACAAGGTTTTAGATGTATTTCCTGGGATTATGCCTTGCCAATATTTAAAATCACCAAAAGAGCGCACTGGAACTTGACCATTGAATAGGTGCATAATATGCCCTTCTCTATCTGCATACATCACCGTAAACATCGGCAGTTGCAAGCGCTTGAGTACTGTTTGAAACTGGGTAAGGTTTTTTGCTCGTGCCATATCCCACCACTGCTGGAGTACACCTGGTCGGTCAAGACCTGCAACTCTCAGCGCCACAACTTTACCATTTTTCTCGACGAGCACAGGCCCGTGGACAGAACTTTTCACTACTAATGGTTGCTCTTGCAAGGAGCCATCTTTCTGCTTCACTCTTAAGGAAAGAGTTTTTGTCTCGAAATTACGAACTTTGTCATCAAAGCGGTATCCATTACCTACCAGTGTGAGTTCATAAATATCCCAACCATCATAGGTATCAACGGTGTGAGTCCAACCTAAGTTGTTGTTAAATGCGATCGCTAATACGGGAATACCAACAAGTGTTGCCCCATAAGCATCAATTCCTGGTGCGGTGATTTGGGCTTCATACCACAAAAATAAATCTGACCAAGGTAGGTGTGGGTTGGCTAGCAACATGGCGTTCCCATTGGCAGAATGAGTTGGTGCGATCGCCCAACCATTAGATCCTGCTTGCAACTTTTCTTTGCTCAGGTCTAATGCTTCCTCTGGATTGACTACAAAGGTGAAATTGAGTACCCGATGTAAGTGAGCCATGACATCTTCTGCCTTGACTGGTAGCACCACCTCAACTTCATCATCAATCAAGTTAGGATTTTGGGAAGCATAAGCATTAATCCCAGTAGCAAAAGCATCAAGATAACTGCGAAAAGTTGAACTCTGTGCTTTGTACCAAGAACGAGCGCGTTCTGGTACTCCCGCAGTCTGTACCCAACGATCTGAATCTAGGTATTTCTCTCCCCAATATTCGGCCGCGCGTCCCCGTGCTTGACCATAGAGACGCAAAAGCAAATCTCCATGACTTTGCATTTGTGCCCAACCAAAGGCATAAAATGCACTCTGGTTATCTTTTCCGTAGATGTGTGGCACACCATAGGTATCCCATAATATCTCTGTGGATTTTGTTGGTACAGCTATAGTGCGGTTTCCTACAAACAAAACCAGTATCAAACTGAGTATAAAGGGTAAAACGCGTTTTGATTTTCTTTTGTAAACCCTGAGTAAACTATCAATCCTCATTAATACCACCATCTACAGATGTAACGCCTGGTGACTGAAACTGCTATTGGGCATTGGCAAGAGATAAGGGAGTGATTTTTTAAATAATTTTCCTTTGTCCTGCTTGTCCCCCTAGCTTCCAATCCCTAGTCCCCACTCCCCTCTTCGGTAACAAGACAAAGCTGCACGCAAGTGACTTTGACAAACCAGATTTAAATTTATCTAACAATACCACTTTGTTGAGAAAATATATCAAAGTTGGAATGGTATCCATTATTCATTTTCAAAAATGGGGAAAAGGCTAGATAATCATCTAATTTATATATTTATCAAGAAAGATTATCAACTCTAATGATTAAAAAGCTGTTAAATATTGCAATACCTTTGCCAAAAAAGAGTGTGAAAAAATAGGGCTGATGTAGTAGAGTTATTGTCTCTCACAACGACAACTCAAAAACTACTCTTCAGCCCATGCCACGATAAGGCTTACTACCGTGGTTTTCGATATGTTCGTGAAATGTTAAAAATGCTTCCCGAAATCCCTGAGCCTATTTTATTAACCGAGATTTTTGCCAAGCTTACTGCTAATGGTCGTATTCATCCTGTTTCTACAGGCGTTGAACCCTCGTAAATTGGCAGAGGTATTGATAAACAATAATGATATGACAATACCGTTGCCAAAAAAAGAGTATGAAGAGAGAGGGCGCTCTGTAGTAGAGCAGAAGTTAAATGTTGGTGTAGTTTTCATGAGCAAAACAGTCCTACAGAGCGTCTTTGGTAGGCATTCTTCCTTATAGTTAAAACCTCTTACTAATCGGTAGTATTATGTCTGATTATGAGCTGCTTCTTCCATCTTCTTCCTTAAACTGAGTGGTCTCATATCCGTCCATACTTGCTTGATGTACTCAAGACATTCCGCCTTTAGACCACTATGACCTGCATCTCGCCAACCAAGAGGGTTTTCTCGCTCAATAGGCCAAATGGAATACTGCTCCTCATGATTGACTACCACTTTGTAAATCGTCGTGTCTTCTTTGTCGTCTTGATACATAATTTATCTCCTGCGATTTGTCTTGCGCGATGTAAAACTTAAGTAAGTAGGCGTAAATAAAGCTAACTAGTGAGGGTGGTCATTTGTCCTTTGTCAGGGTTCTTACTTTTAACTTTTGAATGAGTGACTTTTGACTTTCCCGAAGGGGCTACACTTGCCCCTGACTTGATTGCTCTTTTAAATCTAAAATCCTTGCATTGTGTGACCTTTTTCTTAACCTGCTGATACTTTAATTTGCACAGATTCGTAAACTGGAATATCGAATAAAAGTGTATTTTTACAGAATTTTTGCCATTCCGGCGTTACATTGTCAAAAATGATATTTTCATCTTGAAAAATACCATCTGTGACTACATAGGTTTCTTGCAGATAAAGAAAGTCATCACTAGTTAGCACTCTATTAACTTCGACTTCCTTACCCTCGACCTCTTTCTTTTCTTTTCTGGTATTTTCAGCACGCTCTGTCCACTGACTGAACTCACGTAATTTTTTGAGAGAGTAAGCTTTGCAGTATTTTCCCATTGTTGCCATAGTTTTACTTCCTTTATCTCGTTAATAAGCATTTTTAAGTGTTCATTCGGATATCAAGCTGTACCACAATGCAGCTTACTTAAGCCTGAAGACCCACATTCAGTAGGTTAATTTTCTCACATTTTGCACCTAAAAAACAAATGTTATTTAAGCACTAAATATTAAGTGCAAAGTGCTTTATTTTCGATAAAAAGGCCATGATAAAATGTAATTTTATTTCGGCGTTTTTTACTTACTCGTAGTTTCTAGGGATAGGTGCAAGATATCAGCTTCTAACCAGCGCGGCGATTGGCTAAACATACTTGACGTAAGAAATCCAAGTATAGAGCTTATAAAAGCCAACGGATTCGTAAAGCTGCAAAGCACCATTCGGGTTATTAAAATAGACTGACAGCTTTGCCATATCCGCACCAGCAGCTTGTAACTGACGCATTCCCGAAAGCAACATTGCACGTCCCAGCCCTATCCGGCGAAAACCACGTCTTGTACCTAGTTGGCTGACCCAGCCTTCGTTGTGTCCGGTGCGGGTATTACTGTCTGGGTTAATTGCACACTCGCAGCAGCCCGCAAAAGTGCCATCAGGAGCGATCGCCACCAAGTCCAAATCGGGTCTGTATGTGGGGTGACTCCGCAAGTATTTGTAATGTTCTACCGTTAAGGGATGGTGATTACAGTCGTCGATCAACGACTGGTTGTACATCTCTACCCATGCTTCAGCATCCTGTTGATCTCTAACTTGGCGGAGGGTGAAATTTGCTGGTAACTGTGGTTCTGTAATGGGTTCTTTAAGCGATCGCGTCATTGTCAACAAGCAACGCTCAGACTTGAAACCACTGCTTTCCAATAGAGCAATAAAACCTGCTTTGTCATCACGAGCGGATGCACGCAGTTTAACATGCACACCCTGGTCTTGCTGAACCTCGCGCATCCGCTCTTCACCCCAGGTGATAATCTGCCTTTCCAAATTACCACTACGGGCGCTAGGGTGGACGCGGCACGAGAGGGAGCCATCAATGGCCTCATCTGATCTGGAAATTCCTAAATGACCAATGCCAATTAGCTTCCCGTCAGGATCTTCCCACAGACGGATATCACGCACTTTGTCCAGGGATGGGTCATCAGATGCCTGCCGCAGTTCGGAGACGGATGGCTCTTGGTTCAGTTTATCAACTGCTTCACAAGCCTTTAGTAGGTCAGAAATCGACTGTAAATCAGTTTCGCCTTCATAAGAGCGGATTGTTAGACTAATCATCAATTGCTCCCAACAGCTTTTATGTTTTAGCCAATTTGTCAGAGTTACTAGGCAAGAAACCTCCGTCTTGCAGTTCCCTTACACTATCCTTAATAGCCTGAATAATGAAATCAAGGTCTTCATCTGTATGGGCTGTGGATAGTGCGTGTAATGACGATCGCAGGTAAACTCCTTTATCGAGAAGGTGATGATATAGTAATAGATTTATTAGCTGCCTCTTCTCTAAAGCATCCGAACTAACCGATGAGGCTGAATTTTTAAAACGAACAGAGTTAAATATTGAACCAAAATTCGCAAGTCTCATGGGTATTTCATCAGCTTCAAAATAAGTATTCAGCGTTTTCACGAACTGCGATGTGCGTTGATTTAACTGTTGCTGAAGGGTAGGTCCTTCACTCTTAAGACGCTTTAGTACAGCTCGTGCAGCAGCCATAGCTAACGGATGCTTACAGAAAGTGCCAGAAAAAAATGTCATTTCTGCCTCTGGCTGAGGATAAGATAAATCCCCATAGTTCCACATTCCACCATCGATTTTATCCATGTAAGTAGCCGATCCGGCGATGATACCAATTGGCATACCACCACCGACAATCTTTCCGTAAGTAGCTATATCGGCTTTAATACCAAACCAAGCCTGGGCACCACCTAGATGAACCCGAAAGCCAGTAATTATTTCATCAAATATTAAAACTATTCCTGATTTTTTTGTCAATTCCCTCAGTTGCTGGAGAAACTCTTGAGGTTGTAAGTCTGGTCGGCTACTCTGTACTGGTTCAACGATAACAGCTGCTAATTCATGCTCATGCGCTTTTATGATTTCAAGCGACTGAGGATTCACATAGTCCAGAACTAAAACATCAAGAGCAACATTTGGCGGTACTCCTGGATAACCTGGTACTGAACCTGAGCCGTCTGCTTTCTCTGCTTTAATTAAAGTGCCATCAGAATGCCCATGATAAGAGTCTGAAAACCGAACAATCTTATAGCGACCTGTTGCGGCTCGTGCCAAGCGTATTGCTGTCATTACAGCTTCTGTGCCTGTATTACTAAAGGTCACTCGCTCCATCCCCGTTAGTTCACTGACTAACTCAGCAACCTCACCAGCAAGATCTGATTGTGGTCCGAAGTGTATACCTTGTTCAAGTCGCTGTTCCAGAGCTTCCTTAATAAAGGGGGGGTTGTGACCAAAGAGATTCACCCCAAACCCCATTACTATATCTATATATTCATTGCCATCGATATCCCAAACTCTAGATCCCGAAGCGTGCTTACCAATAACGGGATAAACCATCTCTTTCACGAGAGGGTAAAATCCTTCTAAACCTCTTGGATCAGCCAAAACCGAACGATAGGCTTGCATCTGTTGTTTTGATGTTTTTGTACGCTCGGTGTAGCGTGTAATTAAAGTTTCTAAATGTTTTTTTTGACAGTAATTCAGACCTTTTTTTGATATCTTGTTGGAAGATTGTATCGAATTAATTTGCGGTTTAATCTCTTGTAATTCAGATTGTTTTGTTTTCATATTTCTATTGATTGACCTGCATGGAAAGAATAGATTTACCAAAATTAAGCATATTACTATCTCTGTCAAAATAGATAGTAATTATTCATGAATTCAGTTAATTTTATGCTGAATATTTAACTTGGCTTCCGACAAACAAAGCAGACCATATCAGCCTCTGTAATTAATCCTAAATCAAGTTTTAGATCATAGATAATAATTTCTGTAAAGCCGACATTTTCTAGAGATGACTGAACTTCATCTTTGGAATAACTCATCAGTGAAAAACTAGTGTCTAGGCGTTTCCAGCAATCTATGTCTCTTAATTGAAATGTCGTTACAAAAACTCGACATTCTTTGCTTTCTGGATGATAAATGTTTTTCATAGCCCAAGCATAGTCATCCTTAACATCGCCCAATACACGATTGTTCAAAGTGGAACTATATACATCTTCTAGACGTAAGTCGAATACAAATATACCGTTGCTATCAAGTGCGTTGTATACATTGTGGAAAGTAGCTGTTAACTCTGACAAACTCAGAATGTGATTGAAACCCAAACCCATTGAAGATACTGCATGGAAAGTAGGCAGTAATTCAAAAAAGCGCACATCGCTAAGAATCAATTTACAATTAGGTGCATTATGACGAGCATATTCCAACATTCTCTGAGAGCGATCAATTCCAGTCACCTGATAACCTTTATTTAGCAGCCATTGTGACAGTTCCCCTGTACCACAACAGAGGTCAAGGATATTCGCTTTCTCAGGAATGTAAGGTAATAGTAATTTTTCTAAGGTTGGCAAAGCTATTTTGTTGTAACTTGGCCCCAAAGTCTCGTTATATATTCGGGCAAATGGTTCATCAAATTTGTTATAGTTAGTTGCTGAAGACGAAGACATAAAAAATTTATCCTTGCTTTACGTATTGCTTTCCAACCCTATGATTACCAAAGCAATGAAAAATGATTTTTTTATCAACTTTTCCAGATATGTCATCTACTTGCGTCCATTGCCCTTTGGAGTAACACTTTAGTCATACAAATGAAAAATGATAAATGACGGTATACTCATGGCATGTGCAAGTTAAATTACAAAACAGCTTCAGCATTCAGAATGATCATAAAAACCCTGGTTTTGTTGGGTCGCAACAAGTAAATTCTGGTTTATAAAGATGTCAAAACCGGGTTTATCAATCTCGCATTTTATTACTGAATCGGTGTTTTAGTCTTAGACCAAACCAACAGCCAATAAAGCTTTGCCTAGAAACGGAAATTTCACAATTAGCGGAAAAAGATGACCTTTTATTGGAGCCCTCTGTAAAATTTTTTGGCAAACTACTTCATAGTCCCATTCATTTAGTGTGTTGATAGCCAAGCTAATTGTGTTTTCGAGGTTTATTACATGATGCCACCAATCCGATGGTATGTAGAGCATTTCTCCGTGGTTTAGTAGGCATTCCACTGGTTTAGCATTTGCGTAGAGTGGAAACTTTTGTAAGTCTGGGCTAAAGCAGTCAACTTGACCATTGTATAAATATTTTTCTTGGTCTGGTGACAACAATACCACTTGCTTCCGCCCGGAAATCACTGCAACCCAAGCAGTATCACGACGGTGATCGTTGTGAAGACCTATTGTTGAATCTTTCCGACCTATAAGGACGTTACAGATATTGCCTAAATATTTATTCAATAGTTCAACTGGTATTTTTTTATACCAGTTATTAAAGTATATTGGATCTTCGTAGTCTTCCAAAAGCTTGGGATAATTCCAAATATTGAAGTCCGATAGGTAGAGCAATTTGTCACCAGCATCACTAGTTATATCATCTATGTAATCAGCAATACTCATTGTCAGTTCAGTTTGATTCCATGTGTTATTTTCAGACTTGTAATCCATCATCAGGTCTTTGACTGACCCGTACTCTGACTTGAAAAAATCGATAGTCCACTTTGTAGAGGCTTTCCAATTTTTCATTGCATCAGTGATGATGACAGGCTTTCCAACAGATGCATACTCCCTGACAAACTCCTCATAGGAAAGGTTACTGCGACGCTCAACAAAATCAATTGGCGTCCATACCAACTTACATTTGTTGTACTGCATTCTCTGAATAAAATAGATAACTAAGAGGATGAGAAAAATGAATGTAATTGTCAAAAAACTCAACTCAATAATGTTGGAGAAAAAAAGGGGTGATTGTATAGTCATATCAACTTTGATTGCTTTGATATTGATTGTTCATTTCTATTTTGAGCTTACTTTCAAGATAAATGGCCCAGTGGGTGTAAGAAGTTAAGCCCTTAGTGTTAGATCAAACCAACAGCCAATAAAGCTCTGCCTAGAAACGGAAATTTCACAATTAGCGGAAAAAGATGACCTTTTATTGGATTCCGCTTTAAAAAACCTTGACGAACTAATTCATAACTCCATTCATTCATCGTGTTGATAGCCAAGCCGATTGTGTTTTCGAGGTTTTTTAGATGATGCCACCAATCTGGCGGTATGTAGAGCATTTCTCCCTTATTTAGTATGCATTCCACCGTTTTGGCATTGGCGTACAGTGGAAACTTTTGTAAGTCTGGATTAAAGCAATCAACTTGACCTTCGTACAAATATTTTTCTTGATCTGGTGACAACAATACAACTTGCTTCTGCCCAGAAATCACTGCAACCCAGGCATTATCATGACGGTGATCGCAGTGAAGACCTACCGATGTATTTTTCTGACCTATCTGGATGTCATAGGTATCGTTGATATATTTTTTAAAGATTTCTAATGGTATTTTCCTATACCAATCGTTGAAATATATTGGATCTTTGCAATCTTCCCAAAGTTCGGGGTGATCGCCAACATGAAATTCCGATAGGTAGAGCAATTTGTCACTAGTACCACTAGTTATCACATCTATATAATCAGCAATATGCATTGACATATAAGTTCGACCCCACATTTTAGTTTCAGCCTTATAATCTAATACAAAAGCCTCGAATGAGCCGTACTCTGACTTGAAAAAATCCATATTCCACTTCGTTAAGGCTTTCCAGTTTTTCATTGGATCAGTGATGATCACAGGCTTTCCCACAGATGCGTACTCTCGAACAAACTCTTGATACGAGAGGTTACTGCGACGTTCAACAGAATCAACTGGCGTCCATATCAACTTAGATTTGTTATTGTACCGATGAGATGTGGAATAGCTAGTTTGAGAATAGCTAGTTGCTGAAGACGAAGACATAAAAGGTTTTTCCTTGCTTAATAATTAATTAAAAATGACTGTCTACTCGCGTAAATATGCAAGTTAAATGTGAAACAGCTTATCAAAACTTAAGGTTACTTAGGGTAGTAAAAACTTGCCGTCGGTTATCGTTAAATGCTCCACGACCGTGTAAAAATCTGGAATTATCCATCATCACCAGATCACCTGCTTCCCACGGGATCTTTTCTGTTAACTTGTCGAAGATTGTCTCTATTTCGTTAGCGACTTCATCAGAAGCTCTTGACCCGTCATCAAAAATTGCCTCTTCTGTCTTTTTCTGATATACCCAAAAGTGATTGGCAAATGCATTTTGATGATTATATTTATTTTTTACCACAGATGAGCAAGTATATTCTACAGAAACAGTATTATCATCGTTAAACTGATAACTCACACCATCAAGACTGTCCAATATTAGCTTGATGTCATCTATTGTATTAGCATTTGAACCTATAAATACCTTCAATCTATCAAGCGGAACATTATTATAAGAAAACTTTAGTTGCTTGGAAAGAAATAACTGTCTTGACTCTTGACTTAGTTCCTCCCACACTCGGACACCATCCCAGAATAAAGTTTCGCCTTCTTGTTCAGCTGGTACAGTACAGCAAAACCAAATAACATCAGGTCGAAAGGGAAAACAAGAATTTTCACTATGAGGAATAAGACTATCCATTCCGCCATCTACAAAATTAACAAACTTGTCATAATCAATGCTGACTTTTGTAAAGTCTATGATGTGTCTGCCACTAAATTTTTCCGAAAAATCTTTCATCTGCTTAGGAGTTACCCCAAAACCTCGAAATAGAATAACTCCAGATGACTTAAATATCTCCATAGTCTCCGCTACGGAGAGGTCAAGAATATTTTGACAATGACTACTATATACTATCTTTCCTGTGCTAGTGCCTAGTGGCTCAATTTTACTGATCATATCATTCCTTTCTCCGATTTTTTAAGGTATTTACGTTAACTTTGCTAATAGAGATATTGCTTCTAGACTAAAATATATTCAACATATTGTAACAATCAAATTTTTTAAGTTTTTAAGAAATAGTCAACAGTAAATTATAATGTTAAAAACCCATTTTATTAAATTTTTTTAACATTTATTTCCGACTCAACTAGCATTTTTTTGTTAATAATTCATTCTGTTTGTTTTAAATCTGATTCATAAAAACATTCAAATAGTCTAAAAGAGTCTGGATATGAGGCTTGGTGATGATTGTGTAATGATTGCTAGGGATAGTAATAATCTCTATTGGCTTGCCTGAAAGTCTACCCCAAATTAAAGTTGGATTAGAAAATTCATTAGATACTTCATCGCTTGCATGAAAGTATATAATTTGGTTTGGATAAACTTGTGGTGTATAGCTTTGTAGAGCGAGTACGTTATTCTTAAAAACTTTCAGAAGACAACGAAGCTGTTCTAGTTCAAAATCCCAAGGGACGAGGTTAACTATCCTTGCTTGCTCTAAAAAATAGTTTAATTGCTCGTCCAGCGTCAGTCCCTGAAGTTGCTCAACCGAACCTGATAGGTTTTTGCCAGCAGACTGTGCCATATCTATGGCAAAATCGACTAATATTTTGACATCGTTGTAGTCATCAATCTTTGCAATTTGCTCACTGTTAACTGGTGCCGGGCTGTCTAGCATAGCAAGCATATTAACTTGATCGCCATGTCTTAGTAACTGAGTTGCCATTTCAAAAGCGACAATACCGCCCATAGACCAACCTCCCAGAAAATATGGGCCATTCGGCTGAATCTCGCGTAGTGCTTCAATATACTTAGCTGCCATATCTTCTATCCGCGTATAAGGCTGCGATTCCCCATTTAAACCTAGTGCTTGCAGCCCGTAGAATGGTTGATCTGAACTCAAATGAAGTGACAATTCGTAGTAGCAGAGAATATTCCCACCTACTGGATGCACAAAAAACAGAGGTGGCTTGGAACCTTGAGGTTGAATTGCGACTAAGGGGGACGAGGTTTGGTAATTAGCCTGCTCGTGCAGAATTGCTAACTGTTTGATAGTTGGACTTTGGAAAATGGCAGATAATTGAATATTTTTACCAAACTGTTTATTAATTTTTGCTATTAAGTGTACAGCTAAAAGCGAGTGTCCCCCAAGCTCAAAAAAGTCGTCGTTGATGCCTAAATTCTCAATACAAAGAATTTCTTGCCAGATATGAGCAAGGGTTTGTTCAATATAAGTGCGAGGAGCAACATAATCATTTCCGATATTCGGGCGGGGATGGAGTATCCTAGCAAGACTTGTTGAAGCTAATTTCTCTTTTCCGTCCCCAGCAAAAGAGGTCTGCTCAACATCGCCTAAAGATTTTAGCTTCAGCCATTGATCGAACCTAGCTTGTAAATCTCCTGTGGAGAGAACAACTTGAGTGATTTTACCACTTTTTAAAATACGTTGAAAAGCTTTTATGCCTTCTTCTGGTGTGATAAATAATTCAGATAATGTTGTTCTACTAGTTGTGTTTTCTTCTCCAAATCGCCAGCGTTCCCAATTAACACTAATCCAGGGGACGGGATTTGTTTGATTTTGTTTTTGAGCAAAAATATCCATAAAGATGTTCGCTGCTGAATAAGCGACAGATCTTAATCCTCCCAAAATGGATGATAAAGAAGATATCAACAGATAAAAATCAAGTTCTCTCCCCTGCAAAACTTTTTCTAGTACGAATAATTCATCAGCTTTTGATTTAAATTGACACTGGGAATCAGTTTGAGAAATTTCTTGAACAGATTTTTGTGAGTTTTCCTCCACAATTTCTGGTGCGTAAATAACACCGTGTATGTCGCCAAAATGCTCAGTAACAAACGCGATCGCTCTTTCCATTTGTTCGGAGTTGCTCACGTCTGCGCTCAAAACTAAAACTTCGGCTCCTAACTCCTCTAAAGCCTGCACTTTCCTGATTTTGTAGCTCACCTCATCTCGATCATCATGAGTTTCCAACCACGCGAACCATTCACCTTTTTCTGGAAGATTCTTCTGTCCAATCAACACCAGTTTTACCTGCACTGTCTGGGCTAGAGACTTTGCCAGTATCAGTCCAATATTTCCCAGACCCTCAGTAATTAAGTAGACTCCGCCGTTGCGTAATCTTGATGTTTTTCCTTTAGCTTCTAACAATCGCACTGGCTCAAAATTTTGCACCCAACGATTCAGACCACGGTAGGCTATAACGAACTCCGAGGATTTAGTTTGTAGTTCGTCCAGTAAATAATCTACAAGTTTCTCCTCTTGCCAACTTCCTGGTTTTGGAAGAACAACATCAATGCTACGACAGCTGACGTTTGAGTATTCTTGAGGAATGACTTTAACAGGCCCGAGTACAGTCGCTTTCTCTGGGCACAACATTTCTTCTGCTGTTACTGACTGTATGTTATTGGAGATAACTGTGATTTGATTATCAGTCCAATTCTGTTTTCCAAGTGCCTGGGTGAGAAACAACAGGCTGTAGAATCCCAAATATTGAGCGCTGTCAAACCACTCAAGTTCTGATTCTGCGCGGTAGTCTGGTGTGACACTCCATAAATGAATAATTGTTTTGGGGATCTTATTTTGTGCTATAAGTTCATTGAGCAAGGCATCGTAATCATTACTTTGTCGAGGATTGAGGGTATATAGGCGTGGACATTCCCTTAGTTTGGAGAATTTGGAGCCGATTTGGATTGTGATCGCATCTTGTCCCTGCTGTTCGAGTCGTTTTATTATTTGAGAACCCAAGCCGCACTCATCGATAAATACAAGCGTGCAGAACTTTTGCTCTGCCAAGTCTTCTTTACCAATCAACCCTGGAGGTGCAGATTGCTTCCAAAAAGGTAGGTAGAACCAGTCGGCGATATCCGGCTTTTTACTCAATGACACTTTTGCGCGGACATCGCGAGGCTGTGCTGGTGGCGAAATCCAGTAACGCTGACGCTCAAATGGATATGTTGGTAGGGGAAGGCGATAACGTTGTTCGTTCGCGTAAAAGCCAAACCAGTCTACTTGAACTCCGCAAAGCCAGAGGCGACCCAAAGTACTGAGTAAAAAGGCTACATCTGACTGTTGCTCCTGGGGATGGCGGATTGAAGTCAGCACCACAGGTTCCAAATTATTATGCTGTTTGGCGAAGGTACTCAATGTCTGTCCTGGGCCAACCTCTAGCAAGATTCGCTCTGGTTCTTTAAGTAATTCAGTCATCCCTTCGCTAAAGCGCACAGTTTGCCGTAGATGCCTTGCCCAATAGTCAGGGTCTGTTGCCTGTACTGTGGTAATCCAAGTCCCACTTACGTTAGAGATAAATGGAATTTGGGGGCGATTTCGCTTGACTTTTTGTAATAACTTTGTATATGGCTCAATGATGGAATCCATCATCTGAGAATGAAAAGCATGAGATATATGCAGCTTTCGACAGCCTATGTCTTTCTCCAGTAGTTGCTGCTGCAATTTATCAATGATATCTGTCGAACCAGAAACAACACATAATGAAGGATCATTGATTGCCGCAAGAGAAAGCTCTTTTGGGAGCAGGGGTTGCACCTCTTGTTCAGAAAGTTGAACCGAGAGCATCGCACCTGTTGGAAGTTGCTGCATCAGTCGTCCTCTGGCAGCTACTAGCGCTAAAGCATCTTTGAGGGAGAAAACCCCGGAAAGAGTTGCTGCCACATATTCCCCAATGCTGTTACCAATCATCGCTTCTGGTAGCACACCCCAAGCCATCCACAATTTTGACAGGGCGTACTCAATGACAAATAGCGCACTTTCGGTAATAGAAGTTTGTTTTAATTGCTTTGTAGCTGTTTCAATTTGTGCTTCGCTGGGATAGAGAATATCTCGTAAATCCAACCCCAAGTGAGGTTTTAGAATCAGGCAGCAGTGATCAACTTCCTCAGTAAATTGGGGTTCGCTGTGGTACAATTCCCGCCCCATATTCACATACTGCGCTCCCTGTCCAGGAAACATAAATATAGTGGGTCGATTACAGGGTTGTTGGTAGTGGGTGAAAACTCGTTGAGCTTCTAGAGTATGCAGTGCCTCAACTGCATGATCAATATCATCACACACCAGTATCCGGCGATGGTTGAAAGTTTGACGACCAACTTGGAGAGTGTAAGCCACATCAGCCAGATTCAAATCGGGATGCTGCTTAAGATGATTTGTCAGATTTACTGTGGCGGTTTCTAAAGCAGAGCTGGTTTTTGCACACAGCATTAACAACTTATGAGTTCGCCCAGCGTTAGATGCTTCGATATCAGGGGCTTCTTCAAGAATGACATGGGCGTTAGTTCCACCAAAACCAAGTGAAGTAATTCCAGCCCGACGAGGAATTATGCCCGATTTCCATTCCGCCAGTGTGGTATTTACATAAAAGGGACTATTAGCAAAGTCGATCTGGGGATTGGGCTGCTCACAATGTAAGCTTGGTGGTATTTGTTTGTGTTTGAGAGCCAAGATAGTTTTGATTAAGCCTGCGATCCCGGCAGCCGCATCTAGATGCCCAACATTGGTTTTCACTGAACCGATCGCACAGAAACCACGCTTGAGTGTACTGGTACGAAAAGCTTTTGTCAAAGCTTTAATTTCTATAGGATCGCCTAGTGGTGTTCCTGTCCCGTGAGCCTCTACGTAAGTGATAGTATCAGCTTTTACCCCAGCAGCAGCGATCGCTTCTGCAATCACCTCCGTTTGACCTTCTACACTCGGAGCTGTGAATCCGGCTTTCAAAGAACCGTCATTATTGACAGCAGAGCCTTTAATTATTGCATGAATGCGATCGCCATCAGCAAGAGCATCTTTTAACCTCTTGAGAACCACAATTCCTACACCGCTACCGAAAATAGTTCCCTTTGCCTTAGCATCAAAGGCGCGGCAATGTCCGTCAGGAGACAAAACCCCATCTTCTTCATAGAGATAGCCACCTTTTGGTTGCATATCTAATATTGAAATACCACCCGCTAAGGCCATATCACATTCGTAATTGAGCAAGCTTTGGCAGGCAACGTGGACGGCAACTAAAGAAGTGGAGCACGAAGTTTGAACTGCATAACTTGGCCCAGTTAGATTTAATTTGAAAGAGACACGCATGGGAAGATAATCGGGATGATTTCCCAGACTAATTTCCACATCGCTTGCTAATTCTCTAATGTTGGGGTTTGAATAAAGATTGAATAAATAATTACTTATAGTTGAACCAGCGTAAACCCCTATTGAACCAGAGTAGGTTTGGGGGTTATAGCCAGCATTTTCAAGAGCAACACACGCACACTCCAAAAAAATGCGGTGTTGGGGATCCATAATTTCAGCGTCTCTGGGATTATAGCCAAAGAATGACGCATCAAACAAATCTATATGTTCTAGTGGAACTGCTGCTTTTACATAGTTGGGGTTACTGAGGGTTGCAGAGTCTATACCCGCAGACTCTAATTCTTGAGTAGAAAAAAATGAAGTTGATTCTACTCCATCTCGCAGATTTTGCCAAAACTGTTCAATATTCTGGGCTTTGGGAAACCGCCCAGATAGACCGACAACAGCTACATCTGCCTCATCTACGTCATTAATTTTTTCTAATTTGTTGATCATAATTTATATTTTTATTAATTACTAATTAGTAGGATCTATTTTTTGATTTTATATATAGTACTATCGTTCACTTATTTTTTCTCTTCGTCTTTGACCACGAGAAATACTTTGTTTAGCAGAAAGGATTTCCTTCTGTTGCGGGCAGATAATATTCGCAAGGGAGTTTATAGTTGGTGCTTCGTAAATACTCTCTATAGGAATGTCAACGTCTAATTTTTTATTTAACAGAGAAATAGCCTGAAGGGCTGTTAGAGAATCACCACCTAAATCAAAGAAGTTATCGTGAATGTTCACGTTGTCAAAACCAAAGAGTTCTTGCCAAGTGTTAGCAATGGTGTTCTCAACCTTTTTACGGGAAGCAGCATAAGTATTCTCCAAAGCATCAGGTATTTGCTCAACCAGGGTTTCAAACAACTCATCAGCAGACTTTGACTTTGCATTTGAAGTAACCGGCAGGGATTCAGTAACTAAGTTTAAGGATGAGCTTGTCAAAGTTTGATTGGTCGTCATCTGTCCGCCATTTGTTGAAATCTGTTCAGATGGAAAAAATCCTCCTTCTTGCATTTCAACTATGCTTTCCTTGACCGCCTTAATCACCTGTTCAATGTCTTCATCAGTATGAGCGGTAGATAGATATAGAGTGCGTCCTTCCCAGACATAAATCCCTTTTGCAAGTAAGTGATAGAAAAGTAAATTACTAAGTTGAGTCTGGCAATTAAAACGAAAGAGTGAGCCAAAATTAACAACTCGAATTGGTACTTGCTTTTGTTCAAAGTAACTATTAAGAGTCTCGGCTAATTGTGTTGTGCGTTGATTTAACTCCTCCTGAAGTTTGGAACCATTGTTTTTAATGTGATTGAGTGTAGCCCAGGCGACAGCCATGACGAGAGGATGTTTGAAAAAAGTACCAGCGAAAAAAGTTGTTTTCACCTGGGGGTAAGACTCATCTCCATAGTTCCACATACCTCCATCCAATGCATCCATGAAAGCAGCTTTGCCAGCCACTACCCCAATAGGGATGCCAGCAGCAACAGCTTTACCATAAGTTGTGATATCTGCTTGAATACCCCATAAAGCCTGAATACCGCCTGGGTGCATCCGAAAGCCAGTAACTACCTCATCGAAAATTAAAACAGTTCCAGTTTCTTGGGTTAATTGTCTGAGTTGAAATAGAAACTCTTTAGGCTGAAAATCTGGGCGACTGCTTTGTATTGGTTCAACTAAAATCGCTGCTAAATTATGAGCATGGTCTTTAAGAATGTTGAGAGATTCGGAGGTACCGTACTCCAGCACCATCACATCCTCAGCCAAGTATGATGGAATACCTGAAGTCATCGGGACAGAACGCAGCTTTCCGTCATTGGTTGTTACTCCTTTGACCAAAACTCCGTCAGAACCGCCGTGATAAGAACCAGCAAATAAAGCAATTTTTGAGCGTCCTGTAACAGAACGTGCTATGCGTACAGCCCCCATCACTGCTTCTGTGCCATCGTTACAAAAGGCTGTCCGTTCCGCACCTGTCAACTGGCAAATTAACTCAGCTAGCTGACCTGCAAGACGCGATTGTGGGCCATTTAGTATACCTTGCTTGCTCTGCTCTTGGATGGCTGCGATCGCAAAAGATGGCGAATGACCAAATAAAAGCGTACCAAACCCCATTGAAATGTCTACATATTCGTTGCCATCGACATCCCAGAGTCTAGCACCCTCGCCACGCTCTGCATGGATTGGATATATCATCTCCTTAATAAACGGAAAGAACCCTGATACTGCCCTGCTATTGGCATGGCAAGAACGATAAGTTTGGGTGAGTCTTTTAGATTCTTGGGTACGCTTGACAAAACGTGCAATTAAAGCATCTAGATGTTTCTGCTGGCGGGGACTCAACATCATCGATTCTTTTTCGATTTGTTGGGAAGCAAATTTCCGGTCTTTGATTTGTTGTTCAGAGTCTGCCTTAGTAAATGCAGAGCCATTAGTTGAGGTTTGAGCAATTTGCCCATCTTGATGGATAGCTGCCAATGAAGGCACAACTTCTCTGGCTAAACTTCCCTGTGGTAATAAGTCTATTAGTTTAGACATAACCTGAAGATGCTGTGAAATGATCTGTTCAATGGCTGTATTTGCTATAGGTTTCTCGGATTTTTGGTTGACTATTTGTGAATCTGGAGCTTTGATTGAGTTGATGAGTTTCTCGGATTTTTGGTTGACTATTTGCGGATCTGGAGCTTTGATTGAGTTGATGATCACATCTTCTGGTTGAGACACAGAAATTTCCTTTTTAGAGGATGGATTGTGATCATTAGCTAAAATAGGCTCAATCCAGTATCTTTTTCGCTCAAAAGGATATGTTGGCAAGGGAATTCGATGACGTTCTTCATGAGCATAAAATTCTGACCAATCCACATTTATTCCCTCTAGCCAGAGTCTACCCAATGTATTTAGTAAAAACGCCACATCTGATTGTTGTTGCTGTGGATGTCTTAGTGAAGAAAGAACTACCTGCTGGGCTGCTTTTTGCTTGTTAGCTAAGGTACTTAATGTCCGCCCTGGCCCAACCTCTAAAAGAATTCGCTTTGGCTGTTGCAGCAATTCGGCAATTCCCTCGCTAAAACGCACTGTTTGGCGTAAATGTTTTACCCAGTATTTCGGGTCTGTTGCTTGTGCTGGGGTTATCCAAGTGCCGGTGACGTTAGACACAAAAGGAATTTTTGGAGAATTAAGGCTAATTTTGCTAACCTGTTCCTGGAATGGTAACAGAATCGAGTCCATCATTTGGGAATGAAAAGCATGGGAAGTATGCAGAGGGCGACAGTCCACACCTTCCTCAGTCAATCGTTTTTGTAAATCATCAACCGCTTCTTCCAATCCAGAAACTACGCACATATCTGGGGCGTTGATTGCAGCTAAAGAGAGTTTTTCTCCTAGAATGGGTTGGATTTTTTGCTCTGGTAGTGAAACAGCCATCATTGTTCCCGATGGAAGCTGCTGCATCAGTTGTCCTCGTTTGGCTACGAGTATCAATGCGTCTTCTAAGGAGAACACACCAGCAATGCAGGCTGCGACATATTCGCCAATGCTGTGACCAATCATTGCATTCGGACGTATACCCCAAGCCATCCACAACTGAGCCAAGGCGTACTCAACTATAAATACTGCGCTTTGGGTAATATGAGTTTGTTGTAGTTGCTGTGTTGGCGCTTCCGTTCGCTGATGTAGATACAATAATGTCCGCAGGTCTAACTTCAGATAAGATTTGAGAAATTCACAACAGTAATCAATCTGTTTGCGGAAAATTGTCTCAGTCTCGTATAATTCTCTACCCATGTCCACATACTGGGCACCCTGTCCGGGGAACATAAATGCAATCTGTTGCCCAGATGGTTCGGTGAATTTGGTGAAAACCCTTTCCGAAACAGGCGTTTCTAAGACTGTGACTATATCGTTAAGGTTTTGACAAACCAACATCCGGCGATCGCTAAAAGCCCTTCGACCTAGTTTCAGGGTATAAGCAATATCGGCTAAGTTGAGTTCAGAATGTTGCTTTAAGTGCTTTACTAAGTTTTCCGTTGCAGTTTCTAGTGCAGAATTGGTCTTAGCAGAAAGCAGCAATAGTTGCCAAGGACGAGAAGAACCAGAAGTTTCAACAGCAGGAGCTTCTTCAAGAATTATATGAGCATTGGTACCGCCAATCCCAAAGGAACTAACCCCCGCACGGCGAGGAGTACCGTTTGACTTCCATTCTGAAAGCTTGTGGTTAACATAAAAGGGGCTGTTAGCAAAATCAATCTGGGGATTGGGCTGCTGAAAGTGCAAGCTAGGTGGTATCTGCTGGTGTTTGAGTGCGAGAACAGTCTTGATTAAACTAGCAACACCAGCCGCAGCATCTAGGTGTCCGATATTGGTTTTTACTGAAGCGATTGCACAATATGCACGCTTCGCGAACGCACAATAGTTCTTTTTATCTGTGGGGCGAAAAGCTTGTGTCAGCGCGGCAATTTCAATCGGATCGCCTAAAACTGTACCGGTGCCATGAGTCTCTACATAGCTAATTGCCTCCGATTCAACCCTAGCCATTGCAAGAGCCTCGGCAATTACTTTTGCTTGCCCATCTACACTAGGAGCCGTAAAACCAACTTTCAAAGACCCATCATTGTTAATAGCTGAACCTTTAATCACAGCATGAATACAATCTCCATCTGCTAAAGCATCTTCTAACCGCTTGAGAACTACAATACCCACGCCGTTGCCGCTAATAGTTCCTTGAGCTTTGGCATCAAAAGCACGGCAGTGTCCATCGGGAGACATAATTCCCCCTTGCTGATAGCGATAACCAGTTTTGTGTGGCACTTGGAGCGAAACGCCACCTGCCAAAGCGATGTCACTTTCGCCATTTAGTAAGCTTTGGCAAGCTAAATGAACGGCAACTAATGAAGTCGAGCAGGCCGTTTGGACGTTAATGCTTGGCCCCTTAAGATTTAATTTATATGAGATATATGTAGGCAGAAAATCTGGACTATTTCCAATCGAAATTCGGTAACTGCCGACTGATTCTATAATTTGAGGTTGTGTATAAAGGTTTGTCAAAAAGTAAGTATTTAAACTGACACCAGCGTAAACACCAATCCGACCTGTATATATTTCCGAATCGTAGCCAGCGCCTTCCAAAGCTTCCCAAGCACACTCCAGGAATAAACGGTGTTGTGGATCAGTGATTTGGGCTTCTTTCGCAGAAAAATCAAAGAATGAAGCATCAAATAAATCAATATCTTCTAATACAGATCCTGCTTTTACATACTGAGGTTGACTCAGCATCGCTGGGTCAATTCCAGAAGACAATAATTCTTGATCACTGAAAAAAGAAATAGACTCGACACCATCTCGGAGATTCTGCCAAAACTGTTCGATATTTTTGGCTTTAGAAAAACGACCAGCCATACCAACGATCGCTATCTCATCGAGGCTATCAAATGCATTTGGTTGATTCATCATAGTCTCCTCCTAATGGCTTTTTTCTTGATGTTTTTGTCGGAGTTGTCTTTGTTGTTTCTTTGATTCTCTACGAGTATTAACTAAATCGTGACTTGGTTGTAAATCAGGTTTTTCTGCTAATTGTTGACTTAAATGTTTCGCCAATGCACTAATCGTTGGATATTGAAACATTTCAACAATTGATATCTCTTTATTAAGAGTTTGATACAGTTTGCTGTGTACCTGAACCATCAGCAATGAATGACCGCCAAGATCGAAGAAATTGTGATCAATGCCTACTTTCTCGACGTGAAGTACTTCTTGCCAAATTATAGCAATAGTTTGCTCAAGTTCAGTCTCAGGAGCCACAAAGTTTTCTTCCAGATTCAGCTGGGGCTGATCGGGTAGTACTCGACGATCTACCTTGCCGTTGGGCAACAGTGGCATTTCCTTGAGCAGAACAAAAGCTGACGCTACCATATATTCAGGCAGATGATCCAACAAATAGCGACGAAGTTCATTAATGAGAGGAACTGGCTGCTGGTTAGCAACCAGATATGCCACGAGGCGTATATCCTGAAGTTCCTGCTTCTGGGCTATAACTACAGCCTCCCGCACCTGTGGATGTTGATCCAGTACCGCTTCAATCTCTCCCAGTTCTATACGATAACCCCGGATTTTAACCTGCTGGTCAAGCCTTCCCAGAAATTCAATGTTGCGATCGCTCAGATAACGGGCTAAATCTCCCGTTTTGTAAAGGCGCATTCCTGGGCGATCGCTAAATGGGTTAGGAATGAACTTTTCGCTAGTTAAGGCAGCTTGGTTGAGATAGCCTCTTGCTAAACCATCACCACTGATATAAACTTCGCCGATAACGCCAACAGGAACAGGTTGCAAATGAGAGTTAAGTAGATAAATCTGCGTATTAGCAATGGGTTGACCAATCGATACTTGCCCTTTGGTTTGTTGAGAGCCACAATGGTATACACTGCTCCAAACTGTGCCTTCTGTTGGCCCATACTCATTAAATAAAGATGGTTTTGATGGCAATTGGTGATGACGTTGTACTAACTCTGCTGGACAAGATTCACCAGCAACAATGACGATACGGAGTGATGTTAATTGTTCGGGTTTGGCCTCCTCCAATAAAATAGTATACAAAGATGGAAGGCTTAATAAATGGGAAACATGATTTTCAACGATTAACTCTAATAGTTTTGGAATGTCCAATTGCAACCCTTCTTGGGGAAGACAAAGAATCCCTCCAGAACAAAGAGTCCAAAAAATACCCGCCACAGAACTATCGAAAGCAAAGGAAGAAAGTAATAGGAAGCTGCTAACGGGTTCTTGATAGTAAGTAATCCGAGCAGTTGTAGAGTTTACTAAATGGCGATGTGCAATCTGCACTCCTTTAGGTTTGCCTGTAGAACCAGAGGTGTAAATGACATAAGCTAAGTTTTCACTATGGGTTTTGAGCGAGAGATTTTCTTGACTCTCCTGAGCAATAATTTCCCAAGCTGTATCCAAGCAAATTGTTTGGGCGTTATGGGTTGGTAAACCCGAAAGCAGTCGTTGCTGAGTCAATAATACTGGTGTTTTGGTATCTTCTAATATGAAGGCTAAACGCTCTGACGGATAATTGGGGTCGAGTGGAATATAAGCTCCACCAGCTTTGAGAATACCTAAAATCCCAACAATCATTTCGAGGGATCGCTCGATACAAATTCCCACCATTACCTCTTTTCCAACTCCTAACCTTTGGAGGTAGTGAGCCATTTGATTGGCACGAGCGTTTAATTCACGATAGGTAAGTTTCTGGTCAGAAAATGTAACAGCAATATTGTTTGGTGTTCGCTCTGCTTGTTCTTCAAATAAGTGGTGAATACACTTATCTTGAGGATAATCAGCCTGTGTTTGGTTGAACTCAATTAGAAGTTTATGTCGGGTGCGATCGCTTAAAATTTCTAATTCACTGATTACAGCTTCTGGATTATTTACAGCACTTTCTACTAACTTGTGAAATTGCTCTGCTAATCTTTCAATATCGTTTGCACAAAATAGGTTAGAATCATAATGAAATTCTGTATTTATTAAATCATCCCTTTGCTGACAATAGAGCTTTATTTTAAAACGTTCAATGCAGGTGTAACGCTGGGAAATTGTAAATATTATACTATCTGCAAAATACTTTCTATCTTCTGATTGAAAATCAAAGCCAAAAGGTAAAAAAGACAAGTTCTCTGATTTGGTATCGGATGATATTTGTTCCCAAGTAAAACCATCTTGCCATTTGTAGATAGATTCTACAGATTTATGAATCTCCTGTATAACTTGACTAAACTGGAAATTATCTTCTAGATCACAACGAACTGGTAAGTATTTAGCAAACAGCCCTAATGCGTTTTTTAGTTCATTATATTTCCTGCCATCAACAGCGTTGCTAACTATTATCTTGGATTGTCCAATAAGTCGCCAAAGCAGAATCAACCAGCAAGTTAAATAAAATATAGAAGCAGATGTATTATACTTCTGAGCTAAAACTTCAATTTTTACTATTAGTTCAGGTGCAATTATTGAACTTAATAATTTTGGTTCAAATTTCTGTTTTTCCGAAAGAGAGATTTCATCAGGAAGCTGTAAATATTCAATAGCAGAAAAGTCTTGCTTGCGCCAATAGTTTCTTCCTAGTGCTGTTTCCTCTGCTTCAAGGATTTGATTTTGCCATTCCGAAAAATCTGCGTATTGCAGTGGTTCTACAGATAGCTTATTTGGCGATTGATTGGAATATAAAATGGCAATTTCTTCTACGAGATTTATCAGACTTGCATTATCTCCGCAAAGAGCAGGTAAACTGAGAAATAACAGATGTTTCTCTGGCGATAAAGTTATCAGGGATGTCTGTAAAATTGAACCTTGCTGATAGTCAAAAGGCAACTGGTTAAATTGCTGATATATTGCTTCAATCTTAGCTTCTTGTTGTTGAGGATTCAAACTACTAAGATTGTGCTTTGTGTCTAATTTTAACTTGTGGTTTGTAATTACCTGCACTGGAAGAGTCATCCCAGGTAGACAAGGAAAATAGGTACGAAGTATCTCATGGCGATCGACAATATCTTGCAATGCCAATTCTAGGTTATTTATATCGAGATTACCTTCAATTAAAATCGCGCAATTGCTACGATACGCTTCACTTTTATCAATTTGTTCCAGCAACCATAGATGCTCTTGCTGAGGTGAAAGTTGAAACCCCTCCATACTTTCTGCTTGCATATTTATACCTCTATGTCAATTAAACGCATTGGGGAGTATACGGTTCAGCCATTCCTACTAAAATTTTTCTGGGAGGGACAAATGGCTTGCGGGCATGTATTGATAACATATTGTCCAACATCAATACATCTCCTTTTTGCCAGGAAAAGATGACCATTTCCTGTTGATAAGCTTCTCTCAGATGAGCTAACACTGATGGCTCTATTGGAGAACCATCTCCGTAATATGTGTTAGTCGGTAAGTCTTGTTCTTGTAAATTTGTCAACAATGAATCGCGGACTGTTGGTTCCAAAGTGGAAACGTGGAAAAAAGTCGCGTGGTTGAACCAGACCATTTCACCGGTCTGAGGATGTTTGATAATAGCGGGTCCAACTTGTCGAGTTCTTAAGCGATCGCCTGTTTTCCATTCAACCTCAATTCCATGACTTTGGCAATACTCCTTTACCTTTATTTTGTCTGTTGTTTGAAATACAGTTTGCCAAGGAAGACCAAATCCATCGCCAAAGTTACGCATATACATCACTTTCTTTTCAATAAAGCGATCGCGGATAGTTGGATTAATCCGCTCAAAAACTTTTCGACAACTACCAATTGGAGTTTCTCCTCCCTCCAGCGCTGGACTCATACAAAAGAAGAATATTTTTAACGGAAAGGTCAGAGAATATGCGTGTTCATTGTGGGGAAAGATACTTTGTTCAGCAGGGTAGTCAGTTGAAGTATAAATTCTACCGCCTACTTGAGTTCGTGGAGATGCCCGATAACGATACTCCATTGCTTCTCCACAAATAGCTGCGATGATTTGCTCTAATTCCTCTACTGATTTAACTTTGAAATCCCGAAAAAGGATAGCTCCATATTTTAATAATTCGGTGTTTACAAATTTACGATTGTTCTCAGCCCAGTTTTCCAGATTCACACCTTTTATGCTAGGTTTGATCACTAAAGGAAAGTTAGTGTCAGACTGAATAAACTCTGTTTTTATTAAGTTTTCTGGCGAGAGATTGACGCTCTTACGTCTTCCTGTTCCTAAATGATTGATATTATATCCTTGAGATTCAGTTTTTGTCATAAATTGTATTTCCTTAAGCTTATAATCTGCTAGTAGTTCTGCGTTTAACGTTCATTAATTTTTGTTTAATTGTGTTTTGATAAACTTGTTCTTGGGCGAGATTATGCTGCTTGTCTGCTTCAGAAAGAATTGTTTTTAGCTCATTCAATTTAGCTTCTGGATGTGTCGAAATCTTGCCTAAAAGCATTTCAAAATTTCTCGACATCTGGGCAATACTGGCAGTGTCAAATAGGTCTGTATTATATTCCCATACACCAAATAGTCCTTTCTCTGTCTCATTTAGCTCTAGGAGTAAGTCAAACTGCACTGTTTTATTTTCGACCTTTAAGGAGCTTATAGTCAGATTTGAAAGTTCTAAAGACGGGGTTTGGGTATTTTCCAAAACTAGCTTTACCTGAAACAATGGTGAGCGATTCAACTCCCGTTTCGGATTCAGAGCATCTACCAGTTTGTCAAAGGGCAGATCCTGGTAAGCATAGGCTTCCAGGGTCATTTCGCGAACTCGTTCTAATAACTCTAGAAAGGTAGGATTTCCTGATAAATCGGTACGCAATACCAGTTGGTTGGCAAAGAACCCAATCAATCTCTTGGTCTCGGCTTGGTTGCGGTTGGCGATATCAGTACCCACGACGATATCTTCTTGCCCTGTGTACCAGGAAAGCAAAGTCCCAAACGCTGCAAGTAGTATCATAAATAGCGTAACACCTTGCCGTTGATTCAGAGCTTTAAGCTTCTCGGATAAGGTTTTGGGTAACATTAGAGCTTCCCTTGCTCCAGAGAAAGTCTGAATTCTTGGTCGGGGACGGTCAGTGGGTAGTTCGAGTGTAGGTAGGCGATCACCCAACTGCTGCTTCCAGTAAGCAACTTGAGTTTCTAGTTGCTCTCCTTGTAACCATTGTCGTTGCCAAACGGCAAAATCTGCATACTGGATAGATAGTTGAGGAAGCGGTGAGGGTTTTCCCAGACAAAAGGCTTCGTAAAGGGCTGCGATTTCACAAATAAGCACGCCTATTGACCAACCATCAGAGATGATGTGATGCATGGTCAACAATAGGACATGATCTGTCTCGCTTTGCCGCAGTAGAGTAACTCGGAGTAAGGGGACTTTGGCTAAGTTGAAGGAGTATTGAGCTTCTTCATAAGCTAGTCGCAGAACCTCAACTTCCCTCTTGTCTATGGCAACTTGTTGCAAATTTACCAATAATAGTCTGAAAGTAGGGGTTGGAGCAATAACTTGTATTGATTGACCATCCACTGTAGTGAATGTGGTTCTTAAAACTTCGTGACGCTTCACCACTTCTTGAAAGCTTTGCTCTAACACCCCCACATTTAGCGATCCTACCAGACGCATGGACTGGAAGATGTTATAGGCACTATGACCAGGCTGCAACTGGTCGAGAAACCACAGGCGCTGCTGGGCAAAGGATAGGGGAAAGGAGTTGGACTCTCGACTTTGAGGGACTATTTGCGATCGTAAGAAGATGTCTCCTTTTTTCTGGTTAAGCCGTTTTGCAAGAAGCTTAAGTTTCTCTGGGGAAAGAGCAGCAATTTTTTGGGAAAGGTCACTCATTTATAGAAACCAATATCAAATAATAAATGTAAAAACGCTAATTGTTTGAGAAGTATTGGGTTTAAAGTAAACCAACAGCAAGCATAAATCTACTCAACCAAGGAAACTCCAAAATTAATGGTAGAAGATAACCTTTGATAGAACCCCCTTCAACAAAAGATTGGAAGACTACTTCCGAGTTCCATTCGTTTACAAAAAGATTTCCCATACCGATGCTGTTTTCTAGGTTGTTCACTTGATGCCACCAGTTCGGCGGGATATAAATGATTTCTCCTGGTTCAAGTATGACTTCCACTGGCTTGGCTTTGGCGTAAAGTGGAAACTTTTCTAAATTAGGATTGAAGGCATCTACTTTTCCTTCGTACAAAACATCTTTTTGCTCTGGTGTAAAGAAAATAATTTTTTTACGTCCAGAAATCAATCCCAACCAAGCGGCACAACTACTAGGATCTTTATGAAGACCGACCGATGTACCCTTATGACCTATAAATATTTCTGGGTTATCATATTCGTATTTTTGTAAAAGTTTTCTTGGTAGCCTTTGAAACCAATTAGAAAAGTAAACCGGTTCTTTGTAGTCTTCTAAAAGTTCAGGGTAATAAGAAACTACCCAATTAGCTAAATATAGACATTCGTCACTATTTTCGACACTCATATAGTCAATGTAATCAGCAATAGTCATGAAAGCCCGATCTTCATTTTTGTCGTTTTTTACGACGTGTTCAATTGAGCCGTAATGCGACTTGAAAAAATCCAAATTCCACTTTTTCATGGCTTTCCAGTCTTGCATCACGTCAGTGATGATAACAGGTTTGCCAACAGAGGCATATTTATCCACAAACTCATCACATGAAAGATGACTGCGACGCTCAACAAAATCAATAGATGTCCATACCAATTTGCATTTATTCTTTTGCCGCATCCTCTTGAGTAGATAAACGATTAGGAGTGTGGCAACAAACAATGCAATCAAGACAAAACTCAACTTCACAATGTCGAAAAAAGAAAGAGATTTTATAGCCATATCAGGTCTGGTCGATTACTTTATTTGAAATTCTTTAATAATTTTTTTAAGTACTGTGAATCTTGTGTTATTTTAAGCAAATATATAACTAAGGGTGTAACAACAATCAGCCCAATTGTCAAAAAACTCAACCCAATAACTTCAGATAAAGAAAGAGGTAATTCCATAGTCATATCAAACTCAGTTAATTACTTAATTTTTGCGAAGCAAGTATTGTCTGCGCCTCATCTTCTGATAATTGCTCAATATCTGCTAAAGCTCTAGCTAAATCTTCCAAATCAGTCTGTTCAGCCAGCTTTTGTACAATAACCTTAGCCAACTCAGCTACTGTCGGTTCATTAAAAAAGCCCTTATAAGAAAGTTCTATTTGGAAAGTTTTGCACAGTTGAGAAACGAGTTGAGTGGCAAATAAAGAGTCTCCTCCCAATTCAAAGAAGTTGTCGTGAATTCCTACCTGTTCAATACCTAGAAGTTGTTGCCAAATATCAGCAAGGCTTCGCTCAACTTCGTTGCCAGGAGCAACATAAGCATTCGCAAGATGGGGACGAGGATGAGTTGGTTTAGATTGACTCATCTGGGCTAATTTTTCCTCCAAGGACTGAGTTGATTTCTTTGGCTTGATCAGGCTGGAAAAATCTTGAGTTGATACAATGACCTGAGGAACTGTGCTACTGCATAAAATGCGTCTAAACGCTTCAATGCCCTCTTCATGGGTCATTCCTCCTATTAACTCTTCTCCTGTTATCTCCTGATGCCGTGCTTCAACAGGAACTGCCATTCCTAAACTGTTCCATCTATCCCAGTTAATAGATTTGATGAATGTGTCATGTTTGAAAGCATTATAGTGAGCGAAAGAGTCAATGAAGGCATTTTCAGAGGTATAATCTACCATCCCGGATGCCCCAGCAAATGAACTCAGTGATGAACAAAGTACAAAGAAATCAAGTTTGGTCTCTTTAAAGAGAGCTTCAAGTACTCGTGTTCCCCGCACTTTCGGTGCGATCGCATTTGCAGCATCTTCTTTTGTTTTTAATTGAATCATACCTCCGCCAGAAACGGCTGCTGCATGAATTACTCCATTGATCTGACCAAATCGTTGATTGACTTTGGCGATCGCCACCGACATTTGTTCAGAGTCAGCAACGTCAGCACCGATCGCCATAATTTCTGATCCCAGTGCTTCTAGGTTTTGCAATTTGCGAATTTTAGAACTTATATCATCTTGTTGATCATGAGTAGATAGCCATATTTCCCACTCGTCTGGTTCCGGGAAAGGCGATCGCCCCAACAATACTAATTTTGCCTGTACGCTCTGTGCCAAGTATTCTGCTAGTGTCAAACCAACTCCCCCCAATCCACCAGTAATCAGATAAACTCCTCTTTCTTTTAATCGAGGATTTTCTGCAACGGTTGCATCTAATCGGACTGGTTCAAAATCTTGCACCCACCGGTGGAGTCCACGGTAGGCAATAATCTGGCTGGAAGGTTCGCTAACTAATTCTGCTAGGAGTTGGTCGATAAGTTGCTGCTGTTGCCTACTTTCGGATTTGGGAACAACAATATCAATGCTACGGCAGCTGATTGGGTACTCTAGCGGTATGACCTGACATGGGCCAAGAACTAGTGCCTTCTCTGGACACAACACCTCTGCACCTGTTACTGCCTGCATATTGTTTGAGATCACTGTAACTTGAGAATCAGTGGAATTGTGTTCTCCAATTGCCTGGGCAAGAAATAGTAAACTGTAAAAGCCAAGTGCCTCAATTTTTTCCTGTAACTTAATTTCTGATTCTGGTTCAATGTCGGGTGTGACGCTCCATAAGTGAACTATCTTGTTGGGAATCTTATTTAGTTGACGCAGTTCTTTAAAGAGAGTAGCGTAGTCATCCTGTTGTTGAGGATTAATTGTATATCTGCACTCACTCTCACGCTGAAATTGCTCCCCGATTTTTACAGTAATTACATTCTGATCCGCAAGTACTAGCTGCTGCACCATTTTTTCGCCCAAACCGCACTCATCCCCAAATATTAACCAGTATCCCGGTTGATTTTTCTCAATTCCAGGTATAAATGGTTGCGGCAGCATCGAGCGTTTCCAAGAAGGAATGTAAAACCAGTCGGCAATATCAGGTCTTTTGTCTAGAGATAATTGAACATCTTCTTTTTGAAGCCGAACTGTAAATGCAGTAGATACTGAGTCAGTTGCCAAAGCTCTAGCCAAGAAGATTTGTTCCCCAAAAGCTTCTGTTTGTGAGAAAACAGCTACCTCACCAAACCCATGCGATCGCAGTTTTTCTTGCCATTGCTCTTTAGACAAAAATGGATTACCTCGGCTGCGTTCTTCATCCTCTAACGGATTCATCAGCAGACCGTCTGTAATGTCAAAATCTAATTGAGGTTGAGTTATCTCCCAGAGCAACAAAAATCCTCCAGGAGCCAGCAAAGAGCGCACGCGATCTAGAGTTTTTTCAATGTTACGGGTGACATGCAATACATTGACAGCGATGATAACATCAAAGCGATCGCTGGAATAACCTTGCTCAATCAGAGATTTTTCAATGTCTAGGAAACGATACTCGACGAAAGGATAAGCAGTAAACTTTTCTTTGGCTCGGTTTAAGAGCAAACCACCCACATCCGTAAAGGTGTAGTTTGTTTGTTCTGGAGGCAACACAGGCAATAATTCTGTCGTGGCAATACCCTGTCCACCGCCAATTTCCAAGATTCTTAAGTTCACATCTTGCGGTAAGGACTTCACCACCTGTTCCAGACTTGCTCGAAGAATTCCTTTTAAGTAAGTATTCAACGGCAATTCAGATTCTGAGGTTTTTACCTTTTCATCTACCGTCGCAAAGTACAACTCTAACGGTTCTTTTTCCCCCATCAGCACGACTGGCAGATTTTCGCCACACTGCTTAATTAAATTTCCCATTTGGGGTGTGTCTGCCCATCTATGGTTAATTTCTGCTAGCAGAGTATTTAAATCCTCCGTAGAAAAGGGTACAAACTTAGTAAACAGTTTCTCCTCTTGCTGTAAGTGACCTTGCTCTACTAGCACATCCAAAAAGCGATATAACAATTGCTGATAGCGAGGAATAATATGACATCGCTCAAATAACTCTTGAGAAGAATACTTTTCATCAAAGTTACCAAAAGCACCTAACTTCTTCAGGGCAAGGTTAATATAGGTAGTGCATAAACGATCCGACCACTGTTTCTTCGCCAAATAAGTTTCTTCGTCAAGTATCGCGATAGTTGCACGAGCCTGCGTTTCTCCTGCTTCTACCAGAGATTCCCACAACTGGGTTGCTGTTACTCTAGGCTGAAAACCCTGTAAAAGTGACTGTTTTTGCTGTTCAATCCAGTAACGCTGACGCTCAAATGGATAGGTCGGCAAGGGAATATGATGGCGTTGTTCATTGGCATAAAAACTAGACCAGTCTACTTTGACTCCGAAAAGCCAGAGCCTGCCTAAAGTGTGATGTAAAAACGCTACATCTGACTGTTGCTCCTGTGGATGGCGGATTGAAGTCAGCACTACTGGTTCCAAATTATGATGCGTCAGCGCGAAAGTACTCAAAGTTCTTCCTGGCCCAACCTCTAGCAGTATGCGCCCAGGTGTTTTGAGTAACTCAGTTATTCCCTCACTAAAGCGCACAGTTTGCCGCAGATGCTTTGCCCAATAGTAGGGGTCTGTTGCTTCTGCTGTTGTAATCCAAGTACCACTCACGTTAGACACAAACGGAATTTTCGGAGGATTTAGTGTGACTTTTTGGAATAAATCAGAAAACGAGTCGAGAATTGGCTCCGTCATTTGCGAATGAAAAGCATGGGATGTATGCAACCGCCGACAGCCTACACCTTTTTCTTGTAGCTTTTGATGCAATCGTTCAATTGCCTGCGTTGAACCAGAAACCACACAGGAGGCAAGTCCATTGGTTGCGGCTAAAGACAGTTCTCGAACCAATAGGGGTTGTACCTCTTGTTCGCTAAGTTGAACAGAGAGCATTTCCCCACTGGGCAGTTGCTGCATCAGTCGTCCTCGGTTTGCGACTAGCGCTAAAGCGTCTTCGAGGGAGAAAACCCCGGAAAGAGTTGCTGCCACATATTCCCCAATACTGTGACCAATCATCGCTTCGGGACGCACACCCCAAGTCATCCACAACTGAGCTAGGGCATATTCAATGGTAAACAGTGCTGGCTGGGCAACAAAAGTCTGGTTTAGTTGCTCTGCTGCCTTTTCTTTCTCTGCTTCATCAGGATACAGTAGATGGAGGAGGTCAAAATCCAAGTGCGGTTTAAGCAGTTCACAACAGTTATCAACTGCCACACTGAAGGTTGGCTCACTCTGATAAAGTTCCCTCCCCATATTCATGTACTGCGTTCCCTGACCGGAAAACATAAAAACAATCGAGCAAGTGGAAGGCTTTTGGTAGTGAGTGAACACTCGTTGTGGATCTAAACTAGAAAGCAACTTCACTGCATCCTTAACGTCTTGGCACACCACCATCCGGCGATGGTCGAAAGCTCGACGACCAACACTAAGTGTGTGAGCTACATCTGCAAGCTTTAAATTAGAATACTGCTGGAGATGATTTACCAGATTATTTGTAGCGGCTTCTAAAGCTGTAGTCGTCTTAGCTGAGAGTAGCAACAACTGCCAAGGGCTAGAAGTACTGGAGGTTTCAAGAGGTGGGGCTTCTTCAAGAATTATATGAGCATTCGTCCCACCAATCCCAAAGGAACTGACACCTGCACGTCGCGGAGTGCCGTTTGTTTTCCATTCCGAAAGTGTGGTGTTGACGTAAAAAGGACTGTTGGCAAAATCAATCTGCGGATTAGGTTCCTGAAAGTGCAAACTAGGTGGTATTTGTTTATGCTTGAGAGCTAAGACTGTTTTAATCAAACCCGTCACCCCAGCAGCAGCGTCTAAATGCCCGATGTTTGTCTTCACCGAGCCAATAGCACAAAAGCCTTTTTTCTCAGTGCTGGCTCGAAAAGCTTGTGTTAGCGCCGCAATTTCAATGGGATCTCCTAAAGATGTCCCTGTACCATGAGCCTCAATATAGGTAATTGTTTCAGGTTCAACCTCGGCAACGACTTGAGCGGTTCTAATCACCTTGGCTTGACTATCTATGCGAGGTGCTGTATAGCTAACCTTAAAAGATCCATCATTATTGATAGCGGAACCTTTGATCACAGCATGAATAGAATCTCCATCTGCTAGAGCATCTTCTAATCTCTTCAAAACCACAATACCTACACCTTCGCCGCTAACAGTTCCCTGGGCCTTAGCATCAAAAGCGCGGCAGTGTCCGTCAGGAGACCCAATTCCCCCTTCTTTGTAAAAATAGCCAGTTTTTCGAGAAAAACTTATGGAAACACCACCTGCCAAACCCATATCACATTCACCATTGAGCAAGCTTTGGCAAGCCAAATGAACCGCAACTAATGAAGTTGAGCAGGCAGTTTGAACTGTATAACTAGGTCCAGTTAAATTAAGTTTGTAAGAAACGCGTGTAGTTAGATAATCTTTGTCACCTGCGATCGCCAGTTGGTTATAATCTATAGAATTTATAATATTTTGGTTTAAGTAAACGTTAAGTAAGTAGGTACTTAGGCTAGATCCGGCGTAAACTCCTATCGAACCTTTGTAGGTTTGCGAGTCATAACCGGCATCTTCCAGCGCAACATCCGCACATTCCAAAAAAATCCGGTGTTGCGGATCGGTAATTTCGGCTTCTCTGGGATTGAAACCGAAGAAGGAAGCATCAAAAAGTTCTACATCTTCCAATACAGCCCGTGCTTTGACAAATTTTGGGTCATTGAATATGGCTGAATCTGTCCCTGAAGATAACAGTTCTTCATCACTAAAAAAAGAAATTGACTCTATACCATTTTGAAGATTTTTCCAAAATTCCTCAAGATTTTTTGCTTGAGGAAAACGTCCTGCTATACCAATAATCGCTATTTCTGAACCATTTATCTGAGTAGATTCTATGGGAATATTCATTATTCATGAACTCCTTTAATATTCATAATTGACTTTATTTTTTCCCGATGTCTTTTCTGTTGAGATTTACCAGCAGAGATTTTTTCTGTTTGAATATTAGTTTCACTCAAAGGTAATGTTTGATTATCAGCTTGACTGAAGAACTCTGCGAGGGAACTTATGGTCGGGTATCTGAACAGATCGAGCAATAATAAATCAGTTTTGGATATTTGACGTAATTGAGTATGAACCTTAACCATTAGCAACGAATGGCCACCAAGTTCAAAGAAGTTATCGTGAATACCTATATTCTCAATATTGAGAGCATTTTGCCAAACAGTCGCAATTTTTTGTTCCACCTCAGTTTGCGGCATCACATAAGCAACTTCGATCTCTGGGCGCAGAGTTTCCGGTGCTGGTAGGGAGTGGCGATCGAGCTTACCGTTAGACAAAAGCGGCAAGGCTGGGAGTACGATCAAAGCCGAGGGCACCATGTATTGTGGTAGCTTCTCCTGAAGAAAACTACGCAGTTCCGTGACTGTAAGCGTCTGCTCAAAATGAGGGCTTACATAAGCTACTAGGCGCTTGTCACCCTCCTCGTTCTCTCGATCCACTACCACTGCTTCGCGTACTTTAGCGTGTTGCTTCAATTTTGATTCAATCTCGCCTAGTTCGATGCGGAAGCCCCGGATTTTAACTTGATGGTCGATACGTCCAAGCAGTTCGATATCTCCGTTGGGCAGATAGCGGGCTAAGTCGCCAGTTTTATACAGGTGTGTCCCTGATTTCTCGCTAAAAGGGTTGGGAATAAATTTCTCGGCAGTGAGTTTAGGGCGATTGAGATAGCCCCTGGCAATACCGACACCACTAATATACAATTCACCTGGTACACCTGATGGTGTAGGGTTTAAATGTTTGTCTAACAAATAGATTTGGGTGTTGGCAATCGGACGCCCAACCGGTACTCTATAAATGGATTGGTTTTCTTGCCAGGTAGTTGGTTCAGGTGGCTCATAAATTGTTGCGCCAATCGTTGCCTCAGTCGGTCCGTAAGCATTCAGCCAACGGATGCGTAGATGTCCTCCGGGCAGCTTATGGTAGAGATTGCCTACTAATTTCTCCCAAAGCGCAAGTTTTTCTGGTAAAGCTTGCTCGGTTCCTACAATCACTAAGCGAAGTGTGGAAGGTAATAGTGTTTCTGTTTGAGCAAGGTCGGACACCCAGTCATGCCAGTATGCAGTTGGTAAATTGAGAACAGTTAGTTTTTCCTGTTCCAAGAATTGGAGGAAATTGGCAAAAGCTAGTATCCGATTAGGTCGGATCACAACAGTTGACCCACTTAACCATGATGCAAACAGTTCTTCTGCGGCAACATCAAAGCTAATAGAAGCAAATTGGAGAATGCGATCTTCTGGTTGAAGTTGATAAGCTTTTGCAGCAGCAATGCTGTGGTTCACCAAAGCTTGGTGCGTTATCAGAACGCCTTTAGGTGTTCCCGTAGAGCCGGAGGTGTAAATCACATAAGCCAGATTTTCCACTGTCACGCCACTACTGGGGTTTTCCTCAGCAGAGCCAAAGGCATCTATCTCCCAGTCTGCGTCTATGCACACAACTTTAGCCCCATATTGAGGGAGTTCTGCAACTAGGTGCTTTTGGGTAAGCAATACCAGAGGTTTCGCATCTTCTAATATTAAAGCCAACCGTTCTTGCGGATAGGATGGATCTAATGGTACATATGCTCCACCAGCTTTTAAGGTTGCGAGAATTGCGATCGCCATGTCAAGCGATCGCTCCATGCAAATTCCTACCAGTACCTCTGGTCTGACGCCAAGCGAATCGCTACGCGACAGCTTTGCTGAACGCAGGTAGTGCGCTAGCTGATTTGCTCTGGCATTCAGTTCTTGATAGGTCAGTTGTTGGTCTTCAAAGACTACTGCAATGCTGTCAGGCGTTAGCGAGGCTCGCTCTACCTGAGCTTCAAATAACTCATGTATGCATTGGTTTTGAGGATAGTCAGCTTGGGTATTGTTCCACTCTACCAAAAGTTGTTGCCGTTCTGCCTCACTTAAGATAGGCAGTTTTGATATTTGCTGGTCGGGATTGACGATAATGCCTTCTAGCAAGCTCTGGAAATGCCCCAGCATCTGGGTAATGGTAGCTGCATTGAACAGATCGGTATTGTACTCCAGAGTTCCAATCAGCCCTTGCTTTACTTCTACCATACTTAGGGTCAGATCAAATTTCGCCGTTTCTTTGTCAAACTTCAAAGGACTTAAGGTTAAACTTGGTAGCTCCAAAGTCGTGGTTAGGGTATTCTGGAGTTGGAACATCACCTGAAATAACGGTGTGTGGCTCAGGTTACGCTTCGGCTGCAATTTCTCCACAAGCTGCTCAAAGGGCAAGTCTTGGTTAGCGTAAGCCCCCAGAGCAACCTCTCGGACTCGGTTCAAAATCTCTCGGAAACTTGGAGTACCCGAAAGTTCAGTACGCATAACCAAGGTGTTGACAAAAAACCCAATTAGTCCCTCGATTTCAGCTCGGTTGCGACCAGAGATGGTAGTGCCTACCACAATGTCGTCCTCACCAGTGTAACGGTAAAGCAACGTCTGAAACGCTGCTAGTAGTGTCATGAATAGTGTTGCCTTTTCCTGTTGGCTTAGTGCCTTAAGAGCTTCAGTTAGGGACTTGGACAGAACCAGAGATTGCTTTGCGCCTCGATTGGTCTGAATCGGTGGACGAGGATGGTCAGTGGGTAACTCTAGTACACTTGGAATACTGCTCAACTGCTGCTTCCAGTATGACAGTTGAGCCTCTCGCACTTGTCCCTGGAGCCACTGTTGCTGCCAGACAGCAAAATCTGCATACTGGATTGGAAGTTCTGGGAGTGGTGACAGCTTACCCTTGGAGAAGGCTTTATAAAGTTCCGCGACTTCCCAGATGAGTACTTCAAAAGACCATTGGTCACACACAATGTGGTGCATTGTGAACAGCAATACGTATTCAGCTTGACTCAATTGCAGCAGAGTGGTTCGTACTAGTGCTTCTTTTGCCAAATCAAAGGGTCGTGCTTGCTCCTCAGTTGCAAGGCGTTGTATTTCTGCCTCCAGCGCATCTTCTGGAAGCGACTGTAGATCTACTATCGGTAGAGCCAAAGCTAAGGTTGGGGCAATGACCTGGAACGGTTGCCCATTTACTATAGTAAAATTAGTACGCCAAACTTCATGACGCCGGACAATTTCGTTGAGACTCTGCGCCAGTGCAGTCACGTTGAGTGACCCCTTCAGGTGGAAAGCATAGGCTTCGTTGTATAAGGGTTGACCGGGTTGCAACTGGTCGAGAAACCACAGGCGCTCTTGGGCAAAAGACATTGGGAAAAAGTGAGACTGGCTAACCTTTTTTTGAAGTAGCTGTGCCAGAAGTTCACGCTTTTTTTCCGGTGAAAGCTCAGTAATATTTTCGTCAGTATTAGTCATTGAGCAACGTCCTTTTCAGCTAACATCTCGTTGAGTAATGACTCAACTTCTTGGTCTGAAATTTGATTGAGTTTTGCCAACTTCTGTTGAGCATTACCCCGATCAATTCTTTCAATTGCATTGACCTGATTGTTTTCTCCTGAGCTTTGTCTGTGTTTAACTGCCAAAGCTTGATCAGCGACAGTCGGTGTCTCAAAGAAACTATGCAAGGCCAATTCCACCTTAAACTCTTTACGCAACCAAGAGATCACTTGAGTAGCCAGTAGGGAGTGGCCTCCCAATTCAAAGAAGTTATCATAAATGCCTATCTGCTCGATCCCAAGAAGCTGTTGCCAGATTTCTGCAACGGTTTTTTCGACCTCGTTACGGGGAGCGATATAATCATTCCCTAGATTGGGGCGGGGATGGGTTGGTTTGAAGAAATTCGTCGCTAATTTCTCTTCTAAAAACGCAAATCCCTCTTCCAGGGATTGGTAGGAATGGTTCTGATCAATTATGGCTTGGATATCTTGTGTTGACACAACAATCTGAGGTAGCCCAGTCCCCAGAATGCGATTAAACGCATCAGCACCCTCTTGAGGTGCTATTCCTTTTTTGAGATTTTCTTCACGTAAGTGTTTGATCTCATCTGGTATTACAGTTTCCACTGCCATCCCGACTTCTTGCCAACTATCCCAGTTGATTGCGACTGTGAATTGATCAGGTTTGGAAGCTTGAGAGTGAGCATAGACATCTAGAAAGGCATTCGCGGCAGAATAATCTACCTGTCCAAATTCGCCTAGTATGGAACTTAGGGATGAACAAAGCACGAAGAAATCCAAATTGATATTCTTTAAAACTTGCTCCAGTACTAGTGTCCCCTTCACTTTCGGTGCAAGGACACTGGTTGCTAAATCCGGTGTTTTAAGTTGAACCATACCGCCACCGGCAATACCAGCTGCGTGGATGACACCATTAATCTCACCAAATTGTCGTAATGCCTGAGCGATCGCTGCCTGCATTTGTTCAAAATTAGCCACATCGGCACTATTGACCTGAATCTGTGCGCCCAATTCCTCAAGGGCCAGCAGTTTCTGGAGCTTGCAGCTGATGGCATCTTGGGAATCATGGGTTGCTAGCCATTGTTCCCACTGCGATCGCTTGGGTAGCCCTTTTCGTCCAATCAGGATCAACTTAGCCTGTACTGTCTTAGCTAGATATTCTGCCAATACCAAACCAATGCCGCCGAGTCCGCCAGTGATTAAGTAAACTCCTCCTTGCCTTAACTTAGTTTTGCCTCCAATGCGCTCATTTAAGCGGACAGTCTCAAAGGTCTGAACCCAGCGATGATGCCCACGGTAGGCAACTACGTCCTCAGTCTGATCTGCTGTAAATTCCGCTACCAAGTAATCTATCAATTGTTTTAATGGTGGGGTTTCGCCAGAAGGAATTACGACATCAATACTACAGCAGTTGATGTTCGGATATTCCTTTGGAATCACCTTGCATGGTCCTAATACCGTTGCCTTCTCAGGGCATAATTTCTCTTCGCCAGTGACATCATGTATATTGCTGGTCACGACTATTAGTTTCAGAGAATTGGTAATATCCTGTCTTCCCAGTGCCTGTGCCAAGAACAGCAAACTGTAAAAACCAAGATTCTGACAATTTTCAAAAAACTCATGCGCTAACTGTGTCTGTTCACTTAGCCTGTTGCTGGGCAAAGTATCATTGGGTGTGACACTCCAAAAATGTGCGATCGCACTTGGAGTCCAATCTTGCTGTTGCAGTGCTTGAAGCAAAGCATCATAATCATCTCGTTGTTGGGGATTAATTGCATATTTAGAGTCGCTGAGTTTTGCAAATTTATCTGCTACCTTAACGGTAATCACATCGTGATCTTGTTGTTCGAGTCGTTTGGCGATTTCGTCTGCGATTCCATAGCCATCAACAAAGACCAACCAGGATGATTTTTGCCCTGTCAGTTCTCCTTTTTCCAAAAGCTCCAGTAGCATGGATTCTTTCCAGCGTGGAACGTAGAACCAGTCAGCAATATCTGGCTTTTTGTCTAGCGGTTCTTGCCGCGCTATTGCCGGTAAAGCTTTTTGGTTTGGCTCAATCCAATAACGCTGGCGCTCAAAAGGATATGTTGGTAAGGGAATACGATGACGCCGTTCATGAGCGTAAAAACCAGACCAATTGACCTTAACCCCCACAAGCCAGAGGCGACCCAAGGTGTTGAGTAAAAATGCCACATCCGACTGTTGCTCCTGTGGATGGCGCAGTGATGTCAGCGCCACCAGTTGCGGATCTCGTTGCTGAAGAGCAAAGGTACTTAGCGTCCTCCCAGGACCAATCTCCAGCAGTATGCGTTCTGGCTCTTTGAGCAACTCAGCAATTCCTTCATGAAAGCGAACTGGTTGCCTTAAATGCCTCGCCCAATAGTTGGGGTCTGTTGCTTCGGCTTTTGTAATCCAAGTTCCACTGACGTTGGAGATAAATGGAATTTTCGGGGGATTGAGTTTGACAAGTTGTAACAACTGGGTGAATGGCTCAATGATCGGTTGCATCATTTGAGAATGAAAGGCATGAGAAGTATGCAGTCGCCGACATCCTACGCCTTTTTCTTGTAGCTGTATCTGCAATTGTTCTACCGCTTCTGTGGGACCGGACACCACACAGTGGGAAGATGCATTGGTTGCGGCTAAAGACAATTTCCTCAACAGCAGAGGTTGCACCTGTTGTTCGGGTAGTTGAACTGAGAGCATTGCACCAGTTGGGAGTTGCTGCATCAGTTTTCCTCGCTTCGCTACTACTGCTAGGGCGTCTTCAAGAGAGAAGACTCCAGCTACTGTCGCGGCTACATATTCCCCGATACTGTGACCAATCATTACTTCTGGATACACGCCCCATGCCATCCACAACTGAGCTAGGGCATACTCAATCACAAATAGTGCTGGTTGAGTAATCGCGGTTTGTAGTAACTGCTCTGCTGCTTGTTGAGCCTGTTGTTCACCAGGATAGAGCACGGTATGCAAATCCAGACCCAGGTGCGGTCTGAGCAGTTCACTGCACTTATCAAAGTGTTCTTTGAAGATGCGCTCACTCTGGTAGAGTTCTTTGCCCATATTCACGTACTGCGCTCCCTGTCCAGAAAACATAAACACTACAGGGCGATTACAGGGTTTTTGGTAGTAGGTGAAAACCTGTTGAGGATTTAAAGATGATAGTGCCTTGACCGCATCTTCAAGGTCTTGGCACACCAGCATCCGGCGATGATCGAAATCTCGACGACCGACACACTCGGTGTAAGCTACATCAGCGAAATTCAAATCAGGATGCTGCTTAAGGTGAGCTGCTAAATTCGCTGTGGCAGTTTCTAGTGCGGTACTGGTCTTGGCAGACAGCACTAGAAACTGCCAGGGGCGAGCGGGACCAGATGGTTCAACAACTGGGGCTTCTTCAAGAATCACATGGGCATTAGTCCCACCAAAGCCAAAAGAACTGACTCCCGCACGGCGAAGAGTGCCGGTCGTTTTCCAATCAGACAACGTGGTATTGACGTAAAAAGGGCTGTTAGCAAAATCAATTTCGGGATTGGGTTGCTCAAAATGCAAGCTGGCTGGTATTTGTCTGTGCTTGAGTGCAAGGACGGTCTTGATAAGGCTTGCAACACCAGATGCCCTATCTAAATGTCCGATATTAGTTTTTACTGAACCAATGGCGCAGAAGCGCTTCTTATTTGTTCCTGCACTAAATACTTTTTTCAGCGCCCTAAGTTCAATAGGATCGCCCATAACTGTGCCTGTTCCGTGGCATTCTATATAGGTAATTGTCTCAGGAGTAAACTCAGCTAGCGCCTGAGCCTCGGCAATCACCTCCGCTTGTCCATTGACGCTGGGTGCTGTGTAACCCACTTTCAAAGAACCGTCGTTATTGATGGCTGAACCCTTAATAACTGCATAAATGCAGTCGCCATTTGCCAGTGCTTCCTCTAACCTTTTTAGCACAACAATGCCCATACCGTTACCGAAAACGGTGCCTTGCGCTTTAGCATCAAAAGTGCGACAGTGACCATCGGGAGAAGTTATTCCATCTTCTTGATGTAAATAACCTTTATTTTGCGGAACTCGTACTGCAATGCCACCAGCTAGCGCCATATCACATTGGTAACTCAACAATCCTTGACATGCTAGATGAACTGCTACCAATGACGTGGAACAAGCAGTACTGACGTTAAGGCTCGGTCCCTTTAGGTTCAATTTGTAAGAAACTCGTGTAGGTATGTGGTCTTTCTCATTACCACAAAGAATAATTGTCCCACTTAGCGATTTGAGAAGATCATGATTTGAGATCAGGTTGTTCAGTAAGTAGGTACTTAGGTTGCTCCCTGCGTAAACTCCTATCAACTCTTCATATGTTTCAGAGTCATAACCTGCATTTTCAAGAGCTTCCCAAGCACACTCCAAAAAAAGACGGTGTTGTGGGTCCATTACTTCAGCTTCACTAGGCGTGAAGCCGAAGAATGGAGCGTCAAACATCTCTATATCTGACAGCCCAACTCCTGCTTTTACATAGTGAGGGTTACGCAGCAAAGTCGGGTCTACACCTTCTGAGAGTAATTCCTCATCAGTAAAGAATGAAATCGACTCCCGTCCTTCACATAAATTCTGCCAAAACTCATCAGTAGTTTTGGCTCCGGGAAAACGACCAGCCATCCCGATAACGGCTATTCCTTTTAAGGAATCGTGAGATTCAGGGTTATCCATTTGTCTTCTTATTTTGTTTGATTAGTTTTCGCTTCATCAGTTGGCTGTTTTCTTCAATAGCTTCTTTTTGCCTCTGGGCGCGGTCATAAGCTTGTTGATAGACAAGCTGTTCATCCTCTTTGCGGGTGAGATATTCTGCCAAGGCACTTATGGTCGGATATTCAAATGCGTCGGATATTGATATATCTTTATTAAACTTTTCTCGCAGTTTGCTGCGAACTTGAACTATAAGAAGTGAATCGCCACCAAGCTCAAAGAAGTTGTCGTGGATTCCTATCGCCTCAATCCCAAGAAGTTCTTGCCAAATGTCAGCAAGCTTTTGTTCAGTTTCATTTCTAGTAGCAATATAAGGATTAATCAGTGATGGTCGTTGCTGTGTTGGTTTGAATAGGTTAGCTGTCTCCAACACTTTCGGGTAAGATTTACCTTTCAAACCATTATCCTGTTTACTTGAAATTAAAAAATCACGACTCTGGATATCATAGGTAGATACAATAATCTGTGGCAGTGTACTCTCCAGAATTCGTTTAAAGACCTCTATTCCTTCTGAGGGTAATAACTCTTCTTTAAATTGAAATGTTTGGGAAATATTTGAAGTTTGATCTCGTTGCTTCACCACCTCTGCTGCCATTCCCACCTTCTGCCAAGCACACCAGTCAATAGATACAATGAATGTGCTATCTCGGTTAGCCTTATAATGAGCGAAGGCGTCAAGAAAAGCATTTCCAGCAATATAATCAATCTGCCCAAATATCCCTAGTATTTCAGTACGTGCTGAAGAAAGGACAAAGAAATCCAGTTGAACATTTTTGAGAATACTATCGAGAACCAAAGTACCTCTGACTTTAGGTGCTAGGATAGCTTCTACTGTTTGCAGTGTTTCTCGCTGGATCATGCTGCCACTAGGAACCCCTGCTGCATGTATGACACCATTGATTTGACCAAATTGCTCTTGTGCTTGAGCGATCGCTACTTCCATTTGTTCAGAGTTGGTCACATCGGCGCTGATCACCAAAACTTCTGCACCCAGTTCTTCAAGTTCCTGCACTTTCCGAATCTTACAACTGATAACATTTTGCTCATCATGAGTATTCAACCATTGTTCCCATTTGTCAAAAGCTGGAAAAGTTGAGCGTCCAGTCAAAATCAACTTGGCTCTGACAGTACGAGCCAGATGTTCAGCTAGCACAAGTCCAATACCTCCGAGTCCACCTGTAATCAGATAAACTCCTCCTTCCCTTAATCTTGGTGTCTCTCCCTTGGCTTCATGCAATTCAATTGGCTCAAAGGTTTGCACCCACCGGTGAAAACCACGGTATGCAATAACTCGGTCAGAAGTATAAGCCTCAAGCTCTTTGAGCAGTTGGTCTATAAGTTTTTGCTCACTCCAGTTTGCAGACTTGGGAATAACAACATCAATGCTACGACAGTTGATGTTTGGGTATTCTTGAGGAATGACCCTAATAGGTGCAAGTAAAGTTGCTTTTTCTGGACACAGCAACTCTTCGCCTGCCACTTCCTGCATATTATTGGAAATAACCGCAATTTGAAGCTCATCAGTAAAATTCTGTTTTCCGAGTGCCTGTGCTAGAAATAGCAGACTGTAAAATCCTGTTTGTTGAGATTTGTCAACTGTTTTCACTCCTAATTCTGCATGAACAGTAGGTGTTACACTCCATAAGTGAACAATTTTCGTAGGAAACTTGTTTTTTGCTAGAAGTTCATTAAGCAGAGTTTCGTAGTCGTTAAATTGTCCAGGATTCAGAGTATACACGTACTCGCTTAGTTTAGTAAACTGCGACCCGATCCTTACAACTATTACATCCTGCGCTTCAACTTCGAGTCGTTTCACCAGCTCTTCACCCAAGCCGCACTCATCGATAAACACAAGAGTGCAGGACAAAATCGGATTTTCACTTGGGTGATTGATAGGTAGTGAGGAGCGTTTCCAAGAGGGAATGTAGAACCAGTTTGCCATTTCTGGATTTTTGCGTAGAGAGGTTGTAGGTAAAGTTTCTACATCCATCTTGATAACGTCTGTTTGTTTTTTGGGATCAATCCAGTAACGCTGACGCTCGAAGGGATAGGTAGGCAAAGGCAGGCGACGGTGCTGCTCATGGGTATAGAATCCTGACCAATCCACCTCTACCCCGGTAAGCCATAGCTGACCTAATGTATTTAACAAAAACGTTACATCCGAACCGTGCTCTTGTGGATGGCGTAAGGAATTTAATATAACTTGTTCAGCCGCTTTATCTGGATGTCGTCTAGCTAATGTACTCAACGTGCGTCCAGGACCAACTTCTAACAGAATCCGCCTCGGCTGTTGCACGAACTCGGCAATTCCTTCAGCAAAGCGCACAGTTTCCCGTAAATGCTTTGCCCAATAGCTTGAGTCGGTTGCCTCTGCTACAGTAATCCAAGTACCAGTAACGTTGGATACAAAAGGAATTTGCGGAGCCTTCAGGTTAATTTTTTTAACCTGTGCCATGAACGGCTCAATGATTGGTTCCATCATTTGGGAATGAAAGGCATGGGAAGTATGCAGACGACGAGAGTCAACCCCTTCCTCGGTCAACTTGTTATGCAATTCATCAATCGCTGACTTTAGCCCCGAAACCACGCACAGAGATGGTGCGTTGATTGCAGCTAGGGCAAGTTCTTCGCCAAGCATTGATTGCACTTTTTTCTCTAGCAGGGGTACAGCCAGCATATCACCAGCAGGCATTTGCTGCATTAGTTGTCCACGCGCACTCACTAGCACCAATGCATCTTCTAGGGAGAACACACCAGCTAAACAGGCTGCTACATATTCCCCAATGCTGTGACCAATCATTGCACAAGGATGCACTCCCCAAATCATCCACAACTTTGCCAAAGCGTATTCAATTACAAATAGCGCTGGCTGAGTAATATCAGTTTGTGTAAGCTCTTGTGCTGCCTGTTGTGTCTGTTCTTCACTTGGATACAGAATAGTGCGTAAGTCTAGCCCTAAAACAGGTATAAGTATTTCACAGCAATAATCAACTTGTTCCCGAAAAATTGGCTCAGTCTGGTACAGTTCTCGACCCATCTCTACATACTGAGACCCCTGACCAGGAAACATAAACACAACTTCTCGCTCACATGGTTCTTGGAAATGGGTAAAAACTCGTTGCGGGTCTTTTGTTTCTAAAATTTTGATTGTATCGTTAAGGTCTTGACAAACCACCATTCGACGATGGTCAAAAGCTCGACGACCCACCCCAAGAGTGTAAGCGACATCTGCCAAGTTGAGTTCAGGATACTGCTGTAAGTGCTTGACAAAGTTGTCTGTGGCAGTCTCCAGTGCAGAGCTAGTTTTGGCAGAGATTACCAACAACTTCTGTATCCGCCCAAAATTAGATGGTTTTACATCTGGGGCTTCCTCAAGAATTATATGAGCATTAGTACCGCCAATCCCAAAAGAACTTACCCCTGCATACCGAGGATGCCCGTTCGACTTCCATTCAGAAAGCTTGTTATTAACGTAAAAAGGGCTATTAGCAAAATCTATCTGGGGATTGGGCTGTTTAAAGTGCAAACTGGGAGGTATCTGTTGATGTTTGAGCGCTAGAATCGTCTTGATTAAACCCGTAACACCAGCCGCACTATCTAAGTGTCCGATGTTCGTCTTTACCGAACCAATAGCGCAGAAACCTTTTTTGTCAGTGGTAGCACCAAAAGATTTGGTTAGCGCCGCTATCTCAATCGGATCTCCTAGGGAAGTTCCGGTTCCATGAGCTTCTACATAACTTACCATTTCTGACTTAACCTGAGCCACAGCAAGAGCCTCCGCAATTACTTTTGCTTGACCATCAATGCTAGGAGCTGTATAACCAACTTTTGAAGAACCATCATTATTAATAGCTGAACCTTTAATAACAGCATGAATACAATCTCCATCAGCTAGAGCATCTGCTAGTCGCTTTAAAACTACTATACCTACACCATCACCACTCACAGTTCCTTTTGCCTGAGCATCAAAAGCGCGACAGTGTCCGTCGGGAGACAAAATTCCCCCTTCTTGATAAAAATAGCCGGCTTTTTGTAATGCTGTTACTGAAACTCCACCAGCCAAAGCCATATCACATTCACGATCTATTAAGCTTTGACAGGCTAAGTGAACGGCAACTAATGAACTAGAGCATGCAGTTTGGACAGTGATAGCTGATCCCTTCAAATCTAGTTTATAAGCGACTCGTGTAGTCAGGTTATCTGTACGATTGTTATGCCTAATTTGGTCAAGACCAACTAATTTTATCAGTTCGGTGTTGGAAAAAAGATTGAATAAAAAGTAGCTACTAATACTAGCACTACCGTAAACACTGATTCGACTTTCAGATGTCTTAGAATTATAGCCAGCATTTTCAAGAGCCTCCCAGGCAGTTTCCAAAAAAAGACGGTGCTGTGGGTCCATAATTTCTGCTGTTCTGGGAGAGTAATCAAAGAATGAGGCATCGAATAATTCTAAATTTTCCAGTACAGTGTTGGCTTTTACATAGTGAGGGTCATTTAATACAATTGAGTCTACTCCTACAGACTCCAGTTCTTGATCTGAAAAAAACGAAATTGATTCAATGCCATCTCGCAAATTATGCCAAAAAGCATCAAGATTTTGGGCTTGAGGAAATCGTCCAGACATACCAATAACAGCTATATCTAAATCGCCTATTTTATTCGCTGTTTCTAGACTATTCATCACGAGATCCTTTTTTTATTTTATATTTTGTATTTAGGCAATTCAAATATTATCTTAAATTTCTAAATTTTATCTATTTTTTACTCTTGAAGACCTGGAAGCAATCCGGTTTTCTGCTCGTTGATTACTTTCTTTAAAATCGCAGATGTCACTTTTCTCTTCAGTTAAATATTTAGCTAAGGAGTTGATAGTTGGATATTCAAATAAATTAACTATCGATACATTTGTGTTTAACATTTCTCGCAGTTTGGCATGAATTTGAACCAGCAGTAATGAATGACCACCAAGGTCGAAGAAATTATCATGAATGCCCACCTTCTCTACATGAAGCATCTGTTGCCAAATGTTAACAATGGTTTGCTCGACTTCAGTTCTAGGTGGCTCATAAGTTACTTCTAATTCTGGGCGATGACCATCTGGTTCTGGTAGTGCGTTGCGGTTGACTTTTCCATTAGGCGTAAGTGGCAGAGCTTTCAACATGACGAAGGTTGAGGGTATCATGTATTCGGGCAGCTTCTCTTTCAGGAATCTGTGCAGTTCACTAACACTGAGTGTTTGTTTGTGGTTAGGAACAACGTACCCTACCAAGCGCTTGTTACTAAACTCTTCTTCGCAAGCTGCAACGACAGCCTGTTGTACTTCCGGGTGTTGACACAGTATGGCCTCAATTTCTTCAAGCTCAATACGGAAACCCCTGACTTTGACTTGATGATCAACCCGTCCAAGAAACTCAATATTGCCATCGCTTAAGTAGCGAGCTAAGTCACCAGTTTTATATAAGCGCGATCCTGACCCAGAGGCAATTAATCTTGTTTCTGCAAAGGGGTTCGGAATAAACCGTTCCGCTGTTAACTCAGACCGATTTAAATAACCGCGAGCTAAAGAAGCACCGCCAATGTATAGTTCACCTGTCACACCAATGGGCACGGGTTGCAGTTGCTCGTCAAGCAAATAAATCTGCGTGTTAGCGAGTGGACGACCAAGCAAAAGTGTCTGTGAACTATAGTTAGCTTGTTTATCCTCAACCGCAAAAGTAGTAACCCCTACGGTAGCTTCTGTAGGACCGTAGTGATTGAAGATAAGGCAGTTTGGCGCAGAGGCGTGAATCTGCTCAATAAGTTTCCAACTTGCTGCTTCACCACCAAGAATCAGTCGCTGGCGAGGCAAAATGGACTCGGATGGTGCAGATGCAATCAGGGTGGCAAGGTGGGAGGGTACAATTTTGAGACAGTCTATGGGATATCTGCGGCAGTATTTGGCTAATGCTACTGAGTCAGTAGAACACTCAGTAGACAATATATGCAGACATCCTCCAGTACAAAGAGAAGAAAAGATAACAGTATTACCCAAATCTGCTGCTAGGGTGGAAACAGTAGCGAAGTTGGTTGTTGTTGATAAATGCAACCTATCGATGATTCCGTTTAGGTAATTCAGGAGTTGCTGGTGTTCAATTGCCACTCCCTTTGGTATACCAGTAGAGCCAGAGGTGAACAATACATAGACAAGATTCTCTCTTGTGACTTCACTGATGGGATTGTGATCGCTGTGTTGAGCAATAATATCCCAGTCGGTGTCTAATCGGACTATCTGCGATCTATCTGTTGGTATATCTACTAATCGCTGTTGTGTCAGTAGCACTGGTACTTGGGCATCCTGTAACCGTAAGCCAAAACCCTCCTTTGGTAATGCTGGATCTAGCGGTAGGTAGGCTCCACCAGCTTTGAGGATGCCCAAAAGTCCTATAATCATTTCCAGCGATCGCTCTACACAAAGCCCAACTAAAACTTCCGGCTTGACTCCCAATGTTTGCAAGTAATGAGCTAGTTGATTAGCTTTGCAGTTAAGCTCTGCATAGGTGAGTTGTTGGTCTTCAAATATAACGGCAATGTCATTAGGTGTTTTTTCTACTTGTTCTTCAAAAAGCTTATGTATACATTTATCTAGTGGATAATCAATCTGCGTTTGATTAAACTCGGCTAGTAGCTGTTGGCGATCGCTTTCGCTGAGTATCTCTAATTGACTGATTTTCTGCTCTGGATTTGCAGTCGTACTAGTTAATAAAGTTTGAAATTGTCCAACTAAACGCCCAATAGTATCTGCCTTGAAGTAATTGACATCGTAGTAAAATTCTGCAATTAGAGAGTTATCGCGCCGAGTACAAGTGAGTTTAACTTTGAATGGCTCTATACAGCTGTAATATTTATCAAGATCAAATGAGACACCACCGACAAAGCGTTTTTCTGGTAATTGGTCAAACTCGAAACCAATGGAAAAAGCTAGGTGATTGTCATTATCTATAGGTTCAGGAACGAAATAATCCTGCCATTCTGTAGCATCGTCTAAAGTTTTTTCAGCAAGTTTCAAAACTTCTTGAAAGCGTAAGTCTGGTGTCAAATGACTTTTAATTGGTATCCAGGTGGCAAGCAGTCCCAGTATGTTATGGAGTTCTTCATATTCTCTGCGATCGCAACCCATACCAATAACGATATCTGGCTCTCCTGTAAGTCGCCAAATGAGGGTTTGCCAACAAGCTAGTAAGACAACAACAACGGAAGTATTATACTTTTGGGCTAAAATTTCAATCTTGGCTGCCAGTTCAGGAGCTATTACCAATTTGGTAGAGTCTATCTCAAATCCTGATTTTTTTAAAGTTTTATTCTCAAAAGGTAACTTTAACGTAGCTAAAGAAGATAATTTTTGCTGAGACCAGTATTCATTAGCAGTCCTTGCGTCCTCATCTCTTAGTAACTGATTTTGCCATTCTGAGAATTGTATGAATTGCACTACTTCATCGCACAATTTTTTTCCTTCTAAGCAACTAGAATATGAATTACTAATTTCATTAACTAGATTCTTAATTGTCTGGACATCTGCACAAAGTGCAGGTAAGGAGATCAACAGAATATGTGTATTTGGCGACAGTTTCAGTGAAGATAAACGCAATAAGGAAGCTGGCTCGAAGTTAAAACCTTGATGTCTAACCTGCTGAAAAAGCTCCTCTATTTTAGATAACTGTTGCGGCTCAGAACAATCGCTTAAATCAATATCTTGCCAGAAAAGGGAACTGCGATCGGCAACAACCATCACAGGAGTTTTTATACTAGGCAAGCGACACAAATTTGTCCGAAGAATTTCATGCCGATTGACGACTTGCTGTAATGCTGCTTTTAAAATTTCTAGTTGAAGATTGCCTTGTATCAGAACAGTACTTTGAGTTAAGTAAGCAGAACTATCTTGCTGTAATAACCAAAGGCGTTTCTGATGAGGAGATAGCCTAAAACCGTTACTAGTAGCGTCAGTTATCATTTACCTCCTCCTTGCCTGCTATGAAGTGTAATGTTTTGGCTTTGAATCATTTCTCCCATTGCTACCACAATTTTGCGTTCCCCCTCATAGGGGTAACGTCCGTGTGCAACAAGCATATTATCTAGCATCAAAATGTCTCCTTTATGCCAAGGAAAACTTGTCTTCGACTGCTGATAAACTTGATTAATTTCTGCAATTACTTCGTCTTCTATGGGAGTAGCATCCCCATAATAAACATTACGTGGTAGCTTTTGATCTCCAAACAATGACAACAGAGATTCTCGGAGTTCTGCATCTAAATATGCTATATGGTGTAACTGTATTTGATTGAAAAATACCTGATCACCAGTTTTAGGATGTACTGCTATTACTGGACGAACTTGACGAGTCATTAGACTATTATTATCATACCATTCAAAATCGATTTTAGCCTGAATACAGTAATTTTCTACTAAAGATTTGTCATTGGTACGAAAGAAATCTTGCCAGCTTACATCTAAACCATTCGTATAATTACGAACGTACATGAATTGTTTTTCAGCTAATACTTCTCGTAGTTTGGGATTGAGGAGTTTATAAGCTTTTCGACAGTCTACAATCGGCGTTTGTCCACCTTGTTTAGCAGGTTGTACGCAGAAAAACCAAATTTTTAAAGGAAACTGATGTAAGTGAGAGCTTTCATTGTGGAAAAGAATAGCTGTATCGGGTGGGTAAGGAGTAGAACCATAAACTTTACCGCTTTCTCCAGCACGAGGTAAGTCGCCATACTCACCGAATAAATCTGGACAAATTGCCTGGGCAACACTTTCAAATTCTGAGAGAGAATCTACATTGAAATCTCGAAATAGAATCGCTCCATGTTTCAACAATTCTGTTTCTAGAAATTTTTGGTTAGTTTTAGCCCAAGCCACAAAATCAATCTCGTCAGCATCTGGCTGAATTACAAGAGGAAATGTTTGCCCTGGTTGGAGATAAATAGTCTTGATTAATCTTTCTTGTGATAAACTTAACGCTTTGGGCGCAAGGCTAATAAACTTTTCTCGCTTGAACGCTTTGCGCTCCATTTTTTGCGTGGTTTGTTGTTTTATTTCGGCATCAGTCAGCATTTCTAAATTGCCGATTCGTGCATCAGGTTGGGACACAATGCTGTTGAGTAGCGTCTGGAAGTTGTTTGTCATGCGAGTGATGGTGCTGACATCAAAAAGATCAGAGTTGTACTGCCACTTGCCCAAGATGCCTTGCTCTGTTTCGGTGATAAATAGTGCTAAATCAAACCTTGCTATTTTGTTTTCAACTTCTAACAGGCTTAAGGTCAGTCCTGGCAATTCCAAAGGTGACGTGGGAGTATTCTGGAGGACAAACAACACCTGAAATAATGGCGGCGTGTTGCTCACATTACGCTCTGGTTGCAAAGCTTTGACTAATTGATCAAACGGCAAATCTTGATGAGCATAAGCTCCTAATGTTACAGAGCGTACTCGTTTAAGCAATTCCTCAAAGGTGGGGTTTCCGCTCAACTCGGTACGTAAGACAAGCAGATTGACAAAAAAGCCAATTAATAATTCAATTTCTGCTTGATTACGATTAGCGACATCAGTGCCAACAACGATGTCATTTTGACTAGTGTAGCGTTGTAGTAGTATCTGAAAACCTGCCAGCAAGGTCATGAATAAGGTGACACCTTGTTGACGCGACAGTGCTTGCAGTTCTTGAGATATGTTAGAGGGAATGAGGAAAGATTGAGTAGCGCCCTTATTGGTTTTAACTTCTGTTCGCGGACGAGTTGTCGGTAATTGCAGTATAGGGAGGTTGCTTCCTAATTGTTTCTTCCAGTAAGCAAGTTGAGCTTCAAGTACCTCTCCTTGTAACTGCTGTCGTTGCCATACAGCAAAGTCTGCATACTGAATTGGCAGTTCGGGAAGTGGTGAGGGTTGCCCACTACAGAAGGCTTGATAAAGTGCTGTCACCTCACGCACTAACACACCAATTGACCAGCCGTCAGAGGTAATGTGGTGCATCGTCAGTAGTACTATATGCTCTTGTTCCTCAAGGCGCAGTAGTTTCACCCGCAACAGAAGGTCGCTGTTGAGGTCAAACGATTGTCGTGCTAAGTCTGCCAGTTGTGTGACTTCGGCTTGTTGTTGATTTAAAGGTAACTCACTGATATCGAGTACGGGCAACAGTAGTGGTGTCGCTTTGGAGATAACTGCCACGGGTTGCCCTTCTACTGTCTGGAAATTCGTTCGCAACGTTTCGTGGCGGCGTAAAATTTCGTTGAAACTTTGTTTTAGTGCCTCTTGGTTCAATTGTCCCTGTAGACGAACAGCAGCAAAAATGTTGTAAAAAGGGCTGTCTGGCTCCAACTGAGCCAGGAACCATAGTCGCTGCTGGGCAAATGAGAGTTTGCACGAACCAGTTTCTGTTCTACGAGAAATTATCTGTGTTCCTGGACTGTTTATCCCCTTCTTCTTGAGTAGTTGTTTAAAAAGCTCTTGTTTTTCTGAGGAAAAATCACCTATATGCGTGGATGAATAACTCATTTATCTTATTTCCTTTTATCGCTGCTATATTGTTAAACTTTCAATCAATAAAGCATCTTCTGATAGAGGTTCTATTGGTCGATAATCACGGCTTACAAGAAACTCTGGCCGTCGATTTAACATAGGTAGAGGAATATTTTCAACACTGTTGTAAGTGACAATCACAACTGCTCGTTCAAATGGGGATATGTTACTTGGTGAAGCATGAACAAGATTGCTATCGAACAATAGGACTGAGCCTGCCAAAGCTTTTATAGAGAAAATTCCATACTTCAATACTAAGTCAGCAACTAACTCTTGATTGAGAGAATACTTTAACTTTGCAGTAAAATTTGATACCCAGTCAGGATGTTCTTTTTCTGCTTTAGACTTGTTATTGGTATTTTGAGCCACAATGTCAATCATCCCTTCTCTATGAGAACGAGGAATGACAAATAGTGGTCCGTTAAATTCATTCATGTCATCTAATAACACAAGGGCATTCACTACTCGCGCTGTTGGCAACCCGTCCTCTTTACGCCAAAAAATATAGTCTTGATGCCATTCCCAAATGTCACCCCTAAATGCAGCCTTGGCATTAATTTTGAATTGGTAGATGTAAACTTTGCTGCCAAGAAGCTGCATGGCAGGTTTAATTAGCCGTGGATGTTGAGATAAGCGTTGAAAAGTTTCATTAGTGCCATGCACTCCATGCACTGCTCGTATAGTCTTTCCCTCTTCTTCAAGAACCCTTTTTGGGGTATCTTCAGAAAAGAGAACAGGCAACTCAACTTTCATTCTATGAACTTCAGATTTAGAAAAACATTCAGATAACAAGACAAAGCCTTTGTCTTCATAAGTTTCAAATTGCTCTTTATTCAGGTGCATAATAAATTTTTTGTGAAGTTAGTAAGTAAATTTTAATGTTAACAAAGGGTCAGTCAAAAATGATTTTAAAACAAAGTACTTGTTTTCCTTGAAAGTTGCTGAAAACTCTTGTTGATTTTGAGTCATTTTCTTATCCTTCAATCTCAATTTTTGATCTCGAAAGCATCGTTTTTGCCTGATCTACTGAAATTTGTTCCAATTCTTTCCACGTCTGAGCAATTTCTTCGACAACTTCGCAACTACCCCAGATTTGGGCGATTGCGTTAACCAGACCTTCTACTGTAGGTGATTCAAATAAACTGCGTATGGGTAGCTCAACTAAAAAGGCTTGGCGGAGCCGGGAAATAACTTGGGTGGTCATTAAGGAGTGACCGCCCAACTCAAAGAAATTATCGTATACGCCGACTTGCTCAATACAAAGAACCTGTTTCCAAATCCCTGCCACAATTTCCTCTGCCATAGTCCGAGGTGCTACAAAGATTTTTTCCAATTCGGATCGTAGCTGATCTGGTGCTGGCAGTGCTTGGCGATCCACCTTTCCATTAGGTGTCAGTGACAATTCCTCCAGGAATACAAATACTGACGGCATCATATAATTGGGCAGCCTCTCGTGCAAAAAACGACGCAATTCAGTAGTTGTGGGAGTGGATTCTTGGTCAGACACGACATAGGCTATCAATTTGTTGTTACCCGCTTCATCTTTGTGACACAGGACAACTACCTCCAATACGCTTGGATGCTGACTTAGCACTGCTTCGATTTCTCCCAACTCGATACGGAAGCCACGGATCTTTACTTGGTGGTCGATGCGCCCTAGGTACTCAATATTGCCATTAGGCATATAGCGTGCTAAATCCCCCGTCTTGTACAAGCGGGTACTAGATTTATCGCTAAAGGGGTCGGGAATGAATTTCTCAGCTGTCAAATCTGGTCGATTTAAATAGCCGCGTGCCAAGGAGATTCCACCTATGTAAAGTTCCCCGATCACCCCAACCGGTACCGGATTAAATTGTTGATCCACTATGTGAATCTGGGTATTGGCAATCGGTCTGCCGATAGGTGGATAGAATGACCATTCTTCAAAATTTTTCTTTAGACTTAAAGCGGTTACCACATGAGTTTCTGATGGTCCATAGTGGTTGTGTAAACAACAATGCTCCAAGGATTTGAATAGCTTGATAATGGGCTGAGTGATTTGTAGTTGCTCACCTGTAGTGGTCACTTCCTGGAGACTGCTAAAAAATCCGCTATGTAGGGGGGCAATGCCTTGCTCACCTACTGACTCCGCCAGTTGCTGTAGCACAACAACTGGGAGGATGACTTTCTCGATTGCTTGGTCTGCAAGAAATCGCCCTAAGCCAACAGCATCCATTCGTAAATTTTCTGAGAGTATGAACAAGGTGCCGCCAGTGCCCCAGGTAGCAAATATCTCATGAAAGCTGGCATCGAAGCTTAAAGAGGCAAACTGAAGGGTACGTGCACCTCTGTAGAGAGATGAGAAATGCCATTCCAACAAATTTATTAAAGGACGTTGGGCTAGGGCAATGCCTTTGGGCTTTCCTGTGGAACCAGATGTGTAAATAACATAGGCCAAATTATCAACTGTCACACTGCTGACTGGGTTTTCATCGCTTGCGTAGGTGATATTCTCCCAGTCTTTGTCCAAGCAGACAACACGTACTTTATGTTCAGGAAGTTGCTCAACCAGTTTTTGTTGTGTCAATAGTACGGTAACTTGTGTATCCTCTAACATGAAGGCTAAGCGTTCCTGCGGATAAGCTGGATCTAGTGGCACATAGGCCCCGCCAGCTTTGAAGATGCCCAACAGTCCGACCATCATTTCCAGTGATCGCTCCACACAAATTCCCACCAGCACCTCTGGTCTCACACCTAACGTTTGCAAATAGTGTGCTAGCTGATTGGCACGAACATTCAATTCCTGATAAGTCAGTTGCTGGTTTTCAAAAACGACTGCTATGGAATTTGGTGTTTGTTCTACCTGAGCCTCAAATAACTGATGAATACAACTAGACGGATAATCAGCCGATGTTTGATTCCAATTTACTAGCAGTTGCTGTTGTTCTGTTGCAGTCAAGATTGGCAAGTCAGATAGATGCTGATCGGGATTGGCGACAATGCCTTCCAGTAGTGTCTGGAAATGCCCCTGCATTCGCTTAATGGTGGCAGTATCAAATAAGTCACTATTGTACTCGAAATAGCCCATCATTCCTTGTTCAGTTTCTGTCAAATACATAGTTAGATCAAACAAGGATGTTTCGGGTTCTATTTCCATCGGACTCAAGCTCAAGTTCGGAAGCTTCAACACCTCTACTGGAACATTGTGCAAAACAAACATCACCTGAAATAGTGGCGTGTAGCTTAAGTTGCGCTCTAGCTGTAGCTCTTCCACTAGCTGCTCAAAAGGCAAATCTTGGTGAGCATATGCATCCAACGTGACCTCTCGAATCCGTCGCAGTAATTCTTTGAAGCTTGGATTTCCAGAAAGGTCGGTACGCAGTACAAGGGTATTGACAAAAAAGCCGATTATACCTTCTATCTCTTTGCGATTGCGGTTGGCAATGGGAGAGCCAATCAAAATATCTGCTTGATTTGTGTAGCGATACAGTAGTGTTTTGAACGCCGCTAGCAAAGTCATAAACAGGGTAACTGCTTTCTTCTGTGAAAGGGACTTGAGTGCCTCGGTCAGAGTTTTGGAAATTTGCCACGGCTGTTTTCTTCCCCTAAAGGCTTGAATGGCTGGTCGAGGTCGGTCGGTCGGAAGTTGCAGCACAGGCAAGTTCCCGCCTAATTGTTGTTTCCAGTAAGCCATCTGGGACGACTGTACTGTTTGCAGCCACTGTCGTTGCCATATAGCAAAGTCTGCATATTGAACAGGCAATTCCGGCAGTGACGAGGGCTTACCGCTATGGAATGATTTGTAGAGTGCAGTTATTTCGTGAATAATCACACCTGTTGACCAGCCATCGGCAACAATATGGTGTATGGTGAATACCAACACATGTTCCTCTTCCTTCAACCGCAACAAGGTAGTTCGTAGCAATGCATCTTGAGTCAAGTCAAAGGACTGTCGCGCTTGTAAGCTAGCCAGCCGCAGAACCTCAACTTCTTGTTCTTCTTCTAATAATTCACCCAAATTTATAATTGGCAGCGTTATATTCAGCGCCGAAGCAATTTTCTGGACGGGATGCCCATCTACATCTGTAAAACTTGTACGCAAGACTTCATGACGTCGCACAATTTCATTGAAGCTTTGCTCCAGTGCTGCCACGTTCAGCGAACCTTTTAGTCGCACAGATCGAGAAATATTGTAGAAAGGATTACCTGGTTCCAGTTGGTCGAGGAACCACAACCGTTGCTGGGCAAAAGACAAAGGTAACTCTCTGTCCCGCGAAACACCCTCAATTGGTGGAAGTTGCAGTTTCTGCCCAGCGCTGATTGTGGTTTCAATGAGTTTAGCTAATCCCCCTACTGTCGGTGTTTCAAATAAACTACGCAGTCGCAACTCTACTTGAAAGGCCTCGCGCACTTGCGAAACAACTTGCGTGGCTAGCAACGAGTGCCCTCCCAAGTCAAAAAAGTTATCGTCGATACCTACGTACTCAGTACCAAGAACTCTAGCCCAAATTCCAGCAAGTACCTCCTCAACTGGTGTGCGGGGAGTTGAAAAGCTTTTTTCTAACTCAGGACGTACTGAGTTGGGTTCTGGCAGTGCCTGACGGTCTACTTTGCCGTTGGGAGTAAGCGGTAGCACCTTGAGCATGACAAAGCTTGAAGGCACCATATATTCAGGCAACCTCGCCTGCATATAATCACGCAGTTCATTATTAATGATGGGCGATTCTTGAGAGAGTACAACGTAGGCTACCAGATACTTCTGACTAGACTCTGAATCTCTTGCTAAGACGACAACTTCCCGCACATTTGGGTGGAGACTGAGTATTGCCTCAATTTCTCCTAGTTCTATACGGAAGCCACGAATTTTAACTTGGTGGTCGGTACGACCTAAAAACTCAATCGTACCGTCTGGTAAATAGCGTGCCCGATCGCCGGTTTTGTAAAGCCGCGCTCCTTCTTCCTGACTGAATGGATTGGGAATAAATTTAACAGCCGTCTGTTCGGGCTGATTCACATAGCATCTAGCTAGAGTTGTCCCACCAATGTATATTTCCCCATTTAGTCCTATGGGAGCAGGCTGCAAGTTCTCTTCCAGAACATATACCTGCGTGTTAGGAATTGAGCGACCCAGGGGAACTGTTTGGGATTTTGGATAACAGCAAAGGTCGTGATTAAGTTCTACTAGATAAGTAAGTACACCGACAGTGCCTTCTGTCGGACCGTAGTGATTGAAGATCAGGCAATCTTGTGCATACTTTTGAATCTGCTCAATCAGTTCCCAACTAGTAGCCTCACCACCTAGTATAAGTCGTTCTCTAGGCAGGATAGACCTTGGTGAAGAAGATGTTAACAGAGAAGCAAGGTGAGAGGGAACAATCTTGAGACAGTCAATAGGATGTCTATGGCAATATTCTGCCAAAGCTGCTGGGTCAGTAGCACGCTCGTAGGAGATTACATGCAGACACCCTCCCGTACACAGACAAGGAAAGATAGCTGTGTTGCCTAAGTCTGCGGCGAATGTAGAAACCAGTGCAAAATTAGCACCTGCTGGCAGGTTTAACTGCTCGACGATCGCATATAAATAATTGAGCAATTGTCGGTGTTCAATTGCAACCCCTTTAGCTGTGCCTGTAGAACCAGAGGTAAACAGTACATATACTAGATTTTCATTTGTTACCTTGCTATTGGGATTAAGATCATTTTCCTGAGTAATAGTTTCCCAGTCGCTATCCAGGTAGATTACTGTTGTTTGCTCTTTGTTATTCGTCATTGGTTCAAAGTTATTTACCAATGATGAATGACTAATGATTAATGACACCTGGGCATCCTGCAATCGTAATGCCAAACCTTCTTTCGGCAATGCAGGATCTAATGGCACATATGCCCCACCAGCTTTCAGGATGGCTAAAAGTCCAACTATCATGTCAAGCGATCGCTCTACACACAGCCCCACTAAAACCTCTGGTGCAACCCCCTGCTTTTGCAGGTAGTGAGCTATTTTGTTAGCCCGTTGATTAAGTTCCTGGTAAGTCAGTTGTTGGTCTTCAAAGATAACAGCAACTTTATTCGGGGTTTTTCCTACCTGTTGCTCAAACAGTTGGTGAATGCACTTGTTGTGAGGATAATCGCGCTTCGTGTTTACCTGGTCAAGCAGTTGTTGTCTCTCGATTTGACTGAGAATATCTAACTGACTAATTGCTGTGTCTGGATGAGCGATCGCACTCGCTAACAATGTCTGAAATTGCCCGACTAAGCGTTTGATATCTTCTAAATGAAATAAGTTGGAGTCATAGTGAAATGCTACATTTAGCGTATTATTCTGACGAATGCAAGAAAGCTTGATTTTGAATCTTTCAATGCAAGTATATAGTTGGTTAATCGAAAAAGATACGTTAGCAGCTACATAATTTACTGGCAGTTCTTCAAACTCAAAAGAAACTGGGAAAAAACGTAAATTTGGATACAATTCTGCTATTAGTTCCCAATTAAAGTAATCCTGTAGCTGATAAATATTCTCTGCACATTCATTATTTTGATGGAAAACATCAATAAAATTGGATTCTAGTTCTATATTGGAAATTAACGGTAAGTATTTAGTAAATAATCCTATACTCTTCTCTAATTCGTGATACTTGCGTCCCTGATAAGCCACACCGATACTCAAATTTTGCTGTTTAGTAAGACGCCCAAGTAAAATCTGCCAGGAAGCTAAGAAAAACTCAGCAACTGAAATATTATACTGCTGAGTCAGGATGTAAATTTGTTCTAACAAAGCAGGGGCAATTGTGAAACTTTGGGTTCGAGGCTGAAATTCTAGTTGCTCTGTAGACTGTTTTTCAAAAGGCAGCTTTAATTTTGTCAGCGCTGAAAAATCCTGTTTTCGCCAATAGTCTCTGCCTGCTTCTGTATCTGCCCCTTCTAACAATTCGTTTTGCCATTCAGCCAAATCTGCGTATTGTAGTGGTTCATCGTCTAGTTCTTTACCTTGCAAGCAAGCTGCATAAGACTGGCTGATTTCTTGCACTAAAATTTTTAGTGTTGCTGCGTCTGCACAAAGTGCAGGTAAGCTAATGAGCAAAGCATACTTAAATAACGACAGAGTTACTAAAGATAGGTGTAATGGGGAACCTTCTACTAAATCAAACGACTGTTTGTTTACTTGATCAAATAAGGCTGATAAAAATTCTTCTTGTTCTTGACGTGTGCAATCTCTCAAGTTGTGGTTTTCGTCCCAAGCAATACCGTTGTTTCTAATGACTTGCAAAGGTATAGTCATCCCAGGCAAGCAATGAAAATTAGTACGGAGAATTTCATGCCGACTGACAACTAGTTCTAAAGCTACTCTCAAGGTGTCGATATCAAGATTCCCTTCTATCAAAACAGCACACTGTGAAGAATAAGGAAAGTTGTCACTTTCCTGTAAATGCCAGAGATGTTTTTGTTGGGGTGAGAGTCGAAAACCCTGCATTTCGTCTATCATTCTAATTCTCCGTACTTGGCACTAAATATCTTTACTACTGAATTGTTTTGCCATTCCTACTACGACCTTTCGCTCTCCGACAAATGGCATCCGTCCGTGTGCTGCTAGCATATTATCGAGCATTAAAATATCTCCAGCTTGCCAAGGGAAAATTATAGTTTCTTGTTGGTATACAGCACGAATTTCATCTAACACGGTTTTTTCAATTGGCGACCCATCACCATAATAAGTATTGTGTGGCAAGTCTTCTTCTCGGAACTCAGCTAACAATGACTTGCGGATATTTTGTTCCAAAGTTGATATATGAAAAAATACAGCGTGATTGAACCAAACTTGTTCACCTGTTTGGGGATGGGTGGCAACAGCCTGTCTAATTTGGCGGGTTCTTAAGCGATTGCCCTCTTTCCACTCGAATTCTATGTCATTGTGACGGCAGAAGGTTTCTACTTCGGCTGGATTAGTTGTTTGAAACACTGTTTGCCAAGGTAAGCCAAAGCCATCGCCAAAGTTGCGGACATACATCACTCCTTTTTCGATGAAGCGATCGCGAATCTTAGAATCAATCCCTTGATATAATTTCCGAGTGTCAGCAATCGGGGTTTCTCCTCCCTGCTGTGCTGGTGTCACACAGTAAAAGAAGATTTTTAGAGGCCATGTGGCAGCATAGGAATTCTCGCTGTGAAGAAAGATAGTTTGGTTGGCAGGATAGTCGGTTGAAGTATAAATATTACCTTGAATTAGACTGCGGGGTGAAGAGCGATCGCGATATTCCAGCAAATCTCCAGAAACTGTCTGGATAAATTTTTCAAACTCTGCCACATCTCTAACTTGGAAGTTACGAAACAGGATACCACCATGTTTGAGTAAATTTGTTGCAATTAACTCCTGATTACTTGCTACCCAAGTTACTAAATTAATCCCTTCTACAATAGGTTGTAACAGCAAAGGTAAAGAATTATCAAGCAATAGAGGTGTTACCTTTATCAAGTTTGTGTACGATATATTAACACCTTGTCGTCTTTTAGACTTGATTTGTAGAGACTCTGGAGTTGTCATTATTTATCTCTGGCAAGTTTGATACTGACAAAATAACATTTGGCTTTTTCTGTCTATAAATAGAACTCCTTCTGTCAGGTATACTTTGTAATCTTTTCGCTAATATCCGTGATATTTTATGAGACTTTTTACTTTTCTAGTGACTGCATACTTGGAAACTTTAAACCCAAATCTTCCAGATATTTGACACCCAAAGCTTTCAGAAACTCTGGTTTAAGTGTGTTGTTTTCTATGATATTACTACCTTCATTATTATTTCCTTTATATACAATTACTTGGTTATGATAAAAGTGTACGGAGACAATATTTTTATCAAGATAAGACGGACAATAACCAGGGTTTAAAAATTCTTCATAATTTAAACCATCTGCTAGTCTTTTGTACATAGCCATTATAGTGTCAGAAGCGTTTAAGTCCACATTACCACCAACGCTGACACAATTTGCTAAAAAAACACTATTTTCTGCCAATTTCGACCATTGACTTCCCAAACTAGGCCAATAAGAAATGTGAGTATTTTCTTCTGCATAAATACCACCTTCCTTTAAAGCCGGGAAAAGAGTATTGAATGTTTTTATCCGAAGCTCATTAACCGAGCAACCATCTTCTATTATGATATCAAGTTCACCCGTTTCATCAATCACTTTTTTCAAAAAATTTTCATCACTTTGGTCCCCTTGAAAAATTTTGATTCGTTCTTCTTCCAAACCTTTTTTGTCTACAACATCAATACCATAAATTATACTGTTTGGAAAATATTGTTTCCACATCCTTAAAGACTCTCCTCCTACATTTGGATTGTCATAACCTCCTACACCTATCTCAAGGAGCTTTATTTTTTTAAGTCTGAATGGAGCAAAATGCTTTTGGTAATGTTGACCAAATCGATGAGTTTCACCCCACTTAGCATTGTCATAAAGACTAGATAACTTTATTAAATCTTTCCTATAAATATATTTTTTGACAAAATGTGAAATTCCTTTCGTCTTTTTAGATGGCTGTGTTTGATTCATTTATAGTCCTCCTATGTCAAAGTAAAAGTAACAACGAAGTTTAAAAAGGGAGAATCTGTTATAATTTAAGTTTTTTCTGATCCGTGAATTGCTTTACGCTTTGTCAGCTTGAGTTTTTGTACAGAAGTGCGTTCTAGTTCTTGTTCTTTTATTAGTTGTTTTTTTCTGTCAGCTTTAGCGAGCACTTTAGCTAACTCGTTAATTCTAATATCAGGCTGTTTAACAATATAGCATAGAAGGATTTCAAAATGACTTATCATTCGAGCAATAGTAGTGGTATCAAACAAGTCTGTTTTATACTCCAATGAGCCATTAAAACCTTCTGAACTTTCCCAAATACTTAACTTCAAATCAAACTTTGAAGTACCGCTATCGGCTTCCAACGGTCGCAGAGTCAGCCGTGGAAGTTCTATAGTTGATATCGGGGTATTTTGGAGGATAAACATTACCTGAAACAGTGGATTATGGCTTAAATTCCGTTCTGGCTGCAATTCCTCCACTAACTTTTCAAAGGGTAAGTCTTGATGAGCATAGGCTCTTAAAGCTACTTCGCGCACCCTGCCTAATAATTCGCGGAAAGTCAGTTCGCCTGATAAGTTAGTACGCAAGACCAATGTGTTGAGAAAAAAGCCAATGAGTTTTTCTGTTTCTCTTCTGGTGCGACCCACAACAGGCGAACCTACTATTATCTCCTCTTGATTTGAATAGCAGTATAACAAAGTCTTGAACACTGCCAGAAGTGTCATAAACTGAGTGACACCTTCTTGTCGATTCAAGTTATTAACTGCCTCCCTTAGAGCCTTAGGAAACGTAAAAAATTGCTTTTTGCCAGTGTAGGTTTGTATAGCTGGTCGTGGTCGATCGGTAGGAAGTTGCAGTACAGCTAAATTGCCACTCAATTGCTGCTTCCAGTAATTCACCTGACTTTCAAGTATTTCTTTTTGCAACCATTGTTTCTGCCAATAAGCAAAATCTGCATATTGAATTGGAAGTTTAGAAAGTGATGAGGGTAAGCCATCAGAGAAAGCTTCGTAAATCTCTGCCAGTTCTCGGATTAGAATGCCAATAGACCAACCATCCGAAATAATGTGGTGCATGACTAACAAGAGCATATGCTCCTGTTGTGTCAAACGTAGGAGTTTAGCTCGCAGCAGTGGTGCCTGAGACAAGTCGAAAGGCTGTTGGGCCAACTCAGTAGTAATGCCTAAAGCTGACTCTATATTTACTCCCGGTAAATCTACAACTGGCAAGGTTATTTTTAAGGTTGGAGCGATCGCTTGGATTGGTCGTCCTTCTACTGCCGAAAAGCTTGTTCGCAATGGTTCATGACGTCCCACAACTTCGTTAAGACTTTGTTCTAAGATCGCTGTGTTTAGCTCCCCAGTTAAATGCACAGCGATCGGAACATTGTAAAAGGGGTTTCCAGGTTCTAATTGGTCAAGGAACCACAAACGTTCTTGAGCAAGACATAGGGGTAGTTCTTGACTTCGAGAAATAGGTTCCAGCTTTGGCTCTAATGCTGTTTTTGTTGTTAATTGAGTCAGTATTTGCGTTGCTAGCAGAACGACACTAGCATCTTTGAAGAAATCCTCGATAGATATTGTGACTCTAAGGTCTACTTGAATCTGACTTTTGAGTTCAAAGACCATTAAGGAATCGAGTCCTAAAGTAGTTAGTGATACCTCTTTGTTTACTTGAGATTGTGCAACTTTTAGTACGTGAGCAATCTGTGTTTGAAGATAAGGTACTAGCAGCGGCAGGCGTTTTTCTCGTGGAGTTGCAAGAATTAACTCGCGGCTGAGACTCACTTCGTTCCCCGAGTCATCTGCACTATCGAAGATACTGCTACCTATTATCCCCAATTCGCCTGCGAGAAACTCTGCGCGAGTTGCACGGCGTTGAATCTTACCGCTGGAGGTTTTGGGAATAGTACCTGGTTTAATTAGCACTACTGCATAGACTTGCACCTCATGTTCTTCTGCAACCGTCTGACGAATCGCAGCAATGACTTCCTCAAGATTTGGTTTGGCACGAAACTCCAATTCCTGCACTACTACTAATCGTTCTTCCTTCTGTACCTCAATTGAGAAGGCTGCACCACTACCTGAACGCAATGATAAATGGCTGCGTTCTACAGTTAACTCTATATCTTGTGGGTAAAGGTTGCGACCTCGAATAATGATTAAATCTTTGGCTCGACCTGTAATGAAGAGTTCTCCATTGTGCAAAAAGCCCAAGTCACCAGTGCGTAAAAATGGCCTCTCCCCTGCATCTTTAAGGTTGGCGTGGAATATTTGCTCTGTTTCAAGAGGACGATTCCAATAACCCTGACCGACACTCGGACCAGATACCCAGATTTCTCCAACTTCATCTAGTGAACAGCAGTCTAATTTTTCGGGATTGACAATAACTATCTCTTGTTGAGGTATAGTTTGACCACAACTGACAAAGGTTTGGATATCTTTGCTGTGGGCTGTTGCTGAGACTATCTGGTTCTGGGAAAGTGCAGATTTATCTACAGTTCTTACTTGGGCTAAGGCTGTCTTGATCCCACCGGAAACCATCAATGTTGCTTCTGCCATGCCGTAACAAGGGTAGAATGCTTCTGGACGAAAGCCACATTCAGCAAAGGATGCAGCAAATCGATCTAAAATCTCCCTTCTGACTGGTTCAGCACCATTAAAAGCGACACTCCAACTACTTAAGTCCAGAGTTTCTTTTTGTTGGTGGGTAATCCTTTGAATACACAGGTCATAAGCAAAGTTGGGAGCACCACTCGTAGTGCCTTTGTAGTGGGAAATCGCCTGTAACCACCGCAATGGTCGTTGCAGAAAAGATGCTGGGGACATTAAGATGCAACCAAACCCGCCATACAATGGTTGCAAAATACCACCAATCAACCCCATATCATGGTAAACAGGTAGCCAGGAGACAAATTTGCTGCTGGGAGAATGTTCCATGAGTTGGTAAGTCACGGCAGTATTGTGCAGCAGATTGCCATGACTGAGCATAACTCCCTTTGGTGTGCCTGTAGAACCCGACGTGTATTGCAAAAAAGCTAGGGTATCCGCATTGATTTCAGGTTGCTGCCAAGAATCTTCTATACCCTGTGCCAGATTGTCAGTAACGAGCCAACGAAAATTTCCTATATTTGCTTGTTGTGTCAGTATCGATTGTAATGTGGGGAGCATCGCTGTTGTCGTCAGAGCGATGCTCGCCTGTGCATCTATACTAATAGCCTGTATTCTCGGTGTTTTGCGCTTATTGTGAGGTGGATAAGCTGGAACCGCCACAACTCCAGCGTAGAGACAACCAAAAAAAGCACTCAAGTAATCTAACCCTGGCGGATAAAGCAATATAGCACGTTGCCCGCTTAAACTTAAGCTTTGGAGTTGAGAAGCTATAGCCCGACTGCGTCGATCCAACTCATAGTAAGTTAACGTTGATTTTTCAGTTTCTCCATCTTCCAGGAAGGTGAATGCTTGTGCCTGCGACTGTGTTGAACTGCGATGACGCAGAATATCAACAACCGTCGCACACTGATCCGGGATTTTTGGAAATCTATTAAAAATTAAAGTCATTCCGGCCTCAAGCTATCAGATACACCCAAACAATCGTGGAATCATGCAAGCTGAATGTCAAATTTCTCTCTAAATGAAGTCAGAGTGCTGCCTTTACGCCTGAACGTTATTTATTAAGAATTATTCTTGAATAAACCTCAAGCGAATATTATCTTATGAAACAGACCGCACGCTTGCTCTGTCACTCACACAATTTTTGACTCAGTTATATTGAAAGTTATTTTTAATTAGCTTTTTTACTTTAGAAGAAATGTATTGTCTTTAGCAACTATAAATCAATAGAGAATACTTATCAATAATCTTTTTAAGATTAATTGTATCTAAGGGAATATTTCTCTTTCTTTTGATAGATGTTAAAAATGCACTATATCTGTTATTAACAAATAAATTATCTTTAATTCATATCGCCTCATAATTATATGTAGCTTATTTTACTGATGCTTATTCATGCAAAAACCTTTGCTGGTCAATACTATCTCTACTAATACAGAGAATGATATGGTGTATAAATAAACATACACGATGAGTATTTTCTAAACATAAACTTTAGATCAGAAAATTTTATTATTTATTTAGTGTTAATTATTACTAGTAATTTTATGCAGATTTTTCTACTATATGTAAATTTTTGTTTTTTATTTTTTTATTAAGCTTGCTTTCTTAATGCAAATAACTTTTAATAATATTTCTACGGTAGCGTCAGCAAAAAGCACAGGGGAACAAGGGGATGGGGGATAAGGGAAAAAGCCCATAGATACAATGGCACGCTTGTAAAATCCAAAGGCTTGTGTTGCCTCGTTAAGGGGCTGGAGGCTCTTAATGTATTCCGAGAGGTTCTACCTCTGGTCAAGAAAGAGGAGGCGGCAGCCCTCCCAGCATGGGTTAAGAGCCTCCAGGCTCTTAACCCGTCAGGGCAATGGCTGTATTTTAACTTAGTGCCATTCGCCCATAGATAAATAAATCTATTGGTTCTGAAAACTTGGACGTAGCGATCGCTGTTGCAAGCAATCAAGGGAACAATTTTTCTTCTTCTGCATAAATGAATTCACTCTTCTTGAAACCTTGTGGACAAGGGGTTTTTTCTTTAACTTCCCCTACCTCCCCGCCTTGCTCATCTTACAAAATCATATTGCTCCGTACCCCACAAGCGAACCTCGTAAAATTCGCTCTTTTCCTTACCCCCATACACGAATGTGTTGGTCTCTAAGGTATGGAGGTACTGATGAGAGAAAAACAATAGACATAGGAGTGAAAATAACGTAGGCACAATTCATCAATTGTACCTACCAAGGATTTTGGGCAACGCATAATTAATTTCTGGATATGTCTAATGAAGTCTAAGCAGTTTGTTCCTAGTCTATTGCTGACAGGTCTTATTATCATGTTGGTCACAAGTCCTACTAGAAGCGAGGAAATACCATCAATTAGAGTTTACAAGAATACAACATCTGGTGAGGCTGACGCGAGTTCTAGTCAATCAACACATCTGATTACCAAACGAGAGACTGTTGAACCAATCCGACAGATTCGGCTAGTAAGTCAGATAGAGCATCCAGCCCAGAGCGCCAGAATGTTAGTGCAGTCGCCAACACCACCAAACATCCCAGCAAGTGAAGTTGTGCAAGTTACCTCAGTGAAGGCAAATCCCACTGCCAAAGGTCTGGAGATTATTTTACAGACAACCAAAGGGGAACAGTTGCAACTAGTCAATCGCACTGCTGGTAGTAATTTCATCACTGACATTCCTAATGCTCAACTACGCCTAGCATCGGGCGAAGCATTCACATTCCGCTCTGAAAAACCAATTGCGGGTGTTACACAGATAACAGTCACGAACTTTGATGCCAATACTATCCGAGTCACAGTGATTGGTGAGGGGAGTGTACCAACAGTCGAGTTGTTTGATAGTCCGAATGAGGGTCTTATATTCTCTGTGGCTGGTGCAGCATCGTCCGCGCAACAACAACCGCAAACCCAAACAACTCCTGAACAACAAAAGCCAGGGAATCAAGCACAGCTAACTCAACCATCAGCTTCGGGTGATCAGCCGATTGAGTTGGTAGTCACGGGTGAACAAGACGAATATAGTGTACCAAATGCAACAACTGCCACCAAAACCGACACACCACTGCGCGATATCCCTCAATCAATTCAAGTTATTCCCCAACAAGTTATCAAAGATCAGCAAATTACCCGGATTACCGATGCTGCACGCAATGTTAGTGGTGTCTCACTACAAGGTGGTTACGGTGCTAATACAGATAACTATGTCATCCGGGGATTTAAACAGTACAATAGCCTGAGAAATGGTTTCCAAGCTGGAGATAACTACATCGATCCTAATAGCGTTGAACGAGTCGAAGTTCTCAAAGGTCCGGCTTCAGTGCTATATGGTCAATTTGAACCGGGTGGTGTGGTCAATTATGTCACCAAACAACCGCTTGCAACTCCCTATTATGCAAGTGAATTTACAGTGGGAAGTTACAGTGATTACAAATCCTCAATCGATATTTCTGGACCACTTACCCCTGACCAAAAGTTGTTGTATCGCTTGAATGCTAGCTATGAAAATTTTGGGAGTTTTATAGATTTTGTTCACGGGCAATATTTCTCAATATCGCCGGTATTGTCCTATAAGATTAGCGATAATACAAATTTGACTTTGGAATATGAGCATACTGCTCAAAATCGAACATTTTATGATGGGTTGCTATCTATTCCTCAATCTTTTCAAGTTCCCATCAGTCGTTTTTTAGGAGAACCAAGTGCCGATAAGTTCAATGTTGACTCTAATGCATTTTACTTGACTTTAGATCATACCTTCAGTGAAAATTTACGGCTGCGTACTGCCTTTTCAGCATACTTTACTACTTCTGATAATAATAACGTTGTCCGACCATACTCACTTGAAGCGAATGGTCAGACAGTATCGCGAACCCTTGCTGGAGGTGCTGGTTCCAATCAAACATTTGATCTGCAAAATGAATTAATCAGCAAGTTCAAAACTGGTTCCATTAATCATCAGCTGCTCCTGGGTTTAGAGTTAGGTTGGCAAAACGTTTTTTATGATTACCTTCGCACTGCGGCTCCTGGGATTAATCTTTTCAATCCAGTATATGGTGCGCCACTGCCAACCAGTTTCGTCGATACAGCCCAGCAAACAGAGTCTTATACCGACACTATAAGTATTTACTTGCAAGACCAGGTGACATTACTTTCTAATTTGAAGCTACTGGTTGGTGGAAGATATGATTTTGTCAGCTACAACGATAGAGGCACAGACTTGAATGACAATGGTGCACTAGCTTATAGAAATAACTTTTACGATGAAGCTTTTTCACCCCGTGTGGGACTAGTTTACCAACCGATAAAACCAATCTCCCTATACGCCAGTTATAGCGAGTCTTTTGTACCCAACAACACCCTATCAGCTAGCCAAGTGGCATTAAAACCTTCTCGTGGAACGCAGTATGAAGCGGGAATTAAAACCGAGTTATTTGATGGTAAGCTTTCGGCAACACTTGCAGCATACAATATTAGCAAAACCAACGTAGCTACAACTGATCCAAATCCAAATAATAAGGATTACTCAATTGCAGCTGGAGAAGTCAAGAGTCAAGGTATTGAATTCGATATTTATGGGCGAATTTTACCTGGGTGGAATGTAATTGCATCCTTTGCCCATAACGATACCTATGTTAGCAAGGATAATAACCTACCTGTGGGTGACAGATTGGTTGCAGTGCCCAGGAATACTGCTAGCTTCTGGACAAGCTATGAAATTCAAAGTGGTTCCTTCAAAGGATTGGGATTTGGTGGAGGACTGTTTTTTGTCGGCGATGTCGAAGCCAATCTACCAAACAATGGAGTTGTCCTTCCTTCCTACGTCAGAACTGATGCCTCTATTTTCTATAAAAAGGAAAATTGGCGAGTCGGTCTCAACATCAAGAATCTTTTTGACACTACGTATTACTATTCTCAAGGTTCCTATCTGCGTCCCGGAGATCCCTTGAGTGTTCTGGCGACGATTTCCGTACAGTTTTGATTCCACCCTAACCTCACCGATGCATTGGGGAGTTGGGGAGGGAGTCTAATTCTTTCCCCCAATGATTGGGAGGATTGAGGGGAGTAAAAAATCCAACTTATTTTCGTGGCGATTATGAATCGGAAAAAACTACGCTCTATCGTTTTTTACCTGCACAGATATATTGGTTTTTTTGTTGGACTCTTACTAATTGTCGTTGGGTTAACAGGTAGCTTGTTAGTATTCGAGCAAGATTTTGACCACTTTATGATTAGTCAACAGTATGGACATATTACTCCCCAACCGGTGCAGTTATCTCCAGAGTCTGTAGTGAATACAATTGAGGCGAAGTATCCCGCGCGAGGTGATTTCCATCTTTTTCGGATTTATTTGCCAGATACTCCTTCTTCTCCCTACGTGGGGCAGTTGTCATCAACTGATGTGCAAAGGAAAGAGGTTTTTATCAACCCTTATACAGGCAAAATTATCGGTGAGCGGATAACGGATAAAACCCTCATTGGTCTAATGCTTAATTTGCACTACAGCTTGATGGCAGGCGAAATCGGAACTGCAATTGTTGGTATTGCTGCCTTTTTAATGTGTATACTTACCATCACAGGTTTAGTTCTCTGGCCTGGTTGGCGTAAGCTAATTGCAGGCTTCAAAATCAAGTTTGATGCTCATCCCAAGCGGGTGAACTTTGACGTTCACAAAGTGGCTGGCATTATCACTGTGGTTTTTTTATTCTTTACTGGCTTTACGGGCTTTTGCTGGAACTTCTACGATTTGACTAACCCGATTATTTACGCTGTTACATTCACCCAAAAACCATCCGAGCCAGTATCCAAGCCAATTCCTAGTAAATCACCCTTAGGATTGACAGAACAACTGAAAATTGCCGATGCTGCCTTACCTGGTGCTGTTACCAAAAGCATTTATTTTCCTAGTAAACCAGAAGAGGCTCTACAAATTCGCATGAAGTTACCGCAGGAAAATGAAGAGTATGGGAATAGTAATGTTTATCTCGACCAGTATAGTGGTAATGTTTTGCGAGTTGACAGTGCTTTAAAGATGGCATTGGGCGATCGCCTCCTCAATTTTTTTATACCTCTGCACTACGGTACTTTTGGTGGCTTACCCACCCGCATTCTCTATGTGTTCGTTGGACTTGCACCACTGCTTCTTTTTGTTAGTGGTTTTTTGATGTGGTGGTATCCCTATCGGGCTAAACGTAGTATAAGCGATCGTGTCATATAACTATCACAGAAGCTTTGAACTTAACTGAGAACTGACCAATGCAAATCCATAATCCAAAATTGATATAAGTGCGTACTTTCATTATCGTTTGGCTCGGTCAAACTGTTTCTATCATTGGCAGCAGCATGACCGCATTTAGTTTCAGTATCTGGGTGTGGGAACTCACGAATCAAGCTACAGCACTAGCATTATTTGGTTTCTTTGCACAAGTGCCGCAAGTTTTAATTACTCCCATAGCTGGGGTGATTGTGGATCGCTGGAACCGTAAATACCTAATGATAGTTGGCGACACCGTGAGCGGGCTGTTGACTATTACTGTCTTACTGCTTTACGTAACTCATAATTTGCAATTATGGCATCTCTACGTGGCTGTAGCTGTCAAGGGCACTTTTGAAGAGTTTCAAGGACTAGCATACTCAGTATCAGTATCAATGATGGTGCCTAAGCAGCAGTATAGTCGTGCTAACAGTATGGGCTTTCTGGTAACTTTCAGTTCAGTTATCATCGCACCAGCGCTAGCAAGTACCCTCTACGTAGTCATTGGTATTGCAGGTATTTTAATTATCGATATCATTACTTTTGTGATTGCTGTCAGTACAGTGCTTCGAGCACATATTCCGCAACCATCCATGACAGAAGTAGGCATACAAAGTCGCACAAATTTGAAGGAGGAGCTTTACTTTGGCTGGCGCTATGTTGCCGCACGGCCCAGCCTGGTTGCCATGCTAATATTGGTGTCGCTGTTTTGGTTTGCCTTTTATTTTGGCAATTCCCTTATTACTCCCCTAATTATGACACGTACTGACAATGATACTAAGGTATTAGGTACTGTATTTTCAGCAACAGGGTTGGGCGGCTTTATTGGGGCGTTGCTCATAAGCGTTTGGGGTAATCCCAAGCGCCGAATACATGGAGTGCTGCTGGGTATGATGGGTGCTGGCTTGAGCCAAACAGTGTTTGGTCTGGCGATAATGCCGTTGATTTGGATTCCGGCTAAATTCTGTACATCTCTCAATTTACCAATACTTGGCAATGCTATTGATATTATCTGGATGAGCAAGGTAAAACCTGAGGTGCAGGGGCGTGTTTTTGCCGTGCGCTCTATGATGTTGCTGGTCACTTCGGCCTTAGCATACTTGATAGCTGGACCACTAGCCGACTACGTTTTTGAACCAGCAATGATGTCGGGGGGGAGTCTCGCACCCATATTGGGCTGGATATTTGGCACAGAAAGAGGCGCGGGCATGGCACTGTTGTATGTAATCTCTTCACTAAGCATGTTACTTCTTGGCTTAGGTGGATATGGGTTTCGTGTGTTACGTGACGTAGAAATCATCCTGCCCGATCATGACGCCAGTGCAGAGTAGTCGGTGGCGGAATTTAACAGTAACTTTGAATCGTTTCCAAGGAAGTGAACATGATTAGGCAAGATTCTCTAAGTAATTGTCGTTTCTGTTGTGTTGTTTCTAAAGCTAATGGTGGAGATCCCATCGACTCGACACGCACTTTTCAATAGCATTTGAAATGCTTATTTTAGTAACTGTAAAACATGAAGGAGCCAAAAATGCTGGTATTAGGTTTTTCTGGAGGAGCGGAACTTGTTCACGAGAAAATACACGGATTTCCAAACTTATATTGTCATGACTCGGCAGCTGTTTTAATTGAAGATGGAAAAGTCGTTTTTGCAATAGAAGAAGAAAGACTCAATAGAATAAAACATACGAACAAGTTTCCCACCCAATCATTGCAGTTCTGCTTGAAAAGCCACGGTGTAAAATTGCAGGATATAGACTTGATTGCCTTTTACAGCTCAAGAGATAACTTGGATCGAGATCTTAAGGGATTTTTTTTACAATATGGTTATGCGCCAGCAATTGACACCGTAACTTTTTTTCAGCACCTCTTCCGCAAGGGATTAAACTCTGAAATAGATCCAGATAAGCTCCGTTTTGTTCATCATCATCATGCACATGCAATGAGCGCACTGGCACTTTCTGGTTATGAAAGCAGCCTCGTAACCACATTCGACGGATCGGGGGACAATAGTTCTGGTATGGTTTTCGAGGGGAAAGGAGGGATGCTTAAGCAAATCATCGATACTCCAATCTCAAAATCTCTTGGCGGTTTCTATCATGACATAATAGCTTTTTTGGGGTATAGCTTCTTTGATGAATATAAAGTGATGGGGCTAGCTCCTTATGGTAATCCAGAAAGGTATAGAAGTTTATTTCAAACACTATACACACTACTTCCCAAGGGAGATTACGTGATTCACAATGACAAGATAATCTCACTGTTTAATTTAAAGCTACCACGTCGAAAAGGGGAACCCTTCACGCAAACGCATAAGGATATAGCCGCCTCTCTCCAGGAAGCCTTGGAGGAAATAGCTTTTCATGTTATTCGATTTTATCAACAGGAAACCAAACAGAAAAATCTATGTATGGCTGGGGGAGTGGCGCATAATTGTACTCTTAACGGAAAAATATTGCGCTCTGGAATGTTTGAAAATGTATTTGTTCAGCCAGCAGCTCATGATGCGGGATGTGCCTTAGGAGCAGCTTTCTATGCCTACCATAAGGCTAATCCAATGGCTAAGAAACTTTTCAAACTAGAGCATGTATATTGGGGAACAGATATCGGGAGCACTTTCTCAATATTGAGCCAATTGAGACAATGGCAAGATTTTATTGCTTTCGAGCAATTGATGGATGTAAGTGGACAGACTGCAGAGTTGCTAGCTAATGGTTATGTTGTGGGATGGGTTCAAGGTCGCTCAGAGTTTGGCCCTAGGGCGTTAGGGAACAGAAGTATTCTTGCAGATCCTCGCCCGGAAGAAAATAAAGAGCGTATCAACAAAATGATTAAAATGCGGGAAGGCTACAGACCTTTCGCTCCATCTGTTTTAGAAGAGGAAGTAGATGAATTATTTGAAGTTCCGCCTGATAAAAAACAACTCCCATTCATGATATTTGTGGTTAATGTTAAAGAAGAAAAACGGAAAATTCTGGGGGCAGTGACTCATGTAGATGGAACAGCAAGAATACAAACTGTATCACGGAAAACAAACAAAATATATTGGGACTTAATTCACTCGTTTAAAAAGTTGACAGGCGTTCCAGTTTTGCTTAACACATCGTTTAATAACAACGTTGAACCAATTATAGATTCTGTTGAAGATGCAGTGGTTTGTTTTTTAACTACAGGACTGGACTATCTTGTTGTGGGAGAGTATTTAATTAAAAAAAAGGAAATATCTTGGGGAAATTTTCTGTCTGTTAGGCTTTCATTACCCCCACACATTTCGTTGCATCAGGTTAAGAAGTCTAATTCAGACGGTAAGTTTAGCAATTTATCCTATATAGGAAATAGTTACGATGCAGAGTTTCAGGTTGAAGTGTCAGATGAAGTCTTTCGTGTTTTAACTTTGGCAGACAGTGAAAAGACTATAGCAAGCATCCTTGGGGAGGATGGCGAAACTGAAAAAGAAAAAGCTCAAAGAATCGTTCAGGAGCTTATGGAATTATGGTCGCGGCGTTTGATTTTGCTACGACCGTGAATAAACTAACTCGTTGAGTTTTCGGATCATCTCTAAAAAGTATCTTCATCATTAAGATGGCATCGTTAACTATGTCACCAAGCAGCCTTTGAGCCAACCCTATTATTCTGGCGAAATTGCGATCGGAAATTATGACTTCTATAATCCGTTGATTGATATTTCGGGTCTACTCACTGAAGACAAACGACTGCTCTATCGCTTCAATGCGGCATACCAGTATTCTGATAGCTTTGTCAATTTTATCAATCAGAAGTCGTTTTTTATCTCACCTGCTTTAACCTACAAAATCGGGGATGCAACGACTTAACCTTGAGCTACGAGCTTTGTAATCCTTTCATTTGGAAGTGAACATAGTGATCCAAAATTCTCTAAACAATTGCCGTTTCTGCTGTGTTGTCTCTAAAGCTAATGGTGAAGACCCCATTGGCTCGGCACCCACTTACGAACACTGTCTAGCTCTTGAGATGCAACTTCCTTGGACTGAAAAACGTTGGCAGGAAAATCCTCTGCTCCAGTCGGCGATGACTCTGATACAAAAGCTGATTTTTGAGCATGGAATCAACATTAGGGGTCAGTTGCTTGTTCCAGATAGCGAATACTCTCGTCCTGATTATACTCGCGTACTCTATTACCGCCGACCCGCAAAGCTTTTTGCAAAGTTTGAAAAGCATGAGTTTATCATTCCCGATTCTGAAGTTGGCTGCTTCGTGATGGCGTTATTGGAAACATTGGTTCACTCGCCAACTGTGCTGCCTGATTACGAGCAGTATCGGCAACAAACTAGTCAGATTCGTGAGTTAATGGTCTGTACTGATGGTAATGTTGACGTTGCTTGTGCCAAATTTGGTTATCCCATCTATCGCAAGTTGCGCTCTGAGTTAGCTACTGCCTCTAGTGGACAACTGCGTGTGTGGCGATGCAGCCATTTTGGGGGACACCAGTTCGCACCCACCCTGATTGATTTGCCTTATGGACACTACTGGGGTCATTTGACGCCAGAAATATTGGAACTCCTAATTTGGCATAATGGTTCCGTCACGGGGCTATACCCGTTCTACCGAGGTTGGGCTGGTTTATCCAAGTTTGAGCAAATCGCGGAGCGGGAGATATGGATGCAAGAGGGTTGGGACTGGCTCAATTATCACAAATCGGGTCAAGTGCTGGCAATGGATGAAGCAGATGAAGAGTGGGCTGAAGTATGCATTAATTTTTCGGCAGAAGATGGAAGTATTAAGGGTGCTTATGAAGCTAGATTGGAGGTAAACGGCTCTGTAATGACCGCTTGGGACTCAGGTAATCAGCTACCTTTAGAGGAAGTTAAGCAATATCGCGTTAGTCATCTAGTAAAAGTAGCGTAGAAATATATGCTAAATAATTTCCTTGTCTTTTAACTAAGGCAATTTCATAACGATCGCCAAAAACTTTTGTATTTTATAATACCTTAGCCAAAATAAGAGGATTGTCAATCTTCCAGCGATCGCCCCCACTGCCAAAACCCCGATCATGCTGAAAATGATTAGCTTAATTGGCAAGTCGCTGAGACTGAAAACATACAGCGATCGCTTTTCAAATTCCCAGTTAACCATCAGAAATTGTACTGGATTAACGTATCGCGGATTGATCCGCAAAACTAGCGATGCCTACGGCGGCAAGCTACGCAATGGTGGGAGTGGACTATGAAGAGAGGCGACTGATAGAAATAATTGATACATACGAGTTATCACTATTTATCAATATTTATTTCTTCTTCAATCTGTTCGATAACTATTGTGCGTCTGTTTTTCGCTCAAACGCAGAATGCGTTTCGCTGAAACAGCGAAATCAGGAAAATAGTGATCTAATCGGACTAGCTTTAGTTACAAGTTGTTTGAATAGTAGTTATAGCAACCGCCAAGGCGATTAGGACGCTGTGCGAAGCACATCTTCCATAGCAT
>NZ_JAQYWQ010000222.1 GCF_029379315.1 Nostoc sp. S13
TTTGACTTTGCCACTCTTCAGATGTACGGAGCTTGTTCAAAACTCAAATAGGATTCCTATATTATCCAGAATTTCTGAACAAGGAAGAAGCCGACGAACTGTATCAACACACTTTGGAATTGCAGTGGCAACAGAATCAAATACGTATGCTGGGTAAAACAATGCCTGTGCCTCGCCTAGAGTGCATTTATGGCGATGAAGGCTGTGATTACCTTTACTCTAAAAGCGTACTACTCAAACCACTACCTTGGACAGACGCTCTGGCTAAGTTACGCGACAGAATCACCGCAACTGCTGGTTATAACTTCCGCATTGTCATCGGCAATGAATATAGGAGCGGACAAGACAGTATCGGCTGGCACAACGACAGTGAAGCTTCGATGGGGCTAAATCCCGCGATCGCATCCATCAGTCTGGGTTCGGTGAGGAAATTCCAAATCAAGCCCATCGGGGGTAAGCCGACTGACTTTTGGCTGGAGCATGGGAGTCTGCTGGTGATGCTTCCGGGTTGTCAATCAACACATCTGCATCAAATTCCGAAGACCAATAAGGTCGTTAGTACACGGATTAATCTGACTTTTCGACCGCATGTTGGGGGTAAGAGATGAGCAAATTCATAATTTGTATGAACAATACCAGTATCAACGCTTAATTGGTGAATGGCTTTCTTTTTCTGATGCGGATGTTGAACAACTAAGTTTAGGTATGAAACTCATCGTTCGCGTAATGGGATTTGACTAAGAGGAATTATCCACCAAGCCGCTATAAATATCAGGAGACAGCCCTAGTAAGCTAATAATTTCTTGCTGTAGAAGATTTATTGGTGGTACATAGCCAAAACGTTCACCTCGGACTTCAATAATCGTCAAAGTGAGGTTAGAAAAAGCACGTAATAACCGTCTCAGCAGTAGGTTTATTAGTTTGTTTTTTGGGGTTATCAGGATATAACCCAGTAAAAGTTTTGCTCTGTGCTTCCAGTTGTCGTCGGACAACAAACTCGATTAAAGTCAGCAGTCGCAGTGCTAAACTCAGTAAATGAATCAGCCCAGTAACCTGGTCTTCACGTTGAACAAACATTGGGGCAATCGAAAGCGATGCACCCTTGAGACGATGAAAACCACGCTCGGCAATCCACTCATCTCGATAAGCCAGTACGGCTTGCTCGATGGATAAGATGCTTAGTGGCGCATTGCTAACAAAAGCTCTCCATCCAAAAGCTTTTTGGACTTGGGCAATAGCACTTTCGTTACGTGTAATGTTTTTGATTTGATACCTAATTTTCTTGCTAATACGCTTAGGACGTTCTGAAGCACGACCACGACCTACATAGTTTTCAACAATAGTTTCCTGGCATTCATGCTCGAAACCAAGTAACCCTTCGACTCGATGTTGGCGAAGAATTTCTGTAGCTTTTTGCAACAAAACCTGTTCGGAACTAATTTGTCGCTTCCCACGACCTTTTTCTGGAGTTAATGCCATCAACTTCTGTTGTGCATTACGAAGTCGCGTCTCTAATCCAAGAGTAGCCTGTTGTCCAAGTGTGGGAGAGTGAACAATAGACTTATCCGGAAATGAGAACTTTATTTGGCTGAAACCTAGCTCTGGAGAGGGTTTTAGAGGTTCCTGTTTTATATAAGCTAAAAAGCCAGCTATGTAAGGGTTTCAGCTATTTTGAGGTTTATTTGTGGATAAGTCTAATAAAAACCCTTTCAAGCCAGCATAATTGGGGGAGATGTTCATTAATCACCTCTACATTACGATGCACCTCGTAGCCCAGGGCTATAGTTTTTTCAGGGATAACCTTCTGTTGGCTTGCTTGAGTGTTGTGATTAAGACTTGTCCGTTTGATATCAAACAGTGGAAATTTACCTGCAACAGCGTCATCAATCCAGCTAGCAAGAAGTTCTGGAGTTTTACCCACCAGGGATAATGGGCATAGGTAGTAATCTCCCTGAACATGTATATGGCAGCGTGTTGATAGTGAACTCATTTTACAGTCCCCAACAAACAACAACCCTTTTTTGTTCAGTATCGCTGCGATTTGTTGGTAGGCTGGTACATACAGTCCGTCGTCTGCTTGTTCTCCAGATACTACCTGGGTTACAAGGGGCATCCCCAATGGGTCAATCATCCCCATCATCAATTTCACTTTGGGTAGGCTAGGGTCATCTTTACTATGCCCGAACTGAAATAAACCACCCTGACTGATTAGATGGTGTCCGCTAATAGTGGTTGCATCCAAACGCACTTGCTCCACTGATAAGTCATAAGCTTGGATGGTATTTTGGCTGAGGAAGCATTCTATGTATTGCCATGTTTCAGGGTTGCTTAACCTCTTCAAGAGAATGGCTAAACGGTCATCGCTAAAGTCTGTTTCTCTAATAGACCTATCCACAAATAAACCTCAAAATAGCTGAAACCCTTACATAGCTGGCTTTTTAGCTTATATAAAACAGGAACCTCTAAAACCCTCTCCAGAGCTAGGTTTCAGCCAAATAAAGTTCTCATTTCCGGATAAGTCTAATGTTGATTCCACAAACCTGCTCAATAGTGTAGCGGCGTTGTTCTACCCATTCCCTAACATACACTTTACGGTGGTCGCCCTGTGAGATAATATACGATAGCCAAATGCACGCCACCCACCCCCAATCAAGTCCTTCCTGTTTCCAGTGACGAGGCAAATGTTGATTGAGGATTTCTGGCAGTCCCATTTTTTTCATTACTTCTAGCAACAGAACAACATCGTCGATTCGTTCTGAGATTATTTTTTCAGGTAAATGTGCCATTTCTCACACTTACCATACTCGCATTCCGTCAGAACATCTTTTTTGATGCGATTTGGTAAGTCGCAGCGATCGCCTGTTTTTCTTCCCCCCCTTGTTCACACATCCCTCATTTCACCAAATCCATCCTCGATTACGCGAACGGTGAGTAATTCAAGAATGAGTTGAAAAAACACAATTGGACAAAACTTGCACAAAAAATCTCTGAAAAAATGGTGCCTGTTCAGGCTTTTTGTACGCTTAAAAAATTTTAAGTGCCTGGAACGACGCTTTTTCTCTTTGTTTCAGAGGTGCTGAGTTTGGGACGCTATTAGCTCACGTAGCCAAATGTGTAGCGGATCGTGATCGCAACGTTCATGCCAAATCTGTAGAAAATTGTAGTTACCAAGTTCAATCGGTGGTTTAAGGATAGCAAGGTTTGTATATTCAGCAAAGAGCATTGCAATTCGACTAGGCAACGTAACAATGAGATCAGTCTGAGCGACTATTAGAGGAGCCGAGAGAAAATGTGGTAACTTCAACATCACTCGACGCTTCACGCCTAAGCCTTCTAACACAGTATCCACAAGGGTTTTAGTCGAACCCGGTATTGCGTTTATAGGCGTAATGAAGGCATGTGGCCAAGCAACATAAGATTCAATTGTAAGATCCATTTGAGTAATGGGATGGTCAGCCCGAACTACAGATACATAATCTTCTACAAATAACTTTTGGAACCTAAACTCCGAAGTTTTTGGTAGATTAGGAACTCCTAAGCCTAGATCAATAACTCCATTTCTCAGTAAATCTAATGTGTCAGAACGCCAATGATGGCATTCCAAATTCAGTTGAGGAGCCTGTTGAGAAATTTGCTTCAAAACCTTTGGAAGAATCAAAACGGTTGCGTAATCTGATGCAGCTAGCTGGATTGTACCTTGTGCTGTTTTAGGTTCAAAACTGCTTGGTTGAATTAACTGCTCAATATTTAACAAAATTTTCTGTAGTGGTTCGAGTAGCTCTTGAGCACGTGATGTAAGAACCATGCCTTTCTTAGACCGTACAAGTAATGGATCGTTGAACACTTGGCGTAATCGCCCAAGTGCGTGACTGGTAGCTGATTGACTCAAACCAATTTTTTCTCCAGCATTTGTGACGTTACACTCTTGCAGCAAGGCATATAACACCAGTAAAAGATTAAGATCCAATTGCGACAAATTTATTTCATGCATAGATATTATTTATTCTATGAATTTGACAAATAATCATAAATTACTTATTATCAGTATGTTTATTAGAAACAAGGTATAGGACAAAAGTTTGGCAATAATTTGGATCTAAATCAGTGATTAACCCTTAACTGAAAATCAGGGGCTGTGAAGAGGATATTTTATTTATTAAATAAGTCAGCACAAGAAAAACAACCTATGTAAATCGAGGAAAGGAGGCTAAAACTCTTGTCCTCTCAGGAGTGGGGGACTGGGTGACTCATCTGGGGATTGGGGGAAATGGTGCCGCAGCTACGCCCGCACTTCTCTACCAGACGCTCTTGCTAGCTTGCTTCTCCGTAGGAGTACACACAAAGCTACTTCTCTTCTTAGGCTGCGCCAACGACTACGCTCAGTACAAGTCATTGACCATCGTAGACATCGCCTTTTCAACTTCATCATTCCACCTTTGAGTCTCATGGTTCAAGCTCAGAACTCGAAACGTCGAGCTTTTATCTTGGAACTTGATGCTCAGAACTCGAAACGCCGAACTAGGAGGCTGGAAAATCTAAACTTTGCCGAAAAGAAATGACTATTTCATTCAATGATCGCCTCAAGCCTTGATTATGTGCTTGTAGTTAATGCACTGAAGCTTAGAAAATTCGCACTGGTTCTAGTCTGTAAGTAACGATTTTGCCAATTGTCTTAATGCAGTGTATGCCTTGTTCCATTGTCATCACCAATCACCTTTTTCGTAAATGCCCTACCAGTTAACAAAAATTAGAATTGCATCTTTGCTCAAACCATTGAAAGTTCACCAAAGTCCTAGTAGGAGTTTTTACATCAGTTTTGTGGAAAACTGAAATGATTCAAAAATTTACAGCCCTAATTCATAAAGACAAATACATCCGTGTTGCTAAATTTGCAGATGTTCAAGCAGCAGGTAGTTTGTTGGTTCGCACCGAAAAACATACCATTGCTCTGTTTTACTCACACAATAAAGTCTATGCAATTGATAACCGTTGTCCTCATATGGGCTTTTCCCTCCACAGAAGCACTTGCCAAAATGGCATTGTGACTTGCCCTTGGCACTATGCACGTTTCGATCTCGCTAGTGGCGGAACATTTGACTCTTGGGCAGATGATGTTCCCTCCTTTGGTGT
>NZ_JAQYWQ010000223.1 GCF_029379315.1 Nostoc sp. S13
GAAATTTCGCGTCTCTACAAGGGTTCTAGATAACGCATATTTAATTTCTGGAGATTTCTAAAGTATATATCAGAGCAAAGGCTAAGATGTAAGTATAAAATAGTACTTTAATTTAAATCACTTTATTTTAGTTTACCTATTTTCTATTTGACCTAGCAAAGCGTAAACGCCCAAGTGCTGGCCAACTTTTCCCATATAACTATGTATACAATGATATGACTATGCGGAGAAAAACAAAAAAAATATGTTCTTATCTCGTCAAGCTCTTGCTACACCTTTAGTAGCTTGTGTATGTATATTAGGAGTTGGTTTAATTCAATTACCCCAATTGCAAAAATTAATAAATAGTAAACAATCTGCCTCTTTAGAAACTCTAGAAAAAGAAATAAAATCTGAAAAGCTGCATCTTAATTTTCTTCAAAAAATGCCTAGTTTTGGTTATGATAACTTCATCGCAGATTTGGTATATCTCAATTTTTTACAATATTTTGGAGATGATGAAGTTCGGGATAAAACAGGTTATAGTTTAAGTCCAGAATATTTTGAAGTAATTATAGAACGTGATCCGCGATTTTTAGCAGTGTATCGGAGTCTTTCTATCAGTACTTCATTGTATGCTGCCATGCCAGAACGCGCGATCGCATTGTCAGAGAAAGGCTTAAAATCACTATCTCCCTCAGTTCCCGAAAAGTCTTATTATGTGTGGCGTTATAAAGGAGTTGATGAGTTATTATTTTTAGGGAATGCTCAAGCTGCCCAAAAATCTTTTGCAACGGCGGCAAACTGGGCTAATAACTTTTCAGATGCAGAGAGTCAGCTTATCGCTAATACTTCCCAAAAAACTGCTGAATTTTTGAGTCGAAATCCTCACAGTAAATATGCTCAAATTTCTACCTGGGCAATGGTTTTAAATAATCAAGTTGATGAGAGAACTCAGAAACGCGCAATTAGGGAAATCGAAGCTTTAGGAGGTAAAGTAATTACAACTCCTGAAGGTACTCATAAAATTCTATTTCCCCCAAAGGATTAAAATAATTCGTAATTCGTAATTTGTAATGATGCTCTCTACGAGACCAAAGTGTAGCTTGCTTGTATTGTAGGGGTATGCGGACTCGCTACCGTAACGCCTTTTGTAATTATATTTTGTAACGGGAATAAAGACAAGAGGCACAAAACTTGCCGCTTATTAGTTGCTCTTTTCTTAAAACCCGAGAATTCGTTAAATTATTAGTTATAACAGTTTGCTGCAAGAGAAAGAAAGTTTTGCGAAATTGCGATATTCTCGATAACTTGAGAAAGTAATATGAGTAGTCACAATATTTTCAGGAGCAATACTAGTGTCAATACAATTAGGAGAATCTGATTTTCAAATCTTAAAGTGTTTTCCTGTTATATCTCAGTTGCGCCCTCACCTTGAGCAGGCTAAGTTTGTAGAACAAGTTCGATATCAAATGAAAGGAGGATATCAACTTGCATTCTTGGAAGTAGAGGAGCAAGCTATAGCAGTGGCTGGATTTCGCATTTCTACGTGTTTAGCATCAGGAAAGTTTTTATATATTGATGACTTAGTTGTTGATGAGTTAAAGCGGTCACATAGCTATGGTAAACAGTTATTTCAGTGGCTAATTGAATATGCAAGAAATCATGACTGTGAACACCTGAATCTTGATTCTGGTGTTCAGCGATTTGCAGCTCACAGGTTTTATTTAATGCAGCGCATGAATATTACAAGTCATCACTTTTCAATACAGTTGTAGCGACAAACAAAATGAGTGTGAAAAATGATATTTTTTGGTATGATGGCAAATTAATTCACTCCCAAACTTTAGAGTTAGATATTAACGATCCAGGGTTACTTTATGGAGCAACTGTTTTTACAACATTGCGGGTTTATGAAAACTCTCTCGATAGTAGTTTAACCAATTGGCTCTCACACTGCGATCGCCTACTTTTCTCAATACAAACTTTTGGTTGGCAGCAACCCGATTGGAACCGTGTGCGTCAAGGTGCCCAAATTCTCCTCGCACACTTCCCCGTTCTCAGAATTACCATCTTTCCCGATGGACGGGAGTGGATAACTGGTAGATTATTACCACAAAGTTTGACAGAAAAACAAAAAACTGGTATTTTATGCGCCGTTGCTAGTCCCGAATTTTATCGCTCTCTCCCCTCTCATAAAACCGGAAACTATTTGAGTGCTTGGTTGGCAAGAACTAGCTTAGATGCCCAAGAAGCGATATTAGTCGATGCTGAAGGAAATTGGCTAGAAACCAGCACAGGCAACCTTTGGGGATGGTACGATCGCAATTGGTACACACCGCCCAAAAAGGCAGGAATTTTACCGGGAATTTTGCGATCACAACTTGTAAATTGGTTGCAAAACCACCAGCAGCCAGTGCGAGAAGAAACTTGGAGCATCAAGTTAGTCCAGAGATTTGAAGCGATCGCCTACACTAATAGTGTGGTAGAAATTATTCCGATTCATACCGTTAATCAGCCTACAGGGTCGCTACAATATAATCCCTACCATCCTAGTTTTCAGCAAATCAGGGAGCTTTTTGTAGCATCATAGCTAGGCCATGTTGTTACACTTAAGATAAGTTAACATAATTCTTAATAATGACCTCTCCGAACAGAGACCTAGGCGATGGCGCAAAGCGCCCGCTCAGAGCTAACGCCCGAAAAATACAGGAGGATAGACCTTAGTGAATAAAAAATGGAGAAATGCAGGGCTGTACGCGCTGCTATTTATTGTCGTCATTGCGCTGGGAACAGCATTTTTTGACAAACAACCCCAGAACAGAGAGACATGGCGATACAGTCGCTTTATTCAAGAAGTTCAAAAAGGCGGAGTAGAAAAAGTCAGTTTGAGTGCAGATCGCTCCACAGCACTGGTTACACCCAAATATGACCCCGCTAAACGGATTGTGACCTTAGTCAACGATCCAGACCTGATCAATACTCTGACTTCAAAAGGCGTTGATATTTCTGTTTTGCCTCAAACCGATGAAGGATTTTGGTTTAAGGCACTGAGCAGCTTATTTTTTCCTGTATTGCTTTTGGTTGGCTTATTCTTCTTGCTACGTCGCGCTCAAAGTGGCCCAGGTAGCCAAGCGATGAACTTTGGCAAATCCAAAGCCAGAGTCCAAATGGAACCACAAACTCAAGTGACATTTGGCGATGTCGCTGGTATTGACCAAGCCAAGTTGGAATTAAACGAAGTCGTAGACTTTCTTAAAAACGCCGATCGCTTTACCGCAGTTGGTGCAAAAATTCCTAAAGGTGTGTTGTTAGTTGGCCCTCCTGGTACAGGTAAAACCCTCTTAGCTCGTGCGGTAGCTGGTGAAGCAGGTGTACCCTTCTTCTCGATCTCCGGTTCGGAATTTGTCGAAATGTTCGTAGGTGTGGGTGCATCCCGCGTCCGCGATTTGTTTGAACAAGCTAAGACCAATGCTCCTTGTATCGTCTTCATCGATGAAATTGACGCCGTAGGTCGTCAACGGGGTGCAGGTTTAGGCGGTGGTAACGATGAGCGGGAACAAACCCTCAACCAGTTGCTTACAGAAATGGACGGCTTTGAAGGCAACACTGGCATCATCATTATTGCCGCTACCAACCGTCCTGATGTCCTAGATGCAGCACTATTGCGTCCTGGTCGCTTTGACCGTCAAGTTGTGGTAGATCGTCCCGACTATGCCGGACGTAGCGAAATTCTCAAGGTACACGCTCGTGGTAAGACCTTGGCCAAAGATGTGGACTTGGATAAAATTGCCCGTCGTACCCCTGGATTTACTGGCGCAGATTTATCCAACCTGTTGAATGAAGCCGCAATTCTGGCAGCACGCCGGAATTTGACTGAAATTTCGATGGATGAAATCAACGACGCGATCGATCGCGTATTAGCTGGGCCAGAGAAGAAAGACCGGGTGATGAGCGAAAAGCGCAAAACCTTGGTGGCATATCACGAAGCTGGTCACGCCTTAGTTGGTGCTTTGATGCCAGACTACGATCCTGTGCAGAAGATTAGCATCATTCCTCGTGGTCGCGCCGGTGGTTTAACTTGGTTTACCCCCAGCGAAGACCGGATGGACACTGGTTTATACAGCCGCGCTTATCTGGAAAATCAGATGGCAGTGGCTTTGGGTGGTCGGATTGCTGAAGAATTAATCTTTGGTGAAGAAGAAGTTACCACTGGTGCTTCTAACGACTTACAACAAGTAGCCCGTGTTGCCCGTCAGATGATTACCCGATTTGGGATGAGCGATCGCTTGGGCCCAGTCGCCCTTGGTCGTCAGCAAGGTAATATGTTCCTGGGACGGGATATCATGTCAGAGCGTGATTTCTCTGAAGAAACCGCCGCCGCCATTGATGAAGAAGTCCGCAAACTTGTGGATGTAGCCTATACACGCGCTAAAGAAGTATTAGTGCGTAACCGCCACATTTTAGAGCAGATAGCGCAAATGTTGGTTGATAAAGAAACGGTAGACGCTGAAGAGTTGCAAGAAATTCTGTCGAATAACGATGTAACGACTGCTGCCTTTGCCTAATTTAATCAGTAGTTAGGAGTTAGGAATAGAGACGCGATTAATCGCGTCTGTACAGGAGTTAAAAACAATTCCTAACTCCTAACTTTTAAAATTCGGGTAATTCTAGGATTTTCTAGAGTTACCCCAATTTTTTTAATTCTTTGTCAAAAGCCCGGCCATGAAGACCGGGCTTTTAATTTGAAATGGGGTTATATTCCCCGAAGATTAGTTATAGAGTTTCAGTATAAATCGGTAGTCTGATAGATACTACCACTTGAGCATAACCAATTCCGGAAAATTAGAAAATTTTTCTAGATACACCCAAATCAAAGAAGCTATAACTCCGACTTCAAAAGGAAAAAGGTACAATCCATTAGCTTGCTTGCCCCACTCTGACCGAAAAAGACTCATGATACAAGAAGATTGAAGAAGAATTCAGAAGTCAGAATTCAGGAGTCAGAATCAAGACGCTCTCTACGAGACGCTAAAAGCGAACGCGGAC
>NZ_JAQYWQ010000087.1 GCF_029379315.1 Nostoc sp. S13
GTTCGCTTTTAGCGTCTCGTAGAGAGCGTCTTGATTCTGACTCCTGAATTCTGACTTCTGAATTCTTCTTCAATGAATATCCCCATGTTCGATGTCTCTAGCGGTTTAATATCCTGCTTGCTTATTAACTACATTGCGTAAGGGCTGTCCAGCTCGGTAGCGCTCTAGATTATCGAGAAACAAGGCGGCGATGCGCCCTTTTAATGCTGGGGAAATTGCGGAAGTGTGGGGTGTAATAAATAGGTTAGGTAAAGACCACAAAGGACTTTCTGGCGGTAGGGGTTCAATAGAAACTGTGTCTAATCCTGCACCTGCAATCCAGCCTTCAGTTAGAGCCTTAGTTAATGCTGATTCATCTACAACCGCACCGCGACCCACATTAATTAAATAAGCATGACTAGGTAGCGATCGCAGTACTGTTTCATCAATTAAACCTTTAGTTTCTGGTGTTAAAGGTGTCGCAACAATTATATAATCAACTTCTGGCAATAATGCGTGCCATTCATCTGTACCAACGATTTTATCAAAATTTGGTAACGATTCAGGATGACGGCGACCACCCCAAACTCTTGCCCCAAATGCTTTAGCACGAGATGCGATCGCTTGACCAATATTCCCAGTACCGACAATTAACACAGTTGAATTTGCCAACTCTGGCAGTACCAACCAGCTTTTTTCCCATATGCGTTGATCATGATCTGCTTGCAGTTGCCGTAACTGCTTGGCATGATAGAGAATCAAAGTTAAGACAAATTCTGAAATGGGAATTGCATGAACCCCCGCAGCATTAGTCAGGATAATATCGTGTTGGAGAAAAATGGGTGTGAGGATGTGATTTACACCAGCACTAGGAGTTTGTTGCCAACGTAGTCCAGGAGCAGCCCCCAGCACCTTATGTAGAGTAGTCGGCTTCAATTTGAACCCATTAAGATAAATTTCCGCATCACTAGCATCACCATCAAAATTACCATCACTATCTACTTGCACAAATTGCGTATCAGCTGATAGGTGTGGCTCAATCTCGGCGGCAAGCTCTATAGGTAGAATTAGTTTGACCACGGCTTAATCCTTCATAGAATTGTTTAGTATCCTGCTGACTACTCATCCACCCACCAGTAATATTAGTTAGGTAGAGTAGACAGCGATCGCAATACGTTTTCAATTTAATTTTTGTTAACAGTCAACAATCAGCCCCAACTCTTGGAGACGCTAGGCGAACGGGAAAGTCAAAAGCCTTACTATACAAAATTTTTGACTTTTGACTTTTGCCTTGTGGTACTAGCCCTTTCAAAGCGAAGGTTCGTACTATCTATGAAAGAAATAATGTTTTAACCCAATTTTGGTATTTTGGCTCAGTCGTAGGCGTAACCCAACCTAGGCATCGCTTAATTGACAGCCCACAAATTTGGAGTTTAGTGCATAATCTCTTTCTTAAATTCCAGCCGATACCTGAAATGCCGCAAAAACTTTGATAGTACAGATGCTCACGTTGAAAAGACTAGTTCTAACTATCTAGCTGACGAAAGGATTGCTTCTGCTTCTGCTTCTAGCTTCTCGCCTTTCTTCTTGAAAACGGTTGGTAATTCGCTGCTTAATGGTTCACCTTCAACTATTTGCGATTGGAAACCATCAGGCCCGACTGGAATATCACCAGTAATGGTGGTGCGATAAAGTACGCGCTCGACTTCTACATGATCTAAATCCTGCGGCGCTAAATGTGCGGTGGCGCGGTTGTCCCAGAACGCAATGTCACCATTGTTCCAGCGAAAGCGGGTGGTGTAGGCTGGCTTGGTGATCTGGTTGAAGAACAGCTCCAGCAGTAGCTCACTCTCTTGTGGTGATACGTCAAGAATGTGAGAAGTGAAGCCAGGATTGACGAATAATGCACGTTCGCCTGTCTCTGGATGAACCCGCACCACTGGGTGAATGGAAACCTGGGGATTAGCTGCGATGCGCTGGACAAGCTTGCTGTTGCTAGGCAGCCGCAAACGCGCATTGAAGCGATGTTCTGCTTTCAATGTGTCTGCTAGCGCTTTCAGTGGTGCTGACAGACCCTCGTAAGCTGCAACCAGATTAGTCCATTGTGTCTCACCACCAAAACTAGGGACGTCAACTGCACGTAAAATAGACCCCGCCGGTGGGTTAACAACTGCTGTCACATCGGTGTGCCAACGGCTCTCGTAGCTAGAACGACGCAGACCATTCTTGCGTTCGTAGCGGCTGCGGTCAATGGGCAGTATTTGTGAGAAGCCTTCGATTGGCTGATCTTCGTGGGGATGTGCATAGGTCACTTCGCCGAAACGAGATGTAAAAGCAATCTGTGCAGCATGATCGATGTTCTGACCGCGAAAGAATATGACTTTCCACTTCAACAGTGCTTGACGAATTTTGGCAACTGCATCATCGTGCAGAGGACGCGAAAGGTCTACGCCGTTGATTTCGGCACCGATGAAACCAGCTACCTGTTTAACTTCAATGTGCTTGTTGCTCATATTATAAATTCTCCTGAGTTTTACCCAGAGGGCGGTGTTTACACTCGTTCACTTCCTTTGTATTGCCATTAAGTGTAAGCAATATACCAAAGGAGGCGATCATAGCTGAAAATATTGTACAGTAAGTTGATAAATTTACCGTACTATAAAATTATCTAATGCAGTGTCTCCCCTGCCACCGTGTTGGATTGATCTTTCTAGAGTGCGATAGCCTGAATTATTTCAATCTTAAATTTCTTTTCTCCGTTATCTCCCTAATCCGCATCCTGACTTCATTTGGAGTTCACCATGTCAGAACCACGTTATGGTATTTGGACACCTGTTGGTGGTAACTTTGGCCCCCAAGATACTCAAGAAGAACCTGTTGATGCTAGTTATGAGCGATCGCGATCGCTAATTTTAGAAGCCGAACGTTTGGGGATAAATGACATAATAGAAACAGGCGATCGCATAGAAAAGCGATCGCCTGTTTCTAGAGACTGTGTTTATTTAAGGCTTACAAGCTAAAATCCAAATGAAAGCTGATAAATATCCATTTGCTCAAGAACTAATCACTGATACTGAAGGTAACATCAGGAAAGTAGTTATAGATTTTCATGATTATCAACGTTTGCTAGAAGCTATTGAGGATGAAGGATTAATTCTAGCGATGAAGGAAGTGCAAGATGAAAAACCACTGAACCTTGAAGAAGCATTAGCAGAACTAGAGAAAGAGTGAATACCCAGTATCTATCCAGCTTTCTGAAAGATATCAAAGCGCTCAAAAGTACACCGTAAGGAGATTTATCGGTATTTTCCCTAATTGAAATAATGCCTTCTCAATTAGGATTATTTCTCATCCTTTTTCTACGGAAGAATTTCACGATTTTTTTATATTAAAATGAAAACAACAATATTCATAAGAGTTCTTAAAATGCTTGATGTCAAAAGGGCGTAATTGCTTGTAAATGCAGGGTTTTTTCTAACTGCGGATGCTGGAAGCGAAGTTCTCTGGCGTGGAGATGTAACCGATTGGTAACTGCACAGCATCCATAAAGGCGATCGCCTAAAATAGTTACCCCAAGTCCTCGCGCATCAGCCGCATGAACTCTCAACTGATGAGTGCGTCCTGTTAGCGGCGTAAATTCTACGCGGGTGTAGTCTCCTTCTCTCGCCATTACCTGGAAGTGTGTCAAGCTAGGTTTACCCTGCTGCCAATCAACTTTTTGCTCAGGGCGATTTTCGGGATCTCCCCACAGTGGCAGTTCAATCACACCTTGCTCAACTGTCACAGCACCAGAAAGTATGGCTTCATAAACCTTGTGAACTTGCCGTTGCTGAAACTGCTGGCTAAGTTGCCGATGAGTTTGGCGATCGCGTGCCAACAACAGAATACCAGATGTTTCCTGATCTAAACGATGCACAGATACAACTGCCATGCCATCAGCTAACAAATGACGTAAACGACTCAAAACACTATCTTGGCGATCGCCATAACGACCAGGTACCGAAAGTAGCCCAGCAGGTTTGTTTACAGCAATCAACCATTCATCTTCATAAAGAATGGGTAAAGTGACCTCTCCCCTGATACGCGAGAAGCTTCTTACTCCCCCTTCCCTCTCTTCGAGACGCTGCGCGAATGCAGGGAAGGGGCCTGGGGGGTTAGGTCTTAACCCAGAGAGCAAAAACCCCATCAATGGCTGACATCTCTCGGCACATGCTCCATAAAATTCTCCCTGGATTTTATCCTGATTTCCCAAAGACGCACCCCACCAAAATTCTGCCATTGCCAATGGTTTTAGATTATGTGTTGCCGCATAATGTAGTAGCTTGGGGGCACAACAGTCTCCTGTGCCAGTGGGCAAACCTCCTGGCATCAATTCTTGCAATGATTGCGATCGCCCGGAAAAATTAGTCAGGCTGTAACTAGCGTGCATCTGAGCTTGTAATTGACGAGACAGTGCTTTGCGCTGTTGTTTCAGTTCGCTAATTCGCGCATCCGTCGCTGCAATTAACTGCTGGAGGGGCTGTAATACTGCATTTTGCTGGCGTTTAAGTTGTCGTCGCTCAATTCCCTGCTGACGACTCTCTTCGTCGAGTTGTTCAAGGGCAATAGTCAGGGCTTCTGAAGTGAGTGTATTGCAGATTTGCTGACGTTTTTCCTGTCGTTGATGTTTGCAATGGCGATGGCGATCGCTCATTGCTTGCAATTGCTGCTCAAACTGATCAAACAGGGTTTGGTACTGCTGGCGTTCGGTGAGTTGCTTCAAGGTAACGAGTTCTTGCTTAATCGCGTCCAACTGTGCCAAAGTGCGGGCTTCCTCTAAAGCAACTTCGTCTCTTCCTGGAATTGGCGGCACCCAGCCCTCAACGACACTGCAACCATTCAAAAGACCAGAAAAGGCTTTGAGTACTCGTTGTTCGCCATTAGGCAGTTCAACCAATAGTATTCCATACATCTTGCCTTCACGAGAATAACAGTCATTATTGGTAAAGTCTTGCATTAGTCCGTGGGCGATCGCTTCGGACATTGAGGTGCGGGGTAATTTCAGGCGATGTCTACGATGGGCGTAGCTGCCACCACTTTCGAGACAACGCCCTTCGTACCAATAACTACAAGATGAATCGCTAACAGCAAAATCGCTGTCAATGAAATCTGAAAGTGTGTGCAGAACTTCCATACAAAGTATGATTGCAAATCTAGCTAATCCTAATATCTGACATAGTAGCAAGGTAGTGCCATCGCCTAAATTGGGCGGGTATGCGATCGCCATTTTTTAAACAGACATTAGTGTAATTTAAATATAAAGCTAAGAAAAATCAAAATTATGAGTGGTAAATGCGGACTCATGCTAGGCAAATATGCACCTCTGCACAAAGGGCATCAATTTGTGATTGAAACTGCCTTAGCAGAGATGGATGAAATGGTTGTGATGATTTATGATTGTCCAGAGGTGACTGCGATTCCTTTAACAGTTCGAGCTAACTGGCTGCGGAAAATTTATCCACAAATTCTGGTAATTGAAGCGTGGGATGGCCCAACTGAGGTTGGTTACACTCCTGAGATTAAGAAAAAGCACGAAGATTACATCCTTAAACAATTAGAATCAAAAAAAATTACCCACTTTTACTCTAGTGAATTTTACGGGGAACACGTAAGTCAGGCATTGGGAGCAGTCAATCGGCTTGTGGATTGCGATCGCCAAACGTTTCCGATTTCTGGAACGCAAGTAAGAAGAGACGCTTACGCATTTCGGGAGTATTTACATCCTGATGTGTACCGTGATCTGATCACTAACGTTGTTTTTCTCGGCGCTCCTTCAACTGGTAAAACTACCATTGCATCACAATTAGCTAAAGAGTACAACACTGTATGGATGCCGGAGTATGGGCGCGAGTATTGGGAAAAACATCAAATTAACAGACGACTTTCGCTCTCCCAACTTGTGGAGATTGCCGAAGGGCATTTAGAACGTGAAGAAGCCTTATTATTGCAAGCAAACCAATACTTATTTACAGATACCAATGCATTGACAACCTATCAATTCTCGTTATACTACCATAAAACTGTTGCCCCAGAGTTAGCAGAACTTGCCCATCAAGCCATGTCCCGCTATGATTTAGTATTTATTTGTGATTCAGATATACCCTATGATGATACCTGGGATCGCTCTGGAGAGGCAAACAGGAGCATATTTCAAAAACAGATTAAGAGCGATTTAATTATTAGGAAAATTCCATTTTTTCGCTTGTATGGCGACCTAAATACACGCATTAGTATTGTTAAAAAAGTATTATATCGTTACCAAAAGTATGGCAACCTGGGAGAGTTATTTTCCTCTGAAACTGTTTTATAACAAAATTCAGGAGTCAGAATTGAGTATGAATTCTGTAAGACTGGCGGATAGATAGCGCCACGGAGTGCGTATTGCTTTTCTTTATGTAATTCTCCTGTTCATAGCAATTAAAGGTTCAATATCTTGGCTCAAGACAGCTAAAAGGCAGGAGTGAAAACTCCTATATAATCTTTAAAAAATGGGGATTAAATAAAATGCAAAACTTCAGTTTCGTAGGGTGCCTTAGCCAAGAGCATAACGCACCATCCCAATACTTTCGGCGGTAAAACACCCTACGAAAGTTGCTCTTTATTACAGCTATTTTTAGTTAAATAGACGACGTGGTAGGTGTACAGCATTGCTCATTGGTGAAAACTCCTTTAAAACCTCCTTTCCAGCCTGTGGCTGCTCTGCCGCCAGCAAAAATCTAACAGTGCCTCGCTCAAATTTTCGAGAACAGATAGAAGTAGACTGGAAATGTGCGATCGCATTTTAAGAGAAAGTTCTCCAAATCGCTTAGTTAGGCAATTTCCATTAATAAATCTACCGCCGCCGTTGGTTTCGACTTCGCTCAACTAACTAAGGGATCGAGAGTTGAGCGTACCCCTACTCTTAAGCAAGCTACGCGTAGCGTCTCCAAGAGTTGTCGAAACTCGTCAACCTGGGTATATTCTTTGTCATAAATCACCTTAACAGTCGAATTACAAGATTAGCAGCCTCTTGCTGTCGTCCTTCTTCCTTAATTTCCCTGTAAACTCGTGTTTTCTTGAGTGTAATTCCTAACACCTCTTCTACCTCCATTCGGCTTAATTGTTCAAAGAGGAAAGTGAGGGATTGTTGAAACAATTTGTAAAATATTGAATCACGCCGGATGAAATAACTTTAGTATTTTTTTTGTTTATGGTTAATGGTCTTGAGCAAAACTCAAACAAGAGCAATCTTTGGTAAATATCTAATCCTCACAGTATTTTGACCTAATTACTGTAAAATTATTGCTAATTAATAGTATTAATATATTGGTCGCTGACCATGACTATTAGCATGACAGCGCACCAAAGGAACCCAATATGAAGCAGGCATTAAAGCTGACTTTTTAGATGGAAAGCTTTCAACAACATTGGCAGCCTATGAAATCACCAAGACGAATGTTACAATACAGGATCAAAATAACCGTGATTTCCAGATTCAAGTAGGGGAGCAAAGGAGTCGAGGGATTGAATTAGATATCGCGGGTGAGATTCTACCAGGGTGGAAGGTGATCGCTTCTTATGCCTATACCGATGCAGAAGTTACCGAGGATAATGACATTTCTGTAGGCAACAAATTGCTGGGTGTGCCAGAAAATCAAGCTAGCCTCTGGACAACATATCAAATCCAGAAGGGTTCACTCAAAGGTTTGGGATTTGGTTTAGGGCTTTTTTATATGGGTGAGGGGGCGGCACTTTTAGACAACTCGGTTGAACTACCCAATTACTTGCGTACCGATGCGGCGATTTTCTACCGTAGAGATGGTTTGAACGCTGCAATCAATATTCGTAATCTATTTGATACGGACTATTTTAGTTCTACCTACGGTTACACTTTAGGTCTTGAAAGAGGTGCGCCTTTGACAATCATCGGCTTTATTCGTTGGGAGCTTTAACTCGCTCTTCTGTTGGCAATCGCCTGAACAGCTTGGTTTGGGGCTATTTAATTATCGTCCTTCTAGCCAAGCCTGCACATCAGCGATACTGGTAAAATCTAACAGTGCTTCACTCAAATCTTCGAGAACAGCTAGAGCTAGACTGGAAATGTGCGATCGCATTTCAAGAGAAACTTCTCCAAATCGCTTAGTTAGCAGTCGAATTACCAGATTAGCAGCCTCTTGCTGTCGTCCTTCTTCTCGCCCCTCTTCTCGCCCCTCTTCCTTAATTTCCCTGTAAACTCTTGTTTCCTTGAGTGTAATTCCTAACATCTCTTCTACCTCCATTCGGCTTAATTGTTCAAACTTGTACACCATTATTGTTGTCAATATCTCTATTATGGCGATACTTGATGAAGATGGTACTTCTTGACGGGTTCAGGGTAACAAATATCTTGCTTCTTCCGGTGCTTGCTCTTCTTCCACCGTAGTTAACACCATCAATGCTACCCATACAGGTAGTTGACGAATATCCCCCAATTCATCCAAATACACCCGATGCACTTGGTTTCCGTTAAGTAGCGTTCGGTGAGGATGAATGTCAGTTTGCTCAATACTGCGTGACGGGTAAATGATCGCTGCTTGCCAATCGCTAAATCTGGCACGGTTGCGGTAAAAATATAACGATGATTCCGCAAATACTCTTTCATACAGTCTTTCGTCCTTCTGGAACTGTACCTCACAGAAATATACAGTACCCGGACTTTCATTTTCAGGTGGTAAAAACACACCATCAATTTCAAATTTGTGTTCTTTGACAGCAACCGAATCAAATCTATAGTTATCAGCATTTGTCGGGGGATTTGTCAATAGTTCAAACAGCAAAGTGGGGGATTGTTGAAACAGTTTGTAAAATATCGAGTCTCGTCGCATGAAGCATTTTATGGAATTTATTTGTTAAATCCGCAATAGCATATCACAAGACATAGGAGTGAAAATTAATTCTGCGTTGCTCGAAATCCTTGGTAGGGACAATTCATGAATTGTCCCTATGTCATTTTCACTCCTATGTCTACAAAATAAAATAATCTTCAAATTTCAGATTGCTTTGCGACAACTTTTCTACTTGAGTAAGTATATCTGCATAGTGATGCCTACGGCAACCCGAAGCGGGAATGCCCAATAGACATCTCCGAAAAAGAATGTAGAGACGTGAAATTTCGCGTCTCTACAAGGGTTCTAGATAACGCATATTTAATTTGTGGAGATGCCCAATATAAATGTCACAGTCAGACCAAAGTTAATTGACAACTGATACTGCTACTGGGTACACCGGAGGGGTTGCCAAAGGTATGGCACAATGTGTTTTTAAGCAGCGTTTATTCTTTGTAAACCAGTATAAATATTGAACCGTTCCCCGCGCAGGAATCCAATTAAGGTAATCCCGAATTCTTTGGCGACAGACACCGCCAAACTACTGGGAGCGGAAACAGAACAGACAATCGGAACTCCAGCAGTTGTAGACTTTTGCAAAATCTCAAAACTAGAGCGTCCGCTAACCAGGATAATACAATTATTTAAAGGCAACTCGTCACTGAGCAAAGCTGTACCAATCAATTTATCTAAAGCATTGTGTCGCCCAACATCCTCCCGCAGGTTTAACAATTTTCCTTGAGCATTGAAGGTAGCCGCAGCGTGCAAACCCCCTGTAGCAGTAAAGATACCTTGAGCAGCCCGAAGCTTGTCTGGTAGGCTGTAGATAATCTCAGGTGTTACCGTTGGGCCAGAAGGAATCACTGGACATCCCCGCAGACGCAAAGCCTCAAGGCTAGCTTTACCACATACCCCACAGGCGCTACTAGTGTAGAAATGACGCTCCAAAGGCTGTAAGTCTGGAATCAACCCATCCCGCAGTTCTACATTTACGATGTTATGGCGCTGTTCACCATCTACGCAGTAGCTGATACGTCGAATATCCTCCCTGCGGCTAACAACTCCTTCACTGTAGAGGAAACCAGCAGCTAGTTCAAAATCTGCCCCTGGTGTCCGCATGGTAACAGCTACCGTCTTCTGGAGAGGAACAAGGCGAATTTCTAAAGGTTCCTCAGTAGTGAGATGATCTAAACGAGGTCGTACTTGACCTTTTTCCACTACCCAAACAGTGGCTTTGGTCTTGCTTTTAGTTGGCATTGTCATATTTGTGAGAGTTGGTGAATTGAAATTTTGATACTAATCTGGAAACAGAGTAATGCTATTTGTATATCAGATGTCTCTTTGATGCTCACCAACTACTTTGTGCAGTTGAGCTAGTTCAGCTAGGTTTCTGTTTAGGAAGTAAAATGAACCTAAAATTTTTGGCTTTCAGTAAAGTTTTATTTGCAATAGTCTTTGTGATTTCCCTTGGTTTTGCAGGATACCTAGTGGGTAATAACATTAGTCAGGGAGTAATTGAAAAATCTCTTGCTAAACAAGTCATGTCTACCTCCACCATCGGAAAAAGTTCTCAACTACAGACACTTTTAAATCAGATAGTTGTAGAACAAAAAATCCCTGGTGCAGTTATGTATATTTCTACACCTAAAGGTTCTTGGCTGGGAGCATCTGGTGTCAATAACTTGTCAACTAAAACCCGGATGAAACCCACGGATGGCTTTTCTATTGCCAGTATGAGTAAAACTTTTATGGCGGTGGTTGTGCTGAAATTAGTGGAACAAGGGAAGATAGAATTAGATCAGGCGATCGCTACCTATCTACCAAGAGACATCAGTCCTCATATTATCAACAGCGACAAAATTACAGTTCGTCAACTCCTCAACCACACCAGTGGTGTTGCTGAATACCTAGACACAAAAAAGTTTATTCAAGCTACGAAAAAAAGAAGTCGCTCACAGCCTTGGACAGCCAGAGAAGCTATTCAGTATATGTATCAAGAGCAACCACAGGCAAATCCCGGAGAAAAATTTATTTATACTGATTGCAACTACATTCTTTTGGAACTGATTGTTGAAAATATAACTAGGGGAACTCTTGCACAAGCCATCCGCAGTCGGATTTTAAAACCATTAGGATTAAAACATACCTTCACGGAATTGCGCGAACCGACAATTGGAAAAGTAGCTACAGGTTATGGCAATCGCCATAAGCATGGTAAGCTAGATAGCTACGAAAAAGTCAATGATGGCAATGGTTTAGGAGATGGTGGGTTGGTTTCAACAGCAGAGGATTTAGCCAAGTTCGCCAAAGCGTTATTTGTCAAAAAAACCTTACTTTCCTCGAAGATGATGAAACAAATGTTGAAATTTAAAGATAATGGCGAAGGCTATAGCTATGGGTTAGGTGTAGAACGGTTTTCATCTCCTTTAGCAAAAGCAATTGGGCATAGTGGTACAGCTTATGGCTTCGTAACATTGCTTGCATATCTCCCCAATCAAAATACCACCATAATAGTGCTGCTAAACAATCAGGATGTTGATATTAAATCAGTAGCTAGGACAGGTCTAGAGGTTGTCGAGAATAAATGATCCTAATTAGTAATTATGCTTGTAGGGCTGACATTATAATGATAAATTTTCTGGGTCAATGTTCAGTTCTCGCAATTTGGCTGCTAGGCGTTCAGCGCGTTGTCGTTCTTGTTCAGCGCGTTGTTTTTCTTGTTCAGCACGTTCTCGTTCTTGTTCAGCGACTTCTTCAGGCGTGGGAATTAGATTTCCTTCCGCAGTGAAATAGCGTAATTTATGTTCATAAACACCCAAATACAAATTTAACTGCTGACTCCACAGCCATCTTTGAGCATTAGGTTCTATCGGTTCATAAGTACCGCCAATCAAGGTAAAGCCAGCAAATTCTAAATTATTGGGATCGAACCAAAAATATTCTGGTGTGCGAAAGATATCTTGAAAAATTTGTTTTTTTAAACCTTTGTCAGTTGCGGCTGTAGAATTCGAGAGAAGTTCTACAATTATGTTGGGATATTTCCCGTCTTCTTCCCAAACAACCCAACTTTTACGAATTTTGCGTTCACATCCCAGCACGACAAAAAAATCTGGACCCCGGAATTCTTCTGACCTCTTCTGGCGTTGACTGTAGTAAATTGTTAGATTACCCACAGCGTAAAAGTCATTGCGGTTTCGCCACCACAATTCCAAAGATTGCAATAGCAGAATTATTTGGCGTAGATGTAGTTCACTTTCCAAAGGTGGTTCGTCACTATATAAATCCCCTTGAGGAAATATTACATCATTTTGGAATTCAAAATCTTTGGTGGCGGACATGGCTGCAAGTTTTGGGGTGATATGGGTGATATAAACTTACCGTAGCAGTAGTTTGAGTTTTAACATCTAGGTTTGTTTTTTCAACCGCACGATCGCATTGAGACTTACGGATTGTAGCATTTAAGCTTTTCAGCTTAACTTAACTGTTACCGCCAAATGCAAGCCTAATGCATCAAGCAAAGCATTCAGGCAATAAAATTCTATTTCTTCTTTTTCGGATAATATCTGTTCGAGTTTGTCATAAACTTGCTTAACTTGTACAGAAAATTGCTCAATTCCACCTTTTGCCTCAATGACATTTTTCAGTGCCTTACTCAACATTTTCGGGTGGCCTTATTCTAAAACAACTTCGATGTAAGCTGCTGCTTCTAATGGGTCTTTGAGGTCTTCAATCAGTTTTTCGTGATAACTTGCACTTTTAGGCATTATCTCTACTCCTATAATCTTCCCAATATTCTTTTGCTTTATCAATATCTTTTTATTGAGTACTTTTATCACCACCGCACAAAAGAATAATAATTGCTGACCCTTCTTGCCCAAAGTAAACGCGATAACCAGAACTGTAGTCTATTCTCAGTTCAAAAACCCCATCTGCCACTGATTTACAATCACCGAAATTACCTGCTTCTACTCGGTCAAGCCTTGCTCTGATTTTAGCCTTTGCTTTTCTATCTCGCAAAGAGTCAAACCACTCAAAGAAAGGATTGATACCGTTATATGTTAAATAATTTCTAACCTCCTTTGGTTGAGCTTCCATGATTTTTAGAGTAAGTCTACATACTTTAAATCGTATCTGGGTTAATACCCAATTCTCGCAACTTTGCTGCTAGCCGTTCAGTACGTTGTCTTTCTTGTTGGGCGTGTTCCGCTTCCCACTGGGCAATTTCTTCAGGTGTAGGCATTAACTGTCCTTCCGCATTGAAATAGCGTAATTGATTTTCATGAACGCCCAAGTACAAACTTAGCTGCTGACTCCACAACAATCCTTGTGGGTTGGGTTCTATAGGTTGATAAGTTCCACCCAACAAAATAAACCCAGCAAATTCTAGATTCTTGGGGTCAAACCAGAAATATTCAGGAGTGCGAAAGATATCTTGGTAAATTTGTTTTTTTAAGCCCTTATCAGTCGCTGCGGTTGATTTTGAAAGCAGTTCTATAATCAAATTTGGATATTTGCCGTCCTCTTGCCAAACAACCCAACTATCACGGGGTCTGCGTTCAGTATCCAACACAACAAAGAAATCTGGCCCTCGAAAGTCTTCCGATTTACGCTGGCGTGGACTGTAATAAATGCTAAGATTGCCGGCAGCAAAAAAGTCGTTGTGGCCTCGCCACCACCAATCAAGGCATTTTATCAATAGCAGCATTTGCTGCAAATGTAGGTATGTTTCCAATGGTGGTTCGTTACTTTCTACATCGCCTGGTGGAAATATTACATCTCTTGGTGGTTCAAAATCTTTGGCGACAGACATGGCTGCAAGTTTTGGTAGTGATATGAAGTTGAGCCTAGCAGTGGGAAAACGGTAATCTTAGGTTTGCTTTTCCAAGCGTACTACTGCATTATAATCAGGAACCCCTTCAAGCGATCGCTCACTTTTCAATTATAAGTATTATCACTAAGGTTTGGCTGATTTGAAGAGTAGCTTCTCAAATTGGGGTCATATCTGGATATAACCAAAACCCTCACAGTCACAAACGTTACTTACAGCTATTTTTAGGTAAATAGACTCATTCTTTACCGGCACAGCAATCTTCCCTAAGACAGATGTATTTTAAATACATGAAAACTGCTGTAAAATTTTAGCTTTTCTATACATTGAAGCAGGCATTTTTGTAACTAGCAATTTGAGTTATCTCTATCTGTCTTATGTAGTGAGTCCTATTCATACCCTAAGTAGGATTATCCATCTTCATCAGTTTGTTAAGTTATATGAAGGTACTGAAGGCAAGTTTTTTCAGTAAGTAACTCAGAAAATTCAGAATAGTCTTAATTTAGTTGGAGTTTATTATGACTTACACAGCTGATGAAAAAACAAAACCAGCTTTAGAAGCTTTTAAACGCTTTGATGTAGATACTCAGCTAGGCTTACTTTGGTTCGGTTACGTGGATCTTAAAGAGCAGCTACAGCCGGCACCTCCTGAAAGGATAGAAGTTCCTGCTAAAGCGGTGTTTGACCAATTCCTGGACTTGTCTCCTGAAGAGCAACTGCAAGCGCAACGCGACATTATTAAAGGTGCAGCTAACAATATCAGCAAAGCCTATAATGCTCTAAGTGCCAATTCCAGATTAGACGTTTGGTTGCTGCTGGCACAAGGAATAGAGAATGGAACCATCATTCCAGTGCCGTCTGACTATCAACCACCTGCTGAAACCGATGAATTTGTGGCATTGGTCAAAAATCTAGAGTTTGAGGAGCGGATTAATTTCCTGCTGACTCTGGTGCAAGAATTGGGTTAGTCAAGTCCAAGAACTCTCAATAGCTTTCTAGAATTGGGGATAACTGAAAGTAGCAAATTAAGCTAGACTTAGCTATTTTTGCTCAACTTTTATAGTCGTTAACTTAAAACTACCGCAGAGATGCTCATCTTTGCGGTAGACTTCATGCAAGTTAATGGATATACTGTTGGGAGTGTTAAAGCTGAAAAAATGAGACTTGATTCAGATTTTTTCTAACTGCACGATCGCATTATAATCAGGTACACCTTCGAGCGATCGCTTACTTTTATCTAGTAGCACATTCCCTTCTGGCCAATGTACTTGCAAGTTTCCTGACTGAATTGGCGCAATGTAGACTTGACAGAACAACTCGCCTAACTCATTCTTAAGAATGACGCGATCGCGATCTTTTAAACCCAACTGTGCCGCATCAGCAGCATTCATTAGCACCGCCTCTCGCACGGCCCCAGTAATGGCATCCTTGCGTTCCTGCACCATACTATTAAATTGTTTGCCTCGGCGCGTTGCTAATAAGAAATAACCCTCTGGTAATTCTCTTTGGCGTGGCAATAATACGCCAAAGTGTGCCTTCCCATCCACTGTCGCGAAATTCCAACCAAAGCATAAATGTGACCCCCCATACTGAAATTGATCACCAGCCTGTTGTAAGTGTTGAATACCAGCATATTGGGGGACGACTTGAGCAATTTCTTGACGGATAGCAGCTGTGTCAGCAAAAGCCAGCTTATCTGCCAAATCCGGTTGCACGCGCCTTGCCAATTCGAGAAAGACTTCCCACTCTGGACGCGTTTCCCCAATGCGCGGCCCCGGTATTTCTGGACTGAAAATTATCCGGCGTTCGGTGTTAGTTTCTGTGACTCCCCCTGGTATTTCGTAGCGAGTCGTCGCAGGTAAAAGCACCACAGTATCAGCAGGTTCCAGCAACATTTGGCTGGAGAGAACAATATCCATATGTACCCGCAACGGTATTTGCTTGAGGGCTGCTTCCACATAATCCGGTTCTGGCAGCACTTCTAAAAAATTACCGCCCACAGAGAACAACACATCTAATTGCCCCTGATGTGCAGCGTTAATCATTTCTGGAGCAATTAAACCTTTACTTGCTGGCACTTCAAAGCCCCAATGTTGACTCAATTGGGCAGCATTTTCTGGGGTGATAGGTTTACCACCAGGAAATACTGTGGCGTAACATCCCATCTCTGCACCACCCTGCACCCCAGAGTGACCGCGAATTGGCATTAAACCGCAGCCTTCACGACCGACAAAACCTTTGGTGAGAGCTAAGTTGATGATACTTCGCACGTTATCTTCGCCGCATTCATGCTGAGTAATGCCCATACTCCAAACAAATACAGCTTTATTTGCTTCTTTAACCATTTTGGCAAAGCCGTACATTGACTCGCGGGATGTACCAGAAAGCCGCTCTAATTCTTCCCAAGATTGGCATTCTAACGATGCTTTGAGTTCAGCAAAGCCATCTGTGTGTAAATCTATAAATGACTGGTCTACCCAGTTGTTAGCAATTATATGTTTAATTGTGCCATTCAAAAAGGCTATATCCCCGCCCATATTGATTAAGAAGAAGTCTTCGGCAAACTTTGTACCGAAAAGGGCACTTTCTACAATTGAGGGCACCCAGTAGCGCTCCATTCCTGGCTCACGATAAGTATTAATAACTACAATTTTAGTGCCAGCTTTCTTGGCGTAATGCAGATACTTGACGGTGACTGGCTGATTGTTGGCAACGTTGGAGCCAATGAAGACTAATAAATCAGTACCAATCCAATCTTTATAAGAACAGGTGGTAGCCCCTGCACCGAGAGCAGCTTTCAGTCCCGCCGTACTGGGAGAATGGCAGATACGGGCAGCGTTATCAATATTATTGCTTCCCATTGCCCGCACAGCTTTTTGGGTGGCGTAATAAGTTTCGTTGACAGTACCGCGACTGGTAACATAGAAACTGAGGCGGTCTGGTGTAGTAGCGCGGATGCGATCGCTAATTATCCCTAAAGCTTCATCCCAGCTAACACGGCGAAAGCCTTTTTCCCCTCTTTGACGCATCATCGGGTAAGCAAGTCGTCCCAAGTCTCGTAATTGGGCACTTCTTTGCTTTTGTAACTGTGAGACATCTTCCAATAGCAGAGCGTCAAAAGCTGGCATAGTATTCATCCGCAACAGCCGCAACCGGACATTACACAGATGGATGCCATCTAAAGTCCAATCTTTCATCCCGGTTGTTCCGAGAGCGCAACCATCGCAAACACCTTTATCGAGAATATTCCACGCATAGGGTAGTTTGTCACGAGACAGCCAGATTGCCCGAAATACCTCCCAATAGTTGTTGGGATACTGTTCGCCAATGCCGAAAGGCTTCCAACTTGCCCAGTGCTGCGGTGTCCAATTTTTCTTGGGTTTTGGCAACATGACGCGCCCTCTGTAAGCTGATATGGTCATTCTTTCAGACTACCGTTTAAGTAGGATTTAAGTAGCATAATTTTTAAAAGTCTGGGCACTCAGCGCTGACTATTTCAGGATGACAGTAGTAAGTTAATACCGTCTCAACGGTATCGCCAATCCATAACGCCACTTTATCGGGCGATACCCCACCGCTAATCGCCCAAGTAAAAGATTTAGAGAGGAGTGCTTTATGTCTAGCTACCTAGAATCAAAATCTCATCCTTCAGAGAGGCAGCAAACTACCAGCTTGCTGCGATCATTGGGCTGGAGTTGATCTTGGATAATGATCCCTTAAATCTTTCCAGATGATTGGTTCCACCTCAGTCTATGAATCGAAACCATAAAAAACGGAGGATAAAAGACATTATGTCTCTTCATAAAATCGAAGATTTTGATGCCAATTATCATCAACAGAATTCTCAGGAGTATCTGAGGGGGTTTGATCTTTACTGTAAAGACGAAAAAGTTGGCTCTGCTGACGACCTTTTGGTTGATGATGATGGACGCATTCGTTATCTGGTGATAAACACAGGCATCTGGATTTTTGGCAAAAAAGTTCTGCTGCCAATCGGATGCTCCCAGGTAGACTATGATACCCACCGCGTCTATGCAGTCAACCTCACTAAAGCCCAGGTAGAAGCGCTACCGGAGTTTACGGATGGTATGACTGTTGATTTTGATTATGAACATCGGGTCAGACAAGTCTACCGTCCTTCATCTTCATTTAGTGTCTTTGACTCTTCTGGGGTTGGATACGCCGGGTATGGAACTGACCCTCCCGCCCGTACCGATACTCCCACCTCTTCTGGGGTTGGATACGCCGGATATGGAACTGAGCCTCCTGCCCGTACCGATACTGCCATCTCTTCCGGGGTTGGATACGCCGGATATGGAACGGATTCTCCCGCCCCTCCCTATGTTCCTACCTCTTATGGGGTCGGGTATGAAGGATATGAAAATCCCCTGCCTACTCCGGGTAGGGCACTCTCACCTGAAACTGATCACAGCGCTACTGTTGACCACTGCGATTCCTACACATATCAACAAGATCCCTCCTTATATGAGATGAACGAGCAAAATCATCAACGGCTGAAACTGTATGAAGAACGGCTAGTGGCAAACAGAAAACAGCACAATTTAGGACGAACGCTTTAATCGGTAACCTTACTAGTCCACAAATTGTCAAAATTACTTGTTCATATTTTGGAGGATTTAATCAAAATCTTTCTTGGACAACTCAAAATATTTTGATTGAGCGAATTCGATGCTCAACAAATATTCGTTTAGCGGAAAATGCTTTGTTCTGTTCTTTTTGTTGAGTTGTTAAGTCTCGATTTATGGGTTTTTTAATTGGAGTTGTAATTAAATCTTCTCCCACAGTAGTTGCTTGGCATCTTGCTTAGACTATTCCATCTGGGAAAATATACCTCTGCCAATTTACGAGGTTTCAACGTCGGTAGAAAGGGGATGAATACGACCTAAAGAAGTAAGCTTGGCAAAAATCTGGGTTAATAAAATAAGCTCAGGCATTTCAGTCTCGCATTTTTAACATTTCATGGACATATCGAAAACCACGATAGTGAGCTTTAAGATCAATAATGCCAGAGTCAAGTCGCTTCTCTACGAGACACCAAAGGCGAACGCTCCAATTAAAAATTAAAAATTATTAATTAAAAATTGCAAGACGCTCGAGGACTCGCTAACGCTTCGCTATCAGTGGTTGCTCTGAACCCCAAATTAATTAATTAAAAATTATTATTCTTCTTAATTTTTAATTAAAAAAAGGTCAGGATTAAGGATGTGAGAGACAATAACTCTACTATAGAGCGCCCTCTCTCTTCATCCTCTTGTTTTGGCTAAGGTTATTGTTGAGGAGATCATATTGAACTAGCAGTCTCCCTAGCAGCTTCTCGCAGCCGCTCCACATCGCGCATCGGTGGTGAACCAAAGAGCCGCTTGTACTCCCGGTTGAAGTGTGAGGCATCGTCGTACCCCACTCGGTAGGCAGCACTGGTAGCGTCAAGGTTTTCCCCCAGCATCAGACGGCGAGCCTCCTGGAGCCGCAGTTGCTTCTGGAACTGCAAGGGACTCATTGCAGTGACAGACTTGAAGTGATGGTGAAAGCCGGAAACACTCATTCCCATTTCTCGTGCGATGTTTTCAATCCGAAGCGGCTCGTTAAAGTCTTTACGAAGTCGCTCAACAGCTCTTGCGATGTGGTAGGTGTAGCCGCCCAGAACTGCAATATGACGGAGCCGATTACCTTGCTCTCCCATCAGGAGTCGGTAAATGATTTCCCGCTTAATCAGTGGTGCGAGAACATGAGCTTCAGCAGGGGAATCTAGAAGCCTGACGAGCCGCACCACAGCGTCCAACAGATTTGCATTCAACGAACTTACATCAATCGCTTTCACATCAGCAGGGCTGCGCGATGAGGAATACCCTGCCTCGACCATCACTGAGCCAACAAGGGTGGGGTCAAGATCGAGGCGAAGACTAAGATACGGTTGTTCCTTGGACGCTTCCAGAATTTGGCTGACAATGGGCAGTTCGACCGTAGCAAGCAGATAATGCATCGGGTCGTACTGATAACGATCGCTGCCTAGAAGAACTTCTTTGCTGCCCTGAGCGATCGCACAAAAGGCAGGGATAGAGACACTATGAATGCATTCCGAAGGCGAGGAGGCGCGGTTGAAGTGCAATCCTTTGTGCGGCTCAATCGTCCCATCATGACGAATAGCTTGTGCAATCCGCTCAGTCAGTTCGTCTCTGTGGGCTTGCGCTCTGTCTGCCTCGCGCTTTGCCTGCGGGTCGTTCATTAAATCCATATCGGACTTTTCACTCGTTTTGGCAGCGTTCATTTCTAAGTTTGCAGGATTGTACAACGATCTTAGACGATCGTTCTATTGCTTGCCCTTGAGGATTCGTAGAATGAAGCTAAAGCAATGAAAAATGATTTCGGCTTATTCTAAGCATTCTGGATTTTTATTCAAGAGAAAACTCAGTTTTGATTGGGCAAGAGACTTGCCTGCTAGCCACCAAAATGGCATCAAGTGAAGGAATTAAGAAAATGGACATCAAAAGAAGTGGCTCCCAGCCTTCCGCTAAAGCACCAGCTGAATATTTTACCGGCACTGTACGTATTGACCCCCTGTTCGAGGCGCAAGATCCAACCCGCACGTCTGGTGCCAGCGTCACGTTCGAGCCTGGTGCTCGGACAGCATGGCACACCCACCCGTTGGGACAGACACTGATCGTGACGGCTGGCTGTGGACTTGTACAGCGCTGGGACGGTCCAATCGAGCAAATTCAACCGGGGGACACGATCTGGTTCTCGCCAGGTGAGAAGCACTGGCACGGTGCTACGGCAACCACGGCGATGACGCACATTGCTATTCAGGAATGGCTCGACGGCAAGCCTGTGGACTGGCTGGAAAAGGTCAGCGATGAACAATACAGGGCTTGATTAAGTCCGAGTAAAAGGAAAATAATTATGAGCAAAGTCTGGTTGATCACAGGCGCTGGTAGCGGTATTGGCACCGGAACTGCCAAGGCGGCATTGCAGTCCGGTGACCGTGTAGTCGCGACTGGCCGAAACCTCGACAAAGTGCGTAATGCCTTACGCGATGTTGCAAGCGAGAATCTTGCATTTGTGCAGTTGGACGTTTCCAATGAGGTACAAGCGAAAACAGCCGTCGCGGAGGCGGTGAAGCGGTTCGATCGCATCGATGTTTTGGTTAACAATGCCGGCTACAGCCTGCTTGGTAATTTTGAAGAGATGACCACAGCCGAAATCGAACGCCAGTTCGCTACGAACTTCTATGGTGTGGTGTACGTCATGGGCGCCGTGCTGCCGGTTATGCGTCAGCAGCGATCGGGCCACATCATCAACATTAGTTCCGTTGCTGGCGTGGTTGGACTGAAGCACTGCGCTGCCTATGCAGCGACGAAGTTCGCGGTCGAAGGACTCTCGCTGTCGGTAGCAACCGAGGTCGAGCAATTCGGGATCAAGATCACAGTTGTCGAACCAGGCTTCTTCCGCACGGATCTTCTGGATGCCCGCAACATCACGTGGGCGAGCAATGTCATTGAGGACTACGCGGCTGAGGGCAACGTCCAACAGATGTGGTCGCCTTATCACGGCACACAGCAGGGTGATCCGGCAAAGTTGGGCGATGCTCTGGTCAAAATCGCCGGAATGGAGAATCCGCCGAAGCTGTTTGTTGCCGGCAGCGATGCCCTCGCGGTGATCACCCCGACTATCGAGGAACGGTTACAGGCGACGCACGCCAATGAAGAGTTATCGAAATCAACAGACGGTTCGTTCTAGCGATCGCGCGCGAAGATCATGATCAAATCCACGGCCATGATGCACATTGCAATTCAGGAACAGTTCGACAGCAAGACCGTGGACTAAATAGAACAGGTCAGCGACGAACAATACCAGACCTGATCTTGGAGTAAGACAGTTCGACCTTTAATTCACCTTTAATTCAAAGACAGGAGTTCAAACAATGCAGAAGCGCAAACTTGGAAACAGTAATCTGGAAGTTTCGGCGATCGGGCTTGGCTGTATGGGAATGAGCTTTTCCTATGGCCCGCCCAAAGACACGCAGGAGATGACCGCTCTTCTCCGGGCCGCCGTCGAACGCGGTGTTACATTCTTTGACACCGCCGAAGTCTACGGCCCGTTCACCAACGAAGAGCTTGTGGGCGAAGCCCTCGCTCCCTTCCGCGGGCAAGTGGTCATTGCCACCAAATTCGGGTTCGACCTCAGTCCTAATTCCGATCCCCGTGGGATGAAGGGTGCGCCAGGATTGGATAGTCGGCCGGAGCGCATCAAGCAGGCCGTCGAAGGCTCGCTCAAGCGCCTCAAGGTCGAGACAATCGACTTGCTCTATCAGCACCGGGTTGATCCGAATGTGCCCATCGAAGACGTGGCAGGAGCAGTGAAGGAACTGATTCAGTCAGGTAAGGTTAAGCACTTTGGACTCTCTGAAGCAGGAGTGCAAACGATCCGTCGCGCGCACGCGGTTCAGCCGGTCACTGCTCTCCAGAGCGAATACTCGCTGTGGACGAGGACTCCTGAAAAGGAAGTGATACCGACCCTTGAGGAACTCGGAATTGGCTTTGTCCCGTACAGCCCTCTGGGCAAGGGCTTTCTCACTGGCAAGATCGACGAAAACGCGACCTTCGACAGCTCCGACTTCCGCAGCACCCTGCCTCGCTTCACGCCGGAGGCTCTCAAGGCCAATCAGGCCCTAATTAATCTGCTCGGCAGCATCGCAGAAGGGAAGAAGGCTACACCTGCTCAGATCGCGATCGCCTGGCTACTAGCCCAGAAGACGTGGATTGTGCCGATCCCAGGCACCACGAAGCTGCATCGCTTGGACGAAAACATCGGGGCTGTCTCAGTCGAACTCACACCCGACGATCTGCGTGACATCGATGATGCCGCTTCAAAGATCACGGTGCAAGGGGATCGATACCCGGAAAAGCTGGAGCAAATGACCGGTCGCTGAACAGCAAAAAATGCGTTCTCTGGTTCAATTGCCGCATCGTCGTAGCGTTTATCTGCGGTAACAGGCATCTTCCACAGTGATAGGATATCGAACATGGGCGAATTGTAGCTTTTGAGTTGTCGTTTAGGAAGACAACAACTCTACTACAGAGCGCCCTCTATCTTCATACTCTTTTTTTGGCTAAGGTATTGCTAGTTCAAATTCCATTACTATCTCCTGATGGGACTGTAACCTAACTTGAAATCACGAAGATTAAAGGATTTCGTCTTTGAATCGAGCGTGAATCTCATCAATGGAGTGTTCCATTTTGTTCACCATTTTGGGATAACGCAGTCTTTGAATGACAAACCATCCAAACCCAGCAACAAAGTACAGTAAGACCAAGTAAGGGAAGGTATTATAAGGTGCTGCTGGCACTGGAAATAGAGTACTACCGGGAATTCCGACAGTACCGAGAACAGGAATCATCATAAAAACTACGCCTAAGACTGAAAATAAGATATCCATTGGGCGGAGTTTTTTAATCCGATACAAGTAAATTGGAGCAGCAATTGAAACCAAAATATATACAACTAAGAAACCATATGTGCAAAGTGTTCCTGTGTAACCCAAAATTTCAAAAGGCTTGATGCTAAACAGGTTCAACGCACTAGGGACTATAAATGTAATCAAGGAACACAAGGCAATTGCCGTGTGTGGTGTCAGGTTAGAATCATGGGCTTTACCCAGAGAATTGTGAAACAAACCATCCCGTGCCATCATGAACACTATCCTGGCTGCTGGATTGATACAAGCAAGAGTACAAGCGAAAAAGCTCAATAATGCACCAATACTAATTAACGTTCCCAATAAGCCTACACCTGCTTGATTTGCCAAAAATGTAAGTGGCTCCTCAGTTTTGCCCAAGTCTACAGAACTACCACTGAAGCCCAGCACTTCTACATACGCCATGAACATGAAAAATACACCAGACCATATCGTGCTTTGAATCAAAGATTTGGGAATATTTTTCAGTGGTTTTTTAGCTTCATCTCCTAAAGACGTGGCACTTTCAAAACCCGAAAAGCCAAACACAACCAGGACAATTCCTAGTGAGATACCACCAGGAGTAGCTCCTTTGAGAGTTAGTTGGGACAGATCAATTGCAAAGCCCTTGTGCGCCCAAACAATCATCCCTAACAACAAAATTGAAACTACAGAGATGCCTTCAAGTACCAGCATCATCTTTGCTGATAATTGAATGTCTTTATAACCCACATACCAAGCCAGACCTGTCCCCAGTGCGAACAGTGTTAAAGTGTGAGTGTGTATGCCAATATGGCCTAGCAAAGATTCACCAAAAATTGCAAAGCCAGATAAGGTTGACATCCCAGTAAATAAATAACCCAGAATCAGACCCCAGGCAGACATAACACCTGCTGTAGAACCTAAACCTTTGACAATATAGGAATACAGCGAACCTGGAGAAGCAGAACGCCTTGCAAATTGGTTAATGTTGATAGCGACAAACAACAGCCCAATCATCCCTAACAAGAAACTCAGCCAAGTTCCGTTACCTGAACTGGCGAATATTAAACCTAAATTAGCTGCGGGTGTTGTCGTGGGCGCAATCACTGCTACTGATTGTGCAAACACTTCCCCGTAGGAAAGACATTCTTTTTTTAAGCCATGAGCGCTCTGATTGATTTTTAGCTCGATTTCTTGAGTCATGTACCATCTCTCCTCACTATATATTTGAATGCAGCGGGCACGGGATTAAAACTAACTTCAACAGGTACTGACCACAAAATGCTGATTTAACCTTATAAAATCTCATTCATAAGAGCAAATATTCTTAGTTATTGATTAGATAAATAAATATTATTAACCACTCATTCGCTGGCTACAGGCAAAGCGAACGCCGTTAGAGCCATACAAGCCTATTGGGTCAATGGGCTTTAATATTGGTATAGCTAAGGTTTTGATTAATACTTCTTTCCTCCAGCAAGAACTGCCCGACGCTCGCGGACTCGCTCATAACGTTGCTATGCCGTACCACTTCCCTACGGAACGCTAGGTGAACGTCTCGTAGAGAAGGCTTTACGCTGCGCTATCTGCCTTCTGCCTTCTCTGGTAAGTCTAACTTTCACCGAAATAGCCCAATCATTACACCGATTTCGTGGCTTGAGGATGTCACGGGTTTATAGTCGATTCTTAGTTGGAATCACAATCATTGAGAAATAGGGTACTTCGGCTGGATCAACTTCGTCTAGGGGTATAATGCGTTGCTGTGACGTTGATGCCCGCTCAATATATCTTGCCCGTGATGCTAGCCCTAATTTATGCAGGATATCCCGTACTTTGGTAAAGTGACGACCGAGCTTCATAATTGCGGCTGCGTCGGTGATCAGCAAATGTGTAGTCAGTTCTTCTGCTGGCAATGGGGCGGGTAGGACGGTGAGAATATCGGTGTAGTAGGTGAAAGGTACACCCAAGGCTACCGGACAAGCCATCAGTGAGGAAACTCCAGGGACAACTTCTGTTTCGTATTCGTCAGATAACCGCGTGAACAGGTACATGAATGAGCCATAGAAAAATGGATCACCCTCACATAGCACCACGACATCTCGACCCGCCGCTAAATGGTCGGCAATTGGTTGAATTTCCTTGTCATAAATAGACTTTGCCTTTTCTGGCTCCAAAGCGCGGGGGAGGTGAAATAGCACTTCGATTTGATTGCCAGGAAGATACTGCGCCACGATCGCTCTGGCAATACTTGCTTTATCTGTGGCTGATTGATATGCTACCACAGGAGCCGCACGCAATAATCGCAGCGCTTTCAGAGTTAATAATTCGGGATCGCCTGGGCCGACACCAATTCCATAAAGACGACCTTTGGTTTTTATATTCATTCTTCCTCCGTTGCCAGGGCGTTAACTGCTGCTGCCGCGATCGCACTCCCACCGCGCCGACCGTGTAATGTCAAAAATGGTACATCTCTGCTGTCTGCTGCCAGTGCTGCTTTCGATTCTGCTGCACCGACAAACCCCACTGGAAAGCCTAAAATTATAGCAGGTTTGTGAGCTCCTTCATTGAGCATTTCTAACAGCCGGAATAGTGCTGTGGGCGCATTGCCAATTGCAATCACTGCTCCTTCAAGGTGCGATCGCCATAATTCTAGAGCTGCTGCCGACCTTGTAGTATTTAGACGCTGGGCAATTTCTGGCACTTCTGGATAGTTTAGCGTACAGATAACTTGATTATTTGCAGACAACCGCCGTCTGGTAACGCCTTCGGCAACCATCCGGCAATCGCACAGAATTGGCGCTCCCTCTGCTAGTGCTGCCCTTGCAGATTGCACTGCTGTTGGTGAATATCCCAAGTCAGTAACAATATCCGTCATCCCACAGGCATGAATGAGACGCACCGCAACTTTTGCTACATCTGGTGGCAGCACATCTAGGTTCGCTTCTGACCGGATGATTGCAAAGGAATTACGGTAAATTTCGTTGGCATCTCGGATGTAGTCGGGCATTCAATTTGGGATTTTAGATTTGGGATTTTGGATTGATTTGTTAATATAGATACTCATTTTTGACTAGAAGAATACCTAATTTAATTAACCGCTCCAGGCGCAGAGAAGCCAGTGCGTTGGGCGGGTTCCCCGACTTGTTCGCGCAGCGTCTCCCCTTGGGAGAAGCAACTGGCGCGACACAGAGGAACACAAACAGAGGAATTGGGTAATCTTGCACACTGAAAGCAGTAATCAATCATCTGTATTTATTAACTTCTGTAATTGGGCTAGTGCATATCGATTAGCAAATTCCCCAAAAGACTCATCAGAATTTAGACGTTGAATTTTATATACACATAACATCCGCTCTATTAATATAGGTAGTTCGGCAAAAGTCACATATTGATATATTTCACGTCCGAATTTCTGCTTGCGATCACAAACATAAACCTGATAACCTTCAACAGTTCCATTTTCAGCCTCAATGCTGACACCGAGGAGAGTAATATCACTCTTGCTATGCTGGGCGCAAGATTTTTCGCAGCCGCTAAAGTGGATATTAACTGGGTAATCGAGAGTCAGGCGAGTTTCAAGATACTCTGCTAATGCCAAGGCATGATCCTTGGTATCCGTGGCAGAAGTGGCGCAACCCTTTTTGCCAGAACAGGCAACTAATGCACTCTTGATGTTGGTTGTTGAGGTATCTAATCCTAAGAAAGCAATTTCACTTTGGACATCACCAACCCATTGCTGAGGAATATCTGTGATGAGTAAATTTTGCCACGGGGTTAGCCTAAGAGTGCCGCTACCATATTTTGCTGCTAAATCAGCCAAACCCCGTATCTGCTTACTTTCCAGCCGCCCAAGGGGCAAGACGACACCAAGGTAAAATAAGCCTTGCTGACGTTGTGGGTGGATGCCAATATGCTGATATTTCCTCTCTGACTGCTCCTTTTTCCCTCTCTTCGAGACGCTGCGCGAATGCAGGGAAGGGGGTTGGGGGGTTAGGTCTTTCCTTTCACTGTATAAAAGAGGGAAAGGTAAATGTTGCTTAACTTCCTGGAGATAATTTTCACAACCCAAAGTATTTAATAACTCCAACAGACGTAGCCGACCCTGACTCGTAGTATTACTATGAACTAGATAGACATCCGCCAAAGCTGCCAAGACGGGCAAACATTCATCTGGTAGTAACAAAATTCCGATATCGCTAGGCGGTTCACCCTTTGCGCCGACACTGAGATAGAGGCGAAAGTAAACATTACCCTTAACTAAGACAGCAACAAAGGCGATATCATTCAAGCGATCGCACACCCGAATTATCCCACCACCATCAAAGCAAACACTAAATTTTGCCGACAGTCCCGAAAGCGCCGGATGTGCAGCAATATAATCATCCCAACCTTGGACAAAAGGACGAGTGTCGATTAATTCCTGGGGGTCGGTACCAGCAGTTGGGCTGGTCATAATATTGCGGATGTGGTCTACAGCAGGATTGCCAGAACCCAATCCTATATCTTGTAGGTGCTTGAGAACCTCAGCATTTATTCCCGTGCGAATTTCGCGGACTTGTAGATTAGCTCGATTAGTCACATCCACATAGCCGCCACCGTGCTGTTCTGCTATATCTGCGATCGCACGGCACTGCTGACTACTAATAATCCCACCTGGTATTCTAATGCGAGATAATATCCCATCTGCGGCGGGTGTAGCATAAAACAAGCCAGGACAAGTGGCAAATCCAGAAAGCAAACTTGGAACTCCTTCCCCGTGCAACGCAGGGAGTAGACGGTGTGTGTGTCCTAAGAGTTGGCATTCTGACTTGGGTAATCCCATCACAGCTGCGGCACAGTCCCGGAATTTCACCGGAGTTTCCCAACTCGAAGTTTTAGTAATTTAGCACGAGAAGGCAGTCAGAAAATTTAATCCTTCATATTTTGAATCAACTAGTGTGTGGGAACCGCTCTCGGATTTATTCGCCGTCCCCATTCCTCGATTAGCTGTCTTGCATAAGGCGCGGAATATCGAGAAGATATTTGCTCAGGACACCGAATTTACGCAGGGCGAGTAACTGAAGTTGAGATTAACTTCCTGACATGAACTGCGGAATCTTGTTGTAATGCGGATGCCACGATCGCCTCACTTTCAACTATACTTAACCGAGCGATCGCCTGTTTGATTGCAGGTATACTTTGGGGATTGACGCTTAATTCATCCAGCCCTAAACCTAATAAAATTGGTGTTGCTAAAATATCTGCTGCCAATTCTCCACATAATCCCACCGAAATCCCCGCCGCATGGGCAGCTTGGACAGTTTGCTGCACCATTCGCAACACTGCTGGATGTAGTGCATCAACCAAATTTGCCACGCGGGGATTAGTGCGATCGCTAGCCATGATGTATTGACTGAGGTCATTAGTGCCTATACTAAAGAAGTCTACTTCCGCCGCTAACTGATCAGCGATCGCCACTGCTGACGGTACCTCCACCATAATTCCCACTTCCATCGCTGCATCAAAGGGAATACCAGCTTGATTTAGTTCCGCCTGGACTTCACCCAAAATTACCTTAGCTGCACGTACCTCCGTCACACTAGCAATCATCGGCAATATGATCTTAATTTGATGGCCCACACTAGCTCTCAAAATTGCCCGTAACTGAGTTTTGAAGAGTTCTGGATGATCTAAACAGAAACGAATTCCCCGCCAGCCTAAGAAAGGGTTAGCTTCTGGAAAGCTTACTGTCAGGTAGGGAAGTGGCTTATCACCACCGACATCAAAGGTACGAATAATCAACGGACGATGATCTAAAATTTGGGCGATCGCCTGATACACTGCTAGTTGTTCTTCTTCAGTGGGGGCGCTTGTCCGGTCGAGATAGAGAAACTCACTGCGGAGTAGTCCCACGCCTTCTGCACCGTTAGCCACAGCAACTTGGACATCATTTATACTACCGATATTGGCAAAGACGCTAACTTGCCGACGATCACGAGTAATTGCTGGCTGGTGTGCCGTAGCTCGTGCTTGGTGTTGAGCAGTTTGCCAAGCTGACTGCTTTGCCTCCAGCAGATCCAGGATATGTAATTCTGGTTCCACCCAAGCTTTGCCACTTTCACCATCAAGTGCCATAAGTGTACCATCTGCCAAGTGCAACACCTGAGCATCTACTCCCAAAACTGCGGGAATACCCAATGTCCGGGCGATAATTGCGCTGTGGGAAGTGGCACTACCAGAAGTAGTACAAATACCCAACACCTTTGTCGGATCTAGTCCAGCCGGATCTGAGGGGGTTAAATCAGTGGCCACTAAAATTACAGCTTCCTGAAGATGCAAATTAGCGGCGGCATTCCCAGCTAGTAATCGCAGCACTCTTTGGCCTACATCCACAACATCTTCAACTCGCTCTTGCAGGTAAGAATCTTCAATTCTGTAATAGGAAGTCACTACTTCATCTACTACGGCTTGCCAAGCTGCTTCAGCATTTAGATGGTGTTCTAATATGCGCTCTTTAACCGCTTCCAGCAGTACTGGATCTTCTAAAAATAGTAGTTGGGCATCGAAGATGGCGGCTTCAGCGTCACCAATTTGAAGAGATGCTTGTGAGAAAACTGCTTGGATTTCTTGTCGGGCGGTGTGGATTGCTGCTTGTACTCGTTGCCACTCTCCCTCAACATCATCTACGTGGTATTGCGTAATAGCAATATGAGTGGGTTGATAATGAACAACGGGTGCGATCGCTATTCCTGGAGAAGCTGCTATTCCCAAAAGTTCGCCGTGAGTTGCTGGGGTAACTGCCTGGTGAAATGCTGTTGGATAATTAAAGACAGCATTATCTTCGCCAAAGTTTGTGACAAATAATACTTGCAATGCTGCCAGCGCCTCATCTGCATCAGAACCGGTAGCAGTAATCACCAGTTCATGTCCTTGACGCACTCCTAAAGTTGTGACTTGGTTGATACTGTCACCCCTGACTAGCTCAGTATTTCTGGTTAAATTCTGCACCAGAATTTGGGATTTAAATCGGGCTGCGGTGGCGACAAACTGCGCTGCGGGACGGGCGTGTAATCCTAAGCGATTGCTCACAATTAGCCGGATTTCTGGGGTTGGTGATTCTTGGGTTATTGTTGGGGTGACATCTGACAACGTGTTACTAACTACACCCAATTGAGTTGCTTTTGCTAGGAGTGCGCCGCGTGCTTCCGCCATGACTTGGTGAATGTCACCACCAGCCGCCGCCGCCACTACAGCAGCGATCGCACCTTCTACTAGAGGTGCTTCACACAAATACACTTTTTGCTGCTGTGCTTCTGAGAGAAACTCTATTGCCATTTCTGCACTCAGCAAAGCACTACCCAAATCCATTAACACTAAGACACCATCATCAGAAAAAACAGAAGCGATCGCTTCATAAACCTGAATGGGATCTGTACCTAATGGATTTTCCCGATCTTCAATACCTGCTGCAACAGCGATGGAAACTTGGCCCTGAACCATCTGCGCGGCGAGTTCCCGCACACCCAGAGCTAGTTGTTTACTGTGAGAAACGATGACAATTCCGATCACTGCCACACTGTCAACCTTGTTGAGAGGTTTGCGTTTAGCTAGTTATCCATTTCATTTTCCCATTCCGCTACAATTGCAACTGCCCGAATATATTCCGGTCTTTCCAGCTAGAAATACGAATAAAACAGCCTTCTTTTACGGGAATACGTGGTGTGCACTCATAAACCCCATCGCTAGCAGTACGGGAAGAAATATTTTGGATAAGTTTGTTTCAATCGTACAACTTAATCGAGACATCACTATCAAAATTATCCCGCCACAATATTAAATAAGGCTGATCCGTCTTTGGAAGTACTTTCTTCACTGGCTGACTGCTCAAGATTTTTGGCGCAACCTGATTTTTGCTTTTATTACGGAATCCCAGATAATGAGGTAGGTGTCAAAAAGCATTTCTTGCGGATTAGACAGATGTGGAACAATAATATTTCCATTCTAGGAATTAATTGAAGAAGAATACATTCGTCAGAATGCAATCAGTGGGGGATTCAGACCCGCCACTACGAAAGTTGACCACCAAATTTTCTTGTTTTGTGAGGGTCTTAAACCCGTTTATTCATCCACCAGTCGCACAAAATACCCAAGTGAATTCTGGCGACTGGC
>NZ_JAQYWQ010000018.1 GCF_029379315.1 Nostoc sp. S13
AAACCTCTCCGTATTCTCTCTTAGTCTTGTTCAGAAATCAAATAGGAGTCCTATATATATAATTATTATTAAGAAAACTCTACCAAATTTAAATCATAATATTAATAACTAACTAATGACTAAATCCAATAAGAAGCCAGGATGAGAGTCAGGAGAGTTAGCGGTAGACCAAAACGGAAATGTTCCCAGAATGACAACTGATAACCAAGTTTTGCAACAGCTTCAGCAACAATTAAATTAGCAACTGAACCTAACAAAGTTAGATTACCTGCCAAAGTAGAACCTGCTGCTAATAGTAACCAGGTTTTTGTGTCTGGATGGGGAAGTAAATGTTGTAAGAGCAATACTGCTGGAACATTGGAAACTAAATTTGAAAGGAGAGCCGTAACTCCTAATATGCTCAGGGGAGTATGAACTAAACCGCCAAATAAATTCAATATTCCTAATTTTTCCACTCCAGCAGTCACAATAAACAGTCCAGAAAACATCACCAGTAAATCCCAGTCTACTTTATTTAAAACTCGTTGCGGTTTGATTCGCCTAGTAATAAACAGTAAACTAGCAGCTACAAGTGTTGCTTGGGCTGGGGATATCCCAATTAAGAATGCAATTAATAGTCCTCCGGTTATCAATAGGCTTTTAGTAAGTAACGGTTTAAAGATGCGGTAACGCACGGGGGTTACACTCGGACAAGACTTAGTAGAACGGACATCAGGATAAAGCCACCACAATAACCCAATTTGTATCAACAAACTTACTAATGCGATGGGAGTCAATGCTTTAGCAAAATCGAGATAGCTGATACCAGAGAATGAACCAATTAGGATATTTTGCGGATTACCACTTAAGGTGGCCACTGAACCCAGATTAGTTGCTCCCGCCAAGGCAAGTAAGTAAGGAATAGGATTGAGTTTCAAAGTTTGGGTTAAACCGAGAACCAAAGGAGTCAAAATTAGAGCGATGGTATCGTTCAGAAAAAAAGCGGAGAGAATTCCACTGCCAAAAGTTAAAACAATCAGCAAACCCAAAGGACTGCTGGTAAAGTGTGTAACTGTATTAAGGGTTAGTTGAAAAAAACCAGCGTAAGCTAAGTTTGTGCTGATTACCATCATGCCAAAGAGGAAAATCAGCGTTTTATAGTCTATAGCTTGCCATGCTTCTTTGAGGTCTAATACCCCTAATCCCATTAGCAAAGATGCACCAACTAAAGCAATACTGGTTCGGTTCATCCGCAAAGCAGGTAGATATCCTAAACCTAAACCTATATAAGTCAGCCCAATGATGATGTATCTGAAAACAATCATGATTTCGCTAGATTCTTTTGATGTGATGCCTTTCTATTAACTCCTGTTTTTGTTTCAGGTACACAGAACCAAAAAACTCCCAAAGCCACAACTGCGTAGGCATAGCCCGCCGTAGGCATCGCTGCTAAAATCGAAAAACCAACATTATAACCAGCACTTTTAACCACAAACCTAAGCTTTCACATTGCTCAAACCCGCACCAATGCCAATGGCAGTGTTGAGCATCCCTTGGGTAATATTAAAGCGCCCTGTGCCTTTAGTCAAATCAGCTACCATCAACACTGAAAGCACACCAAAAATTGCGGCTCCAATACCATCCAGAATTTGCACAGAAACGAGAAAACTGATTCTTGACCAAAATTAGCTAATCAGGTGTCCTTCTGGTTCCTTACCTCTGCTCTTACTTTGTTTTACTCATTAGATGGAGCAGATTCTATCTTTTCTGATTGCGTCTCGTTCGTTTGTTGCAATTGGTTGAGATGAATATTATTCACTTGAACAATAAAGTATTCTAATGCCTGACTTGCTTTTTGTTGCTGTTGGGTTTCGTCAGACACATCATAGCAACGATAAGGCAAAGTTACTCCCAATATAAATTTCTCTTGTTCAGCTTCTAACAATTCAACGGCTGTATTAGCAGCAAGGGAATTCTTCTGAAAAGGAAAAGAAGTCACTATACTCGCAACGATAGAAGCAATAGCTGGACAGAGTACAGGGAGCCACTTGAGCCAAGCTTGTCCGGCTTCTAATTTGTCTACCAGAACTAAAATTGGTGTGACTCCTGATAAAATCACTGTTGCAATTTGCAAACCATAGTAAAGGTTCCTTGATACACTCCTAATTCTTTTATAATCGTCAATCAAGTCTTGGCTGTATTGTAAAGCCTTCCCTCTTGTCAGAGTCAGCGTATCTTTATCCCAGGAATTAGGATTGGTCAATAGATAACCATAGAGTTCAGCTTTTTTGGTGAGTTCAGACTGATAAGCGGCCTTCTTATAGTTCTGAAATACTTGTCTATTGATGAGCAACAAAAAAAAAAAAAAGTTAGAGATACCGCTCCAGAAATTACAACTGTTTTATCATCTGAAAGAAAAATAATAAAGAGTCCAGAAGAGATAAAAGCTGCAAGTAATAAATACTCAATTACCTTCAAGTTAAACAACTTTTTCTCATCTGATAGTGAGGATAAATTTTCAATTCTATCAGAAACCTGACTTTGTTTTTTTTGCCCAAGATTAGTTAATTCAGAAGTAGTCATTGGCTTTTACTCAATAGCTTATTGGGTGAAATGTAGCAATAAAAGGAATAGCAACAAGTAGAATTGCTTTGAGGGGGTAGAAGTCAGGATAAGTTCGCTGGAGAGCAGGTTCACTATAAATAGCTAGTCTTCTAACTTTTGCTTAGATATCCCTTTTATTAAGGCTCTTAGGTAGTTTCTCCCTTGCCAAAACCTTCTAGCATCTGCTGTTGGCTCCCACTTTGCGATTGACTAGTTGGCTTATAATGCTTTACAAAAGTCAAAAATGTTTCTTTCGGTTAAGTAAAATCATTTAAGTCCCGTAAGTCTATTCAATACTAACCATACATACATTTGATTGATAATGCAAGGGTTTATATCTAGTGATTTTACGTAGATAAAAAGTGTTTTTAATACACGTATTATGATTGCCCCAAAAAATATATGATTTGGACTTTGCAATACTTGAATTGTTTTTTTTTGAATTTTAAATCTATCCGGGATGTTAAGCTGTCGCGTAGAGATTGGTGACAACTATTTCGAGAGGAAATTATGCAAGAGTCTGTGATTTATCAAGATATCTTCAAAAAGGAAGACAGTAGGAAGCGCTAGCACTGATAAAATGCGAACAATTGCAGAAATTAACGAGAAAATCAGCCGCCAACGTGCGGTAGTGTTGACGACTGAAGAATTAAAAGCACGAGTTGTAGAAATCGGTGTTACTAAAGCTGCTAAAGAAGTTGATGTAATTACCACTGGTACCTTTGAGCCAATGGAATCAAGTGGTGCAATTATCAATCTGGGACACACTGACCCCCCGATAAAAATTCGCCGTTGCTGGTTAGATGGCGTGCCAGCATACTCTGGTTTTGGGGCAGTAGATTTATATTTGGGTGCGAGTTGTGCTATGGAAGCGATGGACGGGGAAGAAGTCCGAGAACGCGGCGGCGGTCATGTAATCGAAGATTTGATTGCTGGTAAACCCATACACGTAAAAGCGCAAGGACAAGTAACAGATTGTTACCCCAGAGCAAATTTTGAAACTACAATTACCAGTGAAACAATTAATCAGTTTTATTTATTTAATCCGCGCAATCTTTACCAAAATTTTATTGTTGGTGTCAATGGTGGCGATCGCCCCCTCTTCACCTATCTCGGCCCTTTACAACCGCGTCTGGGGAATGCCGTTTATTCTAACCCCGGCGCTATTTCACCCTTACTCAACGACCCGGATTTGCAACTCGTCGGTATAGGTACAAGAATTTTTTTAGGCGGCGGTATTGGCTATGTCGCTTGGGAAGGCACTCAGCACTTCCCCTTACAAAAGCGTTTAGCTAATCGTACACCGATTGGGCCTTCCGCCACTTTAGCTTTAATTGGTGATGCCAAGCAAATGGATGCTCATTGGGTGCGGGGGTGTTACTTCAAAAGTTATGGCCCCTCAATGATGTTAGGCGTTGGTGTACCACTGCCTGTATTAAATGAACAAGTAGTTGAACACTGTGCCGTGCAAGATCAAGACTTAGTAGCCCCAATAGTGGATTTTTCCATTCCCCGGCGTGTCCGTCCCACCTTTGGTTTGGTGAGTTATGCCCAACTGAAATCTGGGCGGATCACCATTGAGGGCAAAGCAGTACGCGTTGCCCCCTTAGCGAGTTTGTTTTTTTCTAGGCAAGTCGCCCTAGAGTTGAAAAAGTGGATTGAAGCAGGTACCTTTACCCTCACAGAACCAGTTTCCCCAATTCCGATGGAGCGATCTTTTTTACCCCAAGACCGGCGGACGGATTTTTGATACTGCGGAATGGGGAGTAAGAATTTTAGATTTTAGATTTTGGATTTTAGATTGAAATTTAATCCAAAATCTAAAATCCAAAATCCAAAATTGAATTGCCCCATGCCCTAATCTTGAGTTGGTTTTGGTCGCTTGATCGGCTTAGGAGCGGGCGTTTTTGGTATAGGTTTGGACACCACAGAAGGATCGGCACCTGCGCCTGTTTTCTTGATGGGACGAGGGGTTTCGCCAGTGCGTCTGGGGGGGAATGGTTTTCTACCACCAGCACCAACACTACCGCCAGCACGAGGGCCACCTTTGAATGGTGGTTTGCGTTTTTTGGGCAAGTCAGCGATCGCCTCAGCTTTTTCTACTACCAAAACGTCAGCTTCCCGCTTGGCTTGGAAGTCCCAGAACTTTCCTACTGCTTTGGTGGTCAGCACACCCCTCAATTTCAACTTAAAATACTTGGGTTTGTCAGTTGATTTCCGTGGAGCCTGCCTAATTTTGACTACCAAGCTTTTAGCATCAAAAGACTGGTATACTACTTCACCACGAACAGAAAAACCACCATCTGCAACTTCTGATGAGGGAATCAGGGCAGTTGTACTTAATTCAGAATTTTCGGATAAGCCATCATCGGGTGTCTGTAACTCTTGCAACTCCAAATCTGACTCGTCCTCATCTGTTGAGTTTTTAGCCAGATTTTCTGGCTCCCAAACTCCGACGATTTGGATGTGCAAGGTATCATTTTCTTGTCTTGTACGTGGATATACTACCCATAAGTGTTCTTTTTCTAAGTCTAGATGATTCTTGACTAAGCTCATAATCCGGCCTAGGAGGACGGCATTGAGTTCTACACCATCTGCGGTCAGCAGCGTACCTTGAGTAAATTGTTCGCTGCTAGCATGATAGCGACCCCGGACTAACCCGATCGCTCGATATTGCATCGGCTCACTAGGAGGCGGAATCGGTTGCAGTCGATTGACTAAGTTCCCATTTGAGTCAATCTCAATGGGGTTGACAGGCGAATTTTCAACTTCTTTAGAGGACTGAGCTGCTATGTGAACATTAGCGGCTGCCTCTACGTTAGTTGGGCCCTGGTTAGAGGCAGAAGAATTGGAGGATTCAGGCAACGGCATCAGGTCGGAATTCATAAAAACTCCTTGCGGCGGAGACACATCCCATTGTGGGATTTTACAAAGGCAGCTGGAAAGAGCATTTGTGCGACTGATGAAAGTATATTTACTTTTCACAAAGTCACACCAGAGTACTCTCAAACAATCCTAAAGGCGCTAAATTTAGTGTTTATACACTAAATGTGTATTTTAGGCCCTCAACACTAGTTTCGGAAGCATATCATAGCTACAATTCTGACGGCTCCTCCTAAAGTCATCACTTACTTTAGCAGTGTGGATAGTTAATTGTTATAAAATTCACAGGCAATTGGCGGTATTCCGCAAAGTTTTGGAAATTTTTAACTTTACGATTTGTGTAAATGATAATGTCATTAGAGTTTAGGAGAAAGACAAAACTGTGACTCAAACACGCAATCGCTGGATAGTTCAAGTCGTCTTGGCGCTGGCAATTCTTGCTTTTGTGGGTGTTTCGGTGATTCCCATAATTGGAGCATTTAATAATACGCCACCGTCAAACCAGAATAGCGTTAGCACCAGAGGCAGTTTGTCCTCCGCTGACCAAAAATCAAAACTCGAAGACGAAGTACGGGGTTACGAACAGGTTTTGCAAAGGGAACCAGAAAATCAGACTGCGCTTAAGGGCTTATTACGGGCGCGGCTACAATTACTGAGTCAAAAAGAAAAAAGTGAGGTTAAACCAGCTGATATCCAAGTCGTCATTGAACCTTTAGAAAAGCTAGCCAAGCTGAATCCCGAACAGTCAGAATATTCAGTGCTACTGTCTCAAGCCAAAGAGCAAATTGGCGATCGCGAAGGAGCTGCTCAAGCTTATCGCTCCTTTTTGTCTACAAAACCTGGTGATTTGAAAGCTTTGCAAGGAATGGTGGCTCTGTTGATCAGACAGCAACGCCCTGAGGCGGCCATTGGTTTGTTGCAAGAAACCCTTTCTAACGCAGCCCAAATAAATACAATTCAGCCTGGAAGTGTAGATACAGTCGCCGTGCAGGTGCTGTTAGGTTCTGTTCACGCTTCCCAGAAACGCTACACTCAAGCTAGCTCTGCATATGACCAGGCAATTAAGAAAGATCCCAAGGATTTTCGCCCCGTTGTGGCAAAAGCGATGCTCCTGAAACAACAGGGTAAAGACGCAGATGCAAAACCTTTCTTTGATCATGCCGCAGCTTTAGCACCTGCTCAATACAAAGACGAAATTAACAAGGCAGCAACGGCTTCCCCTATTCCTAATCCTGCTGCATCTCCCTCGCCTTGATTGAAAAGTACGCCTAAGTAATGGGCATTGGGCATTGGGCATTGGGCATTGGGCAATTCAATTTTAGATTTTGGATTGACGATAGCGCCACGAAGAGCGAGTTCGCGTCCCTTACCCGTCTCGTAGAGAGCGTCTTTTGGATTAAATTTCAATTCTTTAATCCAAAATCTAAAATCTAAAATCTAAAATTCTTACTCCCCCTGCTCCCCCTCACGCTCCTTCAATGGCAGCAACGACACCAAAGACCAAAAACAGGCATCCGCCAATCAGGGTGAGTTGACGCTCAGAAATGCGTCCGGCAATCATTTTGCCGCCGATAACAGCGATCGCAGCACAAATGGCATGTCCTAAAATTGCACCTATTGTGACTCCGATTGGATTATTACCTGCTGCTAGGGCAATAGTGGCAATTTGCGTGCGATCGCCCCACTCTGCCATAAATGTCAACCCAAAAGCTTCTATTACAATTGCCAAGGAAGTCTTTTGCTTTGGCAACTGCAAATCTGCTTTTTTCACCGCAGCTTCAGCTTCTTCTACAACTTCTGTATCACAAGCAGCAGGCATCTTACTAGCGTCATATAACAGTTTGATACCAAAGGCAACAAATAGAGCTATTTCAGCATAATGAATATAAACTTTTGGCAACAAAGATACCGCTTGTCCAAATAGCACTGAAAGGATTGTCATCGCCGCTAAAGCAGCTGTCACACCTATAAATACCAGCCGGCGCGGGTGGTGCATTGCCAAAATTACAGCAATAAAAAATGTTTTATCGCCTAGTTCTGAAACTGTTATTAATAATAAGGCTGCGGTAAAAGCTGTTAACACTCTCTCAAGCTCCTAAAGAATCGTTTACCGATGTGAAGCTTGATGAGAGCCAAAAGACCTCACCAAGTTTACACTTTTCGGTGTCAACTTAGTGAAGGTCTCGCTTTCAAATATTTATTACTTGCCATCTGAACCAGGCTCATCGCCAGTATGTTGATTCAGATGTACTGGCTTTCAAGTTTTTTAGCCAGCAGCTACTCCCCTTCTATGCAATTAAAATTATACATATTTTACGGCTAGAAGTCAAGGGAGTAGGGAATAAAGCGGCACATACAGTCCAATTTAGTGCTTACCAGGTAAAAACTCATCATCTGTGACTTCTCGTAACTGGTATGGACAGGTAACAGGAAAGGATTCTACTAACAAACCAGTTTCAGCTTTTGCTTGCTTAACTGCTTGTGCATAACACTCCGCAAAAACGATCTCAAGATAGGATTTGAGACATGGTTAGATAATTTCTTGCATATCTTTATAATTAACATTGGTGCCTTAAAATGTGACGCACCCTACGGGCTAAAGTAATTGCCAATTATTTAACTAATCAACTTTAAGCTTTGCCAATATCTCTAGGCGTTTCAGATAATTCTTCATGTGTTCAGCACTCTCTGTTGGAACAGAAGGAAGAAATACTGCTCTGAAATCGTTAAGTGCCATATCATTTCCTTTGTCTACTACTTTACTAAAGTCAGAGGTGACGTAATAATCACCCCAAACATTGTTTACCTGCACATAATGCCAACTCATTCAAAAAATTGGCTCGATGAATCATGCACAAGGGTAATGCCACCTCCTGTCTCATCACGCAAGTCCAACCAACTTGGCGCTGAGTTCCCACATTCGCTCGGCTTTTTCGTCATCGCGGGCTTGAGGAGAGACTTTTTGCACAAAGGATTTGCCATCTTTCTTCTGGCGATTTCCCCAGCTCCAATAAGCACCGGATTGATTGTACTCAGGATCGGCAACCACCGCAGCAACTCGTTCTCCCGCCAACTCCTGAGACACGTATCCCCCAGTGATGTACTTCTGGAATAATGGGAAGATTTTCTGAAACAGAGGATAGTGGTTTCGGAATAGGGGCGTTTCTGCAACACATCCGGGATAGAGAGAATTGAAGACGATACCGGTTGACTCGTGATAGCGCTGATGGAGTTCCCGCATAGTCAGCACGTTACAAACCTTGCTGTCTTTGTAAGCTTTGACTGGTTCAAATTTCTTGCCATCAATCATCGAGATCGGCTCTTTAAACCCTTCTGCAAAGCCCAGCAAATCTCCCAAATCGGGACGCGGCGGAATCTTCCCACCTAGTTCGTCTGGATTGTGGGTGACAGTTCCTAAAATGACGAGCCTTGGCTCTGAAGATGACTTCTTCAGATCCTCCAACATCAGATTGCACAATAGGAAATGTCCAAGGTGATTTGTGGCAACGCTTAACTCGTAACCTTCTGGGCTTCGCAATGGCTCCTTTATTAAAGGCATATAAATTGCGGCGTTGCACACCAAAGCGTCTAAGGACTTTCCACTTGCTCGGAAGTTCTTCACAAACTGTCGAACGCTTTCCAAGGAGCCAAGGTCGATATGTATGCTGGTATAACTGTTGTACGGGATTTCCACAGCTTGGGCAGCTTTTTGTGCTTTCGCTAAATCCCGACAAGCCAGTACCACATACCATCCCCTTTCAGCAAGAGCTTTTGCCGCATACAAACCCACCCCCGAAGAGGCACCCGTAATTACAACCGTTGGCTTGTGATGTTGTTCCATTCTGTTCCGCCTCTATTGACTGTCTCTAGGATCTCACACCAGTGAGCCACTATTGTCACCAGCTTTTTCAATGCAGCCCGAAACGCTTCTTCCTCATTTCTATGTTCTGAAAGATATCGTTTCAGTTCAGTATTGGTCATCTGGTTTAGGTTCTGCATCATAGAACAAATTTCCAAGCTTTTAAGGCTGTAACCAATCCCGATCAGGCTTTGTGATTTGACGAGCATTGTTGTATGCCATATCAAGTGTAAGACATGTTGAAGCTCGGTAAAAGGTTGAATGTCTCTCAACAACTAAAGCAAGGTCTGCTCGTTGAGGGTTTCCTATACACAGTGGTAGAAGTAATTGAATCTGCCCTCTGTAGTATTGGGGGATTGCTGTCTTATAATTCCTGCGAACCCTTTCTTTCGCATTGTCTATCGCTCCCTTCAAGAAAGTTTGAAGAGCGTAGTCATCCATAGATTTGTATGGCTCTGGAAAACGTTCTTTGTTCTCTTCAATGATATGTTCTACATTTATTCTCAAATCTTTGCGAGTGTCAAAAACAAGTGAAGCTGGGTCATCAAAGTAGTGAGCTAGATCGGGAAGTTCTGGAAAGTTGTTTAACTCCCAGCGTCCTCCACGGAGCCAAGCCTTGAAGAACCAACGTTGTACGTCTGTTCTGCGATTAACTTCAAACGAAGCATAAATTGTCTCTTGGCTAGGTGTGACAAGACCTGTATTAAAACAACTGTATTGACCATCCTCAGAAAGGGAAATTTTTCCTTCTTCAGCAACCTTGCGGTAGGTGTAACGAATGTAGTTGTAAAGAACTGGAAGAGAACGATCGATAACCGTATTTTGATAATTCCAGTCTTCCGATTCAGCCTCCTCCTTTGCTAGTTCCTGAAGACTAGCATCCATATCTGGAATAAACGCAAATTCAAAAAAATCTTCAGGCCACATACTTTCAAGACTTAATTTAGGGCTTAACTTACTTGAGAGCTAACTAATTAAAGGTGGGTGATGCCCACCCTCCGGTCGTGAAATCTAATATCTAAACTTACTGCAAATATTCTCGTGTTAACTTGTGATTGCCAAAAATTTCCATGTCATATTCAATATTATCTAAAAGAATTGAAAAATTGGTTCTGTCATAGTCTCCCTCACAGAAAGTTTCGAGGCACAGATCATTGTCTTCATCAATATATGCCTTCATAAATATGAACTCAAAATTAAATTCGTTCATATATTCCAAGAGGTGTATTCTATTCATATTTGGCTTAAGAGAATAAAGAGTTCTAATTAATACACCTCTACCTGAAATATATTTAACAATCAAGTTTTGCTTTCTAGGATGACGGCATAAAAGTAAATCATCCCCTTCTTCAACATGATATCCATTGAACTCCAAATGATTACGATATCTTGCTAAGGAATGGGCAACAGAATCACTAATACTCATTTCTGGCATGGTTTGAAGCCTCACAAATTTTTTTAGAAGAGCAGGTAAACTAAACTTATTATTCCCACCCAACCTATAATTTGATCAGGACTAACACCAAAACTCATATTTTCCTTATATATAGGAATCCTACTTGAATCTTGCTCAGTATACTGAGAAGGAAAGCTCTGTATGTCAAGCTTCTAGGCAGCTTATTTGTTCAAAAATCAAATATGAGTCCTATATCTTTATATCTTAGGGATTAAGAAAAGCATTTTTTAACCCCCAAGACCCAATAACTAATACTTCCGCTCTTTTGGCTCAAACATAGTAATCGCCACCGGGCGATACTGTATATCAATTCCCGCTGGTGAATAGTAAGCCATTGTGTGTTTGAGGAAATTAGCATCATCTCGCTGGGAATAATCTTCGCGGAAATGAGCGCCACGACTTTCTTGACGATTCAGGGCTGATGCCAAAATAGTTTGTCCCACTACCATCAAACTTCGCAATTCCAGGGCTTCCACGAGTTCCGTATTCCAGCAACTACCTTTGTCATCTAAATAAATTTGCGGATATTGTTGTTGTATTTCTTCTAGTTTCTGCAAGCCTTCAGTCATTAACGCCTCAGTGCGGAAAACGCCACAGTACTGCGTCATACAATCCTGGAAGGCTTGACGGACATGGTTAATGCGGTACTTTCCTGGTTGTTCTAGCAAAGCTTGGATTTGTTGCTGGGCTTCCGTTACATAGCGTTGCTCATTTACAGAAGGCAACTTACGTTTTTGCACAAATTGCGCGATCGCAGCCCCAGTCCGTTTACCATAAACTACACACTCCAGTAGTGAATTACTCCCCAAACGATTTGCACCATGTACGGAAACACAAGATGTTTCACCCGCAGCAAAAAAAGCATCAACTAAACCATCGCCACTACTGCGGACTTGCCCATCAGTATTAACTGGGATACCACCCATACAATAGTGAATTGTTGGGCGGACTGGCATAGGTTGAGTTACCGCGTCAACACCTACCAAACGGTGTGCTTCTTCCCAACAGAAGGGAACGCGACTCATAATTTTTTCTTTACCCATATGGCGCAGATCCAGATAGACAAAAGGGCCACCAGCACTACCATCGAGATGAATACCACGACCGGCGCGAATTTCGTAAGCGATCGCTCGTGAGGTAATATCACGAGGAGCTAGTTCCATGCGACTGGGTGCATAGTTCGCCATAAAGCGATCGCCTTCACTATTAATCAGATACGCTCCTTCTCCCCGTACCGCTTCTGAAATCAACACCCCTACCGGATATAAACCAGTGGGATGAAACTGGACAAATTCCATATCTTCCAGGGGCAAACCTGCGATCGCAGTCATTGCCAAACCATCACCAGAAGAAGCGTAATCATTAGAGGTGGTATTATAAACGCGACCATAGCCCCCTGTAGCAAACATCACCGCCTTGGCCCGCACCACCTCTATATGTCCATCCAAAAGATGAAACATTACCACACCCTTGGCCTCATTTTCTGACAAAATGAGACGCATCACGTACCATTCTTCATAAACTTGCACCCCATAACGCCGCAGGTTGTTCACCAATTCGTGCAAAATCGCGTGGCCGGTCTTATCAGCAGCGTAGCAAGTGCGGTTGTGGGAATGTCCCCCAAAAGCTCGTTGAGCAATGCGCCCATCCGGTAAACGAGAGAACAAAACGCCCATGTGTTCCAAGTCAATCACCACATCTGGCGCTTCTTGGGCGAGAATTGCCACAGCATCTTGGTCTGCCAAGTAATCAGAACCCTTGACAGTATCAAAAGCATGTGCCTCCCAACTATCTTCTGAATCAACATTTTTCAGCGATGCAGCCATACCACCTTGAGCCGCGACCGAGTGGGAACGAATTGGGTGGGTTTTGGCAACCACAGCAATATTTAAACTGGGGTCAATACGAGCAATTTCCACAGCAGCGCGACATCCTGCTAATCCACCCCCGACAATAATCACATCATGTTCCAGCATAATTAGCCCCCGACTGCAAACCACTGCTGTTCTATTGTAGAGAGGTGATTGTGATTAATGAGGCAGTGCGTTGCGATCGTTGCCGTGGCATCTCTACAAAAAAAATTCCCTGCCTATAGACAGGGATGTTATTACAAATTTTGAAATTAGGAGTGAAAAGTCAACAACAGAGGCAGAAGGCAGGAGGAATACTGCCGTCTGCCTTCTGCCGCGACCGCGCTTAGAGCAAGGGTTTAAGTCGAGAAGACCAAAATTTCCGATTTGGTGGACTGGAAGTAGATGGGGTTGAAGCCGAGTCTTTATTTCAACCTCCTGCCTCCTGCCTCCTGCCTCCTGCCTTCTTCACAAATCAAAAGTTATGGGACAGATTGAGTGACTCATAACTCTTAACTCCTAACTCTTAACTCCTAACTCTTAACTCTTTAACTAGTTGCTTGTACAGGTTGTTGCTGAGACACATTACCTGGTATAGGTTCCATTTTGGTTCCAGGCCCTACAGGGCTAACTTCAATATGATTTAACAAGGTAGTGACAAACGCAAACAACAAGAAAGGTAGCGATAGCAGAACGACGAGACCCGCTGTTGCTAAAGCGTACACGGGTCGCTTGGCACCCATCAGCGCCAAGGCTGATGCCAAACTTAGGGTAATTGTTATCAACCAAACAATTATTTGACCGTAGATATCACCGAAAGTCAGGGTACAGACAAACCGATACTTTTGAATATTATTTCCGCTCATCACATTTGCCTCAAGTCTCTCCTAATAGGTTCTAGGTTAGAGCCATGTTTGCCTTGCAGACAATTTCTAAATATTTTTGCAAGCTTCGTAATATCACTTCACAATCAACTTTTATTCTCACAAAGCGCAATTCCTAGTACAGCATGGCATAAATAGATCAACCATACCCTACGCGAAGTCCTAAAAAGCTAGTTTTATAGCGGAGCCAGTGTGTTGGACGTTGTACCCCTGGAATACAAGCTAGCAAGAGCGTCTTCCCTTCTCCCAAAGGAGAGGCTAACGCTAAAAAGAAGCAACTGGGGTTGTGTTATGCCGCTAAATATTAAGTATACGACTTACGCACTGTACAAATTAATCATGGTATGCTTTACCAAAATAGGTCATTTCAGGCTTTGATTAATCATTACTTTGATGGGAAATAGATTTGCGCTGTAGGGGTAAAGGGCATTGCTAAACCCCGATCACAGATCCGGTTTTTTCCATATGCATATTTAGTGTTTTATGTCAATTGGTAAGTCCTAAAATATATAAATCGAGCAGAATCAGGATGTAAAAACGGATTTTTGGTGTTAAATTTTGAGTATTGCCCAAATTTGTTGAATTAACTCAACAAAACCCTTTATTTTTCCTGGCAATATTGTTTTAGGAGTGAATGTGAATACTATCTTTGTTCGTAAAGGTGTTTTTTGGTTCCCAAGTATAGCTGCTCTTGCAGTCCTGAGTAGCAGCTTATCTGCAAGTGCCCAGACAGTGGACAAGGCGAGCAGTCAGCTATTAACCAACCCTTCCGCAACCCTAGCGTTTCCTAACGAGTTTAGTACAGAACTAGACATTACAAGCCAAAATCTCTCTACAGAAACAACTGAAACATTTACAGTCACAAATTTAACTAAAGTACAGAAGTTCCAGAGCGCTGCAATACAGAAAAACGCTAGTGTAACGCCTACACCTGTACCAGGCACAGTGGCAACCTCATCTGCGATGCTCACTTCTGAGTTTGTACAACCAACTTCTCAACCAACTTCTCAACCATCTGCTCCCAGAGTCGCGCAATCGGATATTGATTTAGGTAGAACTACTCGTGGTGGCAGCAGCTATGTTGGCATCGCTGCTAACATTGGTTTAAGTGGTGATGGCGACACGTCTTTGGGCGACGGTAACTTTGCGGTAATTAGCAAAATCGGAGTGACAAATTCTATATCGGTGCGACCCTCAGCCGTATTTGGGGACAACACTACAATTCTACTTCCGATCACCTACGATTTTTCCTTCAAGTCAGCGGATGCTTTTAGCGAACCGTTAGCGATCGCACCTTACATTGGAGTAGGTGGAGCTTACAAAACTGGTGATGATTCGCAATTTGCCTTTTTGGTATCTGGTGGTATCGATGTGCCTCTAACTTCTCAATTTACGGCAACGGCTGCTGTGAATGCGGGATTTTTCGATAAGACTGATGTAGGCTTGTTGTTAGGAGTTGGTTACAACTTCAGTGGGCTTTAAAAGTTAGGAGTTAGGAGTTATTATGATTAAATTCATAATAACTCCTAACTTTCTACTTGGGGGTAACTTTGTCAATCACCTTGATTTTGCCATCGTCTCCTACTGTCCAAACATCGTAAACACCGACGACATCGCCGTTAGCATCAACATCTACGTTCCCACTGGCTCCTTGGTAGTTAATCTTCTTACCATTTTTAAGTAACTTCAGTCCCTCGCAGACATCAGTAACTTCTGTGCCAGGCCCATTAGAAACTTCACGGATTTTGCTGGCGATACCAACGCCTGTATTTTCCTTAGCAGCTTGCGCTGCCAACGTCAATAAGGCAGCCGCATCCCAAGCTTGAGGAGCATATTCCCCTGGTGCACCACCCTTTTTATCCTTCCACAGCTTGTTGAAAGCTTCTAGTGCTTTGCCGTTGGAACCCGGTACTGTTCCGATCGCTCCAGTTAAAATATATTTCCCATCACTACCTTTGCCAACTTGTTCTGGGAAAGTAGGTGATTTCACCCCATCTGTAAGCAGAATTTGCACTCCCTTGGCCACACCTTGCTGATAGGCGGCTTTCAGGAACAAACTACCAGTTTCAGCGTACAATACAGCCAGCACTGCATCTGGCTTACCAGCAAAAGCCGCAGCCGCTTCTGTATCAAATGTCTGGGCTTTCGGATCGTAGCGAACAGGTTTATCTTTATTAACTATAGTTCCACCCAATTTTTCAAAAGTTTGCACAAATGCTTTTTCAAAGCCAACGCCATAGTCGTTATTAATTACTACTGTAGAAATTCGCTTGAAACCTTTTTTATTAGCAAGTTGGGCTAAGGCTAGTGCTTGGTAGGTATCGGGGGGAGCTGTTCGGGCCCAAAAGCCTTTAAAGTCGCCTTTTTGAGCCTTTTCGGTAAAGACAGGACTGGTACTACCAGGGGAAACTAGCATGACTTTATTCGGCGTGGCAATGGAGACTGCTGCACTAGAAACGCTACTGGCAAATGAACCAACTACACCTGCGACTTTATCTAAAGTTGCTAGTTTGGTCATACCGGCAGCACCAGATCTGGGGTCGGTTTGGTCGTCTACTTGCACCAAGGTAACAGGTTCGCCATTCACCCCACCGCAAGCGTTTACGCTATCGACAAGTAAAGGGACAGAACCTAGCATCTGCTGTCCCACAGAAGCCAAGTCGCCTGTTGTCGGTAGTAGGGAACCAATTTTTAGCCCTTGAGTACTGCTTGTGGTAGTTGAGTTTGCTGCTGGGGTAGCGGTACTTCCGTTGTTAGCTGCACCATTGGGCGTACTGCTATCACCACAAGCCCCAACTAGAAACCCAGTTGCTAGGGTAGCTATACTTAAAGCTAAGGCGGCGCTAATTTTTCTCATAAGTCACTTTCACTCCTCAGATATTTAGGAGCCTAAAAGTAAGATTCAAACTAAATTTGTAAGTTAGCTGGATCTTAATCAAGACTCCAAAGGATAGATCATATCATCCACCTTTGGGAGTAGAAGTATTTAACCCTAGATTAATATTTACTTTTGTACACAGAATAGACTCCGTGTATCAAAGGCTGGAAAACGGAGAGGGAGGGATTCGAACCCTCGGTACGGAGTTGCCTGCCGTACAACAGATTAGCAATCTGCCGCTTTCGACCACTCAGCCACCTCTCCTGACTCACAAATAATAATGTTAGCAGATTTGTTGCGGAGAGTCAATAGTCATTTGTCATTGGGCATTGGGCATTGGGCATTGGGCATTGGGCATTGGGCATTGGGCATTGGGCATTAGTCATTGGTCATTGGTCATTGGTCGGTGGTTATTTATAAAATACTGAGGACTAAGGACTAGGGACAAATGACTAATTTTTTAAAGGACTTGCGATCGCATCCAAGCTACGGGCAAAGTGCGTAACTTTTTCCACTGGGGAACATAAGCTCGCCGACTGAATACATCGTAATCGTTGCGTTCAATCACCTCCAAAATCTGACCGTATAGCATTGATGCTGCCCACACAGGCCAACGGGCGTCCGGCGCTAAATAAGTAATTCCCCGGTCTGATGTGGTATAGAATTGGCGAGCTCGGTCAATTTGAAAGCGCATCAATGCCCGCCAACGCTCATCTACCACACCTTTGAAGAAATCTTGCTCGGTGTAGTTGAATTTTGCCAAGTCCTCAAGGGGAATGTAGATCCGCCCCCGTTTGGCATCTTCTCCCACATCCCGCAGGATGTTGGTGAGTTGATTGGCAATTCCCAGAGCGATCGCTTCTTCTGTGGGAAGATATGGTTGTTTGTTCTGCCGCCACGGTGCTGTGTACATGGTGCTATCTACACCCATAACTGCTGTTGACATTAAACCAACAGTGCCAGCAACGCGGTAACAGTAGAGGTATAACTCCTCAAAGGTTTCATAACGACTGCGATATAAGTCCATGCGCTGACCGGCAATCATATCCCGAAAGGGCTGAATGTCCATCGGAAAGTGCTGGAGGGTATCAACTAAAGCTACATCGTAATTTTCTAATGGGCGTCCCGCAAAAATCGATTCCAGCTGCTGTTCCCATAGGTCTAGGGTTTCTGGCGTGGTAATAGCAGATGCGGGCCCATCCACCAATTCATCTGTACGGCGACACCAAGCGTAAATTGACCAAATAGATTGACGTTTTACCGGACTCATCAGCAAAGTACCCAGGTAAAAAGTCTTGGCATACTTTGCTGTGAGATGCCGACAAAGTTTATAGGACTCGTCTACAGAGACCAGCGTTTTCATGCGCGCGGGGGATTCAGGCAGTTGCAGCATTCGTTGCGGGCGGTCGGGTGAGCGTTTGCAGGTTTGAGGAATTTGCTACCGGGAGAGCCTCAGAAATGGCCTGCGCTGTCAGCTTACCAGAAAGTACGGCACCTTCCATACTGCCTAAGTAGCGTTGCATGGTATAACTTCCGGCGAGATAGAAGTTGGCAATGGGCGTAACTTGTGCGGGACGGTACTGTTGACGACCAGGGGTCGCTTTGTAAACTGAACGCGGCGTTTTCACCACATGAGATTTCAGCAATGTGGCTGGATTGTCTCCCCCAAAGTGGTCGGGGAAGAGTTTTTCTAACTCGGCAATCGTTGCAGCCACAATTTCCTCATCGGATTTGGCAATCCAATCTTTTGCCGGAGCTAGAACTAATTCCAGCATTGAGCGATTGGGGTTGGCATATTCACGGCAGGTATTGCTCATATCAGCATAAACGCTTAGGAGGGGCGATCGCGAAAATAGCAAGTGATCAATTTCTGTAAGTTTCCGGTCAAACCACAGATGCAGGTTAATCACTGGTACTCCTTCCAAGCCTTCTAGCTTCTTAAAAAACTCCATTTGCTTCCAAGGCTTAGGCAACATGACTTTCATTGGGTCAACCGACATAGCAGATACATAGACATCAGCCGTGAAAACTTCATCTTCTGACCCATTTAACCCCCGAATCAAGTACGCTTTCACCGTACCATCGGCGTTGAGTAAAATCTCCTTCAAGGGGGTATTCAACCGCACTTCCCCACCGCGTTCTGTGATGTAATCTACGATCGGGCTGCATAGCCGTTCTGTGGGAGAACCATCCAAAAATGCAATTTTGGAACCATATCGTTCTTGCAAAAATCGATTCAGTGCAGTTAATAGGATCGTTGCAGAAACTTCATCAGGATTTATAAAGGTGAGCGCTTTACATGCGGCGATAAAAACGTCACTAGTTACCCGCTCGTCAACACCTTGCCTTTTCAACCACTCTAAGAAGCTGTACTTATCCATGTCTTCAACATACTTCTGACCCCGAACCACTGCTGGAAGTAGGCCAATTGCAAATCGAATCTTCTGCTCCCAAGTCAACATGTCTTTGTTGCGAAGAATCGACGCAATCACGTTGAAAGGAGATGGAATATCTGGAACATCAAAACGTGATAGTGTCCCAGGCTGATCCGGTTGATTAAAAATCAGCGTATGCTCTTTCCACTGCAGTCTGTCCTCAATGTCCAACTCCTTGAGCAATTGAAGCATATTGGGGTATGCCCCAAAAAAGGCGTGTAACCCGGTTTCGTACCAGTCGCCGTCAGAGTCTTTCCACGCCGCAACCAGACCACCCAGTACGTCCCGGCTTTCCAAGACAATGGGAGTATGACCTGCGTCCGTGAGATATTTCGCGCAGGAAAGTCCTGCTAGACCAGCACCCGCGATCGCTACTCGCATTTAACCCTTATGTCCTTCAATATTTCTTAATGGTTTTGTCGTTCTCATTATACGTTGCAATCCGTTACATTTGGCAGTTATTGGGCGATCGCTTCCCCAAAAAACTTCTGTAAAAGGGAATTTTACTTGAGATGCACCTACCAGAATAAATTGCCAATATCATTGTTGGCAATGGGTTTGCGACGTGCATTTCATCTAGATTTACACCACCGGATGTCAATAAACAAAAGTCATTCCTTTGACTGAAAATAGGTAGTTACAAACTCTTGATCTTAAAGTAGTTGATTTCTTTGGTAATTCGTGTATTTGCTCTAAGGAAATATCTAGGGCATTGGTAAAGCCTGCTAGTTGATTTACAGGTTACTTTCATTCGGTAAAAACTTAATTAATGCAAAAACTTATACTAGTATTTTTAAGTATTTAAACTTAATTAGCAGTGTTACAATTGTATAAACGGAAGGGGAAACTCATACCACACAAGTTACTAAATACATTTCAGTAGAGAAGCTGTTCGGAAGTCGTGCTGCATCCCATAGTCAGTTCGGGCAAATTCTATTTGTAATATTAAACGGTCTTTATGAGTAGGAGTAATTCCTTTATGAAAACAAAGTGGATCTTCCGCAAATCCAAAACCAGCTTTGCCACAAATCTTTACTAAAGATTCAGAACCATAATAATCGCTGATATCTTGATCTGTCTCTCGTTTACGTAGCCAAAGATGTGACGGCTTCTTCTTATTGTGACTACCGCGAACACAGACATGAGGACCGCTTTGATCATCTACATCAGTCAAATAAAAGAAAAACTTCAGAAAACGATAATCGTCTATATCGTAGTGAAATAATTGAGCAGCTTGACTTTTTTGACGATATGTTATGTCACCTGAAAAACTCCACCACATCAGATTCCCTTGATGTACTGCTTGAGCATCTAAATATTTAGTAGCTATTGCCAATAACTTTGGATCATTTTGAATTTTTTTTATAACTGGGCAGAGTAAAGACGTATTAAAATAACTACCGATGAAAAAATGTTTTCCTGACTTAGTTTGTGCTTGTTCCTTTTGATTATAAAAAAACCCCATATTTGTTTTTCTATTGCCATAACAAACTGTTGAATGAGCAAATTAGACTATTTCTTTAACAATATCTTGGGGTAAATTAATTTCTAAATATAACCCTTCGGTTTTCAGGGTGTTAACAACGTCATCTACATTCACATCTGGAAAATAACAATTGCTCTCATTGAGAACGGATGAATATAATTTAACTGAACGTCTTAAGAAAAATATCATCATAGCTCGCCCAGTTTTAAATCGAGCAATTTTACGCATTAAAAGCCATCTAGGATTTTTAGTCAATCCTTTGTAATTTTCATAACAAATATCATAAAATTTTGAATAAATTCTATTTAGATTGTTATTGAATAAACTTATAGACATAAGTCTCCTGAGATTTGGATGGTAGGATGCGTTAACGGAGTGACTCCAAAGGAAAATCGCAAAAATGCTTTTGCGGAAAAACTAATCTATACTTGCGTAAGTAATACTATGTAATATATAGCAATCGGATTTGATTCTTGAAATTATTTGCGTAGGCAGGGAGTAGGGAGTAGGGAATGGGGAATCAGCCCTTTCGAGTTGTACGGAGTTTTTTCAAAAATCAAATAGGAGTCCTATATATTTTAATTGTTAAAAATCAGTAAGAATACTTGCTGAGAGTATATTTACTGTTTCTTTTTACAAGTTAGTCTTTTTTAAAGAGTTGGTGAGAGGTTGAAGGTATTGAGCATAGGGCATTGTTCAAGAAGCGCGAGAGCAAACAGAAAATTCTTCCCCTTTGCACCTCTGCCCCCTGCCTCTTAAAAGTCCCCACTCTCCATAAGGGTGTAGAATCAGGATTTATGTCTTCTAGGTTGAACATCCCAGTTGTTTGCTACACAACCATAGGTAAAGGATTATGCCAGTATCGCAGGAGCTAAGGCGCTTTGGACATCACCTGATTCTAGGTGTTTCCGGCACTACATTAAGCAATGATGATAAACGTGCACTCAACCAATTGAGTCCGGTTGGGGTGATCTTTTTCGCTAAGAACTTTTTGGATAGCACCCCCTATGAGGTTTGGCTGGAAAGCTTCAAGGATTTGAACAGCCAGATACGAGAATATACTGAACGTGATTCAATGTTCATCACCCTGGATCATGAAGGAGGCCGTGTAATTCGTACACCACTGCCAATTACCCGCTTTCCTCATGCCTTGTTGCTGCGATCGCACGCCCGTGAGGTAGCAAAAGCCACAGCCGTAGAACTCAAATCACTGGGAATTAATTTATCGTGGGCACCTGTAGCAGATATTTTTTCCCATCCCAACAACCCCGTGATTGGGCCTCGGTCTTTTGGTAACACTCCCGATACTGTGGCCAAAAGTGCCCGTGACTACTACTTTGGACTTCAAGAGTCAGGAATTTTGGGATGCGCCAAGCACTTCCCTGGACATGGAGACACGAGCAAGGACTCTCATATCGAGCTACCAATACTTAATCTGACTCTAGAAGATTTGCGACTTCGAGAACTTATACCCTTCAAAGCGCTAATCGAAGTACAGATTCCTTTGATTATGAGTGTCCATATCTTATTTCCCAAGATAGATGGTGATGTGCCAGCAACGCTTTCCCAGGCTATCCTCAAAACCATACTTAGAGAGGAACTTGGCTTTGAGGGAGTGGTTGTATCTGACGATTTAGATATGAAAGCGATCTCAGATATGTTTATGAAAGCTGGTACTGTAGCGCGGTCATTTCATGCAGGCTGCGATTTGTTTATTGTCTCGCGCAATATCAACTCATCATCTATAGAAAGAACTTATCAGATTGCTGAAGATTTTGTCGATTCCCTCACCAAGGGTAGCTTAGACGAATCAGTAGTCAAGGCAGCCAGAGAAAGAATTGAAAAACTACTGGCAGTAACACCGCAATATCCCATACATGCTTTGGATAAAGATATATTATTGCAACATGCTAAATTAGCGATCGCTAGTTCGTATTAATAAGCTAACGTGCATTCAAATTACATATTAGCAATTGCCAAAAGGCTGGCTAGGATTGCATTTTTTAATTTTTAATTATTAATTTTGAATTGCTTAATGGGTGGTATAGGGGTCGAACCTATTTCTGCGAGTTAAAAGCTCGCTGCACAGCCGTTATGCCAACCACCCTAGTTAATTTAAATAAAGAAATGAGCGCTGCGATCGTATTACATCGCAAGCGTTGTAACACCAATGCTAGATATGAATCCACCTGGGAGGTACTGCCCCTCCTATTTCTGTGTTATCAGCACAGCGCCTCACTTTTCGGCTTCAGGTGGAAAAGAGGAAGATAGAGGAATCGTAGCTTGCTTCCCGTAGGGTACACCTACAGTTGCCCATACCCTGGTTTTCAAGACCAGTTGCCGTCCATACTCTTCGAGAAGGCTTCGCCTACAGCGGCATCTTCCATTCAAGGGTGCCTGACGGGACTTGAACCCGCTATGACTGGTTCCACAAACCAGCGCCTCAACCACTTTGGCTTCAGACACCATCAGTGGAATCAATGGGAATTGAACCCATAACCTCCTGCTTGCAAGGCAGGCGCTCTATCCATTTGAGCTATGACCCCATCAAACAAGTTAAAAGTTAAAAGTTAAAAGTAAACACTTTTGACTTTTATTCAGGCGGGAGTGGTAGGACTTGAACCCACAACTTTCGAGGTAGAAGCTCGAAGCTCTATTCCATTGAGCTACACTCCCAATATTTGGTAGTCCTGGCAGGAATTGAACCCGCAACATTCTTCTTGTAAGGAAGACACTCTACCAATTGAGCTACAGGACTACGCAAGTAGTGGAGGGACTTGTACCCCTACGGAGAAGCAAGCTACGCGCAGTATTCTCGAAGAGTACCCACGCACTGAGTATGGCGTACTCAGATGCTACTGACTACATCACACCCGCAAGTTCAGAGCGGACGGCGAGATTTGAACTCGCACGAAGACGTTGGAAGCGTCTCATGCTGCCGTTACATCACACCCGCATTAGTCAAGCTGGTAACAGGAATTGAACCTGCAACCTACTGATTACAAGTCAGTTGCTCTGCCAATTGAGCTATACCAGCACTAATTTTGGTGACGGGGGCAGGAATTGCACCTGCTGATGTGAGGCTTATGAGACCTCCAAGCCACTCTTGCTTCATCCCCGCAAAATCACCAATACCCCTGACTGGATTTGAACCAGCAACCTCTTCGTTCTAAGCGAAGCGCCTCTTCCGTTGGGCTACAAGGGCAAAGTTTGAGTGGCAGGGATTGAACCTGCCACCTGGAGTTTCCGAAACTCCCGCGCTTCCAACTGCGCTACACCCAGATATTTTGGTATTCCCGACAGCATTTGAACCTGCAAAAAACTAGATCCTCGGTAAGTGTGCATCTTGCATTCCGCCACCAGAGCTTAGTATCCCTGACAGGATTTGTAGACGCAAAGCGGCTTCCCGTTCGCGGAGCGTCCCCAAGGGAAGGGTACCTGCAAAATCTGGACTCTGATTCCAGCACTTATGCCACATTCCGTGATAGCGGCATATCGGGATGGCAGGACTCGAACCTGCGACTCCATGCTCCCAAAGCATGGCTTCTCGCCACTGAATTACATCCCGTTGGTACTCCTGGTGGGAGTCGAACCCACAACCAAACAGATTTTAAGTCTGCCACCTCTTCCAATTGGGCTACAGGAGCAAGTTTTGCTACTCTTGGTGAGAATCGAACCCACAACATACCGTTTTTGAAACGGCAGCCTCTTCCAGTTGGGCTACAAGAGCAGAGTTTGGCAGCCCCACCAGGACTCGAACCTGGAATCTTCGCCTTCAAAGGTATGTTGCCAATTACACCACAGGGCTTTATTGCCAGGGCAGGGCTTGAACCTGCAACCTCATCGTTCAGAGCGATGCGACTTACCAATTCGTCCACCCGGCAATGAATGGCTGCCCCAGTAGGACTCGAACCTACAACCGCGCGGTTAACAACCGCTTGCTCTCCCATTGAGCTATGAGGCAACCAAGCCCCCCAGGTCGGAATCGAACCGACGACCTCCTGTTTTTCAAACAGGTGCTAACTACCAACTGAGCTACCGGGGGATAAAATAATAGGACTTACGCAAAATATCTCACAAACTCTGATTTCTCCATGTCGCGCCAGTTGCTACAACGGGGGTAACCCCCCTTCGGGTTCACCAGTCGCCTACGGCGGGAAACCCGCCTACAGCGCTGGATTCACCGCAACGCACTGGCTTCTCTGCGCCTGGAGTGGTTCGTTATTCCGTAACTTGTGCGTAAGTCCTAAATAAGAGATCATGTAACGAGAGCGGAGGGATCTGAACCCTCAAGTCTTCAGTTTCGTAGACTGAGATGTTATCCAGTTACACCACACTCTCAAAACGGAGAGAACAGGATTTGAACCTGCGACGGATATTAACTACCCGTTTCCTCTTAGCAGGAGGACGCTTTGGGCCACTCAGCCACCTCTCCATAGTGGGTCGAGCAGGATTTGAACCTGCGTGCAAAAAAGAACAGTTTTACAGACTGTCGCCTTCAGCCAGACTCGGCCACCGACCCATAATCATTCCCTCGACGAGAATTGAACTCGCATCTGTGCTTTGAAAGAGCACTGACTTAACCATTCGTCCACGAGGGCATAATTTATCGAATTTTAGATTTTAAATTTTAGATTTTGGATTAAATTTTTTAATCTAAAATTGTCTGACACAGGGACTAGGATTTGAACCCAGAACATCGGATTTGGAGTCACGAGGTGTTACCGTTACACCATCCCTGCATTTGGTAGCAGTGGCGGGATTTGCACCCGCATATACCAGGGTATGAACCTGGGGCTTTGCTAATTAAGCTACGCTGCGATACGATCGCACCAAAGGTCAGGGCGGGAATTGAACCCGCGCTAATCGGTTTTGCAGACCAATGCCTTACCAACTTGGCTACCTGACCATTTGGGAGTCCCGACGAGATTCGCACTCGCAATCTTCAGTTCGAGAAACTGACGGCTTAAACTATTCGCCTACAGGACTGCAACCAGGGTGACGGGATTTGTAGACGCAAAGCGGCTTCCCGCAGGATACCCGCAACATTTCCGCAGACAACGGAACGCTCTAGCCAGTTGAGCTACACCCCGATTTTTTGGAATCTGTGCCTAAACTTTGAGGTTTTGAGGCACAGATTTTTGGTGAACTTACCCATTTCTTATTTAGTTTTCAAGGTTCAGAAAAATTACTTTTAACTGTTAGAAACTCTTAGCAAAACAACCGAAACTCTAGGTAGTAAGCCTGTTGTATATTACGGATGTATTCAGTGGTTTTGAGCAGTGCAAACTTAGAACTTTTTTCGTTTATTGCCTCTACTTCCAATCGTTTGCAAGTAAAAGCAGCTTTGTTGCCTGGGGACTCTGGTTTATTCCAACGCCTGTCCTTTAGTTGTATGTAAAACATGACTTTGACTCTTGGGAAGCTTGTCTTCTGCCTTACTACATTTATACTACAAAATACTACAAGAAGTGTCAAGGGGTTTGAGAAAGTTTTTTTGAAATTGTCTAGAAAAGCTGCTGCACTTAGATTTGAACTTGCTAACCCCTCTTAAAAGTCAAACTACAGTTATGATTGGGTGAGTATTTAAAAGCCTGACGTGACAGACAACTACCTCAAGCGACAAAAGATAATTAGTGTTGTGGCGATCGCCTCTATGATTACAGCTTGTAGTATGGCTCCAGGCACCTCCCCACAACTAGGGTTGAACAAGCCTTTAAGCAAAATCCATACTGCACAAGGTCAAGATCATCTAGCAAAGGGTCAAATTAATGCCCAACTACCGCCATCAGCCAAAGTAGAAAACCCTACCTTTACAGTCCCAGCTAAATTTCAGGGAAAAACAGTTTATCAGGTGCATCCCAGGAACAACGAGAAGGTTATTGCTCTAGGCATTGATGATGGCCCTTGGCCAAAGACAACCCTAGAAATGCTGGATATCCTAAAGCAAAATGATGTTAAGGTGACATTCTTTTGGGTAGGACAAGCCTTGCAAGCAAATCCTGACCTAGCCAAGCGTGAGGTAGCCGAGGGACACGCCATTGGCAACCATACTTGGCATCATTGGTATCGGCGAATGGATGAAGCCACAGCCAAGAGTGAAATTGATCGCACAGCTGACCTGATATACAAAACTACAGGAGTCAAAACTGCTCTGTTTCGTCCTCCTGGAGGTTTTTTAAATAACGGAGTAGCCGCTTACGCCAAAAGCCAGAAGGACGCTGTAATTATGTGGTCAGTAACTTCAGCTGATACTGACCCTCACGCCAAACCACAAGCATTTGTAAATAATGTCCTGAAAGGCGCGAAACCAGGTTCTATTGTTTTAATGCATGATGGTGGTGGCGATCGCCAAAGAACTGTACAAGCATTGCCACAAATCATCAGTGGACTCAAACAGCAAGGCTACCGATTTGTGACAATTCCCGAACTTCTAGAAATGGGACAATAAAGGGTGAGTCGAATTTCTCACCCTTTGTTTATTCACTCACGACAGAAGCACTGCTCTCTTGAGCTTCCTGCCAAAGTTTGTGCAAAAAGAACTCAGCGCGATCGCTGATAGTGGTGACAAACACACCTACAGCATCCTTATAACTATCTGATAGCCAAGAACCCCGCAGGGTGACTTCCATATATTCACCATCGCAGGCACAGAGGGCAATGATTCCTCTGTCATCTCTTTTTACCTCAGCCTTGAGTACTTCTACTCCTGGCAAATCAATAGGAAGCAAAAAGGAAGCGGTACTGGGTTCAATGCATAAACCTTGCCCAACTCGCAGGGCTAAAATCACTCGCTGTGCTACCCATGCTTCTAGCGACAGAGTGATACATTCTAAATCAAAGCTACTTTCAGTGTAAGTTAATTTCAGCATTCCTTATGCTCTCCTGTTATTCCAGGTTTGCTTGCATATCTATCCAAAACTGTTCAGCGAAAGAAATCGCGGGGTGCATTGGTGCTTTTGGTTTGGTACGCAGTTGCATACCAGCCTCAAACAGGCTGCGATCACCTTTGCGGGAGTTACATCTTTCACAAGCTGCGACTACGTTATCCCAAGTGTGAGAGCCGCCTTTTGATCGCGGCATCACATGATCTAGCGTTAGACGTTTGCCGCTACCGCAATATTGGCAACTGTGATGGTCTCGTCGCAACACTTCCCGCCGATTCACTGGCGGAACTTTCCACATCCGTTCATTGGAAGTGATTGTCAAGCGAATGTGTTTTGGTACATCAATTACCAAACTGGGTGAGTGAACTCGCCATCCGCCTTCTGTACTAAAACCTAGCGGTTGGGCTTTGTTGGTTACTAACAGCACAATCGCCCGCTTAATATTGATCCGACACAGTGGCAAGTAATTTTGCGAAAACACCACCACAGATTGCTCTAACACTTGCATTGCGATCGCGCCGCGCATGGAAGATATCGTCACAGCTTAACTCCTTATAAAAAAACCCCCGCTTCCTTTGGGTGAAGCGGGGGTTAGAATTGACCGGAAAATTTTCTGGTCTATATTGGTACAGTATTTCTTTGCCTGTACCCCCCGCTTTCTTCGTCTAGTTCTGGTTTTGCAATCAGCGCACTAATGCCGAGATGTCTAAAATCATAATTACCCTCTGTGATTTGCCCATGATTTCGGCTACCATCGCCCATAAATAAATACTCCACTCCCATAGCAGCTGATTCCCAACCAGCTCGGCAATTGGTAGCGCCTAAAGAAGTAGAGATGGGGTAAATGGATTTCACAGAAAATTTCACCTATTGAACATTCCTTTAAACATACTACACTTGTATTACTATCCTGTCTATACCTTTAAGGAGAAAAAGTGATGCATACGATCGCTCGCACCCCAACCACCGATATGGAAGTTACCAGCATCCGCCTGGAGCGGGAACTCAAAGATAAGCTCAAAGAAATAGCTGGGAATCAGGGATATCAAGCTCTGATTCGAGATATTCTTTGGAATTATGTCCAGCAAAAATCAGGTGAGTGGAAGCCTCGATTTTCGCGATCGGACATTCGAGCTAGCATAGCTGCTACAGCTCAGCAAGAAGAACGCTGTGTACTCACAGGTCAACTAATTCAACCCCAACAACCGATGTTGTTAGGACTGACGAGGAATGGCGATATGGTTCCTCTGAGTGTCGAGAGTTTGGCTGGATAGTCTTATATTCAGGCAATGCAGCCCAGTTATTAATCAAGACTGCTGAGTTAAAAGACCGCCACGTCACTTGCTCCTCTGTGGAAATCAAAAAGACCACAGTGGCTCCACAAAGGGCGAGGCTAAAACCCAAGTACATCATTACTGAGTACTTTTACCTTACTTATCACTCAGTAAGGTAAAAATAATTGGGCTGCATTCAAAATTTAGTTTTATTCATATCTTACTGAGAGTTACGGACATCAAATAGTAGCTTGTTAAACCTACTATTTTTGAAAAAAATGTAATAAAAATTTACAAAATAAATAAGATAAGTTTAAGTAATTTCACCTGAAATTAAGGGGAATTTTGCTGGAAATCCAGAGAAATTACGGTTTATGTATACTTAATAGATCAGATAAAGTTAGTAAATTATTTCAAGATAGAGCAGTCAAAAATAAGCTAAATTAAGCATTTATAGGATATCTTAAGTATTCTATTACTTATGTGGCATTGTAGCAATTTGTTGTGTGTGGTGATTTGACCATCTGAGATAGAAAAGGGCTATAACAGGTGAGAGAAAGTATTCAGACAAGATTTGTCAATTATCAAGGTGTAGCAACACAAGTAACGGTGAAGAATATGCCAAGAGGTTGGGTGCAAAAACAATGGTGTTATTATCCAAGGGCGTACTAAGAATGAAAAAGCCTTTATCGTCGCCGCCACATTACGTCGATGACATAGACCGACTACAACCTTACCAAGGGGAGCTGATGCAACATCAGAAAGAATCTGCCCAGCAGTTGGTACAAAAGATTAACCAAATCATTGCCAATAGCTCGGCGACGGCATTGGTGCTGCAAGAGATTGCCCAATTGCTAGGAGTTGTCTTTCAAGTAGATTGTTGCTGCTTGGTTTCGGTAACAGGTGAGACATCCGAGGAAGCGACTAGTACTAATTGGTGTGCTGATAAGTATCTAGGGTTGCCACACCCAGAAGAGATGTTTTCAATGGAACAGTTGCTTATGCACTCGCCAGTGCTGCAATGTGCTGCCCAGCCATTGAATATTGAAGACATTTCCCTCATTCACAACAGTCTAGTAATTGGTTGTCAATATTTGCCACTACCGATAAAAGCAGTTTTGGCAATTACCACCCGATTTGGTGGCAATAATAATGGGGTGATTGGTCTGATTAAATTTCAACCTTATGATTGGACTGAATCAGAACAACAATTGCTCAAAGAAGTGCAGTCAGCTTGCGCGATCGCTTTTTCGGGAGTGGCACAAGCTCAACTAATTGCTCATCAAGAGCAGTACCTGGAAAAGAGTAATCAGCATCAAAGCTTGATCAAACAATTAACTATACTGAGTCGTAGCAACTTGGAGCTTAATCAAATGCTCCAGTTAGTTATCGCCTCGACTGCGGAATCTTTACAAGCAGATCGGGGTTTGCTGATATTACTAAAATATACAGATCCACTATTTAGGACTCAAGCTAAAAAACAAATTCCGAAAGCGAAAGCTACCGTAATTGGTGAATGGGCTAGGGAAACACAAAGTCTCGGCACTAGTAAACCAAATACCTTAAATGAGTCTTTCTTGCTTTCAGACTGTGGTTTATGCCAGCGTGCCTTCATGGATTCTGGAAAAGCAGTAATCTTTGATGACTATACAGACCAAAACAATACCTCGCCAGCTGCTGCATTATTTGCAGTAGAAGAATTGCCTGCGGTACTATTAATACCACTAGAAACACAAGGTAAAATCTTAGGATTCCTGGTGCTACAGCAATCTGTGATTCGGAGTTGGCAACCAGCAGAATTAAATCTTGTAGAAATGGTTTGTGCTCAAGTGAGTAACGCCATAATTCAGTCACAGACATTGCGCCAAGTGCAAACTTTGGTAGATGAGCGGACGGCAAAACTCCAGAGTAGTCTGGAACTCCAGGCAAAATTGCATGAAAGAACACGGCAGTATGTTGAGCAGCTACGGAAACTTAACGAACTCAAAGATGAATTTTTAAGCAACATGAGCGATCGCTTGCGCTATCCCCTGACAAACATGCTGATGTCAATTCGCAATTTACGTTTGCCAGGAATAACCCCAGAGCGTCAGGTTAGATATATGGATATTCTAGAGGAGGAATGTACAAAGGAAATCAACTTGATTAATGACTTGTTGACACTCCAGAAACTAGAGTCGCCTCACGAAGCTCCCCAATTAGAATTTATAGATTTAAATATTAGAATCCACGATATAGCAGCATCTTTTGAGAAAAAACTCGCAGACAAAGGGTTAAAGATTTCTGTAGATTTACCAGAGGATTCGCTAAAACTGCAAACTGAACTGGAGAGTTTTGACCGCATTCTCCAAGAGTTGTTAACTAATGCCTGTAAATACTCACAGCATAATACCATCGTCCACTTGCAAGCTGCTCACCGAGTTGATCAACAAATTGATCAAGTTATGATGAAGGTGACGAATACAGGACATGCCATCTCCGAAGAAGAAGCCACCTACATCTTTGACAAGTTCCGTCGCGGAAAAGGGCGCTGGACTCCAGGAACTGGCTTGGGACTTGCTCTAGTCAAGTCTTTAGTGCAGCATCTGAATGGAGTGATCGCTGTTGAAAGTGTCCAAATCTCGGATTCTGAACAGAGCGAAATTTGCTTCACCCTAACTCTGCCTCAATTTTCTGAGGAAAGCAAACCATAATTCTGAAAGTGACTAAAAAACAGAACACAACAGAGAACCCTGATTTCGAGTCTCCCACTGATGACACCAAGCTAGAGGAAGATTTACTTACTCATGCATTTGCTTTGTCGGCTAAAGTAGAAATTCAAATTGAGAAAATAGCAGAGCGACAGCGCCAAATTACTGCTAAAGTCCAAATTCCCCACCCAGTCGAACAAATCTGGAAGGTTCTGACAGATTATGAAGCCTTACCTGACTTTCTCCCCAACCTTGCCAAGAGTCGTTTAATCGAGCATCCCAATGGTGGTATTCGACTAGAGCAAGTAGGCTCCCAGCGCTTACTGAATTTCAACTTTTGGGCGCGGGTAGTTCTGGATCTACAAGAATACTTCCCTAAAGAAATTAATTTTCGGATGGTAGAGGGAGATTTTAAAGGCTTTTCCGGTAGCTGGTGCTTAGAGCCTTATTCCCTCGGTAAGTATATAGGAACAAACCTTTGCTATACAATTCAAGTTTGGCCTAAACGCACTATGCCAGTGGCAATCATTGAAAATCGCCTGAGCGAAGATTTGCGGTTAAATCTTCTGGCTATTTACCAACGTGTAGAAGAGTTAGCCAGGAAAGAACCTTATATCTAATTAGACTATCATTCAGGATTCTTCCTGAATGATAGTTTTGCTTGCTACATTTCAAGTAAAAAAGCTTTTGCTTTTTATTGTTTTTAAGTACCCCCAGGGGAATTCGAATCCCCGTTACCTCCGTGAAAGGGAGGTGTCCTAGGCCTCTAGACGATGGGGGCATCGGACTCAGACCTTTTATAAGGTAACGAATTTCCTTGCTCTTGTCAACAGCTTTTGCCAAAAAAAGTTTGTGGCAGCTAAACTGGGTGGAGGCAAAAGCTTGAAGAGGATACAAAGACATGGAGACACAAAAACAATCCCGTAGACGCTTGTGCGGAAAGCCGCAGGGTGGATCAGCGTCCGGCATGGGGAATATTGGGGGATACATAGATCGAAAAAACGCTAAATTCAGCAAGGGACAAAAGGTATAATGTTGTACCCTGTAGAGTTAATATCTACGGTTTTTTACAAAAGATTTTGAAATAAATCGCTCAAAATCTACAACATGGAAGCATCTTTTGAAATCACCCTACAGATGGCGATCGCTGTTTTTGCAGGCATTAGCGCCCAAGTGCTGGCTGCATACCTTCGTTTACCCAGCATCGTCTTGTTATTGCTGTTGGGCATCCTCTTTGGCTCTGATGGCATAGGGCTTTTGCATCCCCATTTGCTGGGCAGTGGACTGGAAGTTATTGTCGCCCTAGCAACGGCAATAATTTTGTTTGAAGGCGGACTAAACTTGGATCTGCGAGAGTTAGGCAGAGTTTCAGTCAGCCTGCAATTGCTTGTCAGTCTCGGAACGCTGATCACATTGCTTGGTGGGAGTATGGCAGCCCACTGGCTGGGTGAATTTCCCTGGAACATAGCTTTTCTCTATGCTTCCATAGTTGTGGTGACAGGCCCAACCGTTGTTGGCCCTTTGCTCAAACAAATCAATGTAGATCGGCAAGTGGCAACACTTTTGGAAGGAGAAGGGATTTTAATTGACCCTGTAGGGGCTATCCTGGCCTTCGTTGTCCTCGATACCATTTTGAACGATAATACTGACCCCATTAATGCGATCGTCGGTTTACTGATGCGCCTGGGTGTTGGTGGAGCAATTGGTGGTGCTGGCGGTTATCTGATGAGTTTGATTTTCAAACGCGCCAGTTTTCTGTCATTCGAGCTAAAAAACTTAGTGGTGTTGGCGATACTTTGGAGCCTGTTTAGTTTATCGCAAATGATCCGCAGTGAATCGGGAGTAATGACAACAGTAGTTGCCGGGGCAGTCTTTGCTAACTCCTCAGTCCCAGAAGAACGACTGTTACGGAGCTTTAAGGGTCAGTTGACAATTCTCAGCGTCTCGGTGCTATTTATCTTATTAGCTGCTGACCTATCCATTGCCAGTGTGTTTGCTTTGGGTTGGGGTAGTTTATTCACTGTTTTGGTATTAATGTTTGTCGTTCGCCCGATTAATATCCTCTTGTGTACCTGGAACAGTGACCTAAACTGGCGACAGAAACTGTTTTTAAGCTGGGTTGCTCCCAGAGGAATTGTTGCCGCCTCCGTAGCTTCTTTTTTTGCGATTTCGTTGACACAGCGCGGCATTAACGGCGGTGATTCCATCAAAGCTCTAGTTTTCCTGACAATTATCATGACTGTTGTCTGCCAAGGGCTAACAGCTGGCTGGGTTGCTAAATGGTTGCAAATCACCTCCAAAGATGTAACTGGCGCAGTGATTGTGGGTTGTAATCCCTTGAGTCTTTTGATTGCCCGGTTCTTTCAAGAACGGGGAGAAAACGTGGTCATGATTGATACTGACCCCCAATGTCTTGTGCAAGCTGAGGCGCAAAATCTCCGGGTTATTGCCAGCAGTGCGCTAGATGCTGCTGTTTTGGAAGAGGCAGGACTTGCCTCTATCGGTACTTTTTTGGCTATGACAAGTAATGGCGAGGTGAATTTTGTTTTGGCTCAACGAGCAGCTGAGGAATTTAAGCCGCCGCGTGTCTTAGCTGTTTTCCCGCGTGATCCGCAAGCGAGTACCTCGGTTAGTAATAAAGTTAATCAAGCTTTTATCCCAGACTTAGCGATTAAAACTTGGAATGAATATTTGAATGATGGGCGAGTCAAGTTGGGGACAACCACGCTGAATGAGTTGGAGTTTTCCACTCAATGCGATCGCATCCAAGAAAAGATTCGGACTGGGGTGTTGATACCGCTATTGGTAGAACGAGAAGAACGCTTACAGGTAATCTCAGCTAACCAAGATTGGGAAATTAGCGATCGCATTATTTATCTGTTGCATGACCCCAGACCTAGCCTGTTAAAACGCTTATCTGGTGCTACCCAATCTACTCCCCTCTCTCTAGAAAAGTTACCAGAGGTTGAAGACCTATCCCTTGCCCAATTTTAGATTCTGAATTTTGGATTTTAGTGAAGCAGCACGGTCTTGGGGAGCCAGTGCGTTGGGCGGCTCCGCCGACTTGAAGCACCTGGCGTGGTTTCCCCCATGAGTGACTGCTGAACCCGTTCGCGCAGCGTCTCCCCTTGGGAGAAGGGATTGAAGGAAAAATCTAAAATCTAAAATCTAAAATCTAAAATCTAAAATCCAAAATTGAATGACTCCTAACTTCTAACTCCTAACTCAGCTTGATACATTTGCCATTCCTGCCACACTAAAGCTGATAAATTTAGTATGGCAAGAATGAGCGTCACCAACGAAATCAGATAACTGTGTATTGTATAAAGGTGTTCGACGGTAACTGTGTTAATGGCTCCACCACCAGTCAGGATGTCGCGCAGTTGCCCACCAATAAAAGGAATGGCTTCGATGGTTCCTAGCTCAATGTTAAAACGCCAGTATCCTTCCTGAGTCCAATCTAAAATCATCGCTGTCCAATCCAGCCCGATCGCACTTAGGGTAAACAAAATCCCACTAATCCAAGCAGCCAGCCAACTCTTGCGAAATTGCCGACCTAAAAACATCACCACAATTTGAATTAGAGCGATCGCAATTACCGCGTTACCAGCAATATCATGCGCTCTCCGAAACAACCAGCCGTATGGCAGTTGTGTATTAATCATCTTTAAGGAGTTATAAGCTCCGCCTGCTGTCGGTTCATAGTAAAAAGCAAGCAAAACTCCGGTAGATACATAAATTAAGCACAAAGTCAGAATCACGACTGATAATATCGTCGCTATTCGTCGCAAAATCTTATCGAACTGGGTGCTTTGCATGGCTCACCCCTCCTGTTCTTAATTAAGTATTTATTCCTGTTACAATTTTAGCTAAGAAATATTAATAAATGTTGCAATTTTCCGAAAAAGATCAAGTAGGGGCAATTCATCAATTGTCCATAAGAAGAAAATCATTCTTTTCGGCTATTGTTTGGGTAATTGATTACGAAGCGATTGTTGGAATTAGTACAAGATATTAATTAAATCAAATATTCTACCCAAGCTTTTAAGGGTTCTGCTGAACCATACCAAATTCCAGGACTTCTGGGAGAATGCCTCACACCTTCAATCACCAGATTTTCTGCCCCTTCTAGGTGAGCAGCTTCGATGGGTGTGATTCCATCTCCCCAAGTGTTGCCCTTACCACAGGTTAATTGATAACTACTGTAAGCTAACCAACTACCAGGCCGCCTTTCTCCAAAGATAGTTTTGCCAGCGATACAAACATAACGAACGTTTTTGTAAAAGGCTCCTGGGTAATTATTGGTGACAAAATCTAGATTGGAGCGTGTCCAGCGTTCTTGACTAATATGGGGTGTACCCAAGGTGATGAGAGTAGCAACCAAGGGATGCGCTTCCCAGATCAATGGTTTAGCATCACCTCGTACCAAATAGGGCTTTTCTCCCATGTAGATGCGGGATATCCAACCTCCGGCTGAGTGACCAATCAAATTAACTTGAGTAGCATTATGTTGCTGCAATGTCTGCTTGATCGTAAGATCGAGTTGTTGCAGAATCGGTGTTACTGGTCTTCCTCCAATAATGGGTAGCCAGTCACGTCGTCGGAGTGGTACTGTAACCGTGTGAAAATCTAACTGTTGTAGGGATTGTTCTAGTTGACGGTAAGCGATCGCGCTTTCTAGATATCCAGGCAAAATCACTGTCGGTAAGGGCATTTTAGATGCAATGATTGGGGATTTGAACTTTTTTGATGAAGAAGTAGTCAGATTCAGAAGCTAGAATTGCGATCGTCGGACTAACTCCTTTTATAAAAACCCAAATAGCTTTGGTGGAGTTTAAGGCTAGAATCTCAAGAAAATTGTACAATTTGCAACAGTTTTAAGGGCTGCTGATGTGGTAGTATTTTCACATAGGGCGTAGTCTAGGACAAGCAAGTGTGCCATCTGCCACAGAAGCCTAGTTAACTGGAAAACAGTCGAAAAAACAAGGTAACTTCAGCAGGTTTTGTGATGTACTCAAACTTGCATGTTCATTTAAACTTTATAAATATCACAGATATTAATTTTAATTGTGTGTGTCATAACAATAAAAAATAAACAGTAGTAATTTTTCAAATATCTCTTTAGCAAGCTCAAATTTGAATATATGATACAGCGTCATTGATCTAGGTTTTATACCCCAAACTAAAGTTTTCAATCATACTTCTTTCCTCCAGCAATAACTGCCCTCAGCAATAACTGTCTTCTGTTAATAAATGGCAATTTTGGCGTTTTGATTGCTAGCATAGGAAGTTATTATTTCCTTAGAGGGACGCATTTCTTGCAAAATATTGCAAGATAGTCGGAAAGAAAAAATCGCTAGTAAACTGCAACTGAGCCGAGTGAACGATAACAGCTATGTCTTACGTCTCCCTGCTGAAAAATATACCAGAAATCTTAAGCCAGCCAATTGGGATAGCAGCTATAGCGTCTCTTGGCATTCACGGTGCGATCGCGATGATTGTGCCATTGATGCCTATGGATTCTAGCAAGCCCAATCAAACAGCATCATCCAAAACAGTCGGACTTTTGGAATTGAGCCAAGCCGACCAAAACCGTTTGCCGCAAAGCACACCAAAAATTGGTTTACAACAATTTCCTCCAGTAGCGCCACTTTCTGCTCCGAACTTTGGCGGCCAAAGTATATTGCCCCCATTGGCACCAGCGCCATCCAGTCAGCTAGTACTGCCTCCACTACCCGCATCATCGAATAACTATCGGGTTTCTTCCTTGCCTACAAGGCAGTCTTTGCGGATGATTCCTAGTGATAATTTGCGATTTGACACCTCTAAATTTGACAGTTCTAAATACAATACCAGCGCCAAATTCACTCCATCAGTTCCTCGTGTGAATGAGAGTACCACCAAATACGAGCCACCTAAACCACTGGCTCTAAATAGGTTGCCAGAATTGCAGTCGCAGAGAATACCTGATGATATTCTGCAAAATGCCCCATCTTCAAACTTATCTGACACTAGCCCCATTCCAACAGCACAGGGAAATAGGACTCTACAGATGACGCAACCAAGTAATGATGCGTCTAGAATTGCTCAAAACCCACTGATAAATTCTCTCAAACAAGCTCCAAGGGCTGGAGATAGCTTAACCCTAACGAGGAGAACCACGCTCAAGACACCCGATTTATCTGGAAAAGGAACCGAACTGGCGATTGCCCAGCTAGACTCCTACGCAAACCTGAGAAAAGAAGTCCAGCAACAATACCCCAACGCTGAACAAAAACCAGTTATCCGCCAAACATTAGCCACAAATAAGCCGAATCTTGAAGGTGCTGTTTTGGGTGTATTAGTGGTAGATCGTGATGGCAAGGTCTTAGATATCAAGTTTCAAGACAAGTTAGTTTCCCCGGAATTGCAATTAAAAGCAAGACAATACTTCAACAAGCAATCCCCCAAGGGAGATAGACGGATAAGTTCCTATCCATTTAACCTACGTTTCCAAAACAACACTAGTAACACTACTGGGACTCCATTATTATCTGCACCGGGAATCAATAACAATCGGCTTTCGCCCTCACCAACAGCTAGTTTTAAACCATTACCTGATCTGCAAATCAGAAATAACCAACCTTTGTCTTCACCAGCAGGCACTCTCAAACCATTAGTTACACCGGGAGCCAATAGCAATCAGTCATTATCTGAACTCGGAATCAGAAACAATCAGCCCACGCCTTCATCGGCATCTACTACTTCCGAACCGTTATTGTTGCCGAGAGTGAATAATAGTGAGCCGACGCCCTCTGCCGAATCGGAGCAAACATTAGTAGAACGGTTGCGCCAAGTGCAGGAAAACAGACAAAAGTCTAATCCAAAGAACTAATCACTTTCTGGTGATTTTGGATTAAAAAACAAGCTAAAAGCGATGAATGATAAAAATTGTGAATTTATCATTCATCTTGAAAATATCCTTTTTAGCAGTTGACGAATTAGCAATCGCTAGTTCGTCATCTATATAAGTAACTTTGAAGGTTCTAATAAGGAAATGCACTGAGGGATTTCCAATCAACAAATTATCCAATGTTGTGGGGTGGGCATCTCGCCTTTAATTACTGGCGGGCAATAGTTCGGCGTGAGCGCTCAGTCGAACGCTGCCCACGCCACAATAATTAGACGGTATAGCTAGTTTACCAGCCTTGTTCTGCATTCTGAAAAACGTAAGCAGCTACCTCTAGAATCTCCTCAGAACTTAACTTACTTTTAAAGGCAGGCATGGCATTTTTCCCCTTTTGCACTTGGTGGATAATCGCCTGGATTGAGTCGCGATCATAATTTTCTAGGTACTTTGACAATGCTTCCTTTTTCAAGGTTTTCTGGCTAATCAGGATGTTACCGCCACCTATATGGCAAGAAGCGCAGTTAGCCTCGAAAATTTTAGCACCGTTGGATGTTTCGGCAGCTAGTGCTGGACTAATAAATGTGAATTTGAATAGGGCGATCGCTAACAGTAGGATTAATAAAAGTATTCTCAAGAAAATTTCCTCGCAACAAGCCTCCAGCAAGAGTATAAACGCGATTAATCCCCGATGAAGTCAAATTTGATCAAAATTGGCTGTAACGAGTTCACCCCTCCATCACCACAAGTTACTTAGGGTCTTAGGCGGGGATAGGACTCGTTACTCACCATTTCTCGATTGTGTGCGTCACTCTAAGAGCGTGGCGTGTTGATATGAGCTAATTTCACTGAGAAATCATCTTGTGTCAAAGGTTGGTGTTTCTAGCCTTGGACAGTGATTATACCAACCATACCAGCACCACGGTGAGGTTCACAGTAGAAGGTGTAGTCACCAGCAGCTGCGTCTGCGGGGAAGGTGGTTGTTTCCTTTTGACCAGGACTCATCAACAGCTTCTTATGAGACAGAGATTTCGCTAAATCAGCGCTCTTAGTGGGGTTTTTGGCAGCATCAAACACAACATTATGGGGAGGAACTTTGTTGTTCACCCATTCAATTGTATCGCCTGGTTTAACGGTCAACTTTTTCGGTTCAAATGCTAGCAGCCCTTTATCGCTGCCTAATTTCACCTTGTAAGTTTCAGCCGCAGCGCTGGGAGTAAAAATAGCGAAGCTGCTAACAACTAAAACGATTGTCAACACAGCTAAACCAAGGCGTCGCCAGCTTGCCGAAATTAATTTCATGGCTCTCTCCTAACAAACAATTTTTTTTTCCTTTCTCATTTTAAATAAAATCAACGCCAAATATGACAATCTGTCATAGATAGATTTTTTTTTTAAGAATGGGGAGCAATTTATTGCAAAAAGCTGGGCAATCAGTAATTAATACTAGACTGCTATAGCACAAAAAGCCTGTGAAGAAAGGTGAACAGTAAAATAAAAGATTTTTATTTTTTCTTTAGGAATATCGTGACTTTTCAAAAATTTTTTCTATCTCAAGCAGGAAGATTTTGTGCTGGGGTGAGAACGAAAGCAGCTAAAGTTTGCTGAAAACTGGGGAATGGGGAATGGGGAATGGATTTTTCCCTATGCCCTATTCCCAATGACACAGTACTAATTCAAGGATTTAGTAATAGATTTTTCCGCCTCCCCACTTAGTGCCAACGATTTTGGGTTGTAAAAGAATATGACCAGCGATCGCCTCCAAGTCATCATCCGTCAGATTTCGCATTGTTGTGAAAATATCTGCGCTTTTGATACTGGGGTGAACTTCGGAAATCTCTTCTTCCCCGTCGTAAGTAGTGGGATTTTTCAGGTAATCCACTAAGCCTTCAACGTTGTTACGGTTGGGTGTTGCCAGTGCCAAATCGTCTGGAGCGAGTCCCACGTTTTGGTTTGTCTTGGTAACTCCCCCAGCATGACATTGGGCACAAGCGAAATTAAATAAGCGTTTGCCTTCTTTGACTTGTTTAAGGCTGAGTACAGTGGTCTCACCCTCAGTATTTAATGGCACTGTTCGGGTAGCTTTGTCCAGTTCAACTGCTGTCGCGCTACCGACAATCAACTGAAACGAGAGTAAAACAGTAACCACAACAACGCCAATTAGTCTTCTAAACATGTTTCCCCTTAAAGATTTTGACGCTCAACACAGCTAAAAAAGCGATTCTCAATCTCCAAGCTACTAATAGCTAATGACTCATGTTCTGTGTCATTAGCTATCAGTGATTAGCCAAAGCTCCGAGATAACCCTTCAGGTGATCTCGTTATCACCCTCCAAGTCGCTAGTCCCTTTTGGGCGTGTTTCAGACGATATTTGGGAAATAATTGCCTTTGCATCTTCTAACGCCAAACGGGTTTTTTGGTGTTTGTAGGCGATTCCCAGTTGGTTACACAGAGAAAACACTTTTTCTACAGGAATGCTGTAGTCGGCTGCTATCTCTGCGATCGATAGGTCTCCAAAACCCATAGTGCTTGTTAACTGATAGATAGAGATTGAGTCGCTGTAATACCAATATCACGTTAGGAGTGCAATTTGTTGCCCAAAATACTGTTTAGGGAATGGGGAGTGGGGAGTGGGAAGTAGGGGGATGAGGGAGACAAGGGACAAGGGGACAAGGGGACAAGGGGAATAAATCCATGCCCAATGCCCAATGCCCTATGCCCTATGCCCTATGCTGATTAACCTTTTCCCCCGGTAAAGGTGACGCTTTGAATAAAGTAACGATTAAAAAAGGTGTAAATGCCTAAAGCTGGCAAGGTGAAGACCATAGAAGCCGCCATAATGTAGTTCCAATAGCTAATGTATTGACCTTTGAAGGTGTTCAGCCCTAAAGGGAGGGTAAACATTTCTGGGTCAAATAGGATAACTATAGGCAGTAAAAAATTATTCCAACTCCCCATGAACACAAAAACCGCCTGTGCTGCTAGTGCTGGTTTTGCTAGAGGTAAAACAATATGTCGGAAAATTCCAAAGGTATTTAAGCCATCCAGTTGCGCTGCTTCTTCTAGTTCTTTAGGAAAATTAACAAAAAATTGCCGCATCATAAAGATAAAAGTGGCATTAACCATGCTAGGCACAATCATGCCTTGGTAAGAATTCAGCCAGCCGATCGCTTTTAAAATCAAAAATGTGGGAATTAGGGTGATTTGCGCCGGGACTGCCAGTACAGCCAAAATTAGGAAGAACCAAAAGCGTTTACCAACAAAGCGGAGTCTTGCCAAGGCATAACCAGCCATTGAATTTAACAACAAGTTTAAAAGCGTGACGCTGACGGCAATCACCACACTGTTGAACAACCAGCGCCAAAATAGTGGTTCTTGGAGAAAGATTTGCCTGTAGTTATCGAGAGTAAAATTCTTGGGGAGAAAATTGGCTTGGGCGCTGACAATCTCTGATAGCGGCTTAAATGATGCTGAAAGTGCCCAGAGAAAGGGAATTATGGTGACGATCGCATAGAGTGTCAGCAAGAGGTATAACAAGACTTTAAGCCAGGATAAGCCAGAGATATTAGTCAAATCCGTTCCCCTCCAAAAAGTCGCCGCTGAATCAAAGTGATGGCAATGATCACTGCTGCCAACAAAAATGCGATCGCAGCTGCATATCCCATTTGTAAATTCCGAAACACAGCTTGGTAAATTAGCAGCACCACAGTTAAGGTAGCGTTGTTTGGCCCGCCAGTACCGCCAGAGAAGATGTAAGACTGGTCAAAAAGTTGAAAAGTACCAATTACCCCTACTGCTACCACAAAGAAAGTTACAGGCTTCAGCAAGGGAAGAGTAATGTAGATAAATTGCTGCCACCCATTTGCGCCATCGAGTTCCGCCGCCTCATAAAGTGTTTGGGGTATATCCTGCAACGCCGCCAGATAAATCACCATGAAAAACGGTGCGGTTGACCAAATGTTCATGATCATAATCCCTTTGAGCGCAACTGCTGGATCACCTAACCAGTTATAAGTAGGTAGCCCCACAAAAGCAAGAAAATCGTTTAGTAGCCCATCAGTGTTATAAATCCACATGAAGATCAGCGTCAGCACTGTTGAAGAAGTGACTGTGGGCAAAAAGTAGAGGATGCGCCACCAGTTTTTACCGCGAATCCCAGAATTCAGAGTTACCGCCAGAATTAAAGCTAGGACTGTTTGAATTGGCACAACAATGGCGACATATTCGGCTGTGTTTCTCAAAGCAATCCAAACTCGTTCATCTTCAACTAATCGTGTGAAGTTGCGAAAACCGATGAACTCGTACTCAATACCGCCAAGGAGTTGAACTTTTTGCAGGGAAAGAAAAACGGCGTAGAGAATAGGTAAGACTACAAAAGTCCCTAAGACCAGAATGGTGGGCATCATGAACATATACCCAGCCAAGTATTCTGTGATATTCCACCTGGGGTTACTCCGCCGCCTACTAATTTCAAACACTATTGAACCTCCATCTAATCCAGCACTAACCCGGCTGTAGCGATGGGTCATGCATGATTATTTATCGTACTCCTGACTTCTGAATTCTGTTCAAGAAAAAATTGCCAGTTTTATCAAAGGATTATTCATTGTAACTGCTCGTAATATATTGTACGGTTTGTGTGAAAATCGATTTTTTTTGAAAGTGGAGATTTTAAATGATATTTAATTCACTCAAAATGTGGATTGTTCCACTAGTTATGACCTCAGTTAGTCTTTGCTCAAATCTAGACAGAGCAACAGGACAGACTATTTATCCATTTATTGGCAACTATCGGACAACAGTGAATATTACGCCTATTTCAGGCAACGTTTCCCAGGTATTTGAGGTTGGTTTGAGTGATGATGCCCCCGATGATTTAGGATTATACAAAGGTTTGACATACTCCGTGATTGATGACAAGGGAAATCTCACTTTTAATAATAATCCAGAAGTATTTGGTGTCCAAGGTTTTCCATTAGGCTACATCGTGTTTGGCGGCGGTGCTAACAAGTTATTTGGAACTAGTGATGCTAGTGCTTTAGTGAATTTTAAAACCCTCACAGGTAAAGGCTCTGGCATCGTCAATATCACTGACGGTGAGGGCATATTCAAAAACGCTACAAGCACACTGTTGTTCTCCGAAGAAGACATAGTTAATTTGGGACCAACTATTACCTTGAATGGTCTGGCTTTAGTCAGTGGTTCTATCAAAGTTCCTCAAGAAGTTCCAGAACCAACAACCATCATGGGGACAGTAATAGTATTTGGTGGATTAGCTGTTGGTTCCTTTGCAAAGCGAAAGAGAACTGTTAGAAAACAACATTAGTGGCAAAGATTAAAGTATTCATAAACGCTTTAATTCTTATTATGGATGCTTTTATGTTTAGAATATCGGAACTTCGTGTTCAGAACTCGGAACTTTGTGCTCAGAACTCAGAACTTCGTGTTCAGAACTCGGAACTTTGTGCTTAGAACTCAGAACTTCGTGTTCAGAACTCGGAATTTTGTGCTTAGAACTCAGAACTTCGTGTTCAGAACTCGGAACTTTGTGCTTAGAACTCAGAACTTCGTGTTCAGAACTCGGAATTTTGTGCTTAGAACTCAGAACTTCGTGTTCAGAACTCGGAACTTTGTGCTTAGAACTCAGAACTTCGTGTTCAGAACTCGGAACTTTGTGCTCAGAACTTGGAACTTCGTGTTCAGAACTCGGAATTTCGTGCTCAGAACTCGGAACTTTGTGCTCAGAACTTGGAACTTCGTGCTCAGAACTCGGAACTTCCAGAATTCGAGAATAAATGAAGACTTAGGTTCAAGGAATATGAGACTCTACTTACAATCTCACCTTTAGAGGGCTGTTTCGACACGATTCAAAAATTCGCCTAAGACTTGTAGGAATCGTTCTGTCTCTTCCAGATGAGGCATATGTGAACTGTTTTCAAACAGTACCCACTCAGAGCCAGAAATACCCTGGTGAACTGTTTCAACACAAGTAGGCGTAACCTCATCGTAGCGACCTGAAAGCAGCAGTGTAGGCACAACAATTTCACCGAGGCGGTCTTGAATATTCCAGTCGATGATTTTGCCTGCACCCCGAAACTCTGTACCAACTTTGCTGTAAGCTCTAGTTAAGCTGCTGGGCCAAGGATCTACTCGGCAAAGAAAAGAATGGTTGAATACCTCCATTGCCTGTTTGTATTCGGCGTCTTGGGTGTTACCATCAGCTTCGTGCTTACTAATGATTTGTTGTACTTCGATTGGTAGCTCATTCATCAGGCTATAAGCTTCAGTTACAAATTGTCGAATGCTAGAAGGTGTGCTAGCTAGAACGAGGCTGACTAGCCCAGTGGGTTGAGAAAGGGCATGTTCCAGTGCTAAACAACCGCCCCATGATTGCCCAAATAGATGAATTTGGTCTAAATTTAAGGCACTGCGGACGGCGAAGAGTTCTTCTTTGAACAAATCAATGGAATACAATTTTGGATCTGTAGGGCGATCGCTATTACCACACCCTAATTGATCGTAAAAAATAACTCGCCTTCCCGTTGCGGCGATGCCTGCGGCGGGCGTAGCCAACGCTTCCAAAGGTTCTAAGTAGTCGTGGGGTACTCCTGGGCCTCCGTGAAGACACAGCAGCGGTAGCTTGCCAGGTTCTTCTAGGTCTGGTTTAACGATGCGATACCATACCTGATGACCACGGAATGAAATAAAGTCTTCAATGGCAAAAGTATTAGACATGGCACAAAAATTATTTGACATTATAATAGTCAACTATACGTAGACAAAAACAGCAAATGGGTATCATCCACCCAAGAATAATTGATTACCACGGCATTTCAGCAACCCAAGCACAGCTAGATTTTGCCATAGCATTTATAGATGAAGATATTCCCCTTTACGTTGACCCTTTTCTTTTATGGAAGTCTCCCTCACAACAAGACCAATCACTTCATACCTCTATAATTAATTGCTTTAATAACTTAAACTTTCTTGTTCAGAAAGGCAAAATAAATCAGGCTCGTGACATCCTCATTTTTGCATCTGAATGCCAAGAGATTGGACTTGGATTGTCAAAAAACCGAAAAGGTATAAAAATTAGCCGTAATAAAGCAGATGAAATTATCTCTCTATTTCAGAAAATTCCTGTATATGGAAAATACGGATTTCTTCAAAGTGAACAAATCCAGTTTTATATAGATGGAATTGCGAAAGATCGGATCAGTGATATTTGTTGTAACTTTATTAAATCATTTCTGATAGACTTTACAATCGACCAATGTAAACAAGTAGGAATACCAATTAATAAAGCTGTTGTTTCTGGACTTTATGACTACCGTAAGAACTCATTTATCCTAGATCAGGAAATTACATTGCCTGTCAATCCTGAAACCAAAGAGCCTTTAATTTTTGTTCCTAAGAGATGGCTAAAATTTTCTCCGTGGATCAACTTTGAAGACTACTTTAAGGATTACTGTCCTCGTGATGAAATTTTTAATCCTGGTGAACCAGAAGAACGCGTTAAGGTTCTAAACTTCAACAGAGAGAATTATGGCATTGTTCAGGAATATATCAAGGTAAAAGAGCGAACTCAGGACGACTGTAAAAACGATCCGCTCTTTAAACAGATTCCCGTCTTGTCCGCTAAACGAAAATTAGGTGAAATACAAAAGCTACCAACAGGAAAGACGAATGAAGCAGACATTAAATACGAAAATTATATCTGTCAACTTCTTGCATCGCTTTTCTATCCAGACCTTGACTTTGCAGCAAAACAGAGTCGTACAGAATCTGGAAGACTGATTCGAGACCTGATTTTTTACAATAATAGATCAATTGATTTTCTTCAAGAGATTCATCAAGACTATATCTTGATTCTGGTCTTGGTAAGTTTGGTGTTCTCGTGACAAGAAACCCTCTCTCAAAAGCAATGTTGGGCAATACTATTGATTTATGGTCTGGACAAAGGCGATGTATCATTACGCTTACAGATGAGGATATATCGTTAATGGTTAATATTTTTGAGAGTAAGCAGCGCTCACCAATTGATGTTCTCAAAAAGAAGTATGTGGAATTTCGTCGAACTTGTCCCTCATGAAAGCAAGAATATATGAACCGTAAAGATGTTGACGAATTTGAAAAACTATCGGTACAACTTCAGAGTATTTATGACGAACTTTCTATATTGTCTAAGGAATCTCCCAATGATGCCGTAAATAAATTTAAACTCAACTTTATTAATAAATTGCTTAATAACTAAAATGAATTACTTAGTCAAAATATCGACCTTTTGATGACTTTTCAGAGTTTGATACAGATGACATACCACAATACAGTGATGTAGTTTTAATTCTCTCACAATATTTACAATGTTTTGAAAAGCTGCGTGCAGATAATGTAAAGTTGGAGAGTGGATACTGGCATTGGTTAGTAGATGCTGAAAGAGATGAAACTGGAGATGAATTAGGCAAAGTTTATTATATTAGAACAATTTGCCCAAAACGATTAAGAAGTAAATAAAATATTTATGAATCCAAAACCTCAAAAGCAGACAAGTAGTGAAAATGTTGAACTGTACGAAATCATAATTCCTCTATTACATGCTATGCAATCAGAGTTCCAAGAATTAAGCAAGAAGACAGAGGCTGTGCTCAATAAGAGTAAAATGAAAATTGTTAACCGACTTCTACAAAGCTGTCGTAAAATACTCGCATCAGAGGCATCGTTTGACTATCTCGATCTAATTGATGAGGATGATGTTCCTCAGAATAGTGATGTAGTACTGATGCTATCTCAATACGTTGCTGCCATGAATCAGTTTAGATTAACTTACTTATGATTATAAAAAGAGTCGTTGGTTTATTGATAAATAAATTGCGCTCTCAAAGTTGATCGCTAGTATTTAAGTATAGTTGGCAGTGGATACCCTTTAGTTACTCCATCGCCTTAATCTGCTGATTAGCTTCATTCTGTGCCTTCAGCATCGCCTGCTTTAATGGTTGTTGTCCTAATAAGGCGCTGACAAACTGATTATCAAAGTTATTCACGATCGCACTTGGATACTGACCTACCTGCCACGGTGTAGCGTAATTAACTCCCGCCACTAATGGCGATCGCATCGGGTCTTGGTCATAGCCCAAATTCTTTGCCACTGATTTACGTGTTGGTAAAGCAAACCCTGTTCCTGTCCACTTCTGCATCCCTTCTTTACCGGTGAGATAGGAAATCAATTCCCAAGCTTCGGCTTTGTGCTGTGCTTGCTTGTTCATCACGTAGGCAACGGTAAACACCATCGTGCCTTTTTTGTCATTAATAGTAGGCAATTGGGCGGTAGCAAACTCTAGTTGAGGAAAGGTTTCAGTTAGATAGGGAATTGCCCAGTTACCTTCAATCACCATTGCCACTTTACTCTGACCAAACATTTCACTACCTGAGTTTGTCCCCACATCAGATTTTTGGGCAGAGGAGCGGTCTTTTTGATACTGGTCTACCACTAACTCTAAACCCTGTAAACCTGCCTCGCTGGCAAAGGTAGCATAACCATTTTGATCAACGAGTTGTCCACTAAAGGCTTTAATTTTATAAGCCTGACGCGCCAATTCAGGAATCTCTCCAAAGCCGTATCTGTTAATTTTGCCTGTCAATTGTTTCGAGTAGTTACGTAATTCATCCCAAGTAGCTGGCGGACTACTCAAACCTGCGGCGGCGAAGGCTTTTTTGTTATAAAACAGGGCAAGGGTAGAATAGTCTTTGGGAAGTCCATAAATCTGGTTTTGATATTTAAAGCTGTCGAGTAGGGTCTCCTCGAAGTCTACTAGGTCAAATTTGGGGGTGATGTAAGCATCTAACGGTTCCAGGACATTTTGACTCATTAAGAAAGGAGCTTCCAGCGCATCCAGATAAAAGACATCAGGCGCGGCTTCCCCAACCAAACGAGTTTTAATTACATCCATATATTGGTCGGAGATTACTTCATATTTAACCTTAATAGTTGAATGTTGTGCCTGAAAGTCTTGCAGTACTTGTCTCAAGAGTTTTTGCTCAACAGGAGATCCTCCCCAACCACTGAGTTTAATGGTGACTGCGGTAGATGCTAACGGTTTGCTTGGTAATTGTAGGTTTTGACAAGCAATAATAGCGATCGCGATCGCCAATCCCAAAAAACTAAATAATCTTTTTTTGCTCACAGATAGATAAAAGTTTCTTTCTTCTTACTTATACCTTCTGTTCTTAAAGAGTGATATTTTACTTCTAGGACTTACGCAAAATCATGAAAAAACGAACCGCAAAGGACGCAAAGGAATAAGGTTTTAGAGAGTTATTGTGTAAGTCCTAACTTCTTTGAAATTTTTGTTGAGAATTGCAAGCTAAAATAACGAAAAATTATCAGCAATGCTAATTAAAGCATACTAAGTTCCTCTGCAACCAGATTTATTCCCAGGTATTTCACCGATAAACATAGATTATGGATTCTGTTAAGGTTGAAACAACTGCGCCACTGACTCTAGAAATTCCCCAGATTGCCTCATCACCCACAACATTTTCTCCAACCTCTCGAATCCCCAAGGATACTATTCGTACTAGCTTAAAAGCTTCCACTGCGGATTGTGTTTTAGCATCAGTCTATTCTCTTGGAACTAGCGGGATTTTACTCAGCAATTTCTTGGTGGAATTGGGTGCTAGTCCAGTGGTATTTGGGATGTTGTCCTCTATCCCGATGTTGGTCAATCTCATTCAGCCATTGGGTGCTTACTTGTCTGAACGCACCACCAGCCGCTTTCAATATTCTCTTTGGACACACGGAATTGGTCGGCTGCTATGGCTGGTATTAGTAATTGGTATTGCTAGCGCCAGCTGGGGAGTGGTTAATACTCACCAATTAGTGATATTGACACTCTTGATTGTTCTATTCACCCATCTTTTGGGAGGACTAGGAACTGCATCGTGGCTAAGTTGGGTGGCAATGATAGTTCCCCGGCGATTACGAGGCAGGTATTTTGGGATACGCAATAGTGCCGGTAGTCTCACCAATTTGGTTTGCGTACCAATGGCTGGTCTAGCTGTATCACATTGGTATGGGGGAACTCTACAAGGCTATGGGGTGGTTTTGCTGGTAAGCATTGTGTTTGGGATTGTGGGATTGGGGTGTCAATATTTCCAGGTGGATATGAATCCGCAATTGGAAAACACTTATGATGGCAAGTTACCCCCAACAAGTGAGATTCAGCTAGAGGTTGCAAAAGATGAATCCTCTGAAGTACCTCAATCAATTCACATACCACAAAACCAATTAGCTAACAGTATTTGGAAAAACTCTAACTTTTTGATATTTCTGCTGTATTTCAGCTTCTGGACGCTTGCTGTTAACCTCAGCTCTCCTTTTTTTAACCTCTATATGCTGGACACGCTGGATTTGGATGTCAGCTACGTGACTATCTACAACAGCCTTCAAGCGGGGGCAAATTTGCTGATGCTTATCCTGTGGGGAAAATTAGCAGACAAGATAGGTAATCGTCCCATCCTCATCTGTATTGGAATTTTGGTTGCAGCCACACCAGTGGTGTGGCTGGGGATTGGTGCTAATCGCCTTGACATCTGGTTGTGGTTCCCACTGTTACACATCTTTCTTGGAGGTACTTGGGCGGCGATTGATTTGTGCAGCAACAATATCCAATTGGGGATTGTACCAATTAAAAATCAGTCTATCTATTTTGCGATCGCAGCTGCCGTTGCTGGAGCGAGTGGTGCTTTAGGCACAACTATAGGCAGCTTCATCGTCCAATTTGCTCAGTCTGGAGGATTACTAGGGTTGTTCGCCCTCTCTAGTCTATTTCGACTAGTAGCCCTTGTTCCACTCATGTTTCTCAAAGAGCCGGGGAGAGGATGAGGGAGTGGGGAGTGGGGAGATGAGGGAGATGAGGGAGATGAGGGAGAAATAACCAATGCCCAATGCCCCATGCCCAATGCCCAATGCCCAATGCCCCATGCCCCATGCCCAATGCCCCATGCCCAATGCCCCATGCCCCATGCCCCATGCCCAATGCTTTATTCTGCGGCGGTAGAAGTCAAGGACATTGTTTCCCACAACACCATATGAGGTGGTGTTAATACAGGCTGGTGTAGGGCAATCAGCTGGGTTAGGGTGTTCTTTAATTGGGTACGGGGTACGATATCATCAACAAAACCGTGCAGAAGCAAATCTTCAGCAGTCTGAAAATTCTCCGGTAGTTTTTCCCGCAGGGTTTGCTCAATCACTCGCCGACCGGCAAAACCAATAGTTGCTTTGGGTTCTGCCAAAATGATATCGCCCAACATTGCAAAACTTGCGGTAACGCCGCCTGTTGTGGGATTGGTCAAAACGGGAATATACAATAGTCGGGCGTCTTTATGGCGTTGGAGGGCTGCGGAGATTTTCGCCATCTGCATCAGCGAAAGCATTCCTTCTTGCATTCTGGCGCCACCAGAAGTGCAGATGATAACTACAGGATAGCGCCGTTGAGTAGCTTGCTCAATCATCCGAGTGAGTTTTTCTCCCACCACCGAACCCATGCTACCACCCATAAAACGGAAGTCCATAACCCCAAGGGCAATGGGCAAGCCATTGATTTGACCCAACCCAGTGTTAACCGCGTCTATTAAGCCAATTTTCTCTTGTATTTCCCGTAAGCGATCGCTGTAGAGTTTGCGATCGCGAAATTCCAGGGGATCGGTTGGACGCAAATGCTCGTCCAGAGGTTTCCAAGTATTATGATCTATCAATTGACGGATGCGCTCATCACTGTCTACCCGATTGTGATGACCACATTCGACACAAACCATCTGATTGGCTTTCAGGTCTTTTGTATATGTCAACACACTACATTTAGAACATTTATGCCACAGACCATCAGCAATTTCACGTTCTTGGCGTTCGAGGCTAGTAGATCCTGATTTCCGTCGATTTGCAAACCAATCAAATAGAGACTTTAAACCGCGTGATTCTTCGTTGTTAGCCATTTTTTATTTTATTTTAAGTGGGTATGAGGTCGAAAACATGTCAAGCCATATTGGGTTGTCCTTAGCCTTTTATCATTTGTTTTTACTAATGACTAATGACTACATCGTTAAACTACGCTTTTAAGCTAGTTCAGACCTTAATTTTCATCTTTGGTTGCCAGCTTAACGAAAATACTTATACCAATACAAGTCTCTTGCTCTTTTTTTCAGCAGACTTAATTATATGGACGTACTGACAAAGCCATGAGAATACCAACCTCCAAATAAGATGCTTTCCCCTTCCCACTCAAATCAATTATATTAAACTCAAAGAGGCTGTTACTAACCCCATTGGTCTTCAAAACCGGACGTGAGACTTTCACTTCATCCGGCTCCTTAATGATTTGGCGCTTTGTCATGCGTACCTCATTACCCATTCATTCTCAACTATGAGCGAGTTTTCTGGTGGGCTTAGGAATCCATACTCTCCGGGTTAGGCTGACCTTTGACCCCAAGTTTAAGTTTCCAGTCAGTTCTAGAGGTTGCTTTGGGGTTAGGGACTTAATGCCATCCACACCAGCAGTCTTTTTCCCCTGATTATCCTGGGTTACTCCCGAACCGATAATGCTCTGAGCAATCAGCATCTGTTGCCCTAGTTGTGCCTGCTAACGGTTAAGCGTCGTTAACAGGGTAATACAAGTTACAAGCTGAATATTATCAAAATATAAAGGGCAGATGGAGTAATGCTGGTTACAGTCACAAATTATAAATATTTCTTATGAAAGGGCTTTGGGCAATAATCAATAGTTCTTGCCCTTCTCCCACCCTGTAGGAAGCTAAGGCTACATCTGCCCAGTCTTTTTCTTCTCTACGAGACTAAGGCGTAGCTTGCTTCCCTGTAAGGGTACAATTTTTAATTTTTAATTTTTAATTTTTAATTAATTTCTCCCCTCTCCAATTCAAGAGGCGGGAAAAAATAATCGCAAGTAGGTAGACAAAATGGCTTCGCCGCTAAACAGAGTAATAACAGATCCTAAAGCCAGAAAAGGGCCAAAAGGTATTTTTTGCCCTAACCTTTGTCGCGATCGCCGTATAATAACACCGCTACCTACTAATGCTCCCAGCGCACAGGCAATAAAACTAGCCAAGAGCAAATATTTCCAGCCTAACCAGGCTCCCATCATGGCTGCTAACTTGGCATCACCGGCACCCATTGCCGCTTTACCAAAGGCAATTGAACCCAATAGGGCGATCGCATCAAACAGCCATAAACCCAATACTGCACCAACTATCGCCATCATCAAGTGATTTACCAATGCTACAGAGCTAGCTTCTGGTAAAAAACCAACCACCATTTGAAACAAAATCCCTACCACCAAACCCGACTGAGTAAGTCGATTGGGTAGGGTCATTGTATCGAGGTCGATAAGCGATAGCGCCAATAACCAACTACAAAAAGCCCAATAGCCTATTGTTAAAGTCGAAACTTGAAATACCAAAAAAATCACTAAAAAAATTATGCCCGTTACCCCTTCTACCACAGGATAACGGACAGAAATTTTGCTTTTGCAATATCGACACCGCCCTCTTAAGGAAATCCAGCCGAATACTGGTACATTGTCGTAAGCTTTTAGCTGGTTGAAGCATTTAGGACAACGAGAAGGCGGCCAAAAAATTGACAACCCAGCCGGTAGCCGATAAACAATAACGTTGATAAAACTGCCAATAGATGCACCCAAAGCCAAGACCATTACACTCGCCGGGACGGCGAACAAAATGTCCATACGTCATTTGTCCTTTGTCATTTGTCTGTGAAGTTTTGAGCGGAGGCTTCCTCCGATCAGACTTCTCTCTGTGTCATTTGTCGTTTATCTTTTGTTCTTTGTCGAGAACTAATGACCAATGACCAATGACCAATGACCGATGACCGATGACTAATACATATGAGATTCAATTTGACTTAAGGGCACAAAACATTCTTGAGGTAAGAGAACTGGTTGGTTAGTAAAAATAACCTTCCCTCGATGATTGATGCGATTAATTGCTACACCGGAAGGTTGCCCAGCTATTTCGGGATGTACTTCACAGTGAGTGTAGTATATCTGCCCAGCAGCTCTAATTACGGCGGGATCAATCAAAGGCGGCTGGTTCTTTGGGGCGGTAAAATTTGCTTGTCCTTGTCGTAATGCGTACACTATCGACTGTTATTTGATTGCTAGATTTCTCTTTAGTCTACCCGAAACTTATAGCAAAGGTTGCCAAATTGCCCAAGTTGCATTATTTAATTATTTTCCTTGAATGGCTTTAATCAGTGCATCACCCATAGCGCGGCAACCTAAAAGATTTTTTCCTGGAGAAATTATATCCCCTGTGCGATCGCCTTGTTCTAAAACTTGTAATACGGCTTGTTCGATGTGGTCTGCCGCTTTTGGCTGGTCTAAACCGTAGCGTAACATCATCGCCGCACTCAAAACCTGTGCTAGAGGATTTGCTTTATCAAGTCCGGCAATATCTGGGGCGGAACCATGAACTGGTTCAAATACACCAGGGCCAGAAGCGCCTAAACTAGCTGAGGGTAACATCCCAATACTACCTGTGAGCATGGCAGCAGCATCAGAGAGAATATCACCAAACAAATTGCCTGTAACTATGGTGTCGAACTGCTTAGGAGCGCGTACCAACTGCATAGCAGCATTATCTACATATAAATGAGAGAGTTCGATATCTGGATATTCTTGTGAAAGTTGGGTGATGCGATCGCGCCACAACTGAGATACTTCTAATACATTCGCCTTATCCACCGAACAAAGTTTCCCACCGCGTTTGCGGGCTGCTTCAAAAGCTACCCGCCCAATCCGTTCAATTTCCGATTCAGTGTAAACCATTGTATTTACACCGCGTTTCTCACCAGTTTCTGTAGCAAAAATCCCTTTGGGTTTACCAAAGTAAATCCCACCAGTGAGTTCACGCACCACCATAATATCCACGCCTTCCACAACTTCACGTTTCAAAGTCGAGGCATCGATTAGCTGGGGCAAAATTTTCGCTGGACGTAAATTGGCAAATAATCCCAATCCTGCACGTAGCCCCAACAAACCTGCTTCTGGGCGTAAATTAGATGGCAGGGAATCCCACTTATAACCACCAATCGCAGCGAGTAATACAGCATCACTGTTACGGCAGGTATCTAGAGTGGCAGCTGGCAGGGGTTCACCTGTAGCGTCAATTGCTGCACCACCGATGAGGGCTTCTGGGAATTCAAACTGAATATCAAATTGCTTCCCTACGACTTTTAGCACATCTACCGCCACTGCCATAATTTCAGGGCCAATGCCATCGCCGGGGAGTAGAGTAATGCGGTAGTTCTGGGTCATAGCTGGTTATTACTGGGTAAATGCTTGCAGATTAAATATCATACCCAGCAAAATGTACCGATGGAGTTTTTAATTTATTTAAATGTATGTTGTCTGAATCGCCCTTTTGATGACCAGACACAAGAATGATCGTCTCTATTAAGCGAAGTTTTGGACTAGGCGCACTCTATTGTTTTAGGATTTTGGTTGTGCAGCTTGCCTAACAACCTGTTCGTCCAAACCTAATGCTTGAGCTATCTGCTCAATACTTAAATCCAACGCTAATAATTGGGGTATTATTTCTAACTTACTTTCTTGTCTGCCTTCTTGTCTACCTTCTTGTTTACCTTCTTCAAAAACATCTTGGTAGAATCTAGTTTGCTTTAACTCATTTGATCCAAACATTCTCCCTATCTACTCCTGGGTCAATCGCGGCAACTTGTAGATTAATATCGTCTCTATCAATTGTATAATTTCCTTAATCGTAGCGATATCTGTAATTTGCTGTCGGGCACTGTTGACTATTTCAATAGCTCTTCTTGTCGCAGTTGATTCCGGTTCGATGATAAGTTTAACTGTCTCTATGCCGATTGATGATGCCTCAATTGAGCTTAATTCCTCAAGATACACGCGAGTCACTCGTTGCGAGTTGAGTAATTCTGTATATCTTTCGGTATCTCCAGTATCAACGCTGCGATTGGGGAAGATGACAACACCACGCCAATTGTTGGTTAATTCCGTTTTGTCAAGATAGTTAAAGATTTCGGTGAATAAACGTGAGTAGAATTTTTTGTCGGGTTGAAATTGGACTTCGGCAAAATAAATTGGTAAGTCTAGTGCATTTGGGAGGAATACACCATCGATTCTAAATGCCAGTTGTTTGACTTCAACTGAAGAAAATTGATAAGCGCTAGCTAGTTGCGGCGGTTGGTTAATCAGTTCAAAGAAAGTGCTGGTAATACTCTGAAAGATCCGATAAAATATAGTGTCTGTTTTCAAGAGAACTAGTTTTACAGTTGATAAACATATTTTACACTTCGACGATCGCATGGCGACTCTTTGGACTATACAAAAATTAGCTGGCAAGATACTGCATATATGTATGTCAACAATTCAATAAAGAATATTTTGATTGTGTTTGGTGATGATACAAAACACCTTATAAAAATATCAGGTGTTTAAAGCTGACATTAATATTGGCAATTCCCCCCTAGAATTTTAGGAATAGGGTGTTTTATAGTAAAAAAAATGATTGGGCATGAGGCATTGGGCATGGGGTCAACTTTTTCCCTAGTCCCTAATTGTTAATCCTTAGCCCTAGTCTCAGACAAAAAAGGGGAAATTCCGCCTAAAGGACTCGAAGCCTGCGTAAATCAGTATGGCCCGTGATTAGATGCGAAAGCGTGTCTTGATCATTCGTGGGCGTTGACAGACTCAATTCCCAATTGGCTAGAGTACGGCAGAGTTATGACCCCCAGCATTACAGATTCAGCGGTGAAGGCTGCAATTGCAGCTGTTGCATCGGAGTCAGCCACAGCAGAAGAAAAAATCCAGATGCTGATTGAGATAGCACAGGGTTTTCAAAAAAAGCCCAAAACTGCCCAAGATTTGCGGAATGCAGTTGGCTTATATTACCGGGCTTATGAGATGTGTGGTGAGGAGTATCCCCTACTAAAAGCCAGGGCGCAAGTGGGGATGGCAGGGACGTTACAGGCAATACCGGATGCTGAGTATCAACTGCTGCTGCAAGCAAAAGCAGGTTATGAAGAGGCGTTACCAATTTTAGAACAATTAGCTTCGCCAGAGGAATTAGCAGAGACGCAGATGAATTTTGGGCTGGTGTTGCAGTCGCTTGTACCATTCAATTTGGCACGGATAACCGACAGCATTCAAGCTTATCACGAGGCTTTGCGGGTGTTTACTTGGGAAAATTACCCCCAAGAATACGCGATTTTATATAACAATATTGCGATCGCTTACCTTTCTATGCCCCTAGCATCAGAACGAGAATATTTGCGTCAAGGGTTAGCAGTGCAATCATTTGAGGTAGCACTAAAGCATATTAATTTGATTGATCATCCCAGAGAATATGCGATGTTGCAAAACAATTTAGGTAACGCTTTGCAATATTTAGTGAGTTCCCATCCTGTGGAGAATAATTTAAGGGCGATCGCAGCTTACGATGAAGCGCTAAAAGTGCGTAATCCCAAAGATACACCTTTAGAGTACGCTAACACAATTTCTAACAAAGCCAATGCCCTATTCAACTTACCAGATGACCAGGAAAAACCAGAAACTGGTAATCATAAAAATCTTTTGCAAGCGCGTATCTACTATCAAGATGCTTTAGAAATATTTACGAAATTTCAACAAATTGGACAAGCAGAAGTAGTAGCCCAAGCGCTACAAGATGTAGAAACAGAAATAAAAGGTTAAGAGTTAGGAGCTATATAGTATAGTAATCAGACTTTAGTTTTCAAAATATATTGAGACTAAAATCTTTTTTCACAAATGGTTTGATTTGAAAAAGTTTTCATTAATCAAACCGTAATCTAATAAGTTAGGAAATATTAATCTAATTTAATTCCTAATTCCTAACTCTAATATCCCCGCTCCCCTAATTCCTAATAAGGAGGATAAAACAGAATGAGAGATATTTTAACAACCTCAAGTGTGATAAATTTTCTCAAAAGTTTAGCAGATGGTGACTTAAACTTAGCAACAGAATTCGTGTGGTTAATCATAGCAACAGCTTTGTCTATGGTCGGCGGTGCAATAGGTGGAATGCTGTTAGCTGGAAAAGATATAGGCTATCAGTTTTCAGCAATGCTTGGTGCATTATTTGCCCCTGCCGGTGTAATTCCCGCTATCCTCTTAGGGCTTGCTGCCTTAAATTTCTTGACAAATTATTAGGAGAAAACATGTTAGAAATCGGGTGGTTTTCTGTCAAGTTATTTTTTAAAGGAAAGCTATTACGCGACCCAATGTATTTTGTCAAGCAAACTACTATTGGTATTGCTGTAGGTTTCTTACTGTTAGTGTTACTTGCACAAGCCCCAATTCCCTTCTACTTACCAATAACATTATCTAGCTTAGTGACAGGCATGATTATGCCATTTCTCCTCAAGGATTTCAAAATGAAGTGAATTGTCATTAGTCATTAGTCATTTGTCCTTTATTAGTTATTTTTCCAATGCCCCATGCCCAACCTTGAAGAATTAGTTCAGGAAATTAACCGCTTTGAGGCAATTATATCCGACTGGGATGAAAGCCAACGGTGTGTAGCGGTGGGTTTAAAAAGAGCAATTGAAGCTTTGCACAAAGCAGCATTGACTAATTTGATTAAAAGCCTAAAACAAGAATCAATGTCAGCTTTGCGTGATGCTGTTGCTGATGAAGTAGTATACGCAGTACTACTTTATCACGAATTAGTTAAACCACCCAAACCACCATTATTAGAACGTATTCAGACAGCCCTTGAAGAAGTTCGCCCAAGCTTAAAAAGCCATAATGGGGATGTAGAACTAGTGGCAATTAAGCCACCAGATAGAGTAGAAGTGAGATTAATTGGAACTTGTAGCAGTTGTCCAGCTTCTACTTTGACTTTATCTCAGGGAGTAGAACAGGCAATCAAAAATCATTGTCCCGAAATTACCAAAGTAGTTGCGGTCAATAACAACCCTACTATTAACAACGCAAATTCCGGTTTAATCAGTCCATTTTCTTCACAGATAACTTCTACTTGGATCAAAGTGGCGACTATTGATCAAGTTCCTGAATTTAGTGTATTAGCAGTACAACTTGCTGGTAATTCACTGATTTTACATCGTCAAGGTGCTACAGTAACATGTTACCGTAATACTTGCACTCATCTAGGATCTCCCTTAGAAGAGGGTAAGGTTGAAAATGGTATTATTACCTGTCCTTCCCACGGATTTCAGTACAAGTTAGAGACAGGTAAATGCTTAACTGCACCTGATGTTTCGCTTCAGTCGTATCCAGTAAAGATTAAAGATGATAAAGTTTTTGTGAAACTGCAAAAATCATGACGCAAAAAAATATTTCAGCAAATATACTTGGCAATTAGGAAATCATGCCTACTTTGCTTTTTACTTTCAGTAGTTCGCGCATTCATTTTAGTGTTTTGTGTAAGCAAAATGCTTGAATGCTTTATCAATATATCTGAATTGTTTCTAATTTGTGTAATTCAGTTATTCATTTTAGTGTTTTAAGAAAGCAAAATGACGTATTGCTTTCTCAAAATGGCATATTACTTTCTCAAAATACCTAATTGCTTTCTCATTTTGGTATTTTCCGCAAGCAATCAGGCATATTGCTTTCTCAAAATGCCTGATTGCTTTCTCATTTCAGTAGATTCAGCAAGCATTTCGGTAGATTCAGCAAGCAAAAAGGCATATTGCTTTCTCAAAATGCTTGATTGCTTTCTCATTTGAGTACATCGCGCACTCATTACAAATATCGCTGTGTAGCAAAAGCTACTGTAGGTTTGTAGGAATTTTTTAATATTGATGAATGCAGAACTTTTTTAAAGGTTTTAACTTAATTTGGAAAAAACATAATCCCAAATTGTTACTGTTGTTACATGGTGAGAAAGATTAATGTTTTTAAATAATTATCAACGTCTATCTGCGGTTCATGGATATCCCAATCATAATTAATCCCATATCACAATTACCGCCAGAAGCAACAGAGATTTCTCAAGAATTACTTCTATCATCTCAAGGTGCAGAGGTAATTTTAGGTAACATTATTGAACCACAACAATTAGTGATACCTGTAGCACCCAGTTCCACAACAATGTTTGGGCCTCGTGCTGCTTGTTTATTATCAGAAACAGGCCCATTATGGGTATCAGATACAGGACATCATCGATTATTGGGATGGCAGAAATTACCCACGAGAGATAGTCAACCTGCTGATTGGGTAATTGGACAACCTGACTTTTATTCTGAGGGACAAAATGCTAAAAGTACACCGGGAAGTGCAACTCTAAGTGTACCAACAGGTATTTGTGCTTGCGGCGAGGGGTTAGCTGTAGCAGATGCTTGGAATCATCGGGTTTTAATTTGGAAAAACTTACCAGAAGATAACAATGTTCCAGCAGATTTGGTGTTAGGGCAAGTTAATTTTACCGATAATGAACCAAATCGAGGAAATCAAACAGCATCTGCTAGTACAATGCACTGGCCCTATGGTGTTTTCTATCATCAAGGACGGCTATTTATTGCTGACACTGGTAATCGAAGGGTATTAATTTGGCATCAATTACCAACAGAAAATGGTCAACCTGCTGATTTAGTTTTGGGACAACCAGATATGATATCTCGCAATGAAAACGGCGGTGCTTCTCCCACCGCAGCGAGTATGCGTTGGTGTCACGATATCAACTTTTGGGGAGAGAATTTGGTTATCAGTGATGCAGGTAATCACCGAGTAATGATTTGGCAGGGAATACCAATAGAAAATAATACCCCTTGTACAGTAGTTTTAGGACAAAAAAACTTTGATTGTGTGGAAATGAATCAAGGAGTTTATTATCCTAGTGCTAGTAGTTTAAGTATGCCTTATGGTGTGGGAATAGCTGGTAATTGGTTAATAGTTGGAGATACTGCTAATTCCCGTTTGTTAGCATGGAGAAAGCCAGAATCAATTTTATCACTGCAAGGTGCGGCGGCAAACGGTTTGGCAGGACAAATAAATTTTCAAAGTAAAGGTGAAAATCGGAATTTCGGACTACCTAAACGAGATAGCTTAAATTGGTGTTACGGGATAAAAATTTGTGGTAAGACAGCGATAATAGCTGATTCTGGAAATAACCGAATATTGCTGTGGCAGTTTAACTATGCCGACTGAAGAAATTAGAGTTAGTGGTACTGTTCAAGGAGTAGGATTTCGCCCTACTGTATATCGTCTTGCTAAAGCCTGCGATTTGCGTGGAGATGTTTGTAATGATGGCCAAGGTGTTTTAATTAGGGTATCTGGTAGTGAGGAAGCAATAACCGAATTTGTTGCCAGATTGCAAACAGAATATCCACCGTTGGCAAGAATTAATCAACTAACAAGAATTATTTATGAAAATGAATTAAAATTTGATGATTTTGTGATTTCTCCTAGTGTAAGTAATGCCATTAAAACAGAAATTACCTCTGATGCAGCCACTTGTCGGCAATGTCAACAAGAAATATTCGACCCCTTTAGCCGCTTTTACCGCTACCCTTTCACTAACTGTACTCATTGCGGCCCCCGCCTAAGTATTATTCGTGCCATTCCTTACGACAGATGCAATACCAGTATGTCTGCGTTTGCTATGTGTCCCGAATGTGCAAAGGAATACCACGATGTCGAAAACCGCCGTTTTCACGCCCAACCAGTAGCTTGTCATGCTTGCGGCCCCACAGCTTGGTTAGAACGCGCCGATGGTAAACCGGTTACTGCTTCTATGTTCTCCATGCTAGATGATGTTGATGCCGTTTGTACCTTGTTGCAAAAGGGTGAGATTGTGGCAATTAAAGGGTTAGGTGGTATTCATCTAGCTTGTGACTCAACACAAGAAACTGCTGTACAAAAACTGCGTCAGCGTAAAAGGCGCTATCATAAACCTTTTGCTTTAATGGCGCGAGATATTGAGATAATTGAACAATATTGTACTATTAACGCCAAAGAAAAAGAATTATTGACAAGTCCTGCTACACCAATTGTTTTACTACAGGTAAAAAGAAGAAAGGGAGATAGAGAAAATTTATTCACTCCTAACTCTCTTGATATTGCATCGTCAGTCGCACCAGGGCAAAATACCCTCGGTTTCATGCTAGCTTATACGCCCTTACATCATTTAATTCTGCGGCGGATGAATCGCCCAATTCTTTTAACAAGCGGTAATATTGCTGATGAACCACAATGTATTGATAATGACGAAGCAAGAGAAAAATTAGGGACAATCGCTGATTATTTTCTCTTTCACAATCGAGAGATTATTAATCGGGTAGATGATTCGGTAGTAAAAGTTGTCGGCGATAAAGTTCAAATAATTCGCCGTGCTAGAGGATATGCACCATCAGCGATTAGTTTACCACCGGGATTTCATAACTTGCCACAAATTTTAGCAATGGGCAGTGAGTTAAAAAATACTTTTTGCTTATTGCGTGAAGGAGAAGCAATTCTCTGTCAACATCTGGGAGATTTAGAAAATGCTGCGGCTTTTAATGCTTATCAAGAAACTTTGAATTTATACTTAAATTTATTTGAACATCAACCAGAAGTAATCGCTATCGATAAACATCCTGAATATCTCTCAAGCAAACTTGGTAAAGAACTTACAGACATAAATCAAATCACAACTTACTCAATTCAACATCATCACGCTCATATCGCGGCTTGCATGGCAGAAAATGGTATTCCTTTAGATTCACCTCCAGTATTAGGTATTGCTTTAGATGGTTTAGGTTACGGCGACGATGGTACACTCTGGGGTGGAGAATTTCTTTTAGCAGATTACCGGAAATTTAAACGACTAGCAACATTTAAACCAGTAGCAATGGTTGGTGGTGAACAAGCAATTTATCAGCCTTGGCGTAATACATATACTCAATTAATATCTGCTAACCTTTGGGATGATTGCCAACAACAATATGCTGATTTAGAAATCGTAAAACTTCTGAATAAAAAACCACTAAAACTACTCAATCAACTGATAGAGAAAGGAATTAACTCTCCTCCAGCTTCCTCAGTGGGGCGATTGTTCGATGCAGTGGCGGCAGCTATCGGTATTTGCCCTGATGAATGTAGCTATGAAGGACAAGCTGCGATCGCAATGGAAGCTATAGTAGATGTTAACAGCTTAAATAATGATAAAGAAACGCCAATATATCCTTTTAGTTTCAGCTTTTCAGATAGTATTTATTGTATAGACCCGCGTTCAATGTGGCAAGCCTTGCTTAATGACCTACAGCAGCAGATTCCACAACCAGTTATAGCTGCCAAATTTCACAAAGGTTTAGCTAATGCGATTGTGGAAATGGTTAAGCATCTTTGTCAAGAAAATCTGATTTATCAGGTAGCCCTAACAGGAGGAGTATTTCAAAATTGTATATTGTTAGAGCAAGTTAGCAAAGGATTACAAATATTGGGAATAAAAGCACTCATTCACAGCTTAGTTCCAGCTAATGATGGCGGCTTATCTTTAGGGCAAGCAGTTATTGCAGCCGCACAATTAATAGATGAGTGTTGATATTTGACAAACTTTGTTTCAATATCATTCTCTCTGTGTTCTCTGCGCCTCTGCGGTTAGTTTATCTTGGAAAATAAAAATGTGCTTAGGAATCCCCGGACAAATTATAGAAATTACCAACGTTAACCATAAATTAGCCATAGTTAACATTGGTGGTGTTAAACGTCAAGTAAATATTGCTTGTATCGTAGATGAACAACATCCCCCCGAAGCTTGTATTGGGGATTGGGTATTAGTGCATGTTGGCTTTGCCATGAATCGAATTAATGAACAAGAAGCGGCGGAAACATTACAACTATTCCAAGAATTAACAGCAGCACAAGCAGAGATTAGTACTTAAATAATAGACCTTTTTTGTCTCATGCAGAGGCACAGAGAACGAGTCTAAAACTCATGCCTTTCTTTCTTTCTTTCTTTCCTCCTTCCTTCGCGCCCTTCGCGTCCTTTGCGGTTCGTTAAAAAAACTTTCTACCACAAAAGCGAAATTACGAAATTAACTGATACACATCTTATGAAATATGTTGACGAATTCCGCGAACCGGAAAAAGCCGAAGTCATATGCTGCGAAATCGCCAAATTATGCCACCAGCTAGAAAAACCCATCAAAATCATGGAAGTATGCGGCGGACATACCCACTCTATATTTAAATATGGTATTGAAGAAATTTTACCCGAAGCCATTGAACTAATTCATGGGCCTGGTTGTCCAGTATGCGTTATGCCAAAAGGGAGATTAGATGATGCGATCGCAATCTCCCAAAATCATAACGTCATTTTTGCCACCTTTGGCGATGCAATGCGAGTTCCCGGTTCCAAAACGAATTTACTGCAAGCTAGGGCAGAAGGCGCAGACATCCGTATGGTGTACTCTCCCCTAGATAGCCTGCAAATTGCTAGAGATAATCCTGACAAACAAGTAGTCTTCTTCGCCTTAGGCTTTGAAACCACAGCCCCCAGCACCGCCTTCACCATCCTGCAAGCAGCAGCCGAAGAAATTCATAACTTTAGTCTGTTTTCCAATCATGTCCTCGTGATTCCCGCCCTCAAAGCACTATTAGATAATCGCGACTTACAACTTGATGGATTTGTTGGGCCTGGACATGTCAGTATGGTAATTGGCACTGACCCTTATGAATTCATTTCTCAACAATATAATAAGCCAATAGTCGTTTCAGGATTTGAACCCTTAGATATTCTCCAATCAATTTGGATGCTATTGCAACAGCTAGTAGAAAATCGTTGTGAAGTCGAAAACCAATATAACCGAATTGTCCAAAAAAGCGGAAACACAATAGCCCTGCAAGCCATAAATAAAGTTTTCGCCGTGCGAGATAATTTTGATTGGCGCGGCTTAGGTGACATCCCCCATTCAGGATTAAAAATTCAACCTGAATATGCCCAATTTGATGCCGAACTTAAATTTACCATTCCTAATCTCAAAGTAGCCGACCATAAAGCTTGTAAATGTGGAGAAATCCTTAAAGGAGTCTTAAAACCTTGGGAGTGTAAAGTATTCGGTACAGCTTGCACACCAGAAACACCAATCGGTACTTGCATGGTATCTTCCGAAGGCGCTTGTGCAGCCTATTACAAATATGGGCGACTCTCCACCATTGCCAAAAGAACAATCGCCCAAAAACCAAAAATAACTCAAGAACCTCTCCCCGCCTGCGGCTTCTCCTCAGACTAATCTTACTCTGCCTACCTCTGCGCTTCCCTTTGCGTGCGTTTGCGTTTAAAAAAAGTTATGAATATTTCCCCCACAAACTTAATACAAAATCCCCTATTTCAAAAAATGGAACAAATCCGCCGTCGCCAAGGAAAAGTGCGAGATACTCATATAACTCTCGCACATGGTAGCGGTGGTAAAGCCATGCGTGATTTAATAGATGATATCTTTGTCAGCAATTTTGATAACCCGATTCTCTCCCAATTAGAAGACCAAGCCAGCTTCAACTTAACCTCTCTCCTACAACAAGGAGACAGACTCGCATTTACTACAGATTCGTATGTTGTAGACCCGTTATTTTTTCCCGGTAGTGACATAGGAGAATTAGCCGTCAACGGCACAGTTAATGATTTAGCTGTCAGCGGTGCTAAACCCTTATATCTAACTTGTAGCGTAATTTTAGAAGAAGGATTACCTGTAGAAACCTTGCGGCGTGTTGCAGCCAGCATGAAAGCAGCCGCCAAGAAAGCTGGTGTTCAAATTGTCACTGGTGACACAAAAGTTGTACATCGTGGTGCTGCCGATAAACTCTTTATTAATACTGCTGGTATTGGTATTATCCCACGAGGAGTTAGTATTTCCGCCCACAATATTCAACCTGGAGATGCCATAATAATTAATGGTAAAATAGGTAATCATGGAGCAGCGATTTTAATTGCCCGTGGGGAATTAGCCTTAGAAACTAATATTGAAAGTGACTGTCAGCCGTTGCATAGTTTAGTAGAAACTATTCTCCATGTATGTCCCCAAGTTCATGCTATGCGAGATGCTACACGCGGTGGTTTAGCGACAGTATTAAATGAATTTGCCCTCAGTTCTAATGTGGGGATTCGTCTCTTTGAAGAATCTATTCCAGTACGTGAAGAAGTCAACGGAGTTTGCGAAATTCTCGGTTTAGACCCGTTGTATTTAGCTAATGAAGGTAAGTTAGTTGTGGTGGCTCCAAAAGAGAATGCTGACAATATTTTATCTACTATGAAATTACATCCAGCCGGAAAAGATGCTTGTATCATTGGCGAAGTTATTCCTTCACCCCCAGGTATCGTTTTGTTAAAAACAGTTTTTGGTGCTGAAAGGATTGTTGATATGTTGGTAGGCGACCAATTGCCACGAATTTGTTAATCTTTAATAGATTTTGTAGTATGCACGAACTGGGAATTACTCAAAATATTGTGGCAATTGTATCTGAACATGCCAAAGGCGCAAAAGTGCAGCGAGTTTTATTAGAAATTGGTAAACTTTCAGCCATTATGCCCGACGCTATCCGATTTTGTTTTGATATTTGCACTCAAGGGACAGTTTTAGCAGGGGCGACATTAGAAATTTTAGAAATCCCAGGTTTAGCAAAATGTCGGCAATGTGGTGCAGAAATTGCTCTAGATAAACCATTTGGTATCTGTAACTGCGGTAGTGTGCAATTAGATTTAATTACTGGTGAAGAACTTAAAATTAAAGAAATAGAAATAGAGGAATTATGTGTGTAACCTGCGGTTGTTCTGATGATGGCGAAACTAAAATTACCAATTTGCAAACAGGTGAAGCTGAACATAACCATTATCATACTTTACCAGATGGTACTGTCATCACTCATTCACACAGTCACAACACTCATATAGAAGCATCTCAAATTCATGCCAAAATACACAACACAACGATATCCTTAGAACAGGATATATTGGCAAAAAATAATTTGATAGCTGCCCAAAATCGGGGATGGTTTAAAGGTCGAAATATTCTCGCATTAAATTTAATGAGTTCTCCAGGTGCAGGGAAAACAACTCTTTTAACGCGAACCATCAATGATTTAAAACATCAGTTATCTATTAGTGTCATTGAAGGCGACCAAGAAACTGCTAACGATGCTAAAAAAATTAAAGAAACAGGTTCCAAAGTCATCCAAATAAACACTGGAACAGGCTGTCATTTAGATGCCTCAATGATAGATAGGGGTTTACAACAACTGAATCCGCCGCTAAACTCAGTTGTGATGATTGAAAATGTGGGAAATTTGGTTTGTCCAGCCTTATTTGATTTAGGAGAAAATGCAAAAGTCGTGATTCTCTCGGTGACAGAAGGAGAAGATAAGCCGCTAAAATACCCGCATATGTTCCGTGCTAGTGACATCATGATTCTCACTAAAATTGATTTGCTCCCTTACGTGCAATTTGATGTTCAAAAGTGCATAGAATATGCTAAACAAGTAAATCCCCAAATTCAGATTTTTCAGGTTTCTGCAACTACTGGTGCTGGGTTAGAGAATTGGTATGCATGGCTAACTGTATCGTTATAATAAAAACTTTGCGCCCCTCTGCACTTTCCTTCTCTGCGAGACGCTTTGCGAATGCGTCCCTCTGCGTTTAAACTAAAACCTATTTTAAATAAAACAATATAAGATTTAACTTCAATTTAACTAGCCTCTTAAACCGTCTGATTACGGTACTTATCCAGCCCCAAATACCTCTTTATATAAAATAAAAATAAAAAACAGACTATATTGTAACTCTCCTAAAATTACAACACCCTGCACAGGAGTACAGGGTGGAAGACAGCGATAAGGATGAATAAGCTATATTTTCTGTGATTCCCAGTTCATACCTATTTGCCTCAAAGCCAATCTCGATAAGCTGATATTTCATTGACGCTGATTTCAAACGGCATCCCTTTGCCAAAGGGCGGATAAACGCGGATTTTGCCATTCTTAGCAAACCGCTCTAACCTATTACCTAATTGGGGAATATTGCTGACGATATGCCAGTAAGATAATATGTCGGGGCAGTCTATAATTAATGTTAGGATGCTAGCATTTGTTGTGAGATACCACTGACAATTAGATAACAATACTCGCGTAATGCGATCGCAGGCTTGATAAAAGCATCTGCCAGTAGACTGTTCTAGTTCCATCTGCAACATTCCATCCTGTTTCGTTACCTCAGCGGGAGGTAAATCATCGGGAGGAAGCAGGTATAGTTTAGAAGACATAATTTCGCACCTCTTGGTTGTAGCGCGTCAAACTCTCCAGGTTTTTTTGCATATCCGCAGAGGAAGGTTTGAGTGCTAGCGTACCTAAATTTAATTCGTCCTGAAATTTCTTGATTTTGTCTCGACAAGTCTCCACATCACCGATAATTGAGTTCTCAATTAAATAGTCTTCGTCGAAACAAATGTTTGTCCGATCAAATGGTTTTTGGTTGGGATTCGCACTATTCTGCAATAGTTGAGCTGAATTAGCTTTCATTTTCTGGCTAAATTGGCGAATGAAAGGTAATGCCTCACTCACTGCTTCATCAAATGTTTTGCCAACAAAAAAGAAGCGTGCTAGCACAAAGTTTTCCGCACCACTAGAATTTAAGGCTCGATATTTGCCAACAGTATCCTTCAATCTCTCTAGGGAAAATGGCGGCCCACCCATCAAGCTGAAGGAATGTTTAGCGGCAAACTCGATACCGTCATCCCCGCCAGTAGCAACATACACTGGTACTTTACTCTGCAATGGTTTTGGGTAAATTGTCAGGCGATCGCATTGATAATATTGCCCATTAAATGATACATCAGTTTCATATAAAAGCTTTTGAATCAATGCGATCGCCTCCAGCATCTTGGGACGCGATTCACTTGGTAGTGTCGCAAAATGCTTGTTTTGTTGGGGAAAGGGGCCGCCTTTGGCAACTCCAAATAATAATCGTCCATTGCACAGGTTATCCAAAGTGGCAATATCTTCCGCTACCCTAATCGGGTTATGGAATGGCAGTAACACCGCCGCAGTGCCTAATTGGATAGTTGAAGTCAATCCCGCCAAGTGTGCCATTAACACCAACATGGACGGGCTGAGATTGGATTCACTAAAATGGTGCTCACTCACCCAGGCTTCTTCAAAACCTAAGCTTTCTGCCTGTTTTACCAGCGTGACTTGCTCAAAGATGGCACGACGAGCATCTTGATGATAATTATCGTAATTGCAGAAAATTCCAGTTTTCATTACTTGCGTTGATCCTTTGTACTCACCGTAGGTGCTGGCTATTCGAGTGGTCTATCGCATTTTCCCCTCTGAATTAATGCGATTAATCACTAAGTTGCAACCCACTGCAACTCCAACCACAGGCGTGGGTTGTTGTGTTTGAGCTTCGACATCGGATCGCGCAACAATCGCTTGGCATTCATGCAGACTACCTGGATTAGACCCATGTTGTCTGCTACTTCTCTGAGTATTTCTTTTTGAGCTTGTACACAGGAAATCATTTCGTCAGAGCAATAAATTCCTATATATTGCAAACGTCTGGCAGGTCGTCCCCAAAAACAGGTGATCACTTTCACATAACACCCATCTAGTAATTCCCCAACTTGCGGGTAGTAATGGTTGACGACTCTTGTGAATTCTTTGGCTAAGATATCTTCAGCAATCATTGGAACTGATATTTCTGTAGCGTCCATCACGCTATTTAATATAACATAATTTTGTCAGTTAAATATGACAAAATAGCTGATTAAGCTTAAATAAAATATTAAATATTACATGACAAAAAAAAAGAGGTCTACCTTATTTGGTATCACCTCAGATTTGCCTAAAGCATTTTTCTTTGTATTCAAAATTCCTAATTCGTAATTACTAATGACGTTCGCGGACTCGCTAGTATTGCGCTAACGTCATTATGTTATATATAGATTAAGATTTAGACCTACCCATAATCAATGGTACGACTTGTACAGGTCACTTCCTCTCACCTTTAATTTAATTACGAATTCCCTTAGCGAACGGGCATCCTACGGCAGGCGCTAGCCTCTCACGCATAGGATTCGGGGAGACGCTTTAGCGCAACGAGCGTCATTACGTAATTACGAATTATTCTTGGATTCTAACTTTTGGATTTTTAATTATTATTATCGAGCATTGCGTTCACAAACTAAGACCTCTGCTACGATATCCGGCACATTTATAAAGTCCGTAAATCCTTCCAAACCACCAATCGGTGAAATAAATGTATAGTTTGGGTCACACACTCCATTGTCATATACTTGAATAAACCACCGATCTGGAAATCCTTGTACACCTAATTCCACGGTGTACCAACTCTCGCCAATCAAACGAGAGTTAAAGATTGTGAACCACTCTCTGTTCTCTTCTGAAATATTCCAATCTGCCATCAGCAGTTCTAAAGCTATTTGTCCCGCATCCGTTGAAGTCAACAGCATTTTTACTCCTTATTTGCAGCTTCAGGGTTGGAAGCTTCAGTATTGGGAACTTCAGGGTATAAACCCAGTTCTTTAGCTAGTTCACGCGCCACAAAAAATAAAAATTGGGCACCATCTTGATTGCCTTCATGGGCAAACATAGTTGCTACTTGTAACATTGTTTGTACTAAACCAGAATCAATCAATTCTGGCTTAGATTCTAAAATTTCTGGTTCCTGACCATTAGGGCATTTAAGTAACTCATCAATCAGATTAAAATACAGCTGTTCGCGTTGTTCTGTCATGGTAACTTTTTTGATTTGAGTGAGTTAATTATGAATTGGTTACTGTTCGATACTTTGCTGCCACAGTCTTTCCAACATTTCAACTTGTTCTCTTAAAACAGCCGCACGATGAACAAGATATCTGTCGTAAAAGAGAATCGCTAACCCAATACAAATAGGGGTTAACAAGAAGAACCATTGCAGGATAGTGGCAAATTTATATTGTTCAGCAACAGTGAGCATTTGATGAACCACATTACGGTCATAGGATTGGATACTAGTCTGAGGGGAATGTGTACCCTCGGTCTGGGAAGGAAAGGCAGAAGCGTCTGTACTAGTCTTGTTGACTTCGCAGGCTAAATTCTGGGATTTTACTAACTCCAGATGTCGCTCCCAAACTATGCCAAATATTACTAGTTCTGGAGAAAGCACTGCTAAGGTAACTACGCAAACTGTGAGAACATTTAAAAGTTTGGTTTTCATCTTAGCTCTCCCTTGCTAGGTAGTATGCACCCAGTAAGAAAATATCTTTTGCTGTTTATCTAAAGTAGCTATATATTTCTACCTCTCAAACAGTTTTGATATTAAAATATGTGTAAATGGTAATTTTCACAATCGTTAGTTGTCAGTTGTTTTTCTAATTAGCACTGACCACTCACCACTGAAAAGTTACTAAACTTTTCAGAAAATGTCGGATTAATCAGTTAGAAATAACGCACTCAGATTCAAAGAATGTGGTTTCATCCAACTCTCAAAAGAGAGATTAAGAAGTCCCCCCTAGTTCACTAAGCTTTCGCTCAGGAATGTTGGGGGGTAGAGGGGAATCTCTGCGTAAATCCTATACGATTTATATCAGCCGCTCTCCACAAAACAGTTTACCCCAGCCCCATTAAGATTATTAAATTCATTAGAATAGTACTCAAAGCCTGTAATTCCCACCTGATAAGTCTTACAAAAATTTATTGGGGTATGGGTGCTAGTGTTTTTAGAACGGGGTTCTAGTCTTTTTGAGGTGGGGTTCTGGTGTTTTTGCACTCAACCTTAAAGCACTGTAGGCAATGGTTAAGGACTGTTTTTGATATAATTTTGAGCGGGAAAAACCTGCACTCAAAAGACAATATCAATATCTCCTGATAAAGATAGACTAATAAATTAGGAAAAGCAATTAAATGTTTTGAAAGTAAATTGTAATTCCATCACAAAAAGAAAATAATGGTAAAAATTATTCATATATACAGAATTACAGAAATTAAATCTCAGCCCAAGAGACAATAGTCAGCAATTCTAAATGGTAAAATAGAGGTATGGCAACCTAGACCTCTGTTAAAGTGAGAATCAATGGGAATATCTCATAAAAGTTCTTCCTAAACTTTCATATTTGGTGGTTTAGTTAGAATACATAGTATATGCACTCATTGACACTAAACTACAAATTAAATACACAAAAGCTTATTGTTATAAGTAAATACTCTGTACTAAGTATTAGGATTTTAGGAGTTAAATAATGCGGATTGCTCAAGACGTAACAGAATTGATTGGACGAACTCCTTTAGTTCAATTGAACAAGATTCCTCAAGCTGAGGGAGTAGTAGCAAGGATAGTTGTCAAGTTAGAAGGTATGAACCCGGCGGCTTCGGTGAAAGACCGCATTGGTTTAAGTATGGTACTCTCGGCAGAAGCAGCTGGCTCAATTTCCCCTGGAAAAACCATTTTAGTAGAGCCTACTTCCGGTAATACAGGTATTGCTCTAGCGATGGTAGCAGCAGCACGCGGTTACGGTTTGATTTTAACAATGCCAGAGACAATGAGCCAAGAACGACGAGCCATGCTTAGAGCTTATGGTGCAGCATTAGAGTTGACATCAGGTGCTGAGGGAATGCGGGGAGCAATTCGCAAAGCCGAAGAAATTGTGGCTAATACTCCCAATGCTTTCATGCTGCAACAGTTCCGCAACCCTGCCAATCCCAAAGTTCACCAAGAAACCACCGCAGAAGAAATTTGGGCAGATACAGACGGGGAGGTAGATATTGTCATTGCTGGGGTAGGTACTGGTGGTACGATTACTGGGATTGCAGAAGTACTCAAACAGCGTAAGAAGACTTTTAAAGCGATCGCAGTTGAACCCAGCAATAGCCCAGTCCTCTCTGGCGGTGAAGCTGGGCCACATAAAATTCAAGGTATTGGTGCCGGATTTATCCCAGATGTTCTCCGTCTAGAATTGGTTGATGAAGTAATAAGAGTCAGCGATGAACAAGCGATCGCCTATGGGCGCCGTTTGGCAAAAGAAGAAGGCTTATTGTCTGGGATATCCTCTGGTGCAGCTTTGTGCGCCGCAATCCAAGTTGGTAAACGTCCAGAAAATGCCGGACGTTTAATCGTGATGATTCAGCCTTCCTTTGGCGAACGTTACCTTAGTACACCCATGTTTCAAGACTTGTCTTTAGAAACTGCTGGGGTACGTTAAGCAGACAAGGAGAGAAGTCTGAGCGGAGGCTTCCTCCGTTGGCGCAGCCCGCCGCAGGCATCAGAACTTCGGAGGGACAAGGGAGTAATAACCTCCCTGTCTCTCTCATCTGGCTCTAGCGTTTCATTCGGTACTTGTCCTTGTTAGCTTTGCCAATAGCGCAGGTATCTGCGAAAGATTATTAATCTTGTCCCCATCATAGAAGTCAAGCTCGGAAGTCCTCTGTGTTCGGTCAAGCCAGACTCCAAGCATTCCAGCTTTTGTCGCAGCCATTGCATCCAACTTCAAGTTATCCCCGATGTAGATGCAATCTGATGCAGATTCTCTAAGCTCCTCACATGCGTACACAAATATCTCTGCTGATGGTTTCGCCGCTCCTGCTCTCTGGGATGTGACAATGCCACACGCTCAAATGCAGCCATCAATGTTGCGACTTCTGCTTCGCGTCCGTACAACTTTTGCGGAATCAAAAAATGCCCAGATTTGTCCTATCTTCCCGGTACAAAGTTTTCAATCTTGCCACTCACTTGAAGGTGAAACAAGCATTCCTCTAAATCCGCTTTCAGTCCCCAAGCGCTTTGATACCGATTCTCTGCTGTTTATCGCTAATAACTTCAAAATAATTGCACTAATCGCCTCTGGCACATCTTCCAGAACCCGACACACGGTTTCTTGACAGGGTGCAGCTGGCATTTTGGCGATGTGACAGTGGATTAACTCCATTGGGTCAATAGCATCAAAGGGTAAAGTACCTGTCAGCATTTCATACAAAGTGACACCCAACGAATAAAGGTCGGTGCGATAGTCGCACACCCGGTTCATTCTGCCTGTTTGCTCAGGCGACATATAAGCAAGAGTACCTTCGAGCAAATTAGGATTGCTCAAGGTGGGATTTTCTTGATCAAGGCGCGAGGAAATACTGAAGTCAATCAGTTTGACTTCAAAAGATTCGGGATTAATTAGAATATTGTGCGGCTTAATATCTTTATGTATAATTTTTTGGGCGTGCAGTTCTCCTAAAATCTGTGCCAGATTAATCCCCACCTTCAGGAAAGTAATCAAGGTGGTTGTTTAAATCGCAATCAGTTCTTTGAGCAAGCAACCCGGAATATCTTCCAAAACCAAAGCCAGACCATGCTGATAATTCTTTAACTACTAGGCTTTAACAATGCCAGGAATTCGCAGCAACTCAATGATTTGATATTCGTGGCGCAGTCGAGCAATGTCTTCTAGGGGTGGATGTTCGCACAGGAGAGTTTTGACAATGACGGAGGCGTTATCAGTTTCCCGCCGTCCACGATAAATGACGGTTTTACTACCGGAGTGAAGAGTTTCGAGGAATTGATAACCGGATAAAGTGGCTGTCATTGTTTTTTATTGCAATATTAAGCATTCTTAATATGCCGATGCCAGTTTAGATTTGTAATATCTGACATAAAACTATACAGACTTTTACGAGATATTACGAATACTAATTCACTCCAAGGTAATATTTTGATACATAAATTATCCAATATTGTGGGGCGGGCAAGATGCCCACCCCACAAGAAGTAGCTGAGTATTTTTTATCGAACAGAATAAAGGTGCCAGTCGTCAGAATACAGGAAAGGTATTCTGTAC
>NZ_JAQYWQ010000019.1 GCF_029379315.1 Nostoc sp. S13
AAACCTCTCCGTATTCTCTCTTAGTCTTGTTCAGAAATCAAATAGGAGTCCTATAGCTCTTTGAGATAAGGAGGTATTAATATTCCAATTTTATAACTATTTAGGAAAAACAATAAACTAAGTAAGAGGAAAATAGTTTTATTTTTTTAAAATATTCTTTTTAAAATATAGGATTGTTTAAAAGAATTATCAAATAAATAGCTAGTAAATCTATATTTTTGCACTTGAGTTTACAAGATATTCTGGTAAAAGTTTTGTTTCGATAATCGTATGATAAACAGAGGTAAGATTTTGAGCGATCGCTTCCCAGGAATATTGCTGTTTAACAAGCTGTTTGCCATTCTCGCCTTGCTGTTGCCTCAGATTTGGAGATTTCAGTAATTGGGCGATCGCTTCTGTCAATGTTTCAAGTGTACCCTCAACAACCAACCCGGCTTGGGCATCGGCAACTTCTGGAGAAATTTGAATTCCGGGAGTTATAATCACAGGCAATCCAGCTGCCATTGCCTCAGCGACGGCGATACCGAAATTCTCGGAAAAAGATGGTAAAATAAACATATCTGACCCTTGTAGCAGCAAGTCTTTCTCTTGCCCCACCACAAGACCAGCAAAGGAAGTTTGATGTGAGATGCCAAGGGATATTGCCAGGTTTTTTAGCTCAGTTTCATATTCTGGTTCTCCTGAACCCGCTACGATTAGGTGAAAATCATAGTTTTGTTTTACAAGACGGCCAAGTGCCTCTAGTAGTAAGTCTGGGCGTTTTTTGTAGTGAAGACGAGAAAGAAACAGTATTATGGGTGTTTCTGTAGAAATGCCGTAGATGTGACGTAGTTGTTGTTTGGCATCGGGTAAAGGGTGAGTGATATTCACCCCAAGAGGTAAAGTGAGGACGGGTGTCTTAACACCGAAGTTACGAATATCTTCTGTTTCACCAGCAGATGTAGAATGAATAATAGCCGCACGATTCAGATTATGATGCTCAATCAGCCAACTATAAACCTGTTTTTTCAAGTGACTTTGAGCTAGTGCCCAAGGTGACAATTGACCCATTGTGCGAACTAGATACGGGATTCCTTGCCAACGAGCGATCGCCGCAGCACAAGTCGGAGCATAGGAAAAAAGATAGTGAGTTTCCACTAGGTTATAATTTCGCATATGCTGCCAAAGCCAAGGTGCTAACTCAGGAGAAAAGATATATTCTTTGATTCGGTGGGAAACACGCGGGAAAAACCAGATTGGCACTTCTTTATACTCGATACGCTGACGAAGAGGGACATCCAATAAAGTATTTCCATCATCATTGGTGGTGACAATCTCAATCTCTGACCCAAGCTGGCGCAGGGCTTTGACCAAGTTTATAACAACTTCAGTCGGTCCGCCCATAGTCAGACTAATGGAGGGTATGACTTGTAATATTTTCATCTATTTTTTAGGTTAAATTTGTTGATCAACTTCACCAAGTAGTGGGTAGTAGTTTAGTTTGAATTAACTCAGCCAGAGTTTGTTGGAACTGTTCAAATCCAAATCTGGCAATCACTTGCTGGCGTAAAAGTTGAGGTTGATAGAGGATGGGGTGAGGATAAGTACCTCGTAAGATTTGAATCAGTGTTTGGGCGATCGCATTTACATCATCAGGATTCACCAAAACGCCTAACTCGCCATTACAGAGAGCATCAACTGCACCATCTTGATTTCCTGCTAAAGTTGGTTTGCCACAAGCCACAGCTTCCAAATAGACAATTCCAAATCCCTCTCCTTTACTAGGCATGGCAAAAACATCGCAGAGATTGTAATAGTCACAGAGTTCTGAATCCGGTATAAATCCTGCTAATGTTACACAGTCGTGTAAGTTGAATTGAGAAATTAGTTGCTCAATTCGGGAGCGATCGCTTCCTTTGCCTACTAAAATGTAATGAGCATTGGGAATGGCTAGGCGAATCTTAGGCATTGCTAGTAAGATTTGGTCGTAGCCTTTGTAGCGTTCACTAATGTCTAATCGAGCTACGGTCAAAATGATTGGCTGTTCAACAGTTAAGCTATGGCGTTCCAGTAGATATTGCGGCTTCGGAGCAATTTGGAAGCGCTGAGTGTCAAAAGTGTTTGGTAAAACAGAAACTTTGGCTGGATTGAGGTTTTGTTCCTGGAGTAGGCGATCGCGTGTATACTCACTAACTGCAAGAATGCGATCGGCATGAGATAAAGCAGTTTTTAGTGTCGGGTTTGTGATATTCCAAGCATCCACACCATGAGCAACAGCCCAGTAAGGTATGCCAGTTAGGTATTTTAGCAAGTAGGCAACAACTGTGAAATTCACATGAGAGGAGATAATCAAGATAGGGCGTTGCCAAAATCCATGTCCAAAAATCTGACTAGCAAAGGCAAGGGTTCGCAAAGTTTTATTCCACTTGCCAGCAAAGTAAAATTGAGTGTTAGTTTTGAAAGAAAAGTTTGGCGTTGTGCAAGTATCGTGTTTCAGAAAAACTTCGTATTTTACTTCAGGATATAAACTTTGTAATGCCTCTAAGAGGAATGCCGAATAAACTTGAATTCCACCTTTGAATTCAAAAATATTCGGAAACCATAGATGTAAAAATAATTGATTGGCTTTGGGAAAATGGATATTTGGTTTGTTTATTTGTTTGTATTCATTTTCAGAGGTAACTTTGCTCATTTTTTGAAAATATTATTGACTTTACTGGTTAATTTTTGACGATATAGACCCCAATTCAACTGTTCAGCTTTGCGACGAGCGGCTCCTCCCATTTCTGCTAATTCTTGAGGATGGGAGTAGCACCACTCAAGTTTTTCTTTGAGAGCCTCTGAATCACGAATAGGCACAATAAAGCCTTCTGTCCCATCAGTAAGAATGTCTGGGCCTGCTGTGTGAGTGGTTGTAATCACAGGAATGCCACAAGCCATCGCTTCTAGAAGTACCAGTCCAAAACCTTCTACTAAAGAAGGAAACACAAATACATTGGCATTACTGTAGTATTGATTCAGCCTAGTATGGGGTACTGATGGGATGTAATTAACTCCATGAGGAAGTTGGGAAAGCCAGGTTTCTGGAAATTCGTTGACACCTACCAGTATTAACTCTGACTGGGGAAGTTGGAGTTTTTGCCACGCCTTGATCAGGTAATGAACTCCTTTGCGAACACCAACGCGACCGACAAATAAGGCACGAAAGGTTCTATCTAGTTTGGGTTGGGGTTGAAAATACTCAATCGGTGCGCCGTAAGGGATAACCGTGATTTTGTTAGGACTGACCCCTTCTCTGAGTAAGGATTGTTGGGTAATGGAAGAGGCGACAAAAATATGGTCTGCCAACGCCACTTCTTGCTCCTTACGTCTCAACTTCCAGTCAGGTTCTCTTACTGCTTGCAGTGATGCAGACAGTGCTGGGAATCGTTCAGCCTCCTCTTGCTGAATTTCTCGCGCCATGCGGTAGAACATGATAGGCAAGTCGTACAGACATAAAATTCCCTGCTGTTTAGCAACCTCAAAGGTAGTAGCAGCGCCATCTTCATAAGCATAAACTGCTGCCAGACCCTGGATGTGATGCTTGGCAACATGGCGATCGAGAGAAGCATAAACCCAATCTATAGGGCCTTGAGAACTGAAGCCAAAACCCCTACTGAGTCCAGTTTTAACCAAAGTCATCCGCATTACTTCACCCCAAGGGTGTGATCGCATCGCTACACCATTTGGAGAAATCCAGGTACGCCGCCCTAGTTCATTAGTGATTCTATTGCGAATTTGAGCAGGAAGCAGCTTGAAGTATTGGCTGATACTTCCTTCTGGGTTATAAGCAATGGTTGTAATCACCTCTTGAAGTAGACCTGCTTCTCCTAATGAGATTGCAGCGTTGCGGGCGAAAGGATTACCTGTAGGATGTATCAGCGCGATAGGTCTCCGAATCATTGAAGTATTCCTGTTGTTGTTTCCAGTTTTCTATCTGTTCAAGTCGGGGTAGAAGGAAAATAAATCCTGCCAAGAACCAGTAGTAGACTAGGAGAGTGTGATTGAACACAATCTGACTGGAAAATTGGATCGCATGAATCAAAAAAGCCGACAGCGCTAGCTGTCGCAACAGAGGTCGCTTTAATTTCAGGAATGTACGCCACAGTAGATAAATGAGTATGACTCTCAGCAGATACCACAGGAAAAAACCTATAGGACCAATTTCCAAAACTATTCGACCCATTTCCGACTCATAGTAGACAGGAATGGTTTCTCTTAGAGGTAAATTTAGAATCTTACGCAATACTGAAGTTGCTGGATGAGTTGCGCCTGGACCATAACTATCCAGTCCTTTCAACTTCATAAATTCAAATGGCTCAATGAAGCTTCCCGAAATGCGACCAGATATATCATGATTGGAATTGATGCGGAATAATAAAGAATTGATAGCAGACTGAAACCAGGTGACAGTTGCAACAGCTACGGTGATTATAGGCACTGTAAACTGTTTTATCAATAGAATGGCTGTTTTCAAATTAGTTAGTAAGTGTGCACCAAAATAACCAACTAAAAATAGAATTTCAGTGTAAAAAACGCTACGAGAGCCGTTCATGAGCGAGGTGGCAATAATTAGCAGTAATTCTGCAATTGTTGCCCAACGCCACCATTGAGATTGCTGAATTGCTAACAGGGGAACTAATAATCCAAAGGAAATAATTGCGTAAACTGAATAGCCAAGAATGTAGGAAAAAGTGCCCGTCACACGAACACTGGTGGAATTTCCATCTCCAAAAGTTGCAATATCTTGTTTGATATCTTGGGTATAGACGTTGAGGGGGCTTAAAGGAGGGCTAAAGAACTGCACTACTGCTAATAGCCCCACTGGAATAACCAACAGCAGGTAGGAGCGCAGAAATTTATATAATTCTTCTTCTGAACGAAAGAGATTGGGTAACATCCATATTAAAGGAATGTATAACAAGTATCCTCTTATTCCAAAAATGCCAATAATTGGAGAACTCAAGCTGGGATTAAAAACTTGTAATAGACACCAACCTGTTAATAGCAAAATTACCGAAGCGATAGTTTCAGCTGCCGAATTGCCTTTAACACGAAAAGTTTTTTCAGTAGATGAGAAAATGTAATAACGAAGATAAGCACCTATAAGTACAATATCTTTCAAAAAATAAATGAACTGACTGCCTTGGGGTAGAACCCATTTTCGCAAAGCCCCTTCAATTACCACTAACACTAGTATAGTTTTTATAGAAGTCCGCCAGTTTTGAACAGAAAGATAGAGAATAAGTAGAATGGCAAAGGGAGCTAAAACTGCAATGTATTCTTTCACAGAATTGTTGCCTCAATTACTTCTAGATAAGCTTTAGCGACTGCTGATTTCTGATGGCGTAAAAGGTGAGCATGTGAATTGGCTCGGTAGTTAGCCAGCTGCTCAGGCTTTTTTAATAGATTAAATAGAGTTTGCATTAATGCTTGCACATCTCCATTGGGAAATGTCACACCACAGGAGCCAATGGCATCTTTTAATCCCCCACCCTCTGAACCAACAATCACACAGCCACAAGCAATTCCTTCTAAGGCGACAATACCAAAGGGTTCATCCCAAATAGATGGAACCACCATAATTTGATGACTATTTAATAATTTTACTAACTCAAACTCAATTTTTGCTCCAACAAAATTAACTTGTTCGTAAATTTCTAAATCTTTTGCTTGTTGACATAATTTAGATTCTTCGGGTCCACTACCAATAATGGTTAGCTTAGGAGTAAGCGCCATTTTTTTTAGTTCAGCTAATGCCTCTAGTAGTAAATTAGCTCCTTTATCAGAAACCAACCGTCCTAAAAAAACAAGTTCTTGGCTACGGGAAACTTCTGGTATTTCATAGAAAATATCTTCACGATAAGAATTAGGAATTACATTGGATGGTGCTGGGATAGATTTAGCTAAAGCATGACTAGCTGAAATATTAGTTGCAAAATGAGTAACCATGTGTTTGAGATTATTTTGCCAATTCATGCTGCCATCAGGGGAGCGATACCAAGTTTGGTGGGTTATTACTAAGGGTTTAGGTATGAACATTAATGGCCAAAGCCCCTTCAAGCTCACACAACCTTGAAAATAAATATCACACCATTGAGTGAGTTTGAATATTTGTCTTGCCCTGGGTTGTCGAACGACTTCAAAAGGGAATTTTTTTGAGTCTGTTGCTGGTGTTTCTGATATTAACTTTACTTCATTTCCTTGATAGGTGAATTCATGAGCTAAAGTAGAAATTATTGTTTCTAATCCACCTATTCTTGGATAAAACAAAGGTGAATAAATAAGAATTTTCATAAAAAGTAAAATATTCTATATTATTATGAATTATTTTGCCTTTTGAATCAACATACATAAAGTGTCACCATTTAGTCCATTTGATGAAATAAATAATTATAAAATATGAGATATAATCTGTGTATGGCGACGGAAAATGAGAGAACCTGTCGCTGGATAACCCCATTGTTTTACAATTTTGAGAGAGTAGCGGGGTAATACTCTATGCAAGCAACTTAGTAAGACAGGATAGATATGAGTTTGATCTCCTTTTTCATCAAAGGAAGCTAGTTTGCCAGTGATTAAAAATTTTAGTCTACAGCTAACTGAATGTATATTTGGAGTAGTTAGTAAAAAATATCCATTATTATCTAAATGTGTAGCTACATATAGGACTGATATTTGATTTTTGAAATATACGTAGGGTGCGTTACGCCAAAGGCTAACGCACCACCTCTGATTCCAGGTGCGTTACGCTACGCGATAACACACCCTACATATACTTAGATTTTTTCACAAATCAAATCGGATTGCTATAGTATAAAATTCGTCCTGGATTTTCTAAATGTTCAATGACTTCAATGACTTCAATGGCAGTAATTAAACCAAATTTTCTGTCTCCAAAACCTAAGTTGTCATAATCTCAATTAGCTTGTGAACAAGTCGCTCCTTCTGCACCAAATTGTTTCCTGAAATAGTGCGTTCTACAAGTTGTTTTTTTACAATTATCTGTGATGACATTTTTCTATTCCTAAATAGTCTTGATGCATTTACTGTGTTTTGAATTCTCCTTAGAGAAAACGTAAATCTTAAGAGTAAGTAAAAAAAATCTCCTACTTAGCCTTAGTTAAGTATCAACTTGTTATGTATAACTTTTCCAAAGCTTGCACAACAGCCTTTATATTCTCTTCTGGAGACCAAGATTTCATCCGCTCAGTAGCAGCAATCCCCATTTTCTGCAACCGCTCATAATCGGGAAGGATTTCTTTGAAAATTGTTGCTAACGCATCTATATCTCCACAGGGATAAACAAATCCATTTTTGCCATGTTGAATCAGATCATGACGTGATCCTACTTGATCGCTCACAACTACAGGACAACCACAAAGCATTGCTTCATTAACAACTACTCCAAAAGGTTCATAACTTGAAGGTAAAATAAATAAATCAGCAGAGCGATAAATTGAGGGTAGCTGGGACTGATTCACAAATCCAATAAACTTGACTCTATCTTTTATTCCTAAAGATTGTGCTTCTAATTCAAGTTTTACTCTAAGAGTTCCGTCACCTGCAAATATAAGATAACTATCTTGGATATTAGCTTGACAAAAGGCTTGTAAAACATCTTGAGGACGTTTCCAAGGTTGAAGTTTAGCACAAAATAGCAAAACAGTTGCATTATCGGGAATATCCCAGTGCTTGCGAACTTTCTTGATCTCCACTTGATTAGCTTGGGATATCCACCAATTATTATCTACAGAAGAAGGAGTTACAGCAATACGTTGTTCATAAATTCCCAAGCTTAGAACCATTTGCTTACCCAGAGTTGAGGAAACTATAACAGTATCAGCAAGCTTAAATATAGGTGGTAGTAACAATTTCTTTAACCAAGTTTTCCACCTTTTTTTTTACGAGGTTCAATTCCACTAGAATCTGTACTAAATAGAAACTTTTTTCCTGTCAGTTTTGTTGCGACTGCTGCAATCCAAAAGCTGAAATAGCTGTAGCCAGTATAAACAATTACAGCATCAAAATTATCTTTGCTAATCAGCTTCCATAACTCTAAGTTTATTAGTCCAAAAAAACTCCCAAGTTTAGGTTTGGGAGAATTATTTTCAACTTCCACCCAAGGATAACCATCTAGTAGTGGTATATCCCAGGCAACTTCTATACCAAACCCTGCATCAAAACCGGCTTTAACACCTTGTAAACTACAATAAGCTACTTGAATATCCAATTGAGGATGTTTTGCCATGAGCCTGAACAGTGGAGCAGCATACTGCACAGGATGAGAAGCAACTATTAAAACTCGATATTTATGAACAATTTCACTCATATATTTTCCAAGATTGCTTGGTTAGGCATTGAAGTAAGCAATTATTTCATTAGAATTTTGGATATCTTCCCCATAAATTGTTTCTAATCTATAACCAAGGGAATTTAAAAATTGACAACATTGTTGATGGACTTCAATTCCATGAGTAGCCAACAAAATTGTAGGATGTATCTTACTTAGTATAGACTTAGCTCCAGTAAGAGCTAGCATCTCTGCACCTTCTATATCAATTTTTAGAAAATTTGGCGGTAAAATTTGTTCTGTATCAATCAATTCATCCAGGGAAACTGTCTTCACTTGTAATTCACCTTGAGATGAAATATGTCCAGTAAACCCGCTTCCATCAAATTGGATTACACCACTACTATCTGAAACAGCGCTATCAATAACTATTACATTTTCAAGATGATTGAGTCGCAAATGCTGTTTAAGATAGTGTAGGTTTTGAGGGTGAGGTTCAAAAGCAACTACTTTACCTTGAGAGCCGACTAAAACTGATGCTAAGATTGTATAAAATCCACTATTTGAACCCAAATCATAAACAATACTTCCTTCTTGAATGATTTGCTGGAAAATAATTTGTTTCTCGTATTCGTAGCTTCCCAACCAAGCACCATGTTGCCCTGACTTTACGATCCACTTTTTGCCTTTGAGTTTTCCCTGTAAAATAGGCATTACTGTTGTTGCCGGAATAAATTGTAAAAGAATTCTCAAAATCTTACCTAATATTGTTTGATTTGAAATTCCTGAAAAATTAATAGACATAATTTTCTGCCCAATAAATTAATATAAAACGAACAAATGCTTCCATCATATAAGTAATTTTTTGTTTCTATTACTGTCGCAACATCAAGTTCTCCATGAAAAATTTGGCTTGCACTGGAAGGCTATGGGTTTGATACCATGCATAAGCATTATTTGCGATATCCTGTCCCTGTTTTAAGGTTAATTCATTACTATGCCCATCAGCAGACCAGTAATGTTTACCTTTTTCGAGACTATCTATTGGTATTTTGCTAGAAATAGCCATGCAAGGAATTAGTCTATGGGCGCAGTAAGAAGCAAAAATAGTTGATTTTGCTAAGTATGCAGGGGGAGGGAAGTTTAAAAATCCAGCGATAGAATCCTGTAAAATTTTACTAATTTCTTCTGCTTCATTCACTCCTCTTTCTATGATAGTAATTCCCTTAATCTTAGAAAGTTCTAAACCTGTTAGTACACCAATATCCAAGATTTCTTTAATATTTAAATTTTTGCAGGTTTCTTCTAAGGCTTTGAGGCATTGATTATAGACTTGTAACCTAGCGTTACGGCTACCAAAAACCACTAGTCGCTGAGAGCGCTCTGATAGAGTTGGCAAGTATTCTGGTTCTCCAATATTGGAAAAAACAGGAAGGCAAGTAATTTCAGTTTGTTTAGTGGGATTCAGTTGATATAAAACTTCGCCATAACTTTGTTTACTAGTTATACAGCGATCGCTCATTTGTGCCAAACGTGCGGCTAAATTTTTCTGTAAGGGTGATAACCAAAAAGAGCTAGTCCAAGGGAGTCCTGAAGCATAGACTTCGTGGAACATCGTAAGGAGTGATCGCTTGGGAAATAAACTTTTCCAACGCTGTAACCCATCGATTAACCAAACAGGACAGCCTCGTTGAGCATAGCCGTAGCCTACGTAATGTAAAAAAATGCTGGATGAGCGATCACCTGATAATAATTTTAGCAGTGCATCAGGGGAGCGATGTCTACGATCAGCTACGCCCATGCTAATTTGGCTAACAGGAAAACCTTCAATTTCTGCTGCACCAGTCCATGTGGGATTGCCTACAATAAAATGGGTTTGAATATTGAAATCTTTGCGAAGCTGACGAGCTAGGTTGAGGGCATAGTCTCCTACTCCGTCAATTGCCGGAGGCAGTCGAGGTACAATGGAAGTTACATGAGTTAAATAATTCACTATCAAATGCTATAACTTTAGAGGTTTAAATATGAGTAAAGAGTTAGCAGAAATTCTGCAACGCCTTAAAACCTTATTCTTGCTTTCATCTGTCTCATTAAATTGAGTGTAGAAGTTGGTATTGTTCTATTTATAAGGGTGTAAGACTTTATGACACTTAATGAAGTTTGGCTAAAAAAGTTAAAATTATTGCAAAAAAATAACCACATATTGAAAATATCTGATAAAGTTTTCCTGCCTAAATTTTCTTTGACAGCAAGCTCAAAAACTTTCAATTTTAAAGAATATAAATTTAAAATTTCTTTATCAAATCCATCCAGGTTATTTAATACAGCCTCTATGCTGTTAACACTTCTTTGCATCTTAGTTTCATAAATACTACAATTAGAATCACCATCTGAGAAATTGTTTCCATGAATTCTCCAAATAGATAAAGGAGACTCAAGAAAGTATGAATATCCTTGATTCAAGGTAGACATAACAAGGTATTCATCAATATACATATCCACTTTTTTTGGTATGGAGAATTTTCTGATAGCCTCTGTACGTCCAGCAAAAGTTGAACCACCTCCAAAAAGAATCCTTCTTCTATAGAAGAAGGATAATAGCTCTCTACCAGAAACTTTATGTCCAATTATACTTTGAGGAATTAATTCAGGGGCTTTCGTATTGTCATCAACTTTCCAATAAAGTGCAGGATGGGCTACATGCACAATATCAGGATCGCTTTCAAAAATTTGAACAACTTCTTTAAGTTTATTAGGCAGAAATAGGTCGTCAGCATCTAAATTAAAAAGATATTTGCCCCTACTATGATCTATTCCTATCTTAGTTGCCCAAGCTTTTCCTGAGTTTTGTTGAAAGATATACTTAACTCGATTTCCGTAAGCAGCGACTATTTCGGAAGTGTTATCTTTAGAGCCATCATCAATCACAATGATTTCGAGTTTGTCTTGAGGGAAATCAGAATTAAATACACTGTCAATTGCTGCGCTAACATACTTAGCGTAGTTGTATGTAGGTATGATGACACTTATTAATGGATTAGTAATCATATATTTGTTCTAGGAAGATTTAGCTACAATAATAAACTGAACTCCAAATAACTCAGGCATGACTGCTGATGCTAATTTATCTAAATGCGAAACTAGGGGATTGATAAATGTAAATTTTCTAATTAAAGGCATTGGTAAGTAGCCATCTGCATAGCGCAAGATTATTTGAAAGCCAGAATTATTGACTAAATCAAAGGCTGTATCCCAATCGAAAAATCGAAAATGGGTTTTATCCATTAGCCCACCATCAGTGTATTTAAAGTTTCCTTTTAGAAATTCTAAGCGTTGTTTATAATGCAAGGTATTAGGGAGAGCGATAATTAATACACCATGCGGATACAAACACTCATGAAGTTTTGTTAAAAGTTCTTCAGGTTGGTAGAGATGTTCGAGAATATGGCTGCAAATAATACAGTCAAACTTACCAAGTTTGTAAGGTTCAAAAGAATTAAGATCCCTTACCAGCACTTGATTAAGATAACTAGCAGCATGGTTAGCTTCTAACTGTGAGTAGGTAATGCCAATTATTTCGCAGTTAATTTTTGATTTTATTGTCCTACCTAAATCTCCTGTACCACAGCCAATATCAAGTATACGTTGAGCAGTATTGGGAATATATGAAATAACAGACTCATTAACAGCTTCATACTTCATAAAAATTTTAGATGTTAAATACATTATTTTTACTACACTGTATTTCCAGCTTAAAGGAGAGAATTAGAACCTCATTGTGAAAAGTCAACTAAATATATTCGTTGTATAATTTCTCGCTGTTGTTTCCCAACTACATTTACGATAATAATCATCTACATTTGTATAGCTGCTAATAATATCGGGCATTAATTGCGGAGGTGGTGGGAATGTCATAAGAGTCTTAAAAAACTCTTGTAAATCAGCTACTCCACCAGCAGGTTTAGCAAAAACAGGCATTCCAGATTCTAACATTTCATTCAAAACTAATCCCCATCCTTCAACTTTACTTGTAAATAAACCAGCATCATGGTTAGTAAGTAATGAGTAAAGCTGGTTTCTCTCAAATGAAGGTAGAATTTTTAGCCTACCCGATTGAATTAATTCAGGTGAAAAATCTTTCTCGGCATTAGTACCACATCCAGCAATTGTAAAAGTATCTTCGGGGTGCGAAGCTGCTCGTTGAATGATAAAATCAACTAGTTCATGAATACCTTTATGGGTAGTCCAGCGACCAATCCACAGAAACCGAATGCCTTTGCCTTGATTTTTTTCTCTATTTAGACGTATTTTAGCGAGTTCTATTTGATCAGCTTTTGATAGTGCATTGACATAATAAATTAATTTACTCCTCCACCAAGGAAACCATTTCTTCATCCATTCAAGTTCTAAACTCCCGAGGCAAAGAATATATTTTGATCTTTGCCAACCTTGCATTAGTAAAAAGACCACTGTTATGAAAAAAAAATAATCGAATGGCAGGAGAATAATCTCTTTTAGGCTAATTTCTGGTTTATCCTTTAAATCACATAGCATGTACAAAATTTGAGGCTGAACACTACGAGCTACTACTAATTCTGATTGAGCAACCCGTTTGCTGATCAGGTGGGCAGAGGTATCAATTACATCAAATCGCTCCTGGGTAGCAATAAACGCATCTAGCTTTGACTGCATTAATTGAATACTTTGGAAACCTTGCCACCATCTTCTTAAATTAGGCATGGGATGAGGAGACCACAGAGTAACATCGTGTCCTTGTAACCGTAATGCTTCTGCTAAATTGATTGCCATTTGACCAGCACCGAATTCAGCAGAAAGTGGTGAATATGTAGCGATTAGTATACGAAGTGATTGCAATCAAAACTCCTTATCTAAAAATTATATACAAACTAATTAGCGTCTTTGTAAATATCTAAATGTCTTTGGACTACCGTTAACCAACTAAGTGGATTTATCCACTCACAACAACGCATTTGATATTCTACATATTCTAATGGAGATAAATTAACGATCTGATGCAAAGCAGCAGCGATCGCTTCTCCAGAATTCTGCTGCACAACAAACCCAGTCTTACCATCATCTACAAACTCATGCATTGCACCAGCATCAGTACAGATGACAGGAGTTCCGCAGGCTTGAGACTCTAATAAAGTAAAACCCATTAATTCTGGAACTGGAGTGTAGTCTCCATAGCAGGTAGTGTGAACAGATGGTAAAACCGTTACCATCGCTGTGCGATACTCATGTAATAATCGCTGATCATTAGCATCGTGAACAAATTCTATATTCAGCCCATCTGCTTGCTGTTTAAGGTGTTGGTAGAATTTTTGACTGTAGACTCTTCCAATAATTTTTAGTTTGTAGTCTGAACGACTAAGCAGACGGAATGCATCAATTAAATAGTTAATGCCCTTGTGAGGTAAAATTCGACCTACATACAAAATATTATTTTCTTTTTTTAAAGATGCATCAGGACAAAATTTATCTGTATCAATACCTCCTTTAATCAAAACTGCTTTTTTTTGAAGTTCAACAGGGATAAAATCTAGACCATAACGAGAATAGGCGATCGCATTTTTATAACTCCTAAATACGGGTAGTTTATGGTTCAATACCAAGCTTCCTCCACCGCCATAGTCAGTAACAAAAACTCGTTTACCAAGCAAACCAGCTATGAGACAGCCCAAATCAGAAACTAAAGTATGAATATGGTGTATATGTACTATATCAGCGCTGATAATTGAGCGTAGATATTGAAAACTTAATGGATTTATCTTATTCTCATGAATTAAGTGTTTAACTGGATAGGTTTCGATTTTGAGTTTACCTTGATTATAATTTCTAGGCACTGAAGAAAAACTTACAAGAGTAGTATCTACAAAATTCGCCATCCAAGTAGCTAATTCTGTGGGATATCTCTCTCCACCACCAATGATTGACGACTCATCAAAGTAAGTTGGGGTAATGTGAATAACTTTCATACTATTAAAATTAACTTATTTGATACTCTCTAATTCAAAGTAGAGATACCAAGCTGGAAAAATCCAAGCCCATCTTTGTTCGTAATTTATGGGATACTTGTTAGCTAATCTACTGATAATCGATCGATTAATCCTACCTCCTTGAAATTGTATATGACGATATTTAATCTGATATCTAGCTTTTGAGTAGTAGGACAAAGTATGGTCATCAAGAAAATAATCGAAAGAACAATAACTCAAATGCCATTTATGAGTTGGATCTATATATGAATTTGCACACGAAAAATGAGGTGTAGTGATTTTCAAAATTCCGTTTGGTGTTAAAATTCTATGAAATTCTTCCAAGACTATCGGAATAGCATCTAAGTGTTCTATTACATCAAAACACTCAATTTCAGAAAAGCTGGAATTTTCAAAGGGATATGGCACTTTATTTAAATCCCAAATCACATCAGTCTCAACTTGAGAAGATAGATCTAGTCTGACTAGATTTATCTCACTAACTCGATGACCACAGCCTACTGCTAATTTTTTCATATTTCCAACATTAAACTAAAATTTACCTCTAAGATATCTCCAAGTTACTATATTAGTTTCAAACCATGACATATATTGAGATGTACCAGCAAAATGTAGAAAATAGTTATTGATGAAGGCACTAGATAAGCAATATCTAGTAATATTTCTAGCTGGTCTTTGAGAGTGACCTCTTGTTAGCCTTTTCCATGTTCTAAGTATTTTATTTTCCGGAGTTGGCGAAGGTAATAAAAAAGGGTAATCCCTTAGCATACATTCAATCCATAGCCTATTAAATTTGCAATCTAGCCAATGTAATAATCCAGCTGTCACTAATTCATACGACAAACTTTCCATCTCATAGTGCTGACCCACATGATTTTCATAGGTGTAATAAGTATATTTCAAAATTTCATGATGGTAGTTAGGAGATAAAACCATTACACCAGTTTGAACTACACAATCAAATACTGGAGTAAATTTAGATATTGAATAGAATTCTTTAGCAGTTCGGAATGACCATTTCCAAAACTCTACAGATCTATCCACTAAAAGTTCCTTCCTCCCAAATTCTCCAGAAAAAGCCTCACATAGTGGACCAATAAACATATCTACAGCACCGACCTTATCTTCTGGAACGTTAGAAACCACACAAGGAGAATTAGGATTAATCAGAATATCTGAATCTATCCAGACAACTTGGGTGTATTTTTTAACTCTTTCATCACCTAAAATTAGGCATTTTTGCCAAGCAGGAGAGCGGGATTGGGCACGAGGAGAATCATCTAAAGGTGTATCAATACAAATTATATCGTAACCATGATTTATAGCATACTTACTCCAATTTTCAGCACATAATTTCTGCCATCTTTTAAAATAATGTTTACCAATAGCTAGAGTAACAATCGCTTTTGTATTTTTCATATTTTTATTTAAAATTTTATTTTTTATATTTTTTTAATGAAACTATATAACCAATCTACGTTTAATACCTTTAACAATTCTACTTGCTTCTTTTTGAAGATGTTGACTAAAGAAACGATACTGTGGATATTTATATTTAGTATTTATAAATTGACGCAATTCTTGGTAAATATTTTCAGAATCGTCAATTCTGTTTTCAGAAAAACTGAATTCTTTTTCCCAGAATATAAATAAAATTCTTTTGTCTGGTGTGATTTTCTTAAGAAATGATTGCGGAAACGATAATTCAAAGTCACTATGGATTATGTGATATTTCATAGTAAATTGCACATGATGATCGGTGATATCCACTAACCATCTATGATGACACAGACCGACCATATTATCTGATTCTAATCCCCGGCAAGATTCTATTAATCTTGATGGAACTTCTATATACCCACGTTTTGAAACTCTAATCAATTCAGAGCATACATATAGCGGATCTCTAATATCTTCCAGCGTATGAGAACATATAGAAAAATCAAAAAATTTATCTTCAAAAGGCCAGGGTTCTCGATCACAAAAATCTCTTTGTACCCAAGTCTCTTTGTTAAAATATTCTTTTTCTCCTCCTTGAGATTTTGGCATTCCGATTTTCTCGTAACAGCCTCTAGTTTCGTAACATCCAGCATCAATCACCCAATTAGCACGGTTAAATGGGCAAGCCCAGCCGCCTACATCAAGCACAAGATCATTAGCGTTTATTTTTGATAAAACCTTTTCGACATTTTCAGGAAACATTTAATCGCCTTCCTTGAGTTAATTTGGTATTTTATACAAAATGTATTTTCATGAGTCTGTTATGTTTAAGTAGTCTTATAAGTATTTAAACCTCTATATGTCAGTATTCCATTGACTAAAAAGGGAGAAATATTTGATAACAAACTCAACAAAATAATTCCTTTAACTGTTGATATATCTAAAAATATGAGTAAAATAACTTGCAAAGCTAATCTCATGGGTATTTCAACCCAAATATACTCAACCCACGCCTTGGAAAGATTGAGAGAACACATTATCCCTACAAAAGAATTTACTACTGCTAAAAGAGCCATCAGTACTAATTCATTTTTAAGGTGGTTATACTTTTCTCCAAGAATCCAAAGTAGTTCGCTGGAAAATATTCCTGCAAAACAAATTATTAACATACCGATCAAGAAAAACATACCTAATATTTGAAAGTAACGCTTTCTTAAAATTATCGATGACTGACAGCGAGAAAAACTTGGCAAAATAATTGCATTCATCACAGAATTAATTAAGGCGAAAACAATGCTTATTCGTCCTAAAGCTCCTATCTCTGCTATACTTTTGGTATTACCGAATATACTAATAAGAAAAATATTTAATTGTCCTTGAAAACAAAAAAAAATAGTAGAGGGCAGTGTATTTTTAATTGTTTTTATGATAAATTTTTTATCTTCATTATTGACAGATAACTCGGTATCAATGTTTTCGCTAACCCATCCCCCTAAAACAAACCATTGTAACCCTGATGCAAGAGAGCTAGATGCAATCGCTACTCCGGCATTCAATAAAGTTAAGTAACCTAAACCTAAAAATATGAGCCGGAAGAATGCTGAGATTAAATCTAGTTTCTGAATCCTACTAATTTGAGAACGTAAGCGAGGTACTACTATTAAAACATCAGCAGTTAACTGAAAATTTAGTCCTACTAAAATTACAATAAATATCAAAAATGCATAAGTTAATGAAGCACCATTATGAATTAACATCCAAATTAAAATGGGTGCAACTACAGGAACTGAAATAGCTGCTAAATAATATCGCAAACGCATTGCAGTATTTATTAACTGACCAAAACGGTAGCGATCTTGCCAAACCTTTCCTCCAATTGCAGATAGACTTATACCAACACCTATATCAGCCAGTGAATTCATTGTTGACTGCATTGTATTAGCAATAGTGAAGTAAGCATATTGTTGTTGATCTAGTGTGCGAACTAATAAAATTCCGCTTACTACACTTAAAGCTTGAACTAGAATTTGAATAGAAAGGAATTTGCCAATTATTTTAAGCCGGTGGACAAAATTAGGCCATAAACTTTTCATTGTACTGACTTAGCTAATCTGGCTTTAACCATAATTTACACAATATCCTGCATCTTGTATTTTGCATGCCATCCCAACTTGTCCTTCGCCTTAGATGGATTACCTCTACCCACCGCCAAATCTGTAGGTTGCAGCAGGCTATTATCTATCACAACATGATCACGCCAATCTAAATCTACAGAGGCAAATGCTGCTACTACAAATTCCTCTAAAAGAAATCTTGCTCATAGAGAGATGATTGAGACATGATATCTTTGTCAAGCTTACTATGCTTACTACTTATCTTTTATAAGAGCGATCGCCTATTTATCTAGTAAGCGATCGCAGTGTGATACACTACGACAACCAGAACATTTGCCTTTCACTTAAAAGCGTAGGCGTTCGCGTAGCGTTCCGCAGGAAAGCCCGCCGTTCGCGTAGCGTCTCGTAGAGAAGGCATCGCCTGCCAATCAAGTTACAAATCATCTGGATCAACACCGAGCGATCGCAATCTTTGTGCTAATCGTTCTGCCCGTTGACTCTCCTGTTCTGCCCGTTGACTTTCCTGTTCTGCCCGTTGACTCTCCTGTTCTGCCCGTTGACTTTCCTGTTCTGCTCGTTCCTCTGGTGTGGCAATCCAATTACCTGAAGCATCGTACCAACGCAGCCATAAACCTTCTGTTTGCTGATAACTCCCGCTCCATACCCCTAACCTTAATTCCAGTTCTCTTAACCAAAACTTTTGTTCTGGAACTTCTACTGCTTGATATCGTGTTGCGGTTAATTGAAACACTCGCAATTGATTTTGATAGCGGTCATACACGATATAGTAAGGAATTCGCAAACTCTGTTCATACACCAGCCATTTTGTTCGGGACTTGTTGGCATCCCTGAATGTTTGTCCTAAATCTTCGGCTTCTGTACCGGGTGAAAGTAATTCAACTACTAAAAATGGGGCGATTCCCTCTTACCAAACAACATAGCTCAGGCGCATATCTTGTTGTTGTTGGGCAGGAGATACACCTAATACCAAAAACCAGTCCGGTCTTTTGTGCCACAATCGATTGCGGGCATCGTAATACAGATTTAAATCTGTGCCAATAAACATTTCCCCAGTTGGGTAATTTGGGGGTTTACAGGTTTCGCGTAATAATTGGGGTTGGAAGTCGTGAAATTCGTCCGGCAAACCAGACCCCTGTGGGTCTTCACTAGGAAGATCATACATTGTCGGCATGGTTTCTCTTGGTGGACGAGGATGCATCTGTTCCGGTAAGTTCATATCCTCTGGATCTTCACTGGGCAGATCATACATTGTCGGCAGGACTTGGTTGGGGGATAAGGGTGGGTCTGTTTGGTACATAGCTTCCTTTTTCACCACAATTAGCTAAAGTTATTCCTATTTCTGCTGATGCCTCCCGACGAGCAGCTTACTACTTGTATTTTATAAGAGCGATCGCCCCGTTCCAAGCATTGCGATCGCTTGCCTTCGCGATGCTCCTTCGCATTTATCAATGATTTAGGATTGCGATCGTTTAGCCTCCACCATCATTTGCACCACCTGCTTCATCTTGTATTTTGCCTGCCATCCTAGCTTATCCTTCGCTTTAACTGGATTACCTCTACCCACTGCTAAATCCGTAGGTCGCAGCAGGCTATTATCTATCACAACATGGTGACGCCAATCTAAATTCACAGATGCAAATGCTGCTGCGACAAACTCCTCTAATGAACTGCTCTCTCCCGTAGCAATTACATAATCATCCGGCTGTTCCTGTTGCAGCATCAAATACATCGCCTCCACATATTCCGGTGCCCAACCCCAGTCACGCAGAATCTGCATATTTCCTAAATAAAGCTGCTCCGTGCTACCTTGAGCAATGCGACAAGCAGCCGCAACAATCTTTTGAGTCACAAATCTTTCTGGTCGCAAGGGAGATTCATGATTAAATAGAATCCCAGAACAGGCAAACAAACCATAAGCTTCCCGGTAGTTAGCAACTTCCCAAAAAGCAGCAGCTTTAGCCACAGCATAGGGGCTTCTGGGGCGGAATGGCGTTGTTTCATCAGCAGCAGTGTGGCCAGTATCCCCAAAACATTCACTAGAACCAGCATTATAGAGTTTGATTGGCACACCTAAAAAGCGAATAGCTTCTAATAAATTCAGAGTACCAGTAGTGATACTTTCTAAAGTTTCTACTGGTTGTTCAAAAGACAAACCAACTGAACTTTGTCCTGCCAAATTGTAGATTTCATCTGGCTGGATTTTTGTCAGCACTTGCAATACACTCCGAAAGTCATTCAGAGCCATTGACTCTAACTTCACCTGGTCACGGATAGCTAAGTAAACCAAATTTCGGAAAGAGGAAATCTGAGCATCTCGCGAACTACCACAGACGGTATAGCCTTGATTAAGAAGTAACTGTGCCAGGTAAGCTCCATCCTGACCGGATATTCCACAAATGAGAGCTTTTTTCATTAGCTTATTTTAGAGGATGTTTTAAAAGTATTGGGCAAATATAATTCCTTCCCAATTGTCCAAACACAATTGTAAAAACTACTATAGTCAAAAACGGACGAATCAGTGCCCAAGCAATGCCGATCACAGTTTGCTTATACCGCACTAAAATATCACGCCAAGCAAGAAAATAGAATAATTCTCTATATCGCCATATATCTTTCCAATACTGCTGGTGTGTGTGTCCAGCTTCAATCACTAACTCCTGTTGAGAGACAATTTTTGGAGCACTCATAATTATTGATTGAAGATTAATATACAAAATGGCAATAATAACACTTAACTCACAAACTGGAAACCTTTAAGACCTTGATAACCAATATGTCTGGCACTCTTACGCGTAAACTCCCCAACAGAAGGGTTCCCCAGAGCATCAATCACTCCGCTTACTTGCTGCCATAGTTCTTGTGGTGCTACCGAAATTTCATAACTACGATCGCTACACTTGTGAATATGATACCAAGTTGTTTGCTGACACTCCTCACACCAAAAAGCTTCTAACCATTCTCCTTCTATAGGCACTGCGGTTTGGTTAGCTACTAACATCAACGCATTCCGCCGACTTATGCCTCGTTCCTGTAATTGACCTGCTTGGTCAGCAAACATTTTATATTTCTGACTGACGCTATCGAGATAGCAGCTATGAATCGGGCAATAAATAGCCCGTCGCTGGGAACGCTTCCGATTTCGGTCACACCTTTTCTGCAATTTCACCTCCTGTATACACAAAAACTATGAGCAAGGAAGGCTATGTTGGAGGGACTGAGATCAATAAGACCATCGAAGCCCAACTCCTAAAAAAATAGTGCGAAAATATTCAATTGATTCCAATATACTTACTTTAAATCGCTTTGATATCTGGCTATTATCTCATCAGACAATAGTGCCTGTTCCAAAATATGTAAGTATTGTTGAGAGATAACTTTCGGTGTAAAGTGCGACGATCGCAAATACTGGCGACCTGCTTTGCCCATCTGCTCTCCTATTTGTGGATCTCGATTCAGAAAGCGAATAAATTGCGCTAGACCTTGACTATCTCCATTATCAAATGTCCCACCACAGTTGGCTTCAGCCATTAGTTCTCTCAGATATGAAGTCTGTGAGCAAATTACTGCTATTGGTCGCCCAGAGGCTAAAGCTGAATAAAATTTGCTGGGAACAACTAAACCCTCTGTAGTTGCATCCACACTCACTAGTGATAGATCGCAAGCTGTTAAAGAGTAGGGTAACACTTGCTGATCTTGATAAGGTAAAAACGTAAAATTGTTCAGCCCTAATCGATTTACTTCTGTGATTAATTCTTCGCGTTTGACACCACCACCAATGCAGACAAACTGAATTGGCTCATTTTGTAGTTGCTTTGCAGCTTCTAAAATAGTGTCGATGTCATGGCAGCGACCCATATTGCCAGAATAGAGTACGGTAAATTTGTTAACTAAATTATACTTCCAAGCAAACCAGTTTTCTCGCTTGACAATCGGCATGATTGCTTCAGGGTTAGCCCAATTGTGAATTATAGAAATCTTATCAGCTACTTCGGGACAATGCGCTAATACCTGTTCTTTCATCACTGGACTAAGTACTATAATCCCCTTGGCTTTTAGCCAAACCTGTTTGTTGATCCCATGCCACAAGCGTACTAGCAAGTGACCCTTGGGAATTACGCCTAGTGCGATCGCAATATCAGGGTATAGATCGTAGAGTACACACACATAGGGCAATCGGAACAATAAATAAGCCAGATATCCTATAACTGGCAAAAATGGGGGAGCTGTAGTTAGTAATAATATATTGTTGCGACGCCAAGCTCTCAGCAGATAGAGCATAGCACGTAAAGTATATAGTACTCCATTAATAGCTTTACCACGAATTCTTCCCGTCCAGATTTGGGCTGTGCGCGATCGCTGAATTCTGATTTGGTCAGCCCATTCAACTGCTGAGGCCGTATGAGAGCTAAACGCATATCCTGGCTGACTTGTAAAAACTTCAACCTCCACCCCTTGCTTCCCTAACTGTTTCACTAATTCTTCAATCAACTGCCCTGTAGCAGCATAATCTGGGGGAAAAAATTGGGTCAGCACAGATAATTTAATTGATTTTTTAGTTTTTACAGAAGGTTTATTCTTTGCATCTAACTCAGGAGAAATCGATGGCAATAATTGTTGATTAATCCATTCATTAAGTTCATTAAGTCTCATCAGCTGTGCTCCTAGTCTAGAGTAGAAAAATGCTTGTTTATTCATTCAATGTTTGAAAGGTTCAAGCAACATATTAAAGTCTCCCTGAGCGGAACGAGTTAAAGCAAAAAGCCTAATCTCTCTTAGGACTGAGATGCTTTCCCAACAATGAATAAAGGCATTTGTCGTTAGAAGAAAGCTCTGAATTTTGTACGACTAGCGGATAACGCCACGCAAAGCGAGTTCGCATTCGCGCAGCGTCTTGTAGAGAGCTTCTGAATAAAGGGGTTTAAAACCCTCACTAAATCTGCATATTTAGTGGTCAACAATAAAGTGGCGGGTTTGAATCCCCCACTGATAGCGCTACGCTTTCTCGTGTCCGCGTTCGCTTTTAGCGTCTCGTAGAGAGCGTCTTCATTTTGACTCCTGACTTTTGAATTCTTCTTGGAACACTACGCACTCTGGGGCAAGGCTTTTCTACGAAAACCTACTTAAACTAGAACAATAATGATACAGAACTAACTCGTCGAACATCCTTAAAGAGATTTAAAGATATCATCATTGAGTTTGATTTTTTACATGTAACATCTGTTACGCCCCACCTTATCATGTTTCAATTATGAAGACCAAAACCTCATCAAAACTTTATATTTAAAAAGACATTCTAGCAAAGTTTTTATAAAATCAAGCTTATCAGTACTTATGTACTGCAAAAATTTACTAGTATTTATAACGAAAATAGGGCGTTTCAGGCTTTTATCAATCATCCTTTGATAAGTCGCCGAGGCATAGCCCAACGCTGTTATCGCTGAAAAAGCGTCGAAAAATCAAGTTTTAATAGCTGAAGCTCCTATGAGATATTTTGTATTTTTTGTCAATGCTTGAGTTCTATTGTTATACTTTGAGCAAGCAGATATTAACTCAGTATTTGTAGTTATGCTTTTTACTTTCTTTATTAGGTACTAGACTCAAGAAAAATCTCAGCTTTCATTAAAGAGAATATTTATTTAATATTTTTTTGTATATATTATTACTTATAATCGAGATGCCTAACTGAAAGTTTCAAAAGCCTTTTTACTGCTCCTGTTCAGTGCATTACCAACTATTAAACACATGATAGAGAATTATCCTTCTCAAAATTCAAGTTCTAATGGCAGTCATAACTCAGTGCCTCCATTTCCTCAAAATCAACCTGTTCGCTGGGCTGAAGAACAAGAAGACGAATGGAGCTTTCAAGAATTTATAAGTATTTTACGGCGACGATCGCTACTCATGACAAGTGTAACGATTGCTTTGATGACACTTGTGGTGATTAACTTGGTGGTAAACGAGAAGTCCCCAGAATATGAAGGCAGTTTTCAACTATTGGTAGAACCTGTAAATGATGACCCCAAAGTTGTTGATGTTGTCAAAGACTTGAACTCACAAAAGTCTAGTCTAGATTATGAAAGCCAAATTCAGGTTCTTAAGAGTCCTGAACTGATGAAAAGCACTCTTAAACAGTTGCAAGTTTACTATCCAGAAATCAACTATTATTCTCTTATAGAATCTCTGAAGATTAATCGGTTACAAGAAACTAAGATTATAGAAGTTCGTTATAAAAGTAGCAATTTAAAGCAGACTCAAGTTGTATTAGAGCGAATAGCAGATAATTATTTAGACTATAGTCAACTAAGGAGGCAAACCAAGTTACACCAGGGGCTTCAGTTTGTTGAAAAACAACTGCCGTTTATACAAAATCGGGTCGATCAGATCCAAAAAGAATTGCAGCTTTTTCGACAAAAGTACAATTTTAATGACCCAGAAACCCAAATAACGCAAATTGCTTTACAAACTGTTGAATTATCTCGACAAAAACAAGTAATTGATCTACAGTTAGCCCAAGTTCGTGCTAATTTTGCTATCCTACAAGGAAAAAATGGAGCAACAACAATACTGAATAATGCTCCTTTATATCAACAGTTGATTACTCAAATACGCCTATTTGATGTTCAGATTGCTACAGAATCAACTCGTTTGCAAGAAGAGAATCCCAGCATCCAAATATTGAAAGAGAAACGAGCTAGTCTTTTACCTTTGCTACGTCAAGAGTCAGAGCGATTATTAAGTGTAAAGTTTGCCGAAGTAGCGACACAGTTTCAGAACTTAGAAGTACAAAGCCAAGAACTCGCCAAAATAGAACAGAAATTTGCACAACGACGTAAGCAATTGCCAATTTTAACACGGCAGTATACTGAATTACAGCGCAAATTACAAATTGCTACTGAAAGTTTAAATCGGTTTCTATCAACCCATGAAAATCTCCAAATTGAAATATCCCAATCGGATATTGGCTGGCAATTACTTCAAAGACCAACTACTCCAGATATTCCTATTGATCCTTTTTCTACCCAACGCAATTTTATACTGGGATTTGTTGCAAGCATCCTCGCAGCAATTGGTATTGTCTTACTTGTAGAAAAGCTAGATAATACTTACCATACTATTGATGAACTGAAAAAAAAGCTCAAACAACCATTATTAGGAAATATTCCTTTTGAAAAGCAAGTTAAAACTAAGAATAACCGCACTTTTAATGAAAAAACTTCCTTAGTAAATATCCAAAATTCTTCTTCTCAGAGAATTGCTAAATTGGCTGTTTTACCAGATCAAGAGTATAGTAACTCTTCTACCAACTTTTCAGAAGCCCTACGGGTACTTTATACGAATATTCAATTACTCAGTTCCGATCGCCCGATTCGCTCCATAGTTATTAGTTCAGCTATGACTGGTGATGGTAAGTCTACGGTTGCCCTCCATCTAGCTCAAATAGCTACAGCAATGGGGCAACGAGTCCTACTTGTAGATGCTGATCTTCGTAAACCCACAATTCACCAGCTATCAGATTTAAATAATTTATGGGGATTAAGTAATTTAATTTCTACAAACTTGCCAGTGGGAGAAGTAATCCGACAACTGCCTTCCATGAACCAATTATCTGTAATCACTTCTGGCCCGATACCACCCGATCCCACAAAGTTGCTTTCATCTCAAAAAATGAAACAACTAATGACAGATTTACATAACAGTTTTGACTTAGTGATTTATGATGTCCCTCCTTTGGTGGGATTAGCGGATGCTAGCCTGATAGTACCCCACACTGATGGGCTTTTGATAGTAGTCAGGATTCAAAAAACAAATTCCTCGATGCTAAAAACAGCTTTAGATAACCTGAAAATTTCTCGGTTGAATATATTAGGCATAGTTGGTAATGGTCAGAAAAGTACGAGCAATAGTTATTATTATTAGGAAATAAAGAGTCGTGTCAGCACTATCACTAGCTAGCTACAACCAAAAGTGCGCTCGCTCTCAGTTGGCATCACTTCATGTCGCCTGTTTAGACTAAACCTTTGTCGATGATGGAGAAACTGAACATGAATCAACCAATTAGTCAGTTGCGATCGCCAGGACACTTGTCAAGTGAAAATTTGGTTGTTATAGTCAAAACTTTACGTTATACAGAAAACATCTTCGCGATTGCAAACCAGATTGCAAGGATCAGCATTAAGAATCTGCAATAACCCAAGCTTATGCCTTCACAATTTCCATATGAGTTGTTAAAAGAGCAGGGATTAAATTAAGTTTGGTTTGATTTGGTTTCTTAGCCATTGACGAAATGCTCTCAGCGTTGGACTTCTACCTAAAGTTCGGCTCGAAGTTATGGTAACGCAGACTAAAGTACAGAAAGAAATGTTCAAACCTACAACTAAACTTTTAGACGCTTATGCACAATTACCTTGGTTAATACCTCAAGATAAACGTAGTTTTGGAGACTTTATAGATCATTTATACTTTACTTTTTATGAGTCAGCAGGAAAAGATAACTTACGCTTTTTAACTAAACACGGTGGTGTACTAGATGAAAATTTAGATGGTGATTTTATTTGGTGTATCAAGCATTTAAGAAATAAGTGGCTACGTCATGATGCAGATCATGGAAAAGAAACAGATATCAGAAAATCTTGGAAAGATTTGTCAGACAAATTCAAATGGCTTGGTCTAAACCATACACCTATTAAAGAAGAACACTTTCGTAAACTACATCGCTCTTTGTTAAAAGAAGCAGAGTCTTTTCTAGAAAAAATTTTAGAAAAATTGATCCCGTAGAACCCCGCCTTTATATGGAACCACGTAAAGAGCATCTGATAAAAGCGATCACCCAACAAGGGGGTGTAAGTGAAGCAAAAATTATTCGCCAAGCTATTGACCTTCATCTTGGTGAAATAACTGCACCTCAAACCAATCTTGCAATGTGGGAAGCCGAAAGAGAATTTATTGAGCAAATTAAAACTCGACCTGCTCAACTTGGAGGTCGGGACTGGCAGCGTAAAGACCTCTATGAACGGTAGAGTTTTACAAATCCTTATTATAGATTGAAAAAGATCCCCGACTTCTTAAAAAAGTCGGGGATCTGAGCCTTGAAGCGATCGCAAAATTACTTGCCGTTACCGTTACCACCAGTACCATTGCTGTGAATGACGCGTTCGGCGAGTTTTTCTGGTACTTCCTGGAGATGGTCATATTCCCAGTGGAAGGAACCAACGCCGAGAGTAAGCGATCGCAGCTCTACAATAAAGTTTTGCATCTCTGCTTGTGGCAAGTATGCAGAAACATTATCCCAGCCTTGCCAATCGTTTTTACCTTCATAGCCTAAAATTTGCCCCCGTCTACCACTCAACAGTTGCAGCACTTTCGAGGTAAATTCGCTAGGTGTGGTAACATCCACCCGCAGAATTGGTTCTAACAGCGTAGGTTCCGCTTGGGGTATCCCCGTTTGCATTGCCAATCGGGCAGCTTGCTTAAAGGCTTGTTCGGAACTATCAACGTTGTGATACGAACCATTAGTTAGAGTTACCGCCAAATCCACTATTGGGAAGCCCAAAGGCCCATGTGTCAGAAATTCCCGCACGCCCATTTCTACACCAGGAATGTACTGTTTGGGAATCACGCCGCCGACAATAGTTTCATTAAAGTTAAAGCCTGTACCGCGTGGTAAAGGTTTAATTTCGAGAAAAACATCACCAAACTGCCCATGACCACCGCTTTGGTGCTTGTAGCGCCCATGAACTGAAGCCACCGTTTTGCGGATGGTTTCTTTGTAAGGCACTTGCGGCAAGTGCGTTGTCATTGGCAAGTTATATTTGCGGCGCAGTCTGTCGAGGGTGACTTGTAAATGAATCTCGCCTTGACCCCAAAGAATTACTTCGTGAGTATCGCCGTGTTGTTCCCAAGCAAGTGAGGAGTCTTCTTCTAATAGCTTGGTCATGGCACTGCTGAGTTTAACTTCATCGTTGCGCTTTTCTGGTGTAATAGCGAGGGCATACACAGGTTCCAAGTGTACAGCTTTAGGTAATTCTATCGCCGACTGCTGTTCTATAGAGATTGTATCGCCTGTTTTGATTCCTTCTAAACGGCTCAATGCGACAATTTCACCAGCACTAACTTGGTTAACGAACTGCTGTTGTTGTCCCATGAGGCGGTAAATTCCACCAGTACGAATGCCATTGAGGACAATACCATCAGTTAATTTGCCCCGCCAAACACGCACGAGAGAGAGTTTGCCACCTTGAGGAGTGTAGTAAGTTTTTAATACCTGCGCTAGAGGTGTATCACCTTTGATGTTTTTTAAGCGACGTTCTGCTGTGGTTTCTGGTTCGGGGGCTTCCCGTAACAAGGCTTCTAATAGAGGTCTAACACCATAATCTTGTTCTGCAACACCAAAGAAAACGGGGACTACCAAATCTGCCCCTAATTCGATTTTTAAATCTTTGAGGATTTCTTCTTGAGGTGGTTCGATATCTTCTAAAAGTTCTTCGAGTAAATGGTCATCAAAATTTGCTAAGGCTTCGAGCATTTCTGCCCGTGCTGTATGTTCTTCTTCTTTTAAACTTTCGGGGAAGGGAATAGGGTCAGCAGGTGCGCCTGGATGATATTGATATGCCTGTTCGCTCACCATATCAATAAAGCCGGTGAGTTGTTCCCCGTTCATGATCGGATATTGATGCGCTACTAAAGGACGGCTAGATACTGCTTTGAGGGCGTGCAACGTTTCCAAAACGTGAATATTTGCCCGATCCATTTTGTTGACAAAGACCAAGTGGGGAATTTCCCAATCGTCTAGGAATTTAAATAGAGGGGCAAGGGTGAGGACTCGTTCGCGTATGGGTTCGGAAACTACAATTGCTGCATCCACTCCGATTAAAGCATTGTAGGTTTCTTGGGCAAATTCTACACTTCCCGGACAGTCAATAAAAGTGAAGCGAATGCCGTTATACTCAGTGCTAGCGGCGCTGACTTCTACACTCATGTGGCGATCGCGCGACTCAGCAGCACTATCTCCCACTGTATTGTTGTCCTTAACACTCCCTTTGCGGGAAATTGTCCCTGTGACAAATAACAAGCTTTCTAGTAAAGTGGTTTTTCCACTTAAATAAGGCCCGACAATTGCAACATTCCGCGAACCTGATTTTACTTTTTCGTTCATAAAACCCCCCTTGCGGTAAGTGATTTATAACCGCATTATTCTGCTGTATATATCAGGGATAAAAAATGGTTCTCTGGAGTCAACAGTTCGGCTTCTCGTAGAGAAGCCGAAGGGTCAAAATTACCCCTTCTTTAATTTGTCATTATCCTCCCTTTAATCGAAACTTAAAAAAATTGTAGCCTGTCGTAAGATTTAGCTTAAGAAAAGTTAACTATCACAAACTTTCATGCCAAATAAAAAATTTTTGTAAAAAAGTCCTGATGAAGTAAATTTAACTGAAAGTGTTGCGAGTCAGAAAATCAATGGGATTATCATTCTCTAAATTTCGCATAGCAGGGTTAGTAAGTTTGACTTTGTTGGTTTTGAGTATTTCCTCGCCCTCTCTTTCTCTATCTCCTCCTGTTGCCTCAAAGCTGGCACAATCTAATGCTAAAACTGCCATAGACTGGTTAAACCAAGGTTTACAGGCAATTCAGGCGGGAAAAGTACAAGATGCGATCGCCGCCTTTAAAAAAGCAACTCAATTAGATCCGACATTAGCACCAGCGCACTATAATTTAGGGCTAGCTTACCGACAAACGGGAAAATTACAACCCTCTGCGGACGCATTTTATCGAGCAACGCAAGCCGATCCTAAATTTGCTCCAGCTTTTGCTAATTTAGGTGGTGCGTTGTTAGAAGGCAATAATTTACAGTTAGCTAACGATTATTTGCGACGAGCGTTGGAACTCGATCCCAAACTAGGATTTGCCCACTATAACTTGGGGTTGGTACTAGAACAGCAACGAGATTGTGAGCGAGCGATCGCATCTTTTAAAAAAGCCATAGAATATAGCAAAAATGCACCAGAACCGCCTTATCATATGGGGATATGTTATCTCCAACAAGGTAAAGTAGATCAAGCAAAAGATGCCTTTCGTAAAGCAGTAAAAATTAATCAGAAATATCCAGAAGCTTACTATAATCTTGGTTCAATTTGGTTTAGCCAACACAAATTAGAAGAGGCATTAGAGGCTTTTAGAAAATCCGCAGAAGCTAACTCGAACTATCCCAACGCTTATTATGGTGCAGGGTTAGTTTTTATGCAGTTACAGCAATATGGAAATGCAGTACAAGTATTCCAATTTGCTAGAGATTTATACAATGCTCAGGGGAATCCCCAGTGGGTGAAAAATACCGAGCAATTGTTGCAACAAGCACAAAATTTAAATTACCAACCTCGCTGAGGCGCAAAAGCTTAATATTGCATAACATAAAACTATTGGGTTGACTCGCTGGTGTTGTCTTAACTTGTCCCGATTGGAATAAAACGTACATGCAAAAGCGCCTGAAGAGTCGATTTTTATTTAGCGATCGCTGGCTTGATCGACACTCAATTGTTCGTAACATGGAGGCCTTCCAAGACTTAATTGTGATTGTCTTGTGTTTGGCTTTGTTTGCCGTCATGCTGATGCAATTGTGGGGGTTATTTGTCGCCATTACGCAGCAGCTGGATTATAAACATGTGACTGCAAAAATCCTATTTGTGTTGATTTTAGTCGAGTTATTTCGACTGTTAATGGTCTACTTGCAAGAACATAGTATCTCTGTGGGAGTGGCAGTTGAGGTAACAATTGTATCTCTACTGCGAGAAGTAGTAGTCCAAGGAGCGCTAGAAATTTCTTGGGTTAATACAGCTGCAATTTGTGGTTTGTTATTTGTTTTGGGTGGACTACTTGTAGTGTGTGCTAAGACGCCACACATGGATTGTATGAGCGCTAACACTAAGTTGTGCCCAATTGTGTATAGAGGAGATAGGGAACGGCAAAATGAGTTGGAATTACAGTATTCACGTCAATGTGATGAGAATCAACCGCTTGGATAAACTTCTATGAAATTAGGGAGTGGGGAAGGTGGGGCCTTATCTGGGGAGAAGGAGTTGAAAGAGCCATATCGGTTTCTTTGAGGGCTGTCAAGCCAAAAGTATTAGTACCTAACTTAACCTCACAAGGTACGCTCACCCGAACATAGGCATGAATGGGTTGTTTGGCTGCTGCCAGAGAGCATCGCCACTCAAGTTAATTTCCTTCAAATTTGCCTATCTCAGTGCGGATAGCACATCTTTCAATCACTCGTTCAAGATTGAAGTTGCTGCATCAGACCTGCCGCGTCAGAAACAGACCAATGCTCGGCGATTTTGCCATCTTGAATCCGATCAATTCGAATCACCGATGTAGAGATGCTTTTGCCTGTTGGAGAGATACCATAGAATGCGCCGCTGTGCTTGCCTTTGCTTGTGATATATGTAACAACCCGATTGCCCTCCGCAACCTGTTGCATGATCTCAATCACAATATCGGGGAAAGCGGAGAAAAAATCATCAAAGAACGAATCATGATAGACCCTAAGCGCATCAAGACCGCGATTATCTGATCCTGGCATTGCGTGGTTGATACAATCCTCTGTCCAGAAATCCTTTAGAGCAGTGAGATTTTGACCGTTCCAAACCACTTGAAGAAAGTTCTGGATAATTTGCTTGTTTTTATCAGCGTCAGTCATCAGCTTTCTCCAGAGAGTGGTTTTTCATTGGATAGTATACAACTAGCAAGAAGTGCATCTAACTGAAGCAGGCGAAGTATTTTTAGAGCGATCTTACCTGGTATTAGCGCAACTCGAACAGGCAATCAAAGTGACACAACGGATAGGGCGAGGTGAGGTTGGACGGTTGGTGATCGGGTTTGTCTTTTTCAACTTGGCACGGAAGAGGACACAATGGGAATCAAATCGTGATGATACGTGATCACAGAGAATTTTAGCCATATTCAATCCGTATCATATCGTTGCCAACTTTCCTTTTTACTCACCCCCTTTTGACTCACCTTTAGATTTACTTTATAAATAGCCTCTCAACAGCTGTCTCTTCTCTTTCGATAATTAATTTAACGATCGCAACTTGAAGTAATTTCTCTGCCGGATCTAATTGATCAAATTAGCTGTATCTCTTGCTGTGCGAGAATCTTGGCTCGACCGTACCGATTGATTTTCATTGTCAGACTGTAGACTCTGTATTATAGGCTACACCTTAACTGTCTTAATTGTCCTTGCGTCTTTGTCAAGATTTTGAGATATTAGATTGAAAAAGCAATTCAGATATAAACTCATGGCAACCGAGCAAGAGCTTCAATCTCTTTTTAATAAATTAGATGGCGATCAAGACGGCAAAGTCTCCATTAATGATCTTTTTTTAAGTCCTGGCTTAAGTGCAATCATCACATCAGAAACGAATACCACTAGTCCCCAGGAGTTACTAGTACAGTATGATTCAGACAAAGACGGTAATATTACCTTTGAAGAGTTAAAGAAAGCGGTTGACAAAGCAAATAATTTAAACTAGCAGTCAAAAAATCAAAGTCACCTCCGCCCCCCATAACCCTACGTAAACCCTGCTATTTCAACACTGTGTTGACCGATAGCAGGGTTTTATAAGTTATTGGATATCAGTCATTAAACATTAGCCTCTTAATCTCTCCCAATAATTCATCATCAAATATTTGATCAGATAGTTCGTCTTTTTTCAGGTGTTGCCACTCCAATTCAATCGGGTTCATTTCAAAGCAATATTTGCGTCTGATTCGGCGTTAAAAAAAGCAGATGGTTGCTTCCATCTGCTTTATTGAAGAAGAATTCAGAATTCAGAATACATTCGTCAGAATGCAATCAGTGGGAGATTCAGACCCACCACTGATTGAAGACCACCAAATTTAAAATTTGGTGGGGGTGCAAAAACGCCGTTTATTCATCCACCGGTGGCACAAAATACCCAAGTGAATTCTGGCGACTGACACCTTTATTCTGTTTAATAAAAAAAATCCATCATTTCGTTTACTTGGATACCAACTGATTAACTGGAGCAATCCCAGCTAAATCCAAAATTGATGCGATCGCATCTTCACGCTTCACCGCCATCATATGCACACCCTGACATAATTGCCGCGCTATTTGCACTTGCTCGGCGGCAATTTTTATCCCTTCCTCAAAAGGGTCTTTGGCTTTTGCCAATCTATCAATAATATGTTGGGGAATATTTACACCCGGAACACATCTATTAATAAACTGGGCATTTTTTGCCGATTTCAACAGAAAAATTCCTGCCAAAATCGGTTTTTTATAGCCAGCGGCAATCGTATCCATAAACTTTTCTAGCAGGTCAAAATCGGTAATCAACTGACTTTGAAAAAACTGCGCTCCGGCTTCGATTTTACGTTCAAATCGACTTTGCAAACCCGACCAACTTTTACATTGCGGATCTACTGCTGCACCAACAAATAAATCTAGCGCTCCATCAGTCAAAGGTTTATCGTTGCAATCAACGCCTTGATTCATCTTCCGAATCAGTTGCAGCAGTCGCACAGCTTCCAAATCAAATACTGCTTTGGCATCTGGATGATCGCCTGCTTTTACTGAGTCGCCAGTCAAAGCTAAAATGTTATGTATGCCCAAACCATGAGCGCCCATCAAATCAGCTTGTAAACCAATGCGATTGCGATCGCGGCAAGCAACTTGACAAATCGGTTCTATGCCGTTTTGTGACAAAATTACCGATGCCATTAACGAAGACATCCGTAAGACTGCGCGGCTACCATCAGTAACATTGACAGCATGAACCCTTCCCTTAAGGGTCGCCGCCATTTGAATCATGTGGGCTGGATCTCCTCCTTTCGGAGGTGCTACCTCGGCGGTAACTAGAAATTCACCTGCTTGTACAGCTCTCTTAAAGGCTGTCGGGCTATGGGTGTAATGCATAAAATTAAGAATTTCCATTTCTTAAATGGTATAGCAAATCACACCTTAAGGGAAAACTTATAGAGGAAGAGAGTAGCCGAAAGCAGTTTTTACTTGTGATAAAGTTTGATTTGCGATCGCTGTTGCTTTCTCCCTTCCATCCCGTAACACAGACTCCAAATAGGCTTTGTCTGCCGTTATCGCCTGATATTTTTCTTGAATTGGTTTCAGGGACTCAATAATTGTGTCTGTCAACAATGGCTTGAATTGTCCCCAGCCCATATCCTGACATTCAGCCGCTACATCTTCCTTTGTTTTACCAGAAAGCAATGTATACACCGTTAACAAATTATTACACTCTGGACGCGCGGGATCGTCGAAAGTCAGCCCACGAATCGGATCGGTTTTACAACGCTTAATCTTGTATTTAATCTGTTCTGGTGAATCTAGCAAACTGATCCGGCTTAACTCTGAAGGATCGGATTTTGACATTTTGCGTGTACCGTCCGCCAAACTCATTACCCTTGCCCCTTCCTTACGAATCAAAGGGTCTGGTAACTTCAAAACTGGTTGATCTGGTTTACCAAATTGGTGATTCAACCGAGCTGCAATATCCCGTGTCAATTCCAAGTGTTGCTTTTGGTCTTCACCCACTGGCACTTTATCCGCTTGGTAAAGCAAAATATCAGCTGCCATCAGCACAGGGTAATCCAACAACCCTGCACTGACATTTTCTCCCTGCTTGACGGCCTTTTCCTTGAACTGAATCATGTCTTGCAGCCAGTTTAGAGGCGTAATGCAGTTAAGCAACCAGGTGAGTTCACTGTGGGCCGAAACGTGGGATTGTACAAAGATGGTGGAGTGATTTAAATCAAGACCACAAGCTAGATACAGAGCAACAAGAGTGTAGGTATCAGCTGCTAACTGTGTTGGATCGTGTGGCACTGTAATCGCGTGCAAATCAGCCACAAAAAGGTAATTTTCGTATTCGCTCTGACCTTCTACCCAGTTGCGAATGGCTCCCAAATAGTTACCTAGATGGTAATTGCCGGTTGGTTGAACTCCAGAAAGAACACGTTGCTTGCCCATAAATTTCAACTTAGTTATCTCAAATCCGCCCTTGTAAAATGGCGATGTCTGGCGACAAGTCGCTTGCGCCTACGCAAAACTCATTAGACTTATCCACAAATAAACCTCAAAATAGCTGAAACCCTTACATAGCTGGCTTTTTAGCTTATATAAAACAGGAACCTCTAAAACCCTCTCCAGAGCTAGGTTTCAGCCAAATAAAGTTCTCATTTCCGGATAAGTCTATTTAATTTTGACACTTTCCAGTGCAACTCGCCGTTTAAATATTGGAGTTGACTCTCACTGTTGCTAAAGCAACGGTGAAAGTCAAACCTACAGCAGATTTCAACGGAAGTGAAGTACACAACGATTCGTCCCAAAGCGAGGTATAAAACCTCTTTTACTTCTGTTAGCCCAGCAGAGCGTAGCCCATTCTGAATTCTGGATTCTGGATTCTGAATTCTGGATTCTGGATTCTGAATTCTGAATTCTGAATTCTGAATTCTGGATTCTGCTGTATCTTTGTGCAATCTCTTGGTGAGCAGTGCTTCCAAGATGATGGCAATCAATTTAGATAATTTTGTAGTTCTCGATGATAGCGCAAGGAACAGACTTTTCTCCCGACCAATCGGTAAAGGTATCTTCATTTTTGTAATGCCTTGGCGTTTGCATAAGCAAGTGCCAAGCATCTTTGGCATCTAATAAATTTAAACGTTCAGGATAGTGGATCTTTAATAATTCTTGCACTAAGGGATAATAGTCAGAGTTTATTCCTGGAAAAATATGATGTTCTGTATGATAAGAAAAATTTAAATGCAATTTGTCAAATATTTGAGGAACACGCAGGGAAATACTATTAATGAGTGGATCGTTGACGCTTGTCATCTGACAAAGCATGTGGTTTGTATAGACGTAAAATATTGCTCCAGCGTAACCAATCCCAATAGGGAGAAAGTAACTCAACACGATTTTTAGGAAATTAAATTGTAAATATACCAAGATACTCAAATGAATTATCACAATTACAAAAAGTTCACCTGCGATTAACCAACGCTCTTTAGTTTTGACTGTAAAGGCAGCAGGAACAAAATTCACAGATTCACGATTAAACAATAGCACAGAGGCCAAATTGCGAAGATTATGTGTTCCCCATGCGGTTGCCATTCCCACTATTAAACTAATGGGATTAACCTCCGCCGAAGGTACGCATACATTTTGAATCCATTTACCCCAAGTTTTCGGCTGCTTGTATAAGTAATTGCGATCAGGATCTGCTAAGGAATTAGTTTTATTATGATGTTGTCGATTATGTACTGCTTTCCATAATGTGGGTGGCATCCACAACATCGCTAGCCCTAGCAAGCTAGTAATTCTGACTATATGGGAGTTTCTAATTACGCTACCGTGCATCAGATCATGAGAGCTAAATAGCAACACGATAATACTATTGCCCATCACTATAGCTAAAGGCAAATAAAGCCATAAAAGATATAAATTCCAACGATCTAGATAAGATGCGATCGCCCAGCCTAGAATCAAAATTGCCCAATTAATTAATAGAATCACTAATTTACTTGGATCGGGGAGAAATACTTCCGCAGGCAGTAAGGGACGCAATGTTTTTGCATACTCTGCTTGGCGAATTAACTTTTTGGCGTTACCAACTTCCATAAATCTTATTGAACTTTATTTAAGTTTTATTACAATGAATAGGTTCAAAAATTAATTTTTACCCTATTTTTGCTATTGTTTACTATTGCATAGTATAACGGAATATTGAAAGTGAATTAGGAGTTTAAACATGGTTTCTCTCGATACACTACAGTCTTTAGAAAAGTATATACCTTTAGTAGGAGATATGAATATTAAAACCCCACTAGCATATACAGCAACGCGTGGGGCGGTAGAGGTAGTCAACACAATACAAATGGCGGTAGCCGAGGCTTATATTAATGGGTTAGAAGTTCCCGACTCAGTACTAGAGTCTCTATTTGATACTTGTATGCCTGTATTTTTTAAGTATTTTCCTGCTCTTTTAGCACCTTATGAATGGGTATTAAAAGAAACTGATCATCTTGCTGAAGGCCCACGGGATCTGATGAAAATTCAGTATGATTTGCCTCAAGGGATGCTGAATAAGATGTTGGGTGACGGGAAACTCATTTATCCTAAATACAGCATGGGATTGTGGGAAAAAGGGGCATTAAACCTTGAACAATCTCAGATAGATATGATCGATGATGTGATTCAGAAGTTAGACATTAAAGATGGAGACAATATCTTAGACTTTGGCTGTGGTTGGGGATGTGTGCCAAATTACATTCTTTCCAAATTCCCCAATGTCAGGTTTACAGGGCTGAATTTGAGCCACGAGCAATGTGAATATATGCGCCAGAAGATGCAAGATCCTGAAAGCAACCTCAGTTCAGGTCGATTCACGCTGTATGAAGGAGACTTAAATAATGCAACATTTGAGACAAAATTTGATAAAATCCTTTCGATTGGTGTTTTATGTCATGTTGGTAATTTAACTAACTGTTTTCAAAAATTAGCTACTTTGCTGAAAGATAATGGCAAGGTTTTTATTCATATCATTACAGTTCGTACCCCTAATAATATATCCAGCGCTTTCACGCACAAATACATTTTTCCCCACGGGAGGTATTGGAACTACAATGCAGTTCCTAGCCGGAATCAAGACCTCAAAACGATTGAAAGATGGTATCTGAACGGTTCCAATTACTCTAAAACATTTGCCAGATGGCTAGATAATTTTGACAAAAATCAGGTAATAATCAAAGACTTGAATTATGGCATGGATTATGCCAAGTTTCGCCGGATATGGAGATTTTATTTAATCTGGTTTGTTCGGAATTTCGCTAGTTGCGATGGTGAATACAATGGGAACGGTCAGTACTTAATGGTTCATGCTTAATGGAGTAAGAGTAGCAGCTTAGGCGTAGCCAGTCGTAGACATCGCCTTCCAGAAACCGCATTTATTGTATGATTACTTACTAGCATTGAGTTTAGATGAACACTTCTTCAGCTTCCGTGATGAAGTGAAGGCGCAATTAGAGACACAACTAGAAACATTGAAGCAACAGCAGCAGTACAGGAGACAGAAAAAGCAAGTTATCAATTGTCGCCTGTTAGTTGATTTTGGATAGTAGAGACAAAATTAATCCTGTCTCTACTCCAAACTCATGATTTTTATAGTTACTCTAGCCGTTTGCAATTGAGTTAACCATAATTATTTAGCTAAACTCTTAAATTCGATTTACCTTTCTGCTAAACCTACTTCTCCTCCAATTAGCCCCAGAAATCCTGTTCCAAAGTGCTGAATCTCCAAAAGACTTGCTTCCTCCGGTGAGGTTTTGTAAATTTGGAATGTCTTCATAATTCCCAAAGTGGCAGCACTTTCTAGAGGCCCAACAAAGCTAATATCTCTGTCGAGAAAATAAGTTTGATTAGCCCAATAAGCCATCTGATTTGCATTTAAAAAGTAGCAGCCGGCGTGAGGATTGAGGGCACGACAAAAGGTAATTGGTGTATTCAGAATTGTACCCTTGAGTTCCTGTTTTTCCTGCACATTTTGAAAGGGAGCAGTTACTCGCAACGCCAAATCTCCATCAATGTAAGCTTTGTGAACCAAACCGTAGGGGGAGACTTCATAACGATGTGGCTGGAGCAAGTTTAAGTCACCAGCTTGTTGAGTAAACCAATTTAATTTTATAAAAAACCAAGGGTCATGAATAATTAGATCATCTTCAAGAAAGCAGTAGTAATCATATTGACCAACACAACTTTGTAGAACAGCTTGGCACTCAAACCCCAAAAGTAGAGGTTCTACATCAGTAGAATAATGTTTATATAAATAGGATGGTAAGGGAAGCTGATTTAGAAGATGATTATCTTTGGTTGTACAAATAACAATATCTAGTTCGTGAGACTGCGGCTGGTTAGCAGTGAAAGCTAGTCGTTCAGCAATATTGATGATACTTTGAGATTTGCCAAATAATTGATGTAAGCCGGTAAGGCTTTTAGTTAACGCCTCCAAGCGTGGTTGCGAGTCTTTGCGTTGGGAAGCATGACGAGCCTCACTGCTAGGTTTGAAAAAATGGGCAATGGTAAAAATAATTCGCATTTTAAATATCGCTTTTCTATTTGTCTGTCATTAGTCATTTGTCCTTTGTTGGTTGTAACTAATGACTAATCTCATTTAATTTCTACCAAATCCTTTAGACTGGGGGCGCTTTTTCAAACTATCAGAACCTTTACCAGCGAACATCCATTGCAAATGCTGTGGTAACAGTTTTGCCAAATCATAACGCTTGATAATTGTCTCTCGCGCATTCGCACGTATTGCGTTCATCTCCTGAGGATGATTCAGCGCCTCTTCAACCCTATTAGCAATATTTCGAGGAGAAAAGAAATCTACCAGCAGTCCATTCACCCCATCCTGTATGACCTCCAATACTGGTGGAGTTTTAGAAGCTACTAATAAACATGCTGCTGCCATTACTTCTAACATTGACCAGGATAAAACAAAAGGACGGGTTAAATAAATATGAGCAGAAGAAGCTTGCAAAACCTGAAGGTACTCATTGTAAGGAAGCCTATTTGTAAAGTGCAGCCTCGATAAATCCAAAGATAATTTTTCTAGCATTAATTGTTTATAAGTTTGACCATCGGGGAGATTCTTCCCATAAGCAACCCTATCTTCTCCCACAACTACCACATGGCACTTAGGTCTGCGCTGCTGAATTAGCGCCACCGTTTCCATAAACTGCGGAAAACCTCTATAAGGTTCCATCCCCCGTCCCACATAAGTTACTAATTCTTCCACATGGGAAAGGTCAAGATTTATTCTTGGTAAAACTAACTTTGCGCCTGGTTTGGGAACAAAAAATTTGGTATCAACTCCATCATGAATTACAGTGAGTTTGCTATGATATTCTTTAGGAAACTGCTGCCGTTGCCAATTCGTCGGACAAAGACCGCGATCGCAACTATATAAATCAGTCAAAATCGGCGCATTTTTCACGCGGATGCGGCATTCATCATCAGCATTCAGTGGTTCATTAGGATCAAAATCTGCATCCGAACCATGAGCGTGGTAAAACCACTCGAAATAACACAATAATTCGGCTTTGGGGAAAACATCTTTCATAAATAAAGTTGGCCCCCAACCAGAATGACCATAAACTATATCAGGAACGAAACCCTCAGCTTTTAATTTTTCTGCCACGCGATAGACAGCCTGCGCGGTGAGAACAGCATTTTCTAGGTTGCGAACGTAATGGTGGGTTTGGGGAGCAGCTTCACGAGAAGGAGTGTAAATAGCCTTATAAACGCCAGGTATTTCCCCTTCACGACGATTTGTCCCAAAGACGACTTTGTAATTCTTATCCTTGCCTAAAACTGTCGCTAGGTTGCGAAATTGCGAGGGAAAATTGGGATGTAAAAATAAAATTTGCATCGGAATAATCTTGATTAACTTATTGCCAGATAAAATAAATTAAGACAAGTCTCTTAAGATTATAAGATTATTTACCCTAATTTTTTGCAAGTAAATTTAGATGAATCGTTGCCGTGAAATGGGAAAATAATCGCAAATTCGTGTTATGACCATGAAATTTATTGGCATTGATTTAGGCTGGAAATCGCAACCAAGTGGACTATGCTGCTTAGAATGGATAGATGGACAACTGCAACTACTTGATCTAGACCGCAAAGAAGCCATTGCAGACATCCTTACCTGGCTCGATCAGAGCGTACAACCTGACGAACCAGCCATCATTGCCGTAGATGCACCTACCCTCATACCCAACGCCACTGGGAGTCGCCTCGCCGACAAACTCAGTCACAAGTACTTTGGCAAATATCATGCGGGATGCTACCCAGCTAATCAAAACCTACCCTTCGCCGATCGCACCATCAACTTTGGCTTAGAATTAGAATCACGCGGTTTTGCACACGCACCCACCATTGAACCGCAAAAACTCAACAGATATCAAATAGAAGTCTTTCCCCACCCAGCAATCGTTAACCTATTCAACTTAGAACGCATCCTTAAATACAAAAAAGGACGCCTCAATGAGCGCCGCCTAGAACTAATCAAACTCCAAAATTATATTATTGATATCCTCCCCTCTTTCTCTCCTCCTCTGCGTTCTCTGCACCTCTGCGGTTCGTTCCTTTGGGAAATCCCCACCACAGGCGCAGCCCTCAAAGCAACCGAAGATAAACTAGATAGCTTAATTTGCGCTTATGTTGCTGCATACTGGTGGTATTGGGGAGAACAACGTAATTTAGTATTAGGCGATGGCATCACTGGCTACATCATCATTCCCCAAAGAATTTGAGCAAAGGCTTCACGTATGCTGCTTTATAGTCCTTGCTGATGCTAAAAATAGCATTCCGTAAACCGTATCGCTTGTAATTGACCCAGTGTTAGTAGTTGTTTTTTACCAAACTTTAGATAAAAGAGAGTTCAGACATCAATTCACCCTCGTAAATTGACGAAGGTATTATAACAGTTTTTACCCTTTCTTCACCCTTTACCTGAATATGCTACATTCCATTAGGAGAAAGAAATGCCTACTCAAACCACGAAGGAATTGGGATGAATACTCCAGTCGCGATCATCGGTGCAGGGCTCGGTGGGTTGATGCTCGCCCGAGTCCTCCACGTTCACGGTATCGCAGCGACGATCTATGAAGCGGAAGCCTCGGCTAACACACGCACGCAAGGGGGCTTGCTTGATATCCACGAATATAACGGACAGCTCGCACTCAAGGCAGCAGGACTTTTCGATAAGTTCCTCGAGATTATCCAGGCTGGCGCTGATGCAAAGCGGGTAGTGGACAAGGACGGTAACATCCTGCTTGATAAACAAGATAATAGCAACAGCGGTCGGCCTGAGGTAGATCGAGGAGACCTCCGCCGGATTTTGATCAACTCCCTTCCTGCCGACACAATTCGCTGGGGACACAAGCTGACAGCAGTGTCTTCGCTCGGCGACGGGCGGCATACCTTGACCTTCGCTGACGGTCGAGCGGTGACTACCGGCATCCTCGTGGGTGCTGACGGCGCTTGGTCAAGGGTTCGTCCACTTCTTTCCGAGGCTAAGCCCGCCTATGTCGGTACCTCATTCATCGAGACGCGTCTTTTCGACGGCGACACCCGCCACAAGGCCAGCGCGGAAGCGATTGGCGGTGGCACGCTGATGGCGGTCGCGCCCGGTAAAGGCATCTTGACGCACCGCTATGCCAATGGAACCCTGCACACGTACGTGGCGCTCAACAAACCGGAGGACTGGATTACCCGCATCGATTTCTCCGACTCGGTGACTGCTATGGCACGCGTTGCCGAAGAATTCGACGGCTGGGCTCCGGAGCTGACAGCGCTTATCATCGACGGTGAGACGGACCCTGTGCCTCGCCCTATTTACGCGCTCCCGATCGAGCACAGATGGGATCGTTTAGCTGGGGTGACACTGCTCGGCGATGCAGCGCACCTGATGTCGCCGTTCGCTGGCGAAGGAGCCAACCTTGCCATGTACCTAAATAATCCCAGAATTCCAGATTTACTACCGTATTTACTTAGATATTTTTGCTTCAAGATGCATCTTTGCATATTCTTCACATTATTTCTGATAAATTTACCTAAAAATATTTTCTTTGTGTACTATTAGTCTTTTGATAGTCAATCTTATACCAATTCAATTAATGATTGCAACACATCCTTGGGTAACGAGGCAATGAATCGCATCTCTACAAATGGTCTATTTGTCGCATTCTTTTTTCAAATTGGTATTACTGAAGGCTATTACAGATTGGTATAACATTTATAAACTAAGAAATCCGCGAGCGCAGACATTAGTATTTATGGCTGCAAAGCGCAGATCAATCAAAGCTTAAGAAGCTGACTTTTTTAAAAAGTAAAAAGATAATCCCCATAAATAAATTTAGAGGCTTCAAATCATTTTCTTTTTCTTTCTTTTGCATTGTTCAGTGATTATTCCAGTCAAATCACATTTACCTTATAATTACTCATAATTCTAGCAATAATTATTTTTTAGGCGTGACTGCATCACACAATAAAAGGCGTTGCTAAACTTAAATCAGCAACGCCTAATCTTGAGTATTCAATAACTACTCAGCATTCTTATTCTGCCCAAGCAATTAACCTTGGTTCATAAGGATTAGCTAGGTATTGATTTTTCGGTAATACACGCAAAGACAAGCCTTGCAAACCAGAAGCGGTATAGGTGATATTACCTGTGTAAATACTCAATTTCTGTCCATCCTCGCCTTGGTATTCCATCACCACTGGCATAGCATCGACAATCTCACCATTGGCATCGATCGCACCTTGATATAGCTCCACCTGCACATCATCATTCGTCAAAGTTGCTAAGTCAACCTTGGCTTTGACAGCAACGGTTTGGTTAACCTCAATGTCCGCAGCTGCCGATACGTCAATATCTTTGATTCTGATGTTGAACCAGTGTTCGCCCAGTTTTTCTTTCCAAGCAGCTAGTTCTTTAGCTGGGGCATAGTTATCAACAGTCAGGGTATGATAGCGATCGCTGGCTGGGAAATAAGCTCGCTCGCCATATTCTCCTACCATCCGCGCTGTATTAAAGAACGGACAATTCAACCGAATTGCATCCTTCATTTTGGCAACCCACGGACGGGGTAAACCATCACTATCCCGATGTTCATAAAATAGCGGTACAACTTCCTTTTCTAACAACTCGTAGAGAGCATTTGCTTCTACTTCATCTTGGTAGTCAGGATCGTCGTAATTCTCTCCATGTCCAATTGCCCAGCCCGTGCGGACATAATCAGCTTCATCCCACCAGCCATCTAGTACACTTAAATTCGGCAATCCATTCATTGCTGCTTTCATGCCACTGGTACCAGAGGCTTCCCGTGGACGACGCGGTGTGTTTAACCAGATATCGCAACCCGCAACCATCAACCGGGAGATGTAAATGTCGTAATTGGGAACAAACACTACCTGTTTTTCTAAATGTTGTTCGCGGATAAAGTGATTGATATCGCGGATGAGTTCTTTACCGGGAATATCCTTGGGATGTGCTTTACCAGCAATCACGAATTGCACTTTCCGGTCTTTGTTAGCCAGTAAAAGCCCCTTAATGCGATCCAAATCACGCATCCAAAGCGTGGCGCGTTTATAGGTGGCAAAGCGACGAGCAAAGCCAATGGTGAAAGCATAAGGATCTAAAACTTCTTGGGCCTGGATAATTTCTGAGGCGGAAGCACCGCGATCGCGCAAATGTTTGACCAAATGCTCCCGCACATACAAAATCATATCTAAGCGACAGCGTTCGTGATTACGCCACAATTCTTCATCGGGTATGGCATCCATCCGCTCCCACAATGGGCTATCTGGTGCTGCTGATGACCAGTTTGGCCCCAAGTAGCGATCGTACAATTCTTGAGTCGATTTCGCAACACAACTCCGAGCATGGACACCGTTGGTAATTGCGGCGATCGGCACTTCCTCTACTGGCACCTTTTTCCACAAGCCCTGGAACATTTGCCGCGACACCACACCATGCAGTTGGGCGACACCGTTAGAAAATGTTGCCATCTTCAGCGCCAGCACCGCCATACTGAAAGGCCCAGATAAATCGCCTGTATTCTCGCGCCCCAGTCCTAAAAATTGCTCTTTGGGCAACCCAAATATCTCTGCATAGTACCCCAAGTAGTACAACATTTTGTCGGGAGCAAACAAGTCAATCCCTGCTGGTACTGGTGTGTGGGTGGTAAAGATATTGCTAGAAGCCACCACCTGTTTAGCTTGGGCATAATTGAGTCCCTCTTCCTGAATCAGCAAGCGGATGCGCTCTAAGGCAGAGAAGGCGGCGTGACCTTCATTCATATGGTAGGCAGTGACTTTCAGCCCCAAAGCTTTGAGCATTTGCACACCACCGATCCCCAGCATGATTTCCTGGTGGATACGCATATCGATATCGCCACCGTACAGTTGATCTGTGATGTCGTGGTCGTAAACATTGTTGGGTTCAATGTTGGTGTCCATCAAATATAGAGGCACCGTTCCTACCTGTACGCGCCAAACTCTGGCATACACTTTGCGTCCTGGATAATTTACCGCAATCTGTAGTTCTGAACCATCGGGATTACGCTCTAGATGCAAGGGCATATTGTAGAAATCATTGCTCAGATAGCGTTCCTGCTGCCAGCCATCGGCATTGAGATACTGAGCAAAGTAACCTTGCTGGTACAGTAAACCTACACCTACAAGTGGTAGCCCCAAGTCACTGGCAGATTTGAGGTGATCCCCCGCCAGAACGCCCAAGCCTCCAGAATAGACGGGCAAACAATCTACAAGTCCAAATTCAGCCGAAAAATAGGCGTAGCATTCTTTTGGTTTCTGCTCCCGTTGTTTCTGATACCATGTGCGCTCTTGCAAATAATCTTCTAACTGACGGTCAGCTCGATCCATTTGCGCTAGAAAGCCTTCATCTTCGACAACTTCCAGAAGCCGCAATTGAGAGATAGTACCCAACATTAACACCGGATTATGATGGCTAGACTCCCACAGGTCGGAGTCTAAGCGACGAAATAAATCTTTAGTGTCAACGTTCCAATCCCAGTGCAAGTTCTGTGCTAGCCGCCGCAGTGGTTCGAGTCGCGGTGGTAGTGAAGGGGATACGTTAAATGTACGAATTGGCTGCATAGGTTGGCAAAACTCCAAGTTTAGCTATGGTTATTGTTTACTCTCTTTACCAATGTTGCCAATTCTTTATACTCTAGTTTGTGAAAAAGCGATGACTTTGTTAAGCATTGAGAATTATTTTTAACCTCGTTGCTAAAGTTTACACCAAGGTGTTTCTAATTCTATGCCTTACCCTCAGCCATATACTTGGTATATTAAGATTTAATCATTTACTGGCATATATCACTTAAAAAAATATAATCTTGAATAAAATAATTTATATTTATTTTAGTATTGATTCCGGGGATCAATTCTAAGGTCTTAGCTGAGGGTGCAAATTCCTCATACCTGTGTTCAGGAAAGTTAAATTTTTAATTATTTCTTAATAAAATTACGCTGTCAAAGAAGCACTTTGAGAGCAAAGACTTACATGACTATTTGATTAAGGTTCGCTTAAAGTGATGCCTCAACGATCGCGTTCGCGTAACGTCTGTCTGCGAACGTAGAGAAGCGGTAGCGAGTCATTGAGCGTCACAGCCCGTTGTAGAGACTGGCTTAAATCGGCTTATTGTGAAAACTGTACCAAGCAGTTAACCAGGAAAAGCGATGCCTGCGGTGGTCACTGAGCTTGTTCTTCGGCAGCTGTTACAGCGATCTTGCCGAACTGCTAAGGGTAACACCTGCCCTGAGCTTTGCCGTACGCTTCCCTACGGGACGCCAGAGGCGAACGGGAAGCAAGCTACGCGCAGCGTCTCCAAGACTTGGGTCGGAGTGCGGGCTACGCCTACACTAACTACTTGGTATTAAATATCGATACTAAAACAGGACAATAACTAACGAAGGTGTTATTTTATGCACCTAATGAAGGCTGATCTTTAGTATTTTTTGTCATCGTCAGAGCTACAGCTGCTGCATAAGCAATCTCCGCTGCCATTTGATAAGCAAGTTTGATACTCGATGAAGCTTCCTTGGCTTTCGGAGAGAGGGAAGCTTTTTTTCGGCGCGACTCTTGTTTGATATCACCTGCTACAATAGCTCGTTGTAAAATTATCCAGGCATCTAGGTCTTCTGAGTCATAATTACTTTGAAGCTGCGATCGCAGTTTATCTTCGGCTGCAACACTCAGATAGCCAGTAGTTAGAGCTTGTTGCACTATTTTTTTAATTAAAGCCATAATTTGAACCAAGTATGTGAGTTAAAACCGATACCTCAATTGGGGTGTGTGATCTGATTTTGTGGACTTCTGCTGGAAACTAAGCTACGTTTTAGCTCTCTTTGAATAGAATTTATAATAAGTAGTGTTAAGAACGCATCACCCGCTTGGCTCACCCGAATGGGTGATTTACAAATTTATAGCAAGAATGCCAATTAACCGCTTACAGGATTTTTCAACTCCCCATCCTCAATGGATTTTATCTAAGTGTATAAAATTATTTGAGGGTAGCGACCGCTCCAGTAAAAAAGTTAACTGATTTCCCCCATTCTCATCAACAAATAGCCTGGAAATCAACTTATTTCTTAAGAGTGTTCCACTAAAAATAAAATGTGTTATCGTTAAAAACAATTGTTATTAAAAACCATTCATCTAATTATAAACGTGAATTGGTTAGTCTGTAAATCATCCGTGTGCAACATGATTGGAGCAGCATACTCTAGAAATTCGTTGCAAGAAAGCCGTCATAGCAGTCGGGGAAGCGCTTACTTGTTTGCACCGATGGTTAACTTCAATGTGATGGCTGATGTGGGAGATAATCCACCCTAATTGGGTTTTATTTGGGCAAAAATACCCAGAAAAATCCCACAATAATTACATTGTCATGCTAGGCAGAAATTTTATCTAAATCTTTGAAATAGTCTAGTCAAATGTATTTTTTGTTGCAAAATAGCTTGTGGAACTGAGTTGTTTCAAAAGACTAAAACCGCTTGAGAGAAAGTAGGCTCAAAGCAAACAACATCCCTAGTTGCTTTAGGAGTGCTGTTAGCGGATAGCTAGGGTTTAGTCCGTGCTGAGGAAGAAGTAATAAGTAAGAAGTAGTACTTATGAATATTCCCACTCTCAGCCCAGGCACTTGCTACTCGGAACTGATTTGATGCTGAGTGCAATTATTGATTGTTTTTTTTGACTCAGCACTGTTTCGGTAACAAGCTTTGCAAATTTGCCGGATAGCTAAAACAGTAGCTTATCTAAAGCAGCAAATTTTCCCATCAGACAACTTAATAGTCTGAGTTTTGACTTTGCAATCCACTGAAATTGTTTTGTTAATTTAGCTAGTGCAAAAGCAGCCAAATTTTTACGTACCTATGGTAAAAAAGCTTCTACTAGCGACTTAACGCAATTTTGTATATCAATTGAGTGATTCTACACACCTAAGTTCAAGAATTGCTCACATAGTCAAAGCCAGACTCTGGTTTTTCAAATGTTGGAAAACCATCTAAAAATATGGGGAAAATTTGATAATACTGCCAATATACTTCTGTGTCAATGAATACTAACGCTGTTGGTATTGGCAGAAGATTCGGATACAGCCAAAACAACTTTCAAGACTGTCAACAACAATTGATTGAAGAGATATGTAGCCATGCCTAACGAGCAAAATCTTTCAAAATTGCAGCGCGTGCAAGAACTTTTAGTAACTACTGTATTAGGAGATATTCCGACACTTCTTCTAGGGTCAAAGTTGCGTAACTTGGGATATCGTAGTATTTTTGCCCAGATAGGCAGCCCAGTGTATATTCAAAATGGTGTTGAATTTAACGGAACTTCTTGTATTGAGATAGGCAGTGGAGTCTATATTTTCAAGGGTGTGCGGATGGATGCTAGAGGACACAAAAACAATAGAATTCATCTCGGAAATAGAGTCGCTATTGAGCGTAATGTTGATATAGGGTGTTTGGAAGATACGTATATACATATTGATGAAGACACCTTCATTGCTCCCAACGTATCTATTGAGGGGCCAGGAAACATTAAAATTGGTAAACACTGCTTGATTGCTGCCTACTCAGGGATATATGCCAATAATCATAATTTTGCCGATCCGATGGAGCCGATTAAATACCAAGGTGTTACTCGCAAGGGAATTGTGATTGAGGATGATTGTTGGCTGGGACATGGAGTAACAGTATTAGATGGCGTTACTATCGGCAAAGGCAGTGTTATTGGTGCGGGAGCAGTTGTGAATAGAGATATTCCTCCTTTCTCCGTTGCTGTAGGCATACCTGCACGAGTAATCAAAAACCGAATTGGTAAAGACCTAGCAAAAGTTCAAACTGAGAAATAGGGTATTGGGCATTGGGCATTGGACATTGGGCATTGGGCATTGGGCATTGGGCATTGGGCATTGGGCATTAGGCATTGGGCACTTGTACTGAGCTTTGTCGTTGGCGCAGCCTCTCGTAGAGAAGTATTGGGCATTGGGCACTTGTACTGACTTGTACTGAGCGGCATCGAAGTAGCGTTGCCGTAAAGCCTGCGGCATAGCTACGCTTAGGGCGCAGCCTCTGGTAGAGAGGTATTGGGTATAATAACTATCCTCTGTAAACTGTAACCTTTCCCTTTTTTTAAGAAACTTTTGCCGTTAGTCAACGTCACAAGAGCAAACGTCCCCAGAGTTCTCTAAAAAAGGACGAGATTTGGGTAATATAAAGGAGCTATCTTTTCTGCATGGCAGATCCTCAAAGAAAAGCTCTTTTCGTCTTACCCGTTGGAGATATTTCTATGCTGACTTTAAAAATCGCTGTTTATATTGTTGTTGCCTTCTTCGTCACTATCTTCGTCTTCGGATTTTTGTCGAACGATCCTGCTCGTAACCCTGGCCGTCGGGACTTAGAGTAAAAGAGCGATAAATCATCCGCGACTTTGGAAGGCGGAAGATACTAAACGCCACGGAAACTTACTAAACTTTCGCCTAGTAAGTTTCCTCCTCCAAGTGGGTTGCTCCAGGTAGCAGAAGGCGACAGTCGGAAGGCAAAATGTATATCTATCCTTCCTTCCGTCATTTGGCTGTTTGTTAGCCCGATTTTGCTCAAATATGCTTCATCCAGTTCTGCCACCCGATCCGCCTCCTATTCTCGAATCTTTACAACCTGTAAATCCCGCCTCATCTGCTAGTCATACAAAGTTTCTTTCAGGTGTAGATACTGGAATACACGAAAAGACAGACAAATCCAAGCAGCCCAAGAATTTGGCTCAGTTGGTAATTGCGGGTAACACCAAGAGTGATCCGCCATTGCCACCTTTGCTCAACTCAACTCAGGATGACTTGGTAGTTGCCAAAACTTCCTCTGTACCTCATTCACCAGAAACCTTACCACTTGAATTTTCCCCCCTCACCGTTTCTAGGAATGCTGGACTTTTGGGGCAGTCTGTGGTAGTTGGTTATCCCATGCAAGAGGTTGCAGCCCCTAATCGCCATAAGACCAGTGAAACTCAAAACCCTTATGCAGCGCGAATTGGGGTAGAGGGTGAGAAACTTCCCCCATTCTCCCTGCTTCCTGCTCCTCAGCCTCCGCTAGACGTTGCTCCAAGTGTCACAAACACTGACAAGTTAGTTGAGTCGAAGGCGGAAATTTTAGCCCAGAAGTTAACCCAACAAAAACAGCAAAGTGATATTACTACACAACAGTCTCCAGGAGGAGGCAATATCGCTGTATCTGCTGCTGATCTTGCACCGAGTTCTCAATCAGTACAAAATTTTATAAAATTTAAGTCTCGCAACCCGACAAACCAATTCTGGGCACCCATCACTGTAGAATTCAAGTCCCAAACCCAACAAATTCAAGCAGCAACGCCTACACCACAGGTTAATACCACTAATCAGCCACAAGGTCAACCATCTGGTACAACTGCGCCAGCTAGCACGCCACCAGCCAGACCGAGAATTGTGGAAGTTACTTCCGATCGGCAAGAGTATGACGAGCAACGGCGAATTGTTACAGCCGTAGGTAATGTAGTTGTGCGATTTGATGGGGCGGTGGTGGATGCCGATCGCCTGCAAGTCAATTTGGACAACTTGATCGCTGCGGGGGAAGGCAATGTCACTTTAACACGGGGTGATCAGATACTGCATGGACAACGCTTTACCTATAACTTTGTTCAAGATAGTGGAGAACTGGAAAATGGTAGAGGAGAAATTTACGTACCCTCAGCACAAACAGATTTTGCTTTTTCACCCACGGATGTAGCTGGTGGAGTCTCAAAACGTCCGCCAAGCGATCGCATTAGAGCTAATCAGCCCCTTTCAGGTGTGAGCAGCCCTGGAGGAATTGATGTGACATTTGGTGGTCAGGCAGGCGCTACCAACATACCAGCACCGAAATCAGGGGGTGTAGTCAATCGGCTCAGGTTTGAAGCTGAACACATTGACTTTTATCCGCAAGGCTGGCAAGCAAGCGATGTCCGCATCACCAATGATCCTTTTTCGCCCCCAGAACTAGAATTACGCGCAAATAAAGTAACTCTAACGCGAGAGAAACCCTTGGTAGACCGCATCAGGACACAGGGACAGCGTTTGGTATTGGATCAAACATTGTCCTTACCAATTCCGGTGGATGAGCATACTATTGACCGCCGAGAGCGGGACGTTACACCTGCAATAGTCTCTCCCGGCTATGATGGAACTGATCGGGGTGGTTTCTATGTTGAGCGTGGCTTTCCAGTGATCAATACAGACCAGACTAGTTGGACGATCACGCCCCAGTTATTAGTACAGAGAGCTGTGCAAGAAGGCGCGGGTGATTTAGGCGCACTATTTGCAGTGAAGACGAAGATAAATTCCGTTTTGAGTCCACGGACAACATTTCAGGGAACTGGGCAGTTAACCAGTTTTGACTTGAGCCAGGTGGAAAACAATTTGCGGGCGAATTTTGCGTTGCGCCAGACATTAGGCGATCGCCTTCCCTACATCTTTAATCTGCAATATAACTACCGCGATCGCCTCTACAATGGTAGCCTCGGCTTTCAAACTGTCCAGAGCAGTTTTGGCGGCATTATTACCTCTCCGGTGATTCCTCTAGGAAAAAGTGGCATCAACCTCACCTATCAGGCTAGTGCTCAATATATCGATGCCAACACCGATCGCCAAGACTTACTAAAACCGCAGCGTGAAAACGATCGCATCTCACTAGGTCGTTTACAAGCCAGCGCTACCCTCAGTCGTGGACTGTTACTCTGGCAAGGAAAACCATTACCACCCACTGCCAGTGAGGGATTACGATACACGGCTAGACCTGTAGTTCCTTACTTGCTAGCGATCGCTAGCCTCACAGGCACTAGCAGTTATTACAGCAATGGTGATAACCAAAGCATTTTAACTGGCACAATTGGCTTACAAGGTCAAATTGGTCATTTTTCTCGACCTTTTTTCGACTATACCGCCTTTAATATTAGTTATTCCCAAGGCTTAAATAGCGGATTATCACCCTTTTTGTTTGATCGCTCCGTTGATAACAAAGTGTTGAGCGGTGGGATATCACAGCAAATCTACGGCCCTTTTCGCTTAGGCTTCCAAACATCTGTTAACTTGGATACTGGTATACAAACTAGCACTGACTACATTTTGGAATATAGCCGTCGCACGTATGGCATCACCTTGCGTTACAATCCGGTGCTGGAGTTAGGTGGCTTCAGCATCAGAATTAGTGATTTTAACTGGGGTGGCGGTACTGATCCATTTTCTGATGTTAAGCCAGTAGTAAATGGCGTGCAACAGGATAATTAGTCAACAGTTATCAGTGATCAAAGGAATCACTCTCTCGCCTGGGAAACTTCACCGCCCTAGCTTCCGAATAAGTTGATGCACCATCAGGTATTCTCAGCTTGGCATAGTCGCCGCTTAGTTGAACACTTGACGGTGGTTGGTGTAGGATTGCACAGCATCTTTGCACTGCGGTTTGGTACTCTCGCCATTGCTTACGGATTGCAATACTTGCAGCATCGTTACCTAAGTCTGAAAATCTTAGCCCGGCTCGAATCAGCCAAGATTCCACGTCAGTTGTTTCACCAAGTATTTCTGGAATGGGATTAATCTTTTGCATGAGTAATATATTTTACGCATATTCAAAACTGGTTATTTAACTTTAAGAAAAACTATTGATAATAGCCAATATGATTGTTTATCAAAATTATAAATTAAAATGATTAAAAAAAATGCGTCATATCTGAGTATCCATACTCAGATATGACAGAAGGAATTACGATTACGGCTGGCAAAAATCATTGCTTTAGCTTACGAATAAGCTTTCTTCTAGCTCGTAATCACTAGAAGCGATAGCCTAATCCGGCTTGGAAGCTGAGGGCATCAGCATCACTATTTCTGTAGGCGTCAATGCCCCATTTCGTATCGCCATAGGCAATGACATTGTTGCTAACTTCTGATTCAATACCAAGGGTAAGTACAGGTGCATTCTGATTACCCAATGGGGTTTTTTGACCTTCATCAGTTACAAAAGAATAACCACCACCGAAGTAAACATTAGTATTTTTGGCGATGGGCGCATCGTAAGTCACTATGGGCATAATTGCGGCAGCATCACCACCATACAGCACAGAACCCCGCACTGAAAGAGGTGTTTTGGGAACCGCATAACGTCCTTGGATATTGCCGCCAACTTGTGCTTCATCGTTTCCTTGTCCGCCACTGGTTGCACCAACTGCAATCCCAGCACCGATGTAATTGCTGTTTGTACCGGCTGTTTGAGCAGAAGCAATTCCCGCCGAAAGGACAATGGAAGCAACAGCAAGGAAAGAGGCAGCTAATTTTGTAAGTTTCATAGGATTCTTCTCACCAGAGTTAAATAAAATCAATGTTCTCTAGTACCAGAATCTCTTTTTTTACAAAATGTAACCTCGCACATTTGGTTCACCCTACTGGCTGAATTATTGTTCACCCACTTGGGTGTACCAACTGAAATATTTATAGCAGAATTCAGAATTCAGAATTCAGAATTCAGAATTCAGGAGCTGGAGACGCTCTGCGGCTTGGCGTCAGAATGGGCTACGCCCCGCTCCGCTAACAGAAGTAAAATACGCTTTATACCAAGGTTTGAGACGAATCTTTATTTACTTCACCTTCCTTGAAATCTGCTGTAAATGAGAGTTATTTCTTCAAAAAGCGCTGACGCAAACGAGATATAAATATATTCACTTCGGGTATTTTCATTAATGAAGCGATCGCAGCAAACACCGCAATCCCCACAAAGCCACATACACACAACTGCAACACCAGAATCAGTAAACCTTCTTTACCTAAGAATTGCTGAAAAGCCACCAATGTCCCATAGCTTGCTACCCCAGCTACCAAGCTACCCGCAGTCAAACCTAAAATCGGCACACTCCACTCACGCCAAGGTAAACCATTAAGTTTGCGATCGAGCAACCATAACAGCATTAACATTGAGCTGCAATTTACACCCACTGTTGCTAACACCAAACCGGGAGCGCCAAAAGGTTTAACAAAAAACCAATCTAATAAGATGTTGAGCAAAATATTAAAAATACTGATGCGAAAAGGTGTCTGTCCATCGCCTAAAGCATAGAACACCCGCACCAATACATCACGTCCTAAATAGACAAACATCCCAATTCCATAAGCGACTAACAATGATGAAACTAGCTGTGTGGCTTCTGGCTTGAAAGCACCGCGCTCATATACCACCTGCACAATAGGTACTGATAGCGCTACCATCAGCGCCCCTAGCGGTAGCATGGTGAAGGCAGTGAGTAACAGTCCTTGGCGAATCCGTAATTTTAGCTCTGGCCAATTTTCGGGGCTGGCAAGTTTGGCAAATATCGGTAATAGGGGCAGTAAAATTATATTAGAAATAATCCCTAAGGGAGTTTGTACTAATAGATTCGCATAGTTAAATCCTGCCGCAGCACCAGGGATAGGACTGGCAAAATAAAGGTCAGTGGCAACATTAATTGGCATCATTCCAGAGGAAACTGTTGCCGGAGTCATGATTTTAATTACTTCTTGAACGCCTGGGGATTTAAACTCAAACCGCAGGCGTAATGTGCCTAATCCTAACCGCCACTGGACAATTAGCTGCACTAACCACTGGAGAACGGCTCCTGCCAAGGTTCCCCAAGCTAACACCATTCCACCGATTAAAGCGTACTCCGGTTTAATAATGTCTTTGCCCAGTTGCATAGCCAAGATAGCAAGACCGGCAACAACGGTAATACTGGATAATAAAGGACTAATGGAGAGTAACCAATATTGATTGGCTGTATTGAGAGTACCAAAGCCAATGCCAATTAATCCGGCAAATAAAGCCATAGGAGCCATAATCTGGAGTTGTTGAATGGCGATCGCTCTGGTTGTCGCCTCCAAACCATGACCAACGAAATCAATGATCGCATCCGCAAATAAAACTTGAGCAATTGTCACCAACAACAGCGATCCAGCCACCAGCGTTGTCACGGTTTCCACTAGGGGAGCCGCTTCTTCTCGCCGACGCTTGGCTAAAACACTAACAATCGCACTGTGTAATGGCCCATTTACGCCACCGAGTAATATTAATAGAAAGCCAGGGATAATATAGGCATAACTATAGGCGGTGGCAGCAGCACCAACACCAAAAGCGGCAGCGATCGCTTGCTGCCGCACTAAACCGAAGATTTTACTAATTAATGTGGCTGCGGCAACAATGCCAGCAATTCCAGCGAAAGAACGAGAGGGTTTTTGGTCTTGTTGTGTCACGAATAATACCCGACAACTCTTGCAGAGTGCATATTTTAAAACATTTAACCTGAAATTCCGCAGTCTGTCAGGTAAATTTTGACAAATTAGTTATTAGTTTTTAGTCTCCATAGCAATCATTTTAAGTGCGATGCCTAGTTTGGGCTACGCCTACGCTCAAAATAAAATTCCTGAGATTGCTATGATACAGCGAATTGAGGGTTAGTTCGATCACGATTCAATTAATCATCTCCTCTGTGTGTAGAAGCCAAAATTATTTTTTAACCCATTACGAGGATAAATCAAGAAAGGGGAACTATAACAATAACCATCTTCTAGGAAATAGTTGAACACTGTCAAAATTTGCAGTTTGTCATATTTTTGACACGTTTAACTTTATGAAGTTTGGTACGAATAGCCCTTGTATAAAAACGACATAATCCACAGCAATGGAACTCAATTCAAATTTCACGGAAAATCAACTTCTCTTGTCAAGCGCTCAACTTCAAGAGCAACTAGAGCAACAAAAGGCTCTGGCGAGTGTAATTGTGCGAATTCGGGAGTCTCTTGACTTAGAAACAATTTTTCAAACGACCGTTACCCAAGTGCGTCAGTTGCTAAATGCTGACCGTGTAGCAGTCTTCCAGTTTGACGTGGAAAAAGATTGGGAAGGAGAATTTGTTTGTGAGGATGTTGCAGCTGGCTGGGACTTAGCAATGACAGTAAAAGTTTACGATCACTGCTTTGGAAAACAATTTGCTGCCAGTTATCAACAAGGTCAAGTGCAAGCAGTAGCAGATATTTACAAGGCGGGACTGAGTGATTGTCATCTGGCAATTTTGAGTAAATTTCAGGTACAGGCCAACCTTATTGTCCCTCTATCGCGGCAGAAAGAACTGTGGGGATTGCTTTGCATTCATCAGTGCAGTGAGGCTCGTGACTGGAAAGAATCGGAAATTGAGTTTATTCGTCAAATTGCTGACCATCTTTCCATTGCAATTCAACAAGCGAAGCATCTTCATGAAGTCCAATTGCAAGCCACAAAATTGGCTCAAGCAGTTCAACGCGACCAAGTAATAGCTCAGATTGTTGATGAAATTCGTTCACCCATTGATATTGAAACCATCTTTAAAACCACAACTCAAGAAATACGCAAGCTGCTGCAAGCTGATCGAGTTGCCATCTTTAGCTTCAATCCAGATTGGAGTGGTAACTTTGTTGCTGAATCATTTGCGCCAGGCTGGACTCCCTTAGTTGGCTTTCAGCCTGCGATCAGTGATACTTATTTACAAAACACGCAAGGTGGACGTTACGTTGACAACCAGACATTTACAGCTAATGACATTTATCAAGCCGGATTAACAAAGTGCCATATAACCCTGTTAGAGCAATTCCAGGCAAAATCCTTTGCAACTGCCCCCATTCTCCAAGGAGATCAACTTTGGGGAGTCATCGCTGCCTACCAAAATGCCTCACCCAGACAGTGGCAATCTTATGAAGTCGAATCACTGACCAAAATCGGCACACAAATTGGTTTAGCACTGCGACACTATAAGTTGCTGGCATACGCTCAGTACCAAGCAGAGCAACAAAAGACATTAACTAGCGTGATTACTCGAATTCGGGAGTCCCTAGATTTAGATACAATCTTCCAAACGACTGTCACCGAGGTACGACAAATGCTGCAAGCAGACAGAGTGACAGTCGTTCGTTTTGACCCTCAAAAAGATTGGGAAGGAGAATTTATTTCTGAGGATGTTGTACCTGAATGTAACTCGGTAATAACAGAAAAAGTTTATGATTATTGCTTTGGTGAAAACTTTGCGACCCTTTACGCACAAGGTCGAATAAATGCGATCACTGACATTTATCAACAAAACTTTTCACGTTGCTACGTCCAAATCCTAGAGAAATTTCAAGTGCGTGCAAATATGGTCGCGCCTCTATTAAAAAAAGGCGAACTTTGGGGATTGCTGTGTATTCACCAATGTAACGCTCCTCGTGACTGGCAACCCTCTGAAATTGAATTTACCAGTCAAATAGCCCAGCAATTGGGAGTCGCATTAAAACAGGATTCTTATTTAAAGCAAGTTCAAATGCAGGTTGTCCAGTTAGCAGAAGCCACCGAACGGGAGAAATCAATGGAACGACAAGAACTGCTGGCTGCAACTATTGATAAAATCCGCCAGTCACTCGATATTAAAACTATTTTTAGAACCACTACTCAAGCTGTGCGAGAGTTGCTGGAAGTGGAGCGAGTTGCAATCTACCGCTTCAACCCGGATTGGAGCGGTAAATTTGTAGCAGATTCCTTTAAAGATGGTTGGAAACCTCTTGCACAAGCCCAACCAATGATTAGAGAGAGTTTTGAAGAGACAGACGACGATAACGAACTTCCGCGTAACGAAACCTTTGTTCCGATTCGGGAAGGTGAAAAACTATGGGGATTATTAGTTGCTTATCAAAATTCCCAACCGCGTTATTGGAAAGAGGAAGAAATTAATTTACTGGCTCAAGTAGGGGTGCAATTTGGAATTGCAATTCAGCAAGCGGAATTACTCGAACAAACTAAACGTCAAACCTTAGAACTTACTCAAGCTCTGCAAGAATTAAAACAAACTCAGACTCGGTTAATTCAGGGTGAAAAAATGGCATGTTTAGGACAACTACTTGCTGGAGTCGCGCATGAAATCAACAATCCTATCAGTTTTATTTTTGGCAATCTTACCCATTTAAATGAATATACTCAAGAATTGCTAAATGTAGTGAAACTTTACCGTCAAAACTCCTCCCTGTTGCCAACTGTCCAACAGCAAATTGACAAGACTGATTTGGACTTTATCATCGAAGATTTACCCAAAACCCTTGAGTCAATGAAAGTAGGAACAGAGCGTATTTGTGAGATTGTGCTATCACTGCGTAACTTTTCTCGTACAGATGAGGTGGAATTGAAGCCAGTAGACATTCATGAAGGATTGGATAGTACTTTGCTAATCTTAGGGCATCGCCTCAAAAATAATAATAAACGCCCAGCTATTGAGATTGTTAAAGAATATGCTACTTTACCTTTGCTCGAATGCTATCCCGCGCAATTAAATCAAGTGTTTATGAATCTTTTGAGTAACAGTATTGATGCATTAGAGGAGAAGCTTAAAATTATACAGCAAAGGTATTTGGAGTTATCCCAAATGTGTCCGAGAATACCGTTGACTATCTGGATTAGTACCCAAGCCGTTAATAACCAGATTGTAATTAAAATAGCTGATAATGGTCTGGGGATTCCAGAAGAGGTGCGATCGCACATTTTTGACCCCTTCTTCACTACCAAAGCACCAGGTAAAGGTACAGGGTTAGGATTATCTATCAGTTATCAAATAGTGGTTGAAAAACATCATGGTCAGATTAAATGTTTCTCTAAACCAGGAGAAGGAACAGAGTTTTTAATTGAAATCCCCAGCAGTAATTAAAGGTAACTAGTTTTCGGCAATTCTCAGTCAATCTTAACTAGGAGAGCCAGGATAAGCAGAGATTTCCTCCGTTCCCTGAAGGCATCATAATTGCCATTGCGTTACGCCTATAACCTAAACACCAGCATTAATAACTTGGTTAGCAGTCAGCTTCAGTTCAGGGAATGTGGGAATTTCAATAATTTGTTCTCCCCTATAGACTGCTTCATCGTAAAAACCTTCAACCAAAGTTAGAACTGTTACCCGCTTATCTATTGCTTTGCCATTTTGGTCAAAGTCCGAATAGGCTCACAATTAAGTTGTGTGACAGGTATAATTATGAAAATAGTATACAAGTAAATTATCCCTACTTGTCCAAAAAATAACCCAATAAATCAAAGCAACTTCGGTTGAATAGTAAAGTTAAGTTGATTTTGTGTTTGCTCATGAATTTTTATATTTTTACCTCTGAGCAAATACCAAAATAAAATCAAATTTGTAATTAATAATATATAGTTTAATAAAAAAGCTTTATTTTCCATTTTTTGAGTAAAATGTCTCTGTTTTGAAGCTCAACGCTGAGATTTTTTACCTACAACCCAAACTATCTCGTGTTGACACATCTGTAACCGGATTTACGCCATCGGCTCTTTCACACAATAGTGATACTTGATAGCGGTCAATTAATGCATCGGTAAAATCAGCACCAGTGATATCAGCATCGTAAAAACGGCTGCTCGTCAAAGTGGCTTCTGTAAAAATGACATTTTTCAGGTTAGCACTATCCATAGTCACGCGATCGACTAAAGCGCCGCTCAAGTTCGCACCTTCCAGATTTGCCTTTAATAAAATTCCCTTAGTCAGAATTGCATTGCTTAAATTCGCCCCTTGGAAATTCGCTCCCCGCATTTCTGCTGCGACAAAAGTCACACCTGCCAAATCAGCATGAGAAAAGTCACGATTTTCTAAATTTATATTGTTGTAATTGATTGTGTTGATTTGAGCAAAAGCCGGTTTGGGATTAAGTATTATCCACAAAAATGCTAGTATCAAAATCGCAATCAAACCAAAAAAGCGCACTAAAATCTTTTTCATAACTTTATTATTAGTCCTTTGTCATTAGTCCTCTCTTACAAAGTTCTGAGCGGAGGTTTCCTCCGCTCAGACTTTGCGCTTTGTCATTAGTCATTTGACTAATGACTAATGACTATTTCCAATCTTTACCAATACGGATTGTGAGATCAGATTCTAAATCACCGATCGCCGACACTTCTATTTGACCCAAGCCTAAGACTTTTTGCAAATCAACTCCAACTCGTCGGTTGCCTTTTTGGACAACAATCTGAGTTTGACGTTGGGTATCTGGCCAATCAGGCACTTTGTAAATATTAGTAAAGCCTTTTTGTTTGAGATAAGCAATAACTTTTTCAGTTAGCTGAGGTTGATTGGAAGCATTTTGAATAGCAATTTTGAGGTTAGGAACCCGGCGCATATCTGGCTTAAGACCAGGTACATTTACCCCAACATAATCATTCAACAGGCTCTGTTGTCCGGTCATGTTCAGCCAATAGCTATCAGGGTCTTTGCTAAAACGGCTAAACGTACCAGGCAACATGGTCATTTGGAAATTATCCCGATCCAAGTTGAGTCCGAAGTTTACCAACGCCATCATTTCTTCCATCTTCAGGTTGGTATCAAAGTATTTTCGCATCAAGCGAGTTAATTGAGGCAATCTGGGTAAGATGGTAGGACTATTGAGGCGTTGCAACAATGCCGCTATTAGTGCTTGCTGACGCTGCACTCTCGGCAAATCTCCCAAACCTGGTTCGCGGAATCGGACAAACTGTTCTGCTTGTTCGCCGTTGAGGGTTTGCCAGCCACTGACTAAATTAATCGACAGCCGACTGCTGGAGTCTTTATATTCCATTGATTGGGGAACAAAGACCTCTACTCCGCCTAACTGATCGACTAACTGCCGTAAGCCGCTAGTAGAAATGCGGATGTAGCGATCAATTGGGGCATTGTTTAAGGTACGGCTAACCACCCGTGCTGCCAAGACTGGGCCGCCTTTGGCATTGGCATCAGATACCTTAGTTAATCCCTTTTCTCCCTTTTCGGGGATGGCGATCATTGTATCTCTGGGAATGGAAAGCACCCTGACAGATTTTTCACTAGGATTGAGACGTACCAGCAGCATGGAGTCGCTTTTCCCAGCAAAGCTTTCTGGTGAACCATCAACAGTACCACTGACTGGTTCAATCCCCATAATTAAAATATTCATCGGTCGTGAAAGCTGATACTGGGAGAGTTTGCTCCATAACTCCCCTGGTAGTGGTATTTTTACCTCGTCTTTGGCAGTACTTCCTAAATCTTCATCTGTTCGATCTAGATTGCTCCACAACGGAGTCCAAAGCGCTAAAGTTGATACCAGTAACCCAGATAAGATGATGCCGATGACAACCGTCATGATCCATAACAGCCATCGAGGCATGGTCAAGCCCAGTCTCTCATAAAGCTGATTAGGAATTGCACCCACTGATTCGACGACGCTACGGTTCGGATTCGCTGGCTGGTTTAGTTCTACCTCCTCTTCCTCTGAATTGGCTACTGGTACAGGTGTTACTTGATTTTCCGTTCGTTGAAGTTGCGGCGATCGCACCTCATTTTCAAATGCTACTTGTTTAGATGTAACTGGATTTTCCGACCATTCGATTTGTTTTATCACAATTATTTCCCCACTCAACCACTCCCTAAAAGTATGTTAATCCAAGCTACAAATATTGCCAGTGGAAAAGCTCACTGTAAACTTGTAATGTTCTTCGGTAAGCGTGTATGACAACATGAATACTTTATTGTTCCCCGTAATCCTTGCTGGTGGTAAAGGTGAACGTTTTTGGCCCCTAAGTCGCAAAGACCGACCCAAGCAATTTTTAAGTCTTGATGGTAGCTCTAGAAGTTTATTACAAGCAACCGCCGATCGATTGATAGAACTCGGTGGCGGGTGGGATTTCTTGTGGGTCATAACTTCTAGTCAGATAGCTGAAGGCGTACGACAACAATTACCTGATCTACCAGTTGAAAACTTACTGATCGAGTCGGAAGGAAGAGACACTGCCGCAGCCGTTGCCTGGACAAGTTTAGAAATCAAACGGCGTTATGGAGAAGACGCTGTTATTGGCTTTTTCCCTGCTGACCACTGGATTGCTGATCAAAAGACGTTTGCACACACATTAAGCGCGGCTACACAACTGGCAGCAAGCACAGCAGCGATCGTTACACTGGGGATCAAGCCTACTTTTCCATCAACCGGTTATGGCTACATTGAACAAGGTGAAAAAATAGGTAACTTTAATGAATTGCCAGCCTATCACGTCAACCGTTTTACAGAAAAGCCCAACCGTGAAACAGCAGAAACTTTTTTATCTACGGGACGCTTTAGCTGGAATAGTGGCATGTTCGTTTTTCGGGCAGGGGTTGTTCTCAAGGAACTACATACCCATGCTCCAGAAATTATCGAACCTTTAGAACAACATGGCCCTGATATCTATCCCCAGTTGCCTAAGAAGAGTATAGACTATGCGCTAATGGAAAAGACAACTTTAGCATACGTTTTGCCAGTTGATTTTGGTTGGGATGATTTAGGAGATTGGAATGCGATCGAACGCTTACTGAAGACAGAAGAGACTCCGAATGTGGAACTTGCTACTCACGTAGGGTTGGATACGCAGGGTGCGATTATTTATGCCTCAAATCCAGAAGACGTAGTTGTTACTATTGGTTTAGAGGACGTGGTGATTGTGCGCGATCGCAATGTCACCCTCGTTGTCAAAAAAGAACGTACCCAGGAAATCAAGCAGATCCTCAAAATTCTCCAAAGCGATTCCCGATTTACCCACCTGCTATAAAAGTTAAAACCCTTGGCAGAGGCGAAAAAGCCTATTTATCCATTATAACTTGACTGTCTGTTATTCTATCTGACAGTTATGGACATTATTAGCTTTGAGCCTCTCGCCAAGACAATGGCAATCGAGTCTATTACTGCCTATCAAAAATATATTTCTCCGTCCAAAGGATTTTGTTGCCCCCATCGCTTATTACACGGCGGGGATTCCTGCTCTAATTACGTCAAACGGATGCTGAACGAACAGAAGCTGCACCAAGCCGTACAATCATCCATAAAAAGATTTCAAGAATGTGCGGCAGCTAGCAACACTTTAACAAGCATCAAAACTAAAGCCGATTTCCGTTGTATTGTCATCCCCTGCTGCTTACCTCTTTAAACTTTTCTGCTTCTTTGCAGTTCTTTACAAAAATGTTCCTCACCCAAACTGTTCCCCGTCAACGAGAAATTCTTGAAGTATTCCTTCGCAATGGCTGGGACTATATGCGAAGGCTACTTACTGGTGGCAAAGCTGATGAACCGCAGCTACCTACACCTGCGGTTTTAAAAAATATCCTGGTAGACTTGGGCCCAGTTTACGTCAAACTTGGTCAGCTACTCTCCACCCGTCCAGATTTACTGAGCGCCGCCTACATTGAGGAACTGTCAACCCTACAAGACGAAGTACCGCCAGTTCCTTGGTCAGAGATAGAAATAGTCCTCCGCAAAGAATTAAAACATTCACTAGCAGAAACCTTCAGCACAATTAACCCTATACCCGTAGCGGCAGGATCAATTGCTCAGACGCATCGCGCTACACTAGCAGACGGTCGAGAAGTCGCTCTGAAAGTCCAACGTCCGGGAATTGATATTACTATTGCCCAAGATATTGCCTTAATTCAAGGTATTGCCGATTTAGTGGCGCGTACTGAGTTTGGGCAAACCTACGAAATCAAATCTACCGCCGAAGAATTTACCAAAGCTCTAGAAGCTGAATTAGATTTTAAACGGGAAGCGGGTTTTACAGACCAACTGCGGCGCAACTTATCTAAAAGTCGTTGGTTTGATCCGACACAAATAGTGGTTGCAGAAATTAACTGGGAATTGACCACAGAGAAATTACTGGTGATGGAATGGCTGGATGGCGTGCCGTTCCTGGCGGCGGATTTGAACAGCAACACCAATGGTAAAGACCCTGCTGTACAGCGTAAAGAAATAACTACTTTGTTATTTCGGGTATTTTTTCAGCAATTATATATTGATGGCTTTTTTCACGCTGATCCCCATCCAGGAAACTTGTTTTATCTCAAAGATGGTCGTGTTGCCCTCTTAGACTGTGGCATGGTGGGAAGACTTGATCCCCGTACACAGCAGATATTGACAGAAATGTTGTTAGCGATCGTTGATTTAGATGCTCAAAGGTGTGCTCAGTTAACTTTGCAGCTCTCAGATTCTGCTCAACCGGTAATTTTATCACGGTTAGAAAATGATTACGATCGCATGTTACGAAAGTATCACAATGTCAGCCTAACGCAAATAAATTTCAGTCAGATAATTTATGAAGTTTTACAAGTTGCCCGCAACAATAAAATTAGGCTGCCTAGCAATATGGGTTTGTATGCCAAAACCCTAGCGAATTTAGAGGGTGTGGCGCGGACATTCAACCCGGAGCTTAATTTTTTTGATGAAGTCAAACCATTAATTACAGACTTGTTTCGTCGGCAATTACTGGGCGATAATCCAGTGCGATCGCTGTTACGGACTGCCTTGGATATTAAAAGTCTGTCTCTCCAATCTCCCCGCCAAATCGAACTGTTATTAGACCGAGTTACCTCAGAAACCTTACAGTGGAATCTATCGCTGCGAGGGTTAGATGGTGTGCGGCGTACTATGGACGATGCGGCTAACCGACTATCTTTTAGTATTTTAGTGGGTTCGCTGATTATGGGTGCAGCAATTATTTCCACCAGAGCGCAGACAACTCAACTATCTTTTTTAAGCACCATCCTGTTTGCAGTCGCTAGTTTATTGGGTTTGTGGTTAATTATCAGTACATTGCGATCGGGACGTTTACGGTAAAACCTCTATGTTGTGCTAGGAAATCATGATAACTGTCACTAGCAAAAATCCCTGCTTTAGTATTTAGAACCACAGATACATACAGGAATTTTACTTCTGACTCTGCCAATTTTAGATTTTGAATTTGGGATTTAAGGAAAAATCTAAAATCTAAAATCTAAAATCTAAAATTGAATGACTCCTGCTGAAAATAGCACTAAACATCAATGATTTATGTGTGTTTATCTATATAAATGGGCATGAATAATTAAAGGTTTGTAGTCAGGGGAGCATCTCAGTGGGTGCAAATATACCAGACGAGAAACAAGATTCTTGCTCCCTCTCCGAACCTACGGAGAGGGTTGGGGTGAGTTTTTTCAAGGCTTTTTACACTCATTGAGATGCTTCCTGTAGTAAGCGGCTCCAGCCCTTACTAATAGCCAATCTAATTAAACTTATATGACGTAACATCGTTTGATTTATTCTTGCCCACTTACTTACAACTGTGCTTCTAATATAAAAAATATGTCAATCATCATTGCTGAAAATCTGAGTAAATCTTATCCAGTGGCAGTTAAAAGTCCGGGTATTAAAGGTACAATCACCCACTTGTTTCGCCGCACCTACCGGTCAATTAAAGCAGTTCAGGATGTTTCCTTTGAAATTGCCCCTGGTGAAGTCGTAGGGTTTTTGGGGCCAAACGGTGCTGGTAAAACCACCACACTCAAAATGCTCACGGGGCTGATTCATCCCTCTAGCGGTACAGTTACAGTCGCTGGACAAATTCCGTTTCATCGTAAAGAAGCATTTTTGCAAAAAATTACCTTAGTTATGGGGCAAAAGCAGCAGCTAATTTGGGACTTGCCAGCGCTGGATTCTTTGAAAATTAACGCTGCTGTATACGACATCTCTGATAAAGAGTTCCAACGGCGGGTAGGAGAATTAACAGAGATGCTTTCCCTAGAAGGCAAACTTACCCAACCAGTGCGGAAACTGTCTTTGGGTGAGCGGATGAAGGCGGAATTGCTAGCAGCACTTTTGCACCGTCCCCACGTCTTATTCCTAGATGAACCAACGCTGGGATTGGATGTAAATGCTCAAGCAGCAGTGCGCGAATTCTTGCGTGAGTACAATCAGCATTATCAGGCTACAGTGCTGTTGACAAGTCATTACATGGCTGACATCACAGCTTTGTGTCAACGGGTGCTGTTGATTCACGAGGGGAAGCTGATGTATGACGGTAGCTTAAATGGACTGCTGGAACGTTTTGCTCCTTATCGGGAAGTCCATATAGAGTTAGCCCAACCTCTACCGATAGAAAAACTTATGACCTATGGAGATGTGCAACTCTTAGAAGGGCGAGTAGTGCGTTTTATGGTGTCGAGAGAGGCGCTCACCCGCACCGTATCTCACATTTTAGCGGATTTGGAAGTAATTGATTTAACAGTTACCGAACCACCTGTAGAAGAAGTTATTGGACGAGTTTTTCAGGCAGGTGTTGTGTAGTTAATGCTAAGAGGAGTAGAGTTGCCAAGGGGAGATGTACTATAGATGAAAAAAATTATTAGAAAAGCCCTAACTTTACTGTCAGTATACTATGCCTATATGGTTGAGTATCGAGCAGAACTAATCTTATGGGTTTTGGCTGGGTCTTTGCCGATTATCCTCATGGGTGTCTGGATACAGGCAGCACAAGGAGGACAGTTTGGGCTATCACCTGTGGATTTTGCTCGTTACTTTATCACGGTTTTCATTGTTAGACAACTCACAGTTGTTTGGGTAATCTGGGATTTTGAAACAGAGGTAGTAGAAGGCAGGCTTTCACCCAAGTTGCTACAACCACTCGACCCCGTATGGCATCATGTTGCCGCACATATTTCAGAAAGATTTGCTCGGCTAATGTTTGCTTTTCTATTAGTGGCATTATTTTTTATTCTTTACCCCCACGCTTTTTGGGTACCAAGTTTGAGTAGATTTTTACTGTTTACATTGGCGGCGGTGCTAGCTTTTGCTTTGCGGTTTGTGATTCAGTACACCTTTGCTATGTTCGCCTTTTGGACAGAACGGGCTAGCGCTTTAGAAAATTTCTGGTTGTTATTTTATTTATTTTTATCTGGTTTGATAGCACCTTTAGAGGTCTTTCCAGAACCTGTGCAGAAAATAGTGATGTTTACGCCTTTTCCATATTTGATTAATTTCCCTGCGAGTCTTTTGGTAGGGCTACCTGTGGATATAGGGCGGGGATTTTGGTCAATGGTGGGATGGATATTAGTGTTTTTGGGTGCGAATCGCTTGCTTTGGCGTGCGGGTTTGAAGCGGTATTCTGGGATGGGAGCATAAACAATTTATAATTTATAATTTATAATTCATAATTCATAATTAGTAAGGTTTCCCACCGCAGAGTTTGGCTAAATGATTTGCTGAACTATAGCGCTGTCTAATACGAAGGTAGCAAAAAAAGCCATGACGGTTTCTAACTGGCTCATGACCATAGTTGTAGTTTATGGCTAAAGTGGCGATATCTACGATGGGTTAGACCTATGCACTGATGTACTTTGCTAGAGATTTTATAAATTACTCGGTATGGTCTTAAACTTTTCTGCCGACCCCAAAGAATAATCTTCTAACTTAAAATCACCAAAAGGCTTTTTTTCTAACCTATCCCGTAATGCTTCATCCAGAATTAAACCTGCTGATTCTTTTTTAACCCCAATAATTATAATACTTCTCTGATATTTAGTTAAATCTTGATTTGCCTGACAATCACTCCGTTGAAATTGCCCCAAATTTAATATCCGATAACTTTTGACGCTTGGTGTATTAATAAATAAATTTTTAACTAAATATTGTATTTGTTTGGAACGTTCTAGAGCCATACGTTCTTGAACTGCTGTATCACCCTTGCAAGAAACTGTACCTACAGAGATAATCTCACTGGGATCTTTCATTATATTCTGTATACCTTGTTGTTCTAAGCTCAACTTTAAAAGGTCTAGACTAATAATTTGATTATTATATTTAATTTGAAAATTGCTACCTAAAAGCCATTTATATTCTAGTGATAAAACAGCGATATTAAATTCGGCCACCTTCCCCTGACTATCCCTACCTTCTTTATAAGGAAAATAATCAATCTTACTTTTTTTTTCGGGAGATTGTCCATAATTTTGCCTCACAGAAAATTTTGATGTCCGCGTTGCTAATGCCACTATACTAAGTAATCCTAATATCACTAGCAGCACTGCAAAAAATTTCAGTAGTGGTACTTCTTCTGGCTGTTTATCTGGAGGCGACAAAGTTTTAGTAATTGGCGCGGACAACTGCTCCGTGTTAATATTGTCCACTAAAATAATATTTACAGGAGTAGTTTCTATTAGTTGGGTTTCAATTTCTTCAAGACGCTGCAAAATTTCCTGAGTATTGGCAGGACGCTTTTCTATATCCGGTAGTGTTAGCCAATCAATTAAATTCAATAGTAAGGGTGAGATATGCATGGCATGATTTTGCCAGTGCAATAAATTGTGCTGCATATCATACATATCTAAGGGATGGTATCCCGTGAGTAAAAATACAAAGGTGCGCCCCAAGGCAAAGAAATCTGATTGTGGTACTGCTTGAGCATTCATTTGTTCTGGAGCGCTGTAGCCAGATGACATAAGTGCTGTCATCTCGTTGCCGTTGCTGAGTTGGTCTGGGTGGGTTCTGTCAATTTCAGTAGCGGTGCCAAAATCAATCAGTACCAAATCCCCCCAACCCTTTCCAAGGGGGGATCGAATCATGATATTAGATGGCTTAATATCTCGATGCAGGTACTGTTTACCATGTACTAAATCCAAAATTTCTACCAATTGTTTTAACCAGGCTACAGCTTGTTCCTGCGAAATAGGATAATTCTGCTGCTGTAGCCACTGTTCTAAGTTGTATCCATCAATTTTTTCCATTGCAATGCAATGCAACACTAAACCATGTCGGGTTTGATACTGGAAGTAACTATCTTCGTTGGGAATGCCGGGATGCTTGAGTTGTCCTAATACGGTTACTTCTTGCTGAAATAGTTTTACTGCTTTGGGGTCGCTTGATAAATCGTCTTTGAGTATCTTGAGGATTTTAGGGGTATCTTGTTCGTATGCTTCATAAACTTTACTAAACCCTGTTTTGTCACTCAACAGGCACGTCACCCGATAACGCCCTAACAATTCCAGATGAGAACCACAACTTTGACAAAAGCGGTTTTGATGATTATTCGGATGATTTGGTTTAGGGCAAATGGGATTGATACAAAGGCTCATGACTGGGTAACTGGGGAATGGGGAGTGGGGAGTGGGGAATGGGGAGTGGGGAGTGGGGAGTGGGGAGATGAGGGAGATGAGGGAGATGAGGGAGATGGGGAGAATAACCAATGCCCAATGCCCAATGCGCCATGCCCAATTCCCCTAGACATCGCTCCTATTAATTCTTCTGTTGCTGTATGATAATCCCGTCTAATAATAATGAGATTTTCTAGCTGTGTTCTGCCAAGAAAGCTGCTACAGTTTGGTTAAATGCCTCTGGTTGCGTCAAAAACGGCCAATGATTGCCAGGAACTTGGCAGATGCGTAAGTTTTTGAGATAGGTTTTGTAGGGTTGGATTTGCCAATCTTGGCGATTTAAACCTTGTTCTGGTTGCACAAAGAGGGCATGGGTATGAAGGGGGATTATAAAACCAGGCACTTGCATGACTTCCTCAAAAATCCCGTCGCGGGCGGCTATAGTAAATTTGCTGCCCCAACTACCATCGAGTTTTTGTTCTATTCCTGCTTGGAAAACTTGCTGCTGCAAGGAACTCCATCCTTGATATTGCTTTAACTGCCGTGCTTGTTGTTCGGCTTCTTCATGACTGGCAAAGGGGCCCATGCTTTTGAGGAAAGGCAAGAACCGATACAACATCGGAAAAGTTACCCTAAAAAGGCTGGGCATTTTCCAGATGAAAATCGGATCAACTAGAATTATACTCCGCAAACGCTTTGGGTTTTGCCTTGCCCAGATGGCGGCTAATTTGCCTGTCCACGAGTGACTGACAATATGGGCAAAAGTCCATCCGAGATTATCCATGAGTGCTTCGAGGTCTGCGATCGCACTTTCAAAACTATAATCTCTCTCAGGCTTACTACTTTGGCCATGTCCGCGCATATCTGGTGCAACTATATGGTAATCTGCCGCTAAGTAATTTCCTAAACTAGACCACACTAGAGCATGGTCGCCTAAGCCGTGTAACAGCAATAAAGGTTCTTGACCTTGGTTCCACTCTAAGTAAGAAAGTTGGATATCAGGCTTTGATAAAGTTTGACGTACAGGCATCATTGCACATCCACCAGTGAAGAGATAGTTTGGCGTTTATATAATACTGCGAAAAAAGATGAGGAGCAGGGAGAAATGGAACTTGACAACTATAACCAAGCTTTAAAATTCAAGCCTGATGCTCTTTTCTCAATAGGTCAAATTTCCTGGATGCGATCGCGTATTTGGAGTTAGAGTTATTAAATCGTCAATATTGCGTTTCATTGTCTCGCAAATCGCATCTAGAGGTAAGTCATTAGGGTCATAACCAAAGGGGTTTTCTATCTCCAAACCGATGGCTTCAATCCCAAATACTGTAAAACCAACTAAACTAGCAATTAAACCTGTCCACCAACCCAGAGTCTCCACTATTTGAAAGGGTAGCAAGAAACAATATAGCAACAATAATTGCTTAAGATGAATGGCATAAGCTAATGGTATAGGTGTTTTTAAAATACGTTCGCAAGCACCTAAATTATCGACAAGATTATTCAATAATTCTTGCATAGATGTTAACTGGTAACTATTAAGGCAATTACGATGATACTGATCCTGTAAATAATCTCCTATCCAAAAGGCAACCTCTATGGGGGGATTATTCATAATCTTCAGTTTTATATACTTACTAGATGGCATTAAATCTTCTAACTCGCTATTGACTGCTTCTCCCCGCAAATGTAATTTAGTTGTCACAGCAAAAGCTACCAATAAATTTAATGCTATAATTTTATTGTCTTTATCTTCTAGAGAGATTTCCTCAATAGATACCCAAATTTGCCGTGCCAGATTTCGGATGTTATTTACTAGAGATCCCCAGCATTTTCTCCCTTCCCAAAATCGCTCATAAGCAGTATTGGTGCGAAATACAAGTAACAAACCTAATACAATACTAGGAATAACACTTCCTAAAATAGGTTGGGATACTGGCAAATCAAAATGGTAAAGTATAGAAATCAGAAATCCGAAAGCTCCGCACCATAAAATATGTTTATAAATTGCTTTAATCACCGAACCTTTAAGTTGTAATGTTGTGCGTAGCCATGTAAGTTTTTCGGTTGTCATGCAGTCACCCTAAGAAAATATTTAGTGAACCGATAGATTAAACATCGATACTTTAAAAATAATAACTATATAAATAGCACAATTGGCAAAGAGGATACTGCAATAAGTAGTGTTGGGAAGATAAGAGGATATGCTGGCGGCAATAACTGTATCCTAGCTTCTGTTACAATCCTCTGAGGGGAAATTGGGCAAGAGAGAAGAGGCTTATATAAAAGTCAAAAGCGATGCCTACGGTGGTCACTAATCTTTGTCGTACCCCTACGGGGAACAAGCTAGGCGCAGCGTCTCGTAGAGAAGTGCTGATTACGCCTACGCGGCTAATTGTAAATAAATATAAAGTTTTCTCGGTGGCTGCATAAATCCCTTACTTCACACCGATAAATCCATAGAAGAAAAGATACATGGCTATCGATGATCGTCATACAGTATTAGTTGGTATCATGTACGGCAGTAAATCAAAAAGTTCTAACCAGTACAAATTCTGCCAGTAAATTAAAATAATTCGTAATTCGTAATGACGTTCTCTACAAGGCGCGCAACGGACGCAGACTCGCTACCGCTAGGAAGACAGGAATTAAGTTATGTCTTTTTTTAGTGCTTAGTCTCGAAACGTTGAATTTCAATCAAATAACCACTGGGATCACGCAAAAAACAGTGGTAAATGTTGTACTTTTCATTTAATGTAGGTGGCTTTTCAAATTCGACGCCTCGTTCTTTGAGATATTCAAACCACTCATCCACCAGCTGCGTTACCAAAGTAAAAATGACACTTGATTGCTTGTCGGCTGGAAGAGTTGATATTTCGCTTGATTGGCACAATCCCAAGTATCCAGAGCCACTGACAGTATAAATTCGACAGGTTCCTTGATCAAGCCACAACTGCAAGCCCAGCTTTTGCTCATAAAATTCCGTGGATGCACTAAGGTCTTGGGTATAAAAGAAAGTAACCTGTTGTTCAATTGGCGGATGATCAGACATAAAGTACATTTAAGTATATACCCCAACGACATCTGGCGATCGCATAGGTAAAAATTGATTGATGTTAGAAACCTGTTACTACTCTAGATGCCTTAAGCGCATCTGGAGTTTCTTTTTGGAAAATTTATTAAACGATTTAGAATAAGTAATAGCAGCCCTTGAACGCATGGCTAATGCTAATGTCGATTTTATCGATGCTTATTTGGCAGAAATTGCTCGTCAAAAAGGACAGACAATAGTTTATTTTGACAGAGATTTTATCCTTCTATAGCAGTCCGCTTTAATTTTTAAAATTATTTGCGTAGACAGTGAGTAGGGAGTGGGGAGTGGGGAGTGGGGAGTGGGGAAGAAGCCTTTTCGGAGTGTACTGATTTTTTTCAAAAATCAAATAGGAGTCCTATACAACACTATAAACTTTCTGCAATACCTAGAAGATGCATTTCCCCTAGTAGCAAAACCGGATTTATAGCAAATACTTGAAGAAGAATTCAGAAGTCAGAATTCAGGAGTCAGAATCAAGACGCTCGCGGACTCGCTACCGCTACGCTATCAGTGGGGGATTCAGACCCGCCACTGATTGAAGACCACCAAATTGAAAATTTGGTGGGGGTGCAAAAATGCCGTTTATTCATCCACCAGTCGCACAAAATACCCAAGTGAATCCTGGCGACTGGCACCTTTATTCTGTTTGATAAATATGAAAAACCCAGTTTTTTTGTTGAAAATATTGCAAAATATTTAAGTTAACCCAGATTATCTGGATCTATTCCCAGCGCTTTTAATTGTTCTGTCAATTGCTGCACCCGTTGTTCTGCTTGTTGAGCGCGTTGTGCTTCTTGTTGAGCGCGTTCTGTTTCTTGTTGAGCGCGTTGTGCTTCTTGTTGAGCGCGTTGTGCTTCTTGTTGAGCGCGTTCTGTTTCTTGTTGAGCGCGTTGTGCTTCTTGTTGAGCGCGTTGTGCTTCTTGTTGAGCGCGTTCTGTTTCTTGTTGAGCGCGTTGTGCTTCTTGTTGAGCGCGTTGTGCTTCTTGTTGAGCGCGTTCTGTTTCTTGTTGAGCGCGTTCTGTTTCTTGTTGAGCACGTTGTGTTTCTTGTTTTATTTGTTCTGCGGGCGTGAGATACCGTTGTCCTTGCTCATCATACCAATACATCCATTCCCGCGTTACACCGCAATAATTTCCCCTTTCGCAACCAATTCCCAGCCCAATTTCTGCTAGCCAAATGGGGTTTCCCTCTTGTAATTCATACCTTCCATTAACTAACTTATGTACTTCCAGATGCGGTTTGCGGCGGCGACGAGAGGAATAAATCACGTAATAAAGTACACCCAAAGCCGCATATTCATCTAATTTAGTAGTGTATTCCTTGCGATAATTTTGGGAAACTACTTCTAGCACGAAAATCGGTACAACATTTTCATCCCACAGCACATAACTGGGACGCAGTTCCTCATCATAAAACCGCTCTACCCCTAAGCTCAAAAACCCATCTGGCACAATGGCCGGTTTATCGGGGTGATAATAAATACCCATATCTATGGCAAATAACCAGTCCATGCGTTCTGACCACAGTATCAGCAGGATCGCCTTCAGCAAGCCTGGTATCAATTCTTGCAGTTCATTATCCACAGGCGTTTCATCAGAGTCTGGTAATTCCTCGGCTGAGGGCAAGTACCTTGGCAAGTTGTACTCTAACATGGCTGGTTTCCCCAAAAATCAAAGGATATTTGACTCTATTTAGCTCATCAGAATTATAGCGATTTCTCCGCAACTATAGGAATCCTATTTGAGTTTTGAACAAGCTCCGTACATCTGAAGAGTGGCAAAGTCAAA
>NZ_JAQYWQ010000224.1 GCF_029379315.1 Nostoc sp. S13
TTTGACTTTGCCACTCTTCAGATGTACGGAGCTTGTTCAAAACTCAAATAGGATTCCTATAGATTTGGCTAGTTTTTATCGTCATCCTTTTTACATCGCTACAGAAGAAAGTGTAGAAATTAGTGAAGAAATTATCATTGATGATCAAGAAAATTCTGAAGAAACTCAAGAAATTATCAAAGATAAAATTGATGTCCTGGTTCTCCAAGATAAGTTATGGTTACTAATAATTGAATCTAAGAGGTCTAGTTTTTCCTTGGCAAAGGCAATTCCCCAAGCACTAACTTATATGCTAGCAAATCCTCAGCCTCAGCATCCTGTATATTCCTTGGTAATGAATGGCGAAGATTTCCAATTTATGAAACTGCTCAAACAAGATAAATTAATCTATGGTTTATCTGATAGATTCACTTTGTATAGACGCGAAAATGAATTATACAAAGTTGTAAATATATTAAAAAAATTAAGTCAAGTTTTAATTTAATTATTTTTTATATTACTATCTAGATTAATACTGCAACAGTGTTATAATATAGGACTGCTATTTGATTTTTGAAAAAACTCTGTACAACTCGAAAGGGCTGATTCCCTACTCCCTGCCTACGCAAATAAGTTCAAGAATCAAATCGGATTGCTATAGTTATGCTGTATGTTTAAAATAAATTATGATTCAATTTATTCAAGCACAAAATGTCGGGCTTGCCTATTTGGAAGAAAGATTTAGTCTACAGCTAGCGGAAGATGAGGCATTCTTCACAGAATCCGTTGAGAATTTACCGGAAATTACAGATTTAGAAAAGCAAGATTTAGACAGAATAAAACTTCATTTTCTCCGTTTAGTCAAGCGTCCTCCTTTGTCAGAAGAAACGGTGAAATTAGTAGTTTTATCTCCTTTACTCAACTTAGCTGGATTTTATGATGAGCCTTTTTATATGAGAGGCGAACAATCAATAGAAATTTCTGCGGAAGATGAAGGAGAAATTATTAGAGGTAGAATTGATATTTTAGTTATTCAAGAACAATTTTGGTTGTTAGTAATTGAATCTAAAAGGTCTAGTTTTTCTCTTTTAGAAGCCATACCTCAAGCACTTGTTTATATGTTGGCTAATCCCAATCAAGACAAACCTACTTTTGGATTAGTAACAAATGGTAGTCATTTCATTTTTGTAAAACTGACTAAACAAAATATACCAAAGTATGCGTTATCTGATGAATTTACGCTGTTGAGGAGAAAAAATGAACTGTATCAGGTTCTAAGTGTATTAAAAAATTTGAGTCAAAGTTTGAGTTAAAAATTATGTCTATTCGTCCTATATACCTTGATTGCCACGCGACTACACCCGTAGATGAACGGGTACTAGCAGCAATGCTCCCCTACTTCACAGAAAACTTTGGCAACCCATCAAGTATTAGTCATGTTTACGGTTGGGAAGCAGAAGCTGCTGTCAAACAAACACGGGAAATATTAGCAACAGCAATTAACGCCACACCAGAAGAAATTGTTTTTACGAGTGGTGCAACAGAAGCGAATAATTTAGCTATTAAAGGTGTTGCCGAAGCTTATTTTAAAAAAGGTCAGCATATTATTACTGTTGTCACTGAACATAGTGCAGTTATTGATCCTTGTAATTATTTAAAAAGTCTCGGTTTTGAAATTACTATTCTCCCTGTCCAAAAAGATGGATTAATTGATTTAACTGAGTTAAAAAAAGCTTTCCGTCCTGAGACGATTTTGGTATCGGTGATGGCTGCAAATAACGAAATTGGTGTGTTGCAGCCTTTGGCAGAAATTGGGGAAATGTGCCGCGATGGGCTAGGGCTTGGTGGAAGCGATCGCAATATCATTTTCCACACCGATGCCGCCCAAGCTATTGGTAAAATTCCCTTGGATGTGCAAGCGATGAAAATAGATTTGATGTCGCTGACTGCACACAAAGTATATGGCCCAAAGGGCATTGGGGCGCTGTACGTCCGCAGGCGCAACCCCAGAGTGCAACTGGCTCCTCAGCAGCACGGCGGCGGACATGAACGGGGGATGCGTTCTGGTACATTGTATACACCGCAAATTGTCGGCTTGGGGAAAGCTGTAGAAATCGCTTTTGCAGAACAAGCAACAGAAACCCAACGCCTTACCCAGTTAAGACAAAGCTTGTGGGAACAGATGAAGCAAATTGAGGGAATTCATCTCAATGGACACCCTGAAGAGCGATTGGCGGGAAACTTGAATATCAGTGTTGAGGGGGTGGATGGAGCCGCACTTTTGCTAGGATTGCAGCCAGTAATGGCGGTTTCATCTGGTTCTGCTTGCTCGTCGGCTACCACTGCACCCTCCCATGTTCTCACAGCATTGGGACATTCAGAACAGCTAGCTTATGCCTCAGTGCGGTTTGGTATTGGGCGGTTTAATAGCCAAGAGCAAATTGATATTGTGGCGAAACATGCGATCGCTACCATTCAAAGTTTACGTAATCCCATGAAAGATTTTATTAAGAAGAATTCAGGAGTCAGGAGTCAGAATTCAGAATGAATTCTGTAGGACTGGCCAATAGCGCAGCCTTAGCGAGTCCGCGAGCGTCTGGATTCAGAATTCTGAATTCTGAATTCTTCTTCAAGGATTCTCGCGCCGGAAAGCACCAATCTGATCTAGCTCTTGCTGATTGAGGCGAAATTCTCCAGCCCCGATAATTCCTTCCACCTGCTTGGGATTGCGTCCGCCAACGATCGCCGCAGTCACCGCCGGATTGTTTAAAGTCCAAGCGATCGCCACCTCACCCGGCGAGCGATCGTGTTGTTTACCAATGTCTTGCAACACCTCGACTAACTTCAGGTTACGAGATAGACGTGGCTCCTGAAATTCACTATTGTTTTTGCGCCAATCATCATCTGGGAAATTAGCAACCCGCTCAGGTGTAATCGCTCCTGTAAGCAAGCCAGATTGCATCGGTGAATAAACAATCACACCGATGTTGTTTTCCTGACAAAAAGGTAGAATCTCCTTTTCGACATCGGGCTTAACCAGTGAATAAGGCGGTTGCAATGAGGTAACTGGTGCAATCTCCTGGGCACGTTTCAACTGTTCTACATTGAAGTTTGAAACCCCGATATAGCGTACCTTGCCTTCATCCTTGAGCTTGGCCAGAGTCGTCCAGCCTTCTTCGATATCTGAGTCAGGGTTGGGCCAGTGGATCTGGTAGAGGTCAATGGTTTCAATGTCGAGTCGGCGTAGACTAGCTTCAACTTCCCCACGCACAGAATCTGCCTTGAGGCTGTTACCAGTTTTGCGCTTTTCATCCCAGATCAGTGAGCATTTAGTGAAAATGTAGGGGCGATTAGATCGACCTTTGAGCGCCTTAGCAACAACTTCCTCCGAATGCCCCAGACCATAAACAGCTGCGGTGTCAATCCAATTAACGCCGAGGTCGAGAGCGCGATTAATCGCTGCGATCGATTCCTGATCATCCTGTGCTCCCCAACCAAAAGCCCATCCACCTCCACCGATCGCCCAGGCTCCAAACCCGATTGGGGTAATGTGAAGCTCCGAATTGCCAAGCTGTTGGGTTTGCATATCTACTTTATCCAAGAATTTTTGAGTCAATTGTTAGTGTACGCTGCAAACATTTTCTCAACCGCTATCTGAAGTGTGAATTACTACTAATGAAAACACGACGGCCAATTACTACTTATACACTAGACTTGCTCGAAGATATAGCAGTTCTCGTTTGGATGCAACACATGGTAAGGGCACAGAAAAAGCTCATTGGTGTCAACTTAACGTGAAAGTTAGTCTAGAAGCAGCTTTTAGAGATTATCTCGTTCCCAGTCTCCGACTCTTAATGCATTCCGAGAGGGCTGCCGCCTCAAGACTTGCGGCAGAGCCGCGATGAGGTGCATTTCCAGCCAGAGGCTTGGAAACAAGGCTTTCACGTTAAATTGACACCAATGAGCATTGCTGTGCCCCTACGAGTGCTCTGTATTGCGTGCAATTGAGAACCGCTATAGTAATGGTTGTCAATGTTTAGCAAAATAGAGAAGTAAAATGTCAGAAGATTTAGAAGGCAAAATTGCGCTGATCACAGGTGCAAACAAAGGTATCGGGTATGAGATTGCACGCCAATTAGGTTCTAGAGGTGCGACTGTTCTTGTTGGTGCAAGAGATATAGGACGCGGTGAAGAAGCGGCGAATAAACTTCGTTTAAATCAAATCGATGCCCGAACAATTCAACTTGATGTCATCGACCAAAAAACAATTGATTCTGCGAGTAAACAAATCGAGAGCGAATTCGGAAAACTTGACATCCTTGTGAACAATGCTGGGATACTAAGTGATGGCGATCGCCTTCCACCTAGTCAAGTTGATATTGAAACACTGCGACACACTTACGAGACAAATGTCTTTGGAGTATTTGCAGTTACAAAAACGCTGTTGCCACTTTTAAAGAAGTCAACAGCAGGGCGAATAGTGAATTTATCAAGTGGTTTAGGTTCTCTGACTCAAAACTCTGACCCAAATATAGGACTCCTATTTGATTTCTGAACAAGACTAAGAGAGAATACGGAGAGGTTT
>NZ_JAQYWQ010000088.1 GCF_029379315.1 Nostoc sp. S13
CCAATGCCCAATGCCCAATGCCCAATGCCCAATGCCCAATGCCCAATGCCCAATGACAAATGATAAATGACTAATAACTATTTATTTATGAATCAAGATTTAACACAACAGTGGTTGACGGAAATACAGGTACTTAAAGATCAGATGGCGAAACTTCAACACGATCGCGATGGTGCTTGGGAAAGTGCCCAAAAATGGCGTCAGCTCTATAACACAGAAGCAGAACAACGCCGCACTGATGCCCAATTGTCCCAACAAGCGATCGCATCCCTGAAGGCAGACGTGCATAAATTCCAGAGTCTTGAGGTCGAGACATTGGCTGCTGGGACATCAGTAACAGCGATCCAACAAGAAATAGAACAATTAAAATCTGTGGAGGACTTACAAGCTAAACTGATCGCCGTGATCAAAGAACGCGATCGCCTCTTGCAAGCTCTGAAAACTGAGCAGGATAACCACGCCCAAACGCGTAATAGCCTAACTACTGCTTTGGGTGATGCTATTGATAGCTTGACACGCGAACGAGCCGCAGGAGAAAAAGATCCAAGAGGACAAAACGACAAGGAGATAGGGGGACAAGGGGAAACCCCATAGTTGAAGAAGAATTCAGAATTCAGGAACGGAGCTTGGGATTGCTTTGCCAAGTGCTATCTACTAAAACTAAGGGACTGACAAATAAAAAAATTTTTCTTTACTTCTTGTGGGGTGGGCGTCTCGCCATTAGTGTCAACTTAAGGTTAAAACCCATTTGTCAACGATAGGTTTTGTTGTCTCGTTAAGAGTCTCCGACTCTTAATGCATTCCGAGAGGGCTGCCGCCTCAAGACTTGCGGCAGAGCCGCGATGAGGTGCTATTTCCAGCCTCTAGCTGGAAACGAGGTTTTAAAAGGCTTTCACCTTAAGTTGACACCAATGGCATCTTGCCCGCCCGTAGCCAAGGGCGGATAAGACTTCGGCGTGAGCGCTACTTCTCTTCTTAGGCTGCGCCAACGACAAAGCTTAGTACAAGTCAGTCGAACGCTCTCCACCCCACAAGATTGGATAATTTATTTGTTGTCAGTCCCTAACTCAGGGTTATGATCTTAGTTTGAATCATTGCTATCCTTGTCTCGGCTGAATGCCAGATGCAATTAATCTCTCTATCGACTTGCTATCTACGGCTTTTGAGAAAAAATATCCTTGTGCGTACTTGCATTTCATGGCTTTAAGCTGTGCTAGCTGTTCCATCGTTTCTACGCCCTCCGCTATTACATCTTTATTTAGATTTTGGGCTAGACTGATAATCGCCTGAATAATCTCTAAGTTTTCTCCATTAGCACCAATTTTGGCAATAAAAGAACGATCAATCTTCAAGGCATTACTTGGAAAACGGTGCAGGTAACTCAAGGATGAATAGCCTATGCCAAAATCATCTAAGTGTAATTGAATATTCATCTCTTGCAGTTGCAAAAGCATAAAAGTTGCTGATTGAGTATTTTCCATAAGTACGCTTTCGGTAATCTCCAGTTTTAAATTGCTGGCTTCGACATCAGTCTCTTGGATAATTTGGTTAATTTGTTCAATCAGCCCAGGTTGTGAAAACTGTTTAGTGGAAAGATTTACACTGATTGTTAAGGGTGGATCAGCAGGAAATTGTATTTGCCAAGTGTGCATCTGACGACAAGCCTCGCGGAGTACCCAATAACCAATGGGAATAATCAGCCCAGTTTCTTCTGCCAGTGGAATAAAGCTGTCTGGAAAAACTAATCCCTGTTCCGGGTGCTGCCAACGAAGAAGAGCCTCGAAGCCAATAATCTTGTAAGTTTCTAACAAAATAATTGGTTGGTAGTGAATCTGAAACTCTTGGCGTTCAATTGCCCGTCGTAGATCCATCTCTAACTCTAATAGTTTCGTTACTTGGGTGTACATGCTTGAGTCAAATATCTTATGGCATCCTTTACCCAATAACTTAGCGTAATACATGGCAATGTCAGCATCGCGCAGGAGTTCCTCCGGTTGGTTGTAACTAGCATTGCTCAGGGCAATACCAATGCTGGCGGTGGTAAATACCTCATGCCCACTGAGTTGGAACGCAGATGTCAGAGCTTCGTGTATCCGCTCCACTACGCTTGTTACGTCATTGATGTTATTGAGATCATCAAGCAAAATTGTAAACTCATCTCCGCCTAGACGAGCAACTGTGTCTCCAGCACGCAGGCAATTTTCCAATGTGCGAGCCAGCGCAGTTAGTAGTTGATCACCAATCATATGACCGAGACTATCATTGATTACTTTGAAGCGATCTAGGTCTAGAAAGAGAACAGCGAATATATAGTCCACACGTCGTTTTGCCGACATGAGCGCACGTTCTACCCGTTCGATAAATAAGGCGCGGTTTGGCAGACCGGTTAGTACATCGTGAAAGGCATCATGAATTAATTGCGCTTGGGCAACTTTTAAAGCAGTAATGTTGCGAGCGATACTCAAAACAAAATATACTGAACCATCGCTAGCCAATTCCGGCACAAGACGGGTATGGTAATGTTTTGTTTCCCAAGCGATCGCTAAACTGCATTCAAACTCGGCTTCTTGCTTAGTTTGGAAAACTTGCTGGAGCTTATGATCATATATCCGACAAAATTCTGACGGCAGATTTAATTCTGCGTTTGTTGCGCCAATAAATGTTTCGACTGATATTCCTGTAACCTTTTCAATAGCTGGATTAACGTAAACATAGCGCAATTCAGTGTTAAATCTGGAAATAATATCAGGTGCATTTTCAACTAGTGCTTTGAATTCTTCCTGGCGATGCCTTAGTGTCTCTAATATCTGCTTACGCTCGGTGATATCCTGAAAGACCAAAACTGCACCCGCAATGTTACCATTGTCATCTTTAATCGGTGCGATACTATCACCAATTGGTATTTCTGTACCGTTTCTAGCAATAAGTATTGTCTGTTCTGGTAAGTGGACAGTAACCCCAGATTCAAGGACTTGTCTGATCGGACTTTCAATTTTTTTCCGAGTCTTTTTATCAGCAATATTGAATACTTCTGTTGCTTCTTTGCCAAATGCTTCTGCATATTTCCAACCCGTCATTACCTCCGCAACAGGATTCATAAAAGTCACCGCTCCTAATGCGTCGCTAGTAATCACCCCATCACCAATACTTTTAAGTACGGTAGTCAGCCATTGTTCACTCTGTTTTAATTTTGTTTCCATCCGATGTTTGGATAGGGTAATTTCAATATTAAACTTTAATTCTTTTTCTTTAAAAGGTTTGATAATGTAGCCAAATGGCTGTGTTACTTTTGCTCGTTCTAATGTTTTTTCATTGTCATCAACAGTCAGATAAATTACTGGAATATTAAAAAGATTATGAATTATCTGGGCAGCCTCCACACCGTCCATTTTTCCCTTAAGAATAATATCCATTAAAACTAAATCTAGAGAATCATCTGCTGCTTTCTCAATTGCTTCTTCTCCCGAATCAACAAGCCCTAAAACAGTGTATCCAAAATTTTCTAGCCGATTTCGTATATCCATTGCCACGATGAATTCATCTTCAACAATCAATATATTTACCTTGCTCATAATTTTGTTCGATTTATGGGATTATAAATTTTTGGTCGAAAAGATAATTTTAATCTCTACTCCGTTATGATTGCTGAAATCAATATTCCCTTTAAGCTGATTTGTCAGACCCTTTACTAATCGCAGACCTAATGATTCTGTAGTCTGAAAGTCAAAATCTTTGGCAAAACCAACGCCATCATGACTGATAGTAAGTGTAAATAAATTTGCTTCAAAGGAGCAAAAATCAATACAAATTTCTCCCGATTCTCTTTGGTGAAAGGCATGTTTTAGAGAATTTGAAATAAGTTCATTAATAATCAAGCCACAAGGAATAGCTGCATCACTGACTAAGAAAACATTCTCAACGTTGATTTTCAAGTTAATCGCACTGGAATTAAGGTTGTATGAAAAAAACAAATTAGTTACTAAGTCCTGGATATAGTCAGCAAAATTAATCCTTGCGAGGTCTTTAGATTGATAGAGTTTGTCGTGGATTAGAGCCATTGATTGAATACGGTTCTGGCTATCTTTGAATACCTGAATGGCTTGATTGTCTTTGAGATACTCTGCTTCCAGCTTGAGCAGACTAGAAAGAATCTGCAAATTATTTTTTAGCCGGTGATGAATTTCTTGCAATAGCACTTCTTTTTCTTGAAGCAATGCTTTAATCTGCTCCTCTGATCTTTTATGCGCTAAACCGATGATAACAGAAGCTATCATGCTGCCAAAAATAGTCAGCAAACTTGTTTGATGAGTACTGGCGTTCCCCTCTATTGATAGCTGTTTAAACAACTCATTGTCTTCGTTATCGCTAGCTATAGTGAGCATTCGCATGTGTTCCATAATTTGCCTGAACTGTCTAAACTATATCCGTTCTTTGCGCGCGCGTCTCGTGCAGAAGAAAAAGGGTGATTAGCAGTCCCAATCCAAGCGGCTATATCTTCGTTCCACCAAAGAGCACCCATGAAAAAATTGGCTTGCTGAATAAGAATAGGACTTACGCAAAATATCTCTCAAACTCTGATTTCTCCGTGCCCTCTGTGCCTGGAGCGGTTCGTTATTCCGTAACTCATGCGTAAATCCTAAAGAAGTATGAAAATGATATTAGTTAATTATTGGGAGCGTATATTTTCGGAGTCATGGGAAGGTAAATCATAACTCTTGTGGAATTATTCAGTATATCTACGTACCGCTCTCCCACAGATTTTGGCTTGCATAAGTTATGTTAATGTGGTGTGCCATATCAACTGATGCAACTAACTCAAGGCAAAGCAAAGTACCCATGCTCAGACGCTTAATTGTGATTGTTACTGCTGCTATACTCTTTAGCAACTCCTTGACGCTGGCAGAGAGTAAAAAGCCCAAACCACCGGATGAATTTCCTCCTAGTCCTCTAGAAATTACCACACCCGATCCACTGCTACCACGTTTGCCCAAGGATAAACAGCCGTTAACTCTCGAAGAACGGCAAAAGTTAGAACCAGCCCTGGATGCCTTAAACCAAGAAGCAGCAGCGAAACTGCAAGCAGGGGATCAGGTGGCGGCGTTTGAAATTTGGAACCGGGAACTGCGCTTGCGACGCTTTTTAGGTTCATTACCAGAGGTGCAAGCATTATCACGAGTCTCTGCGATCGCTTGGAATCAAAACAACAGCCCCGAAGTACAATATATTACGCACCGATTGCAAGCTATTCAAAAGCAGGCACAATCTCAGAAAACAACTGCCGAAATTGATCTAGAATTGTGGCGATCGCTAGGTCAAGCTTACCAAAATGTGCGATCGCCTAAACTAGCTGTGGAAGCTTACAACCAAGTTTTGCTAGTCGTGCGACAGCAAAAAAATCCAACGGCAGTAGTTGAAATCCTCAAGACAATTGGGGAACTACATTTGAGTTGGTTTGATTATCGCAAAGCCGCCCCAATCTACGAGGAATTATTGGGTTTAGCGACTTCCCAAGGCGAACGTCTAAACGAGGTAACATATCTGCAACGACTGGCTGATATTTACGAGCAGACAAACCAACTACAGCAGTCATTGAATGTACTTAATAAACTAGCAGAAATTTACCTAAATGAAAATAATCTTACTGAAATACCAGAATTAAAGCTAGCGATCGCTTCCGATTACGAATCTCTAGCAAAGAAAGATCCTAACTTACTCTTAGAAGCTTTTAAAAATTATCAAGAAGCTTATACCACTGCTTGGCAATTACAGGAATACGTTCGTGCTGGTGAAGCTTTGCAGAAGTTAATTGCACTGTACCGTTCTCAAGGACAAACAGATGAGGCTTTGCAGGCTAGCGAAATTCTTGTGCAGATACAGGCGCAAGCCGTCAACTTTTACGGGATGATGCAAGCTTATGACCAAATTGGACAATTGTATTTAGAACGCAAACAGTTTCCTCAAGCACTAACAGCTTTTCAAAAAGGGTTAGAACTAGCGCAACAACTCAAACATGAGGAAGCATACTTTACTGGGCAAATTGAAAAAGTCTCGAAAGCAAATTTGTAGCCAATATTAACAGTCACCCATCCCTTGCGCGTCTTTGTCAGGAGAAGGGTAAGCACTTTAGGAGTTATTTTCTAACCACTAAAGTGTTTACTACAAACCCTTCATGACTAGCTTGACAAAGTACTAAGGGATATGTTGCACCCTTGATTGTGTTGGAATTTGTTTCTGGAAACGGTTCGGAAGAACGAGATCAAACGCCGCCATCTCAAGGGGAAGGTGGAAATGTTGGATTAGGATACTAATAATACATCTTCATATATAGCTGCGATTGCACAACGATAATCAACGCTAGCTAAATGCACTTCTTCTTCATAAGGGTAAAGTACCCAATGTCCTTGCTGATTGCGACGGAAGCATTCCACACTCATTTGGTCTGGTGAAATTAGCACATATTCTTGTAGTGATTCTAAGTGTCGGTAGCTGGCAAATTTCTTCCCTCTGTCATAGCCTTCTGTTGACTCAGAAAGCACTTCGATAATTAAGGAAGGATGGCACTTAAAATATTCAAATTCTTTATCCCGTGTATCACAAGTAACCATTATATCAGGATAAAAATAGCGGTTTATGACATCAATTTGTGCTTTCATGTCTAACATATAAACACGGCAACCACTACCCCGGAGATGGTTTCGTAATAGTACAAACAAGTTTCCTACTACAGTGACATGGGCATCACTTGCCCCTGCCATTGCGTAGACTTGCCCATCAATATACTCGTGTTTGATTTCACTTACTTTTTCGCCTTCTAGATATTTTTCCGGTGAGATATAGTACTCACTTTGGCTAATGACCATTTTAATATTTTAGTAGTTTTATCAAACATTTTAACCCATAGAACAAATTTAATGAGCGACAGCGCCACCAGTTGGCTTCACCTTTTTCAAGAATAAAATGGCAATTCCACTAAGTAACAATGCAATGCCAATAAAGTAAAAACAATCGTTAAAAGCCATTACAAAAGCTTCCCGACGGACGATGTTAGATATAGATGCGATCGCCTGATTTTGTGCTGTAGTCAAATCGGCTCCACGACTAATAAAATACTGTGTCATTTGATCAATTCGCTGCTGAGTTTCTGGGTTATATAAAGATACTCCATCACCCAATCTATTCGAGTGAAATTGCTCTCTGTTAGTTAATAAAGTTGCTAAAGATGCAATTCCTAGAGAACCGCCCAGATTCCGCATCATATTAAATAAACCACTTGCTGATCCTGCTTCTTGCTGACTCAATCCAGCAGTGGCGATAGAACTAAGTGGTATCATAATTAAAGGTTGTCCCATTGCACGCACAAATTGTGACCAACGTAACTGATCTAATCCAGTTTGATTAGTCATTCCAGAGTTCATAAATGCACTGATGGAAAACAAAGTTACACCCACAGCTACGATTAACCGCACATCAATACGTTGCATCAATTTGGGTATGAGGGGAATAATAAACAGTTGGGGAATACCAGCCCAAATTAATACTTCACCAATTTGCAACGCATTGTATTGTTGAATTTGGGCAAGATACAGAGGTAAAATATAAATTGAACCATACAATCCTATACCCAGCGATACATTGACAATACTCGCTAAACCAAAGTTCCGCCGAAACACAAGCCGTAAATTAATAAATGGTTGTTTACGAGTTAATTCAATATAGAAAAATATCGCTAAAAAAATTGCCGCGATCACACTTAAGCGCACAATTAACGTTGAACCAAACCAATCTTTACGGCTACCTTCTTCTAAAACAACTTGTAGGGAACCTAACCCAATAGCCATCGCAATAATTCCCCACCAGTCACCTTGTTTCAGTAAATTAATTTGGGGTTTTACTTGCTTAATTCCGTACCAAACGCCAGCTAGCATTAATGCCCCTGGAATCACATTTATATAAAAGTTATACTCCCAACCAAAATTTTCTGTTAACCAACCTCCCAATGTCGGGCCAATTGAGGGTGCAAAAACTGCACTAAACCCAAATGCCGCCAGCCCAACTGATTGCTTAGATTGAGGTAAAGTCGTTAATACAACTGTCATAGCGGTAGGAATTAATACTCCTCCACTAAAACCTTGTAAGACCCGAAATAAAATCATGGAATTGAGATCCCACGCCCAACCACAGCAGATAGAAAAGAAAATAAATAATGCAGTATTGACTAACAGATAACGTCGCAGAGAAAATACCCGTGATAACCATCCTGTTAGAGGAATTACTACAATTTCTGCTACGAGATACGCCGTAGAAATCCAAGAACCTTCTTCTAGGGTTGCTCCTAAACTTGCTTGAATATCTTGCAATGAAGCATTAGTTATTTGAATATCTAATACTGCCATAAATGCACCAAGCATACTGGCTAATACACCAATCCAGGTTTTTAGCGGTACACGTTCTGGTGGTGCTTGCTGATGAATTACACCTGTGTTAGCCATAGTGTTTTTCCTGTTTCCAAGTTAGGTAGTAAAAAATGTTATTATATCTTCTCTTTCTCTCTGCACGGCGAAATTGAAATCTGATTACTAGAGAAAAGCTCATTCTAGAAGTTCTCGTTTGGAGTTTTGACCTCTCTCCTACAAGGAGGAGCCACTGCATTGGGCGGCGAGCCACTCTTGTTGCATGTGGCGTCAGAGGCTTTGAATCTTACTCCCCAACGCTAGTAGGGAAGGGGTTGGGGGTTAGGTCTGTATTCAACTCAACTGCAAACTGGGATAACGTAAATCTAAATTTAACTACAGTTATCTATCTTAAACTTCCTGAGTCGTGACAATACCCTTTTGCTCATAAATTGGACGTATTATTTGCTTTAAAGCAGGCAACTGTCTGCTAAAAATAATCGACCCTAAAATACAAGCTATACCATCAATAATTAAAGTGTTGGGAGCACCAATATGACTTGCTAATAAACCTCCTAATAAATTACCTACGGGAATCATCCCCCAAAATGACATTGTGTATAAGCTCATCAATCGCCCGCGTTTGTCGTCCTCAACAATTGTTTGTAAAAATGTATTGCTAGCAGCAATCTGGAGAATTGTTGCCAAGCCAACAAATAACATTGTAAATAAAGAAAGTGGTAAAAAACGAGACAAAGAAAAGGCAATTAGACTAATTCCTAAAATTGCTGGAGCTATAGCAATCAATTTCTCAATTTCCAAGATTGTTTGGCGTTTAGCTAGATAAATACTACCAGTTAAGGCTCCAACTCCAGACGCCGCCATCAAAAACCCCAAGGTTTCCGCACTACCTTTGAGAACTTGTTCTGCAATAACTGGTACGAGAATAGTGTTTTGCAGTCCCATGAGGCTGACTAAAGCTAATAGCAATAGGATGGATCGAATGGGTGGGAAGCTAAAGGCATATACAAATCCCTCCTTGACTTTTTGTAAGGGATTTCCGTTAGTTACGGAATTTTTCCAAGGTTTAACTTGCATCGCCAATAAAGCGGCGATTACACCAATGTAGCTCAAACCATCAATTAAAAAACAATAGCCATTTCCAACGCGAGTAATTAATAAACCCGCGATCGCAGGGCCAATTAATCGCGCACAATTGATTATCGTGGAGTTGATGGCAATCGCATTGGCTAAATATTCTCTGTGTTCAACTAATTCTGGCATAAATGCTTGGCGTGCTGGTGCATCTAAGGCGTTAATAAATCCTTGAAACAAACTCAAAGCGATAATGTGCCATAGCTGAATCACACCAGTTAGCGCCAGCACTGCTAATGTTAACGACTGAATCATCGCCAAGACTTGCGTACCAATTAAGGTACGATACCGAGAAAAGCGATCTACAAATACTCCGCCAAAGGGAGCTAAAAAAAAGCTCGGAATTTGACTCGAAAATCCTACAACTCCTAGCATCAATGGGGAGTTTGTTAAGTCATAAACTAGCCAAATCGTGGTAAGTTGCGTCATCCACGTCCCAATTTGGGAAATACTCTGTCCGGCAAAAAACAGACGGTAGTTTTTTGACCTTAATGCAGGTAGTAGCGGTTTTTTCATCTAAGGCTTGCTTGATACCAATCTGCGTTCATCAATATCATCTCACCTCATCTCCATACGCCTCTCCATAGGTGTAGGAAGATATCACAACTAGAAACAGGTTTTTCAGATATTTTAAAGCAATTTGGTATTACTTGACTTCCACAGCAACTTCCGCAGACATCCCCGGAGTAATCCGCGATTCGTATCCTTGAATGCTCTTTTGGTCGAAAACTACTTTTACTGGGATGCGCTGTACAACTTTGGTAAAGTTACCTGTCGCGTTATCTGGTGGCAATAAGGCAAACTGAGCGCCGGAAGCTGGCGAAATACTGTCAACTCGACCGATAAAGGTGTGATGAGGGAAAGAATCCAGCTTGATTTCTACTGGCTCTCCTGGGCGCATCTTTTCTAATTGAGTTTCTTTGAAGTTCGCAACTACCCAATAGTTGTTATCGACGATCGCCATTAATGGTGTTCCGGTTGCAACTCGGTTGCCAATTTCCACGTTTTTCCTGCCTATGCGTCCGGCACTGGGGGCGGTAACATTGGCATAAGATAGTTGCAATTGTGCGTCTTTGAGCGATGCTTCTGATTGCACGATCGCCGCTTTTGCCGCTTCGTATTGACTACGTTTTACTGTTGTATCTTGTCCACCGGCGGTAGCTTGTTGCAATCCTCCCTTAGATGCTGCCAATTTAGCTTGGGCATTGGTGACATTTTCTTGCGCTTGTGCTAGTTGAGACTGGGCTTTGGCGACACCAACTTTGGCAGAGGCTAACTTGGCTTGGGCTTGTTCTACTCCCTGAATAGCTGCGTTTTTTTGTGCCGTAGCCACATCATAAGCTGCCTTGGCTGTGTCTAATTGCTGACGAGCGATCGCACCTGTTTTATACAATTGGTTATAACGATTGTAATCTGTTTGGGCTTTTTCCAAATTCGCATTTGCTTGCGCTACCTGCGCTTGGGCGGCGGGAATCCCCGCTTGGGCTAGTCTGACTTCAGCTTGCGCCGCCGGTATCCCAGCTTGGGCTTCTTGTACTGCTGCTTGGGCTGTGGAAATTGCTGCTACCGCACCACTGACATCACCTTGCGCTTGAGTTGTCTTACCAGTGGTGGTTTGTGAAGTTAAAGCAATATTTGCTTGAGCGGCTTGCGCCTGACCACGCGCATTTTCTAGGGCGGCTTGTGCTTGTTGTACCTGACTTTGATAATCCCGTGGATCTAACTTCACCAACAATTGTCCCGGTTGCACCAGTTCGTTATCATTCACAAGCACTTCACTTATAGTTCCGGGAATGCGGCTACTAATTTGGTGAATGTTTCCCGCAACGGTGGCGTTGTCTGTTTCCTGGTGGGTGGAGGCGTATTGCCAGTAATGATAACCAAAAGTACCTGCGGCGATCGCACCCACACCTAAGGCTGCCAAAATTAAACCAGTCGGTTTTTTGCGCTTCGGTGGAACTTCTTTCTCGATCTCAGGAGTCACAACAGGTGCTTCTGCTGTTGCAGATGTTTCTGCTGTCACAACTTCTAAAGGCTCTAAATCAGGAATCACTTCTTTTTCTAAAATTGGGGTCTTGTGTCCGTTGCGTCCGTTCAAAGTATTAGTGCCCATGATTGTTAACTTCCTTCTTCCTCCAATAATTTGATTGATAGTCGTTTATTTAGAATGCGTAATATTTCCTGAAAAAAACTTTATTTCCTTAGTATGCGTAATATTATCTCAAAATATATCTTTACAGTGCCTCACCCGACCGGGTGATTCTGGGATCATCTTTAGGAGAGGTTAGCGATCGCCCGATTCAACATTTGGGAAAATAGTTCACGGTCAGCAAAGGAAATACCCTCCATCGCTTGATCACGCAGGGCTGCGGCGACTGGCGGTAAGACAGCTTCTAGTTCCTTGCCTGCATCCGTTAGCCAGATCCGCCAGATGCGGCGATCGTCGGTGTCGCGTTCTCGACGCACCAAGCCGCGTTCTTCCATCCGATCTAGTACGCCTGTTAAAGTCCCTCCCACTTGTTTGAGTTTGTCCCCAATACTAGAAGTAGGTAAGCCATCTTCTTGCCAAAGACAGCACAACACCAACCAGTGAAATGGCGTAAGTCCAAACGGTTCAAGCCTCTCAGTAAACTTGCGACTGAGCAGTTGTGAGACTAATTTGATTCTGTAGCCTAAATTGTATGGTGCCAGATTTTGCTGCCACGACTCTAAAGCTGGGGAGTGATTAGATGTAGAAACCATTAGAAAATACTTAGTATGCGTAGTATTATCTTAGCTGGACTGATTAGATTTAGCAACAGTGGCTTTCCATCTCTGTTAAAGAAGAACTTAAATCAACTAGTATTCTTTGGCTGTACCGACAATGTGGTAAGACCGAAATTTGATGCCACTGTAAAACACTTATTTCATATTACAACACCATAATGTTCCCATAGATTTTTTGGATGCCGTCAAGTCGCTTCTCTAGGAGACGCCAAAGGCGAACGCTCCAATTAAAAATTAAAAATTATTAATTAAAAATTGCAAGACGCTCGAGGACTCGCTAACGCTTCGCTATCAGTGGTTGCTCTGAACCCCAAATTAATTAAAAATTATTATTCTTCTTAATTTTTAACTTTTCATTTTTAATTAAAAAAAGGTCAAGTGTTTGGTAGAAACAGACGATAAGATTCGCTGTCCATCAGAATTCTGAAACCTAGCCACATCAGCACGAAGGGGAAAATCTTGCGAGCATAACGGCTGAGTACCAAAGCGATACCGGGTTGATGAGTCAAAGTATAGGACATAAACAGCCAGCAGCAAACAATGAAATAGCAAACTGGTATGATTACGGACAGATTTTGGATTGAGCTAGTGGCAAACAGGGGAATATAGATCCCAAGATTGTTACCGCCGTTGGCAATTGTGACCGCAGAGACGCGATAGGTCTGGGGATCGGGGATTACATTCCAGAGCGATCGCTTTCGAGAATCAAATCCTCGAAATTTAGAGTTTCTTTTCAGATTGGCTGACTTATCTTCGGCTGAGTCATCCTTATTCAGGTTGAACAAATTGTTTAAGCCAATGAGTATCGGCAAAATCCCCAGTAGACCAATCCAAGTTGACGGAATTGCTAGACCCAGTAAGAAACCAACGAAACTTACTATCACTAATGCCGTGAACCCTAGAATCTCACCAACTACAACATGCTGAGGACGAAAAGTCCGATTAACCTCACTAAAAAAGGCAGTCAGATAAATATTATCATCAAACGTTGTTGCCACTGCCGCAGCTAGCCCGATCTTAATTGTTGCAATTAACCAATCCATCATCACTCCTCACTCAAGACCTATCTGATCACCGAAACTAGCGATCGCTCAACCTTTGTAATCAGCCCCACAATATCGAGAAATATTAATATGAGAAGGGGAGTTTCGCGCATCAGGTGTAACTCGACTTTTTATTGATTCAACTTAGTTAGTTATGATACATGAATTACGCAGCAAAACTACTCATGGTGGGGATGGTGCGTTACGCTGCGCTTTTCTTAAATGTCCCAAGCTATACACACCCTACATATAGAATATTTGCATAAGTCCTAATAATATATAAATAGCCCCAAAAAGTCTAACATTCTGGCTGTATTCTCGTATATAACGTCGCCATTTATTGCAAGCATCACCAACAAAAAAAGATCCAAGCAGAAAAACAATTAGTTTACACAGTTTAGACACAGGTAAACGATTAACACAAAATGCACTTCCAAATGATTGTTTATTCAAACCATATTCTTGATGGAGAAGCACGGCAGTTAAAACTGCCATTCGGCTTTCCTCCACTGTCTAAAGTCAAGTGGTTTCCAGCCGTATCGGGGATTTTCATATGATTAGCCGTTTGATTGACCTTGTGCCTAGATGCACAAGTCAAAACATCTTACGGTCGCTCAGATCAGCCACTCGTAGATCGGCTACCTACAGGTTTGCAGTTCGATTTTGCCTCGGACTTATCTCGATTTTGGTCTTGACTCTAGTTTTTGACGGTCATGCTGTTGCCGCTTCTGAATCTGGCAATACACTCTCCTCTCTACTAAATCAGTTACAAAATACCCAAAAATTCGACAACTCGGTTACTAGAAACGGTGGGACTATTTGTCGGGGGCATAATTTTTTGTATAGTTTTGGATCGCTGGTTTTTTAACCGTTCTGATCGATCTAGCAACACGCCCCTAGCTAAACAAGCGCGGCGGCTCAAGCAACTGAAAATGGGATATCCAGAAGGGATGACAAATCTGGAAGTTCTCCGTGCTCAAGGCTTGCTCGAAACACGTTTGCAACCATTTGGGCTGAGTGTCAGATGGTCAAGCTTTTTGTCAGCCTCTTCTCTGATAGAAGCACTCAGCAACGGGACGATTGACTTCTGCGGCGGGGGCGGCACGGCCAGCATCTTTTCTCAAGCGGCGGATCATGTGTTTGTGCGGGTAGCTAAAGAAAAATATACCTCTCCCAAAGGTCAAGCGATTCTGGTACCGGAAGATTCGCCGATTCAGACGCTTGCCGATCTCAAAGGTAAAAAGATCGCTTTTGACAAAGGCTCAAGCGCACATTATGTGCTTGTGCGATCGCTGGCAAAAGTAGGACTCGATTTTAGTGACATTGAGCCAGTTTATCTGACACAACCGGAGGCGCTGCCCCGATTTTACCGGGGTGAGGTCGATGCTTGGGTGATTTGGGTTCCTTACACAGCAACTCAAGCGCGAAGCGCTTACCCAGGGCGATCAATTGCAGACTTAGAGAACATATTTGGTGACAAAGCCTCCGTGGAAGTTCCCACCTATTACTACGCAATTCCAGAGCTGGTACGCGACTATCCCGACCTGCTCAAGGTGATTTTAGAAGAGGTAAACGAAGCTGGTACTTGGGCTAAGAGACAGGAATTAGAAGCTGTTCAACGATTGGCAGAGCAGCATGAAATTGATCCATCTATCTTAGAAACTTTACATAAACATAGTGGCGAACGCGCTATCATCCCGATTGATGACCAATCGCTGACTGCTCTACAGCACCAGGCAAATACGTTTAGAGATTTAAATCTGATTCCTGAGCGGGTGGATGTGAAAGATGGAACCTATAGTTTGCAGACCAAGCAAAACTGGACTTATTAATTGCAGTAATAATTAGACATCTGGTGAAATTAAATATGCCTTATCTAGAACCCTTGTAGAGACGCGAAATTTCGCGCCTCTACATTCTTTTTCGGAGATGTCTATTGATTAAAAATGGACGTAGCAAACTTCTTGCAGATGTTCGAGGGAACAGCGAGCGCATAACACCAAGACTATTTATGTAGTGTTCTCCGTACTGCAATAGAAATTATCCGGTCTAACTCTGGGATTAACTTGCCTGGAAGTGATTATGGTGGATCGCCTGATTTGCCAAAAGGCTTCGAGTGGCCAACTCACCAACTAAGACTTTACTAAATCTAAAGTTCTTGACGTGTGGGACGGATGATCATTTCATTCACATCAACATCACTGGGCTACTCAATGGCATAGGCAATAGCACGGGCAATAGCATCTGCATCAATGGCGATCGCATAAAATTCATTCATTCTCGCTGCTGTATCTTGAGCAATCCCATAGAGGACGCCCTTGATTTGACATCGATCATCTGATCCCACTCCTCTACCTTTACTTGGTCGAGAAGAGAAAGCGGCATCAAACCGGCATTATTAATTAGCACATCGATACGACCATAAGTACTGAAAGTTTTCTTCGCCAAGGCTTCCACCTGTCCGCGATTTGCCACATCTGTCACTTGGTAGGTTGCAGTTCCTCCTGATTTGGCGATCGCTGCAACCAGTTCTTTGAGCCGATCTTCGCGGCGGGCGGCCAGCATCAGTTTGGCTCCACTAGCAGCCAGTCCGCAGTCGCCTCACCTAACCCACTGCTGGCTCCGGTGATGATTACCACTTTGTTTTGAATAAGAGACATATTGATTCCTGTGGGTTATTTAGTATGGGTGCTGAAACAGCACCCGATGTTTCACCTGAACTCAAGATTATTCAACCAGATCAACTAGCTTGTAGCCTGATCAATGTTTTTCTTGCGGTAGCGTTAGTAATCCAAATCGCGATAATCTCGCCGTTTGAGTTCTGTCCCGTTAAAACTTCAGTTGGTGAATCGATCGTGTGAGCGTAGCTCACTTCATGTTCACCCACTTCAATCACTAAATCATCTCCCTTGCCAGGGCGATCGTAAATGATCGCCATCAAAGTTGCGTTCTTAATTAGTTCTTCGTCACCGAGTTCTGAATCGATGATTTCGATCGAAATATGTCGTCCACGATTACCATCTGAAAACTGATCAAAAAATTCACCCCATCGCTCTTGGGGCACGGATTTGCTGATGTCAATCTTATTCGCCATATAATTAATTCCTTGTGAAAAACTAGTAAAAACAGACGGAGCAATGAAATACTTACTAAGTACAACAAAAGTGGAATTAAATAAAAGATTACTCTAAAGTAGGCATCGCCGACATAATCAACTAGAGTGAGCTTTTTATATCAGTGATAGTTTCGATTGAATCTCAGCTTGAGTTTTTTTGGCGCAGATTGAATGCTTTTCTTCAGGGATTTTGCCCGATCTTCAGCCGCTTCTAAATGGTCATGAAGTTTTTTGGTGAAGTTATCTATTGTAGTGCTGATGATAATTCCTTTAGTATGTTAAATTTATGAATTGAGTTTCGATTGAATCTCAGCTTGGGTTTCTTTGCCCGTCAATTTATTGTTTCCAAAAGTTGCCCGATATAACCTCTACCTTTTGAATGGTTTAGTAGAACTTATACAACTCACAGGCGATTCAAACACTTGCTAAAACACTGGAATACCATCGGTATAATTGTAAAACTGATGCCTACGGCGGCAAGGTACGCGCCGGAATTGGGCAGGTAGGCACAATCAAAGCAAAATATCGTTTAGTTTAGAAAATGCCAACCCTTAATTTGAAGTGTTAATTTTATACATGATAAATAGTACTAGTATTTCAAGATAGTCCAAGCGGTATCAGATGCAACAGGTAAGAAATTAAATAACTTTAAATTTTATGAATAGTCCCTTCCCCTTAGAGCTTCCGCAAAGCGCCTTAGAACCACTGTTAGCATTGCGAGATTACTACGCACCCCAAGTTGAACAGTATGAAAAACTATATACTCAAGCCAAAGCTAATCTCACTCACGTAGAAGCTTTGTTATCTAACTGGTCTTTTGCCTTGGAGGTAGCCGAACAAGAATTCACCCCTGAAAAAGAAGAAAATTCGTTATTATTTCTGACTGATAACTCTGATCTGAAACTGGAAGAACCTAGCCCTCTTGAACTCTTGCAATTGGACGATTCCGAGTCTGGAGGATTTGATGCAGCTACAGATAATCTGGAATTAGCAGAACCGCCGATATTACCACTTGTAGAAACATCAACTCAACAGCGATCGCTATATGGCGTAGAGATTCCCATGTTGCCAGAGTATCAATCTTTAAGTCGCACTGAAGCGATTGAAAGGCTGTTGGCAGAAGAGATTGGCATAATTGTTCACATAGACGTGATCGTGCGATCGCTCTATGGAGAGTTAGAGCCAGATATCTTCAAACTAGTTAAAGGTCGAGTTCAATCTTCACTTACCCAAGGTAGAGAAGCCAATAAATGGTCATTTGTTAAAGGTAAGCCTGGATATTATACTCTAGATTCACGTTTGCTTACCTCTAATCCAACTAAGAATTCGCTTGGGCAAAACAAGCACAAAAATCACAAATCGTTTAGCGAAACAAAACCCCAAAAAATCCCCAAGCTTGAAGCATTTGAAGAGCTAATTTTGATTGATGCCATTTCCGATTTTTTAGAACAAAATTCTGCAAAAGTTTTCAGTATTAATGAAATCATTGAAGGGCTTTATGGAAAACTTGCTGAAGATGAACTTAAACAGGTCAAAGGCGCGGTACAGAAGGAATTATCGCGGGGTTATCGCACAGGGCGATTCTCTAGAGTTCCCAATCAAATTGGTTTTTATACGTGGGACTACGAGTTAATCAGGAAATCAAACGAGTGAGGCGATCGCCTTTCAATTCAGTCAGTATTTAATATTGCGGCTGTTGAAGAATGCAGAATTCAGCAATCTTGATGCTCCAGCATGATCTCTCCGTGGCGCTATCAGTGGGGGATTCTATATCTGTCACTAGGAAAGTTAACCACCAAATCTACTTGGTGGGGTGCAAAAAACGCCGCTTATTCAGACGCTCTCTAGGAGGCGCTGCGCGTAGCTTGCTTAAGAGCAGAAGTAGCCGGACTTGTTGGCGGAGCCTCTCTAAGAGTTGAGGCTACGCTATCCGCCCTTCTCCTGTCGGAGACCAAGGCGAACGGGTGACGCTCGTTGCGCTTTACAGCAATTTGAAACCGAGGTTATTCAGAACTTCACGTAAGCGATCGCGTCCTCTCAAAGACTCTACAGTTGCGATCCGTTGGGCTGAGTGTTCTGACCAATCACCAGGAATATTCATCTTTTGTTCAGTATAGAATTCTTTAATGATGTTGTTATAGTGAGCGATCGCTTCTTCTTGCTCTGCTAATTTATAGGTTTCACGGTGCAATATAGCTGATTGTGGCAAACGTGGTTTAATCGCTGCTTGTACTTCCGGATTCGGATAGCCTACACACAGCCCAAATACAGCATACACGGAGGAGGGCAAATTCAATATCTCTGCTACCTCTTGTGGGCGGTTCCTGATTCCGCCGATATATACTGTTCCCAAACCGAGTGACTCAGCTGCGACTGCTGCGTTTTGCGCCGCCAAAGTTGCATCGATTGTTGCCATCACAAACATTTCTAAGTATTCCAGCGCATCATGAGATATGTCGCGACTGTCAGCAACGTAGCTTAGACGTGCCAAGTCTGCTAACCAAACCAAGAATAAAGGCACTTGCTTTATATGTGCTTGGTTTCCCGCTAATTTGGATAATTCCTCTTTGCGCTGTGGATCTTCGACTGCCACCACACTCCAGGTTTGCAAATTAGAGGAAGTAGATGCAGATTGGGCGGCTGCAATTAGTAACTCCAGAGTTCCCGGTGGTAGAGGATCAGCTAAATAAGACCGGATTGAACGGTGAGAGAGTAGTGCTGTCAACGAATCATTCCATTCAATTTCGGGATTGAAGGGGATTTCACCGTAGCGCGATCGCAGTAGTTCTGTAGGATTAGTCATAATTAATTTTAAGATTTACATTTCAAAAATTGTCAGTTGTTTTGCTACTAAGCTCGACTTAATCCAAAATTAAGAGCTTGGGTCTCTTGATACTGCAAAAACCCTAGCTTTTTGGCCAAAACTTTTTCCCTGCCACTGATTCTCGGTAAAATCGAAAAAGTAAAGCTCCCGTCCCACAAAGGTTTCAGCGTCAGCTTGAGCGTTGCCAAAAAATGGATCAAGTCGAGCTAAGGGAATGATAAATAAAAAAACATCCCAAATTTTCTTGTGGGACGGATGAGGAGACACCCATCCCATATTCAGGGCGGTACCAGAGCAGCTTTATCTTGTACAGGCTCTCTAACCCCAGCTAAAAACAGTCAAATCGGTGAATCGACTAAAAGTTCTGGGGTGGCAGTGGTTTTCCTTGGCTCCTAGGAACATTAACTACGTTTAAAGCTTTGGCAATTGCAATAACATCATTATCCAAGCGTTGAGCTTTAGCATTATTGCCAGGACAGCTAATGTCTTGCGAGTCCTCACCAGCGAATCTAATGGTAGTAATTGTACCAAAAGAAACAGATTTGACGCAACTTTGTTTACCTGGCAAGTTAGATAAAGGTTCAGCAACTTTTAGGTCACGGAAAAAGTTTTTCGTTAATTTTTCGGACAATTTACCTTGATTAGATCCTTTGCCATCAACATAATTAACTTCTCCCGATGGTGATACGTAAATACGGTATCCAATCGTATTTGTAGAGCCACTATTGACGATAATCGCAACGTTATTGGGTACAAGCGCCATTGCCAATTGAGACGAACAAAGTAAAAAGGATACACCTGTTAACCTCAGTAAGCTGTGAGAAAAAAGCCGATTCATATAATAAATTCCTCATTTACGAGTCTTGATTGTCAGAATTTTATGACCAATATTCATCTGGATAAGTTTCTTTCATTTCCTGATTTAAACAGGCTGTTCAGTAAAAATTTCTGGTCATACTTTTGTTATAAGTTTGTCATAATTGCGTCAAGTCAAAATGAGATGATTATTAATTTTGCTTTACGGGTTATGTGAGTTTTGGTAGCAAAAAACAAGGGGAAACCGAAGATATAGCATTTAATGTCTTAGTATTTGATTTTGCTGCTGGGTGTTGGGTAGGAGAAGAGGTTTTCAGGATCTAAGCTGTAGTTTCAAAACAAGAAATACCCGATTACGCCGAAATCGGCTCTTCAATATTCACCATCACAGCTTGTAGCTCCTTCGCTTTCTCCTCTGGTAAAGCATCATTGGCAAACATCCCTGCTGCGAGTTCGGTTCCTGCCAGATACTTCAGCCTTTCGCTTGTCCGATATGGTGGATAAAACTCGGCATGTAAATGCGCTTCTGGATGCGCTAAACCGTCAGTTGGTGCGCCAAACCAAGCCATCAAGTAAGGAAACGGGCGATTCCACAAGCCATCATACTTAAGAGTGACAGTTTTTAAAGCTTTGGCAAGTCCCCAACGTTGTTCTGGGGTAAGATCCATAAAAGTCCTAACTGGCTCTTTTGGTGCAATCCAGACTTCATAGGGGTAACGAGCGCATACTGGGACAAATGCGATCGCATACTCATCTTGGTAAATAATCCGTTGATTGTCTGCAATTTCCTTCTGAATCAAGTCTTGCAGTAAACCCCGCCGATGTTTTTCATAAAACTCCTGCTGCATTGACAGCATCCGCGCCGGAACAGGCGGTATAAAAGGATAGGCGTAAATTTGCCCGTGGGGATGGTGCAATGTTACACCCACCTCTACACCTTTATTTTCAAAGGGCAGCACGTACTGAATTTGGGGATTTAGTCCGAGTTCGCAAACGCGATCGCCCCACACTTCCAACAGCAAATCTAGATGTTCCAACTCTAAGGAACTCAGGGAGGCGTGGGCATCTTGAGTAAAAACTACTACCTCACAAGCTCCATTAGCTGGTAACGTTTCTACGATAGTATCAGGTGGATTGTTGGCTGTAGCAATCATTGAGGGAAAGCGGTTATCAAACACTGCTACATCATACTTACCTTGGGGTAGTTCCGTAGGAAACTCAGGGTTACTTGTAGGTGCCACGGGGTTATACTCTGGAGGCGGCATAAATGTCCGCCCTTGACGGTGACTAGCATAAGCTACCCATTCGCCACGCAAGGGATGCCAGCGCAGATGGGGATTAGCTTGCACTGGCTCGTTGCTAGGGCTAGTGGCTTCTAACTGACTAGTAATTGGGTAGCGGCTGTATAACTTTAGTTTGCGTCCGTCTGGCTTTAACAGCTTGTGAGAGTACATAATCCTTGTCCTGAGAGGGTTGCAGCCCGGATTGTCTCAATGGTAAATTTCGGCGTGCGATCGCCATATAATAAACCGTTAGCTTCTGGGAAGGTATCTGTGAATTGTATGTAACAGAATCCGCTAAATAGCTTAATGTTATTAGCTGTTTCGAGCAGAGCAGCGTATTTCATTTCTAAGTCGGAGATATTCGAGCAGTTTTCATATCCCCAAACTTGATCTATCCTTTTGGCGGATTAGAGACATCGATGAATTGGCCTTAGCGTTCGCCTAGCGTCTCGTAGAGAAGCGGGGCGGAACGCACGTCGCAGTTTACACAAATGTGCCCACAGCTTATTTTGGCGCTTACCATTCTTGTTTACTTCAATATGATTACAGTAAAAATATTGCATAGTACATAACCTAAATTCATCTTTGTATTATGCAACACCACTTCCCGTTATTCCGGCAGTCTAAAAATATAGATAGCAATTAAATACTACGGTAAATCTATCGGCTTACTGTATGATACTATCAGTGATGACCGCTTCCTTTGAAATATTGCTTGCAGTTGATAGCAAAATTCCAAAAGAAACGGACGAGTGTCACACCCCCTTAGAGATCAAACTCTGGAGAATTTATATGGGCTACAAACATATCGAAGTCAAACAGGTAGCTGGTTTCATTGGTGCCGAAATCAGTGGCGTAGACCTTTCTGATCCTCTGAATGATGATCAAGTTAAAGAAATTCGTCAAGCACTATTGAAGTGGAAAGTCGTGTTCTTTCGTGGTCAGAATATTGATCATGCTGCCCAGGTTGCGTTCACATCTCGTTTTGGCGAAGTGACTTTCGCACATCCCCTTGGAGAGCCTGAACCAGTCGCGGGATTCCCACAGATCAAACCTGTTGATCGTAGTCTCTATGAAAAGCAATACGGTTTTCGCAGTGGAGGCCCCTGGCACACAGATGTAACAGCAGCGATTAACCCGCCAGCAGCGTCAATTCTACGCGCGGTTAATGTCCCCAGCTTCGGTGGTGACACCCACTGGAGTAATCTTGTTGCCGCTTATGAGGGACTCTCAGCAAAAGTGCGGGCCCTAGCAGATACATTGAAAGCTGAACATCGCTTTAATGGGGGCGGGTATCAGCCCCACAACAGCAAGTTTACCGAGCGCATTGCTGTCAATCCCCTGGTTTCCATCCACCCGGTAGTCAGGGTTCATCCTGAGACTGGCGAGCGTGCATTGTTCGTTAACCCAGGCTTCGTCTCGCACATTCTTGATGTGTCACCAGAAGAGAGCAAGCTGCTGCTTGAGTTATTCTTCAACCAAATCACCAAACCTGCCTACACCACCCGTTTCCGTTGGAACAACGGTGATATCGCCTTCTGGGACAACCGCGCCACTGTGCATTTGGCTCCTCAAGATTTGGATCATTTAGATGTCGAACGTCTCCTCTATCGCACCACCATCACTGGCGATATTCCAGTTGGGGTTGATGGTTTCCGCTCCCAAGTAGTTCAAGGTGAGGTGTTCAGCGCAGATGTCCCAAACGTCTTCAAGCAGAAAGCTGAGAAAGAGGAAGCACAACCAGTGCTTTCGTAAACTACAAAGCTAAAAACTACAAAGTACAAGGAGAAATTTTTATGACATTTACTGCAACACGGTTTGAGATTACGCCCACCAAAGCCTCTTTAGGAGCAGTAGTTACTGGTGTTGATGCCAGTGTTGTGGCACAACCAGAAGTGATCCTGCAACTCAAGCAGGCGTGGCGCGATTACCACATCCTCATCTTCAAAAATCAACAATTGACTGATGACCAATTATTAGACTTATCCACAAATAAACCTCAAAATAGCTGAAACCCTTACATAGCTGGCTTTTTAGCTTATATAAAACAGGAACCTCTAAAACCCTCTCCAGAGCTAGGTTTCAGCCAAATAAAGTTCTCATTTCCGGATAAGTCTATTGGACTTTGCCAATTACTTTGGCGACATTCTCCAACAGCCTGCTTATATCAAGAAAGGGGAAACAGAGCCTTATCTACCACCCCTCGTACTCACCCTAGCGAATGCTGCTTCCGAAGAAAGTTCCGTCAATGTTGCACCCAACTATCGTGAACTTTTACCCCATATCGATCACGACTGGTTGCCTACACCATCTAGCGGTTCCTTTTTATATGGGGTAGAACTGCCTGAGAATGGCCCTGATACCTATTGGGTGAATTTGATTCAGGCTTACGAAGAGCTAGATGATCTTACCAAGCAGCAGATTACTGGCTTGCAGGTGCGGCATTTTAATTTCTATGGCAAGTATCGGGATGAGTATCCTGAGCCTGCTTATGCAGCCGGTCGTTCTGTTAAACCGGACGAACGAGTTGCTACCCATCCTCTAGTTCGCAGCCACCCAGATACTGGCAAGAAAGTTCTCTTCCTAAATGCAGCTAGCGAGGTAGATATTGTTGATTACGATCTAGTGGAAGGGGCAAAGCTAATCGAGCGGTTGCGAGAACACATTAAGCAACCCCACTTTGTTTATCAACACCACTGGAGCAAGGGCGACCTGCTTTATTGGGACAACCAGGCAACGGCTCACTATCGCCCTGAATTTAATGCCAACGCAACCCGGATTTTGAAGCGGGTTAGCATCCGAGGAAGCCGTCCTTTCTAAAGTTCAGCTAGCTAAAGATTGTAAATTATTTCAGATACAAAACTTTACTCCCCTTTCCTTCTCCACTTTAGAGAGCAGAGGGGAAAAGCTAGTGGTCTACTAAGGCAAGGAAAGCGTATTGCAAGCTCTTGGAGTGAAGAAGTAACCATTAAACTCTTTTACTCCAAGAGCCTCAATATCTGGCCAACACGACCAGCATTTTTGACCTTTTTTGAATTGGAGCAAAGCGACTTGACTTGCCAGACTACTAGCATTTTTAGCAAGGATAGAAGCTTTTGATCAGTTGGATTATCTTGCAGAGATTTTGCTCAATGGTATCAACATCAAGATGAGGTGGACAGTTAGTTATGGTAAGACCGCAAATTGGAAAATACTCTATATCCAGACGTGATTTGCTTTACGCTTTCTACGGGTTAGCATCTTTTACTACCTTGGTCAGTTGTGGTATCAACAATGGCAGCACAAACAATAGTAATGCTAACAACAGCAGCGTTAGCTTGGGCAATAACGCTACTACTACCAGTAATACTAAGGAGAAGAGTCCTACCAAGCTTGTTCGACTTGGCTACCAAGTTTCTGGGGATCTGACCCATGAAAAAGGCGTGATCGAAAAACGTTTGGCTCCTCAAGGGATAGGTGTTACTTGGTCTCAATTTGTGTCTGGGCCACCTCTATTAGAAGCCTTAAATGTGGGTAGCATTGATCTAGGACCTACTGGCGAAACCCCACCCATTTTTGCTCAGGCAGCTGGTACTGATCTGATTTATGTAGTTAATATTCCGCCAGGGACTGGAGAAGGTTCAGCGATTATTGTGCTTAAGGATTCTCCAATCCAAACATTGGCAGGTGTTAAAGGTAAAAAAGTTGCTTATTCTAGAGGGACGGCTCAAACCTTTTTTGTGGTGAAGGCGTTGGAAGAGGCAGGGCTGAAAATCAGTGATATTGAATCAGTGAATCTGACCGTTGCAGATGGACGAGCAGCGTTTTTGAACAAGACGGTTGATGCCTTTGTAGAAGGCGATCCTTATCTAATCAAGCTCCAAAAAGAAGGCAGTATCCGGGTCTTACGAAACGCGCAAGGAATTAAAACGCCAGGAAGTTATTACCTCGCTTCACGAGATTTTGTAACTAATAATGCTGAACTCTTGAAAGCAATTTTGTCAGAGTACTACCAAGTTGGGCAGTGGGCAAACAAAAACAGGCGCGCTGCTGCTGAAATTCTCGCACCGAAGGTCAAGACTGATGTGGATACTATGGAATTGACGCTGGCGAGAAGAAAATATGACATGAAACCAATTACCGAGGAAGTAATTAGCGCTCAACAAAAGGTTGCGGATCTTCTGTATGAACTGAAAGTTGTGCCAAAACAAGTGGATGTTAAAGGAGCAACCCTAACTACCCAGCAGTATGCAGCGATTACACCGGATGCCGTTAGAAATAAGGCTTAATCTTTTGGGAAGCAAGCTTGCGACAAAAACAGACACTAAAATTAATCAATGAAATCCCTATAACGGCGACAATCGGCATTTTGATGACACTAATCAGGTTGGCGTAGCCCGCCATAGGCATCGCGCCCTGAAATTCCTCAAACAAAAATCTCCAGTTTGGAGTGATAAATTCCAGTTATTCTTAGAAAAGAAAGGCTCAAAGCTTGACTAAATCAAGGTTTCAAAATCTTGCTTCGATTATTGTTTTTCCAAAGTGACAAAATAGGGGTAATTCCTTATTCAAATTGATCATCAATTTGCTTCATTCTGCATCTGAGAGATTGAGGTTGCAAGGGAGAGCGGCGGGTTTCAGACCATGTATATGGAGGGCTAATGAGCGGATCAAAACAATTGAAACTGGGCGCGTTCATGCGCCCGGTAAGCATACATACAGGCGCTTGGCGCTATCCTGGGGCTTTGCCTGATGCCAATTTCAACTTCCCAGCGCTGAAACAACTCATCCAGAAACTAGAGCAAGGCAAGTTCGACGTATTCTTCATGGCTGATCACTTAGCAGTGCTAAATATGCCTCTGAATGCGCTAAAGCGCAGCCATACTGCCACCTCCTTCGAGCCTTTCACCTTGCTTTCTGCCCTTGCTAGCGTCACCGAACACATCGGGCTGATAGCCACCGCTTCCACAACCTATGACGAGCCTTACCACATCGCTCGCCGCTTCGCGTCTCTCGACCATATCAGTGGCGGTCGCGCTGGCTGGAACATCGTCACCACAGCCAATCCCGACGCAGCACTCAACTTTGGCTTAGAAAAGGAGGTAGAGCATGACGAACGCTACGCGCGAGCTAGGGAATTCTATGATGTCGTCACGGGTCTTTGGGATTCCTTCGCTGACGATGCGTTCATCCGGGATGTGGAATCAGGGATTTATTTCGATCCCGCAAAAATTCACGTTTTAGGTCATCAGGGAAAACATCTTTCGGTGCGGGGGCCATTGAACATCGCCAGACCTGTCCAGGGTTGGCCGGTGATCGTCCAGGCAGGAGCCTCCGAAGCCGGTCGTCAGCTGGCTGCCGCAACCGCCGAGGTCGTGTTTGGATCATCTACCAACTTGGAAGTAGGCAAGGCATTCTTTGCCGACATTAAGGGTCGGGCGCGGGCGATTGGACGTGACCCAGAAAGCATCAAAATTCTTCCAGGTGCTTTAGTCATCGTGGGTGAAACCGTCGAAGCGGCGCGTGCCAAGCGTTGTCATTTGGACAGCCTAGTACATTATGACAGTGGGATAGCTAGCCTCAATAGCGCACTTGGCTATGACGTTTCGGGCTTTGATCCCGACGATCGCTTGCCGGAAATCCCGCAGACTAATACCAGCCAATCTTCACGAGAACGAGTGATAGCGCTGGCGCAACGCGAGAACCTGACAATTCGACAGCTAGCTCAACGCATCGGCAGTTACGGCGGGCTGGCCTTCGTCGGCACACCCCAAACGATCGCCGATGAGATGGAGCAATGGCTCACAGAGGAAGGGTCTGACGGCTTCAACGTTATGTTCCCTTTTGTTCCTGAAGGGCTGAATGATTTCGTGGACAAGGTTGTGCCAGAACTTCAACAGCGTGCAATCTTTCGCCAGGACTATGAGGGTAAGACGCTGCGCGAAAATCTGGGACTGGCGCGCCCCGCTAACCGCTTCTTTGAGACTACAACCGTGCCTGTAGGCTAGATGCGGCCATTCGCAAAATATCAGAGAGAAAAACAATGACTCAAATTGAAGAAAAAGTTATAGATTCCACCTTCGGGAATATATGCAACCAAACATAACAAAGGATGTAGAAGTAGTAAATACAATTAAACGAGTTTATCCGTTGTTACGATTCTCGTAATATTTTTAAATGGAGGTTAGCGGACTCGAACCGCTGACATCCTGCTTGCAAAGCAGGCGCTCTACCAACTGAGCTAAACCCCCCTAAAATTAAAATAGTAGGTAACTTTAGTTGCCGTTGTGATTGTAACTTAATATTGTTCCATTACCAAAGGGATGAAGCCAGAAAATATCCAGGTTGTCGCAGCACTGTATAAATTTGTCAAGCTGCCAGATTTTACTGAGAAACGAGCTCGTTTACTGTCTTACTGCCAAGCGCAAGATGTCAAGGGGACAATTTTGCTGGCACAAGAAGGGATTAACGGTACAATTGCAGGTTCGCGTCAGGCGATTGACTCTGTTCTCTGCTTTCTGCGTTCTGACCCCCGTTTAGCAGATATAGAATCCAAAGAATCCTATACCGAAACCCCGCCCTTTGAACGGATGAAGGTGCGGTTGAAGCCAGAAATTGTTACTTTGGGGTTGCCTGAAATTGACCCGAATCAGCAAGTTGGCACTTATGTCAATCCCCAGGAATGGAATGATTTGATTTGTGATCCAGAAGTAACTGTGATTGACACCCGCAATGATTATGAGGTGAATATAGGTACTTTCCAAGGAGCAGAAAATCCCCAAACTGGCTCATTCCGTGAATTTCCCGATTATGTTCGCCACCATCTCGACCCAACTAAACACAAAAAGGTTGCTCTGTTTTGCACAGGCGGCATTCGCTGTGAAAAAGCCTCATCCTTCATGCTTGCCCAAGGCTTTGCAGAAGTCTATCATCTCAAAGGTGGCATTCTCAAGTATTTGCAGGAAGTTCCAGCACAGGAAAGTTTATGGGAAGGCGAATGTTTTGTCTTTGATGAGCGGGTAACTGTCAGTCATGGGTTAGAGCAAGGAAGTTGTGAGCGGTGTTTCTGTTGTGGACATCCAATTTCTGAAGAAGATAAGCTGTCTCCAAAGTATGAACAAGGTATCTCCTGTCCCTATTGTTTTGATAGCCTTACCGAGGAGAAAAGAGCGCGTCAGCAGGAAAAATGGCGTCACTACCAAACCCAAGTTGCTAACAAAAATCGGATGTGAATAAATAGCTCCGCGCTTTACCCCTACGACAGATCTAGTCTTTTCCAAAATACATATTTTGTATTTTCTGTCAATGCGTAAGTCCTAGTTTTATCTTGGGCGTCCAAGTGTAGTGATATATAGAACAGCTTCATCGGCAGGAATACCCAAAACTTCATTTACTTGGTCATCAAAGAATCCACCGATACCACTGACGCCTACATTCAGGTGGATTGCCGCTAAATTCAGGCGTTGTCCCAAATGCCCAGCATCCATATGTAAGTAACGGTAAACGCGATCGCCATACTGAGCGATCGCAGCTTTCAGATCGGCTGTATGAAACAACACTGCTGCTGCATCCCGTCCTAATTCTTGTCCTAAACAGAGAAAATGTAACTCTCGCCGGAAATTTTTAAACCGAATTTGGCGTAATTCTTGGGCTTTGGGCGCGTAATAGTAACAACCCGCCTCCAATCCTTGGACTCCGGAAACAGCAATGAATGTTTCGATTAAATTCAGATCAAAGTAGTCTGGAGAAATATCTAAACTTTGATCGATGTAATTTTGCGGTTGGTAAGTGAAATCAAGTAAATTTTTCAATTCATCGAAAGTTAACTCATCACCATTGTAAGCGCGGGTAGAGCGTCGCTTGTACATAGTAATTTCCAGTTCTGACAGGTTTTGTCCCCAGTCTATAGGGGCAGTGATGGTGGGAATTTTCAAACAGAAAGGAAAGTTATATTTATCCTCCAAAGATTTTTCTTGTTTGATAGTTGGTAAATTGAGATTGCCACTTATACCTGATTGGATCTGGGTGTATTGATGGAAATATGTCAGCAATTCACCATCGGGGATTTGGGGATAACTGGTTTCGGTGGCGGAAGGTAAAGTAGTACATCCCAATGGCAAATTTTGATTCACATCTAACAAGTCTGCCAGAGGTAAGACTGCGATCGCACCTTCTTGTTGCGGATCGATATAAAGCAGATTGTTTACCGATTCATCCACAAAACCGCCAATTAAATGGGGGCGATAGTCAGTAATCGCAGCAGCCAATTCGATATTGCCTAACAGGTGTCCCGTATCTAGAAAAATCCGGCGGTAAGCCCGATCTTCGTAGCGCCACGCAGAACGATAGAAAACCGCAGTGACAATAATTGCCAGTTGGGTATTTTCTAGGGAAGGATGCCAGAAGCAAGCTGCTTGGAGAGTTTGCCAAACATCACTTTCCCAATAATGCATCAGAGAATGAGTCAGACACTGGTAGTTATACAGACCAGGTGGCAATAACGACGTACCACGGGAAACTACATAGACTTCAGCAGGGTATAGTCCGCCGGCACTGGGAGCAGCCCGTAAATACCCCGCACTACCCATAGAAGGCATTTTCGCCGTCAATCCATAGCTGCGAAACAACAGTCTTGAGAGTCTTTGCCACCATTGAGCATCTGGATTATTAGCAAATCCCTCTGCTTTTTCTTCGATATAGGGTTTGAGATCAAAGGTAGAGCCAATTTTGTACTCTTTAAAGGGCACTGGCTGTTTAGCCCAGTCTAACCTTTGACTTTTGGAGGCGAGAGTCTCAGGGTTGTATTTAGTCCGTTCGTGATAATGCTCGGCAATTGATTGGTGTAATTCTGGCATAGTACTTTTAATATCCTTGGGGCATCCTTTTTTTGATCTTGGCATTCATTAGCCTGATTATTTCGTGTTAATTGGTACAATCCTCAGAGTCACAAAGTGGTAATTGGTAACAACTGTATTGGGGCATTGGGCATTGGGCATTGGGCATTGGGCATTGGGCATTGGGCATTGGGC
>NZ_JAQYWQ010000089.1 GCF_029379315.1 Nostoc sp. S13
GTCATCGTGCAGTAGGGAAGGAAAGTGGGAAGACTAATCATATTGAACGCTTTAATAATACAATGCGTCAAAGAATTTCTCGTTTGGTTAGAAAAACTTTATCCTTCTCTAAGAAGCTAGATAACCATATTGGTGCTATCTGGTATTTTATTCATCATTATAATTCTTGTTGTAGCGCCTAAATTTATTATCACTACATATTTACCACTACCAATTTTTTTACAAAACCCAAACCAATACCCTGGCTGGCTCCCACAATCAATGCGTTGACAGGATTAATTTCATCGATAAAAGACATATGAATTTAGGTTACTTGTGGAGGTATTTCATATTCGTAGCGAGAGACCAAATAAGCACCAACTTGTCTGTCGCTGTGATGACGGAAACCAAAGTTTTCATATATTGCTCTTAGGCGCCGACGCGAAGCCTTACAATCTAGACGTAAATAATGTTTACCAAGTATTTGTGCATGTTCGACTGCCCAAGTAAGCAGTGCTGAAGAGACTTTACCACCAGAATAACGCCGTCGAACTGCAAGGCGATGTACAAATGCTGACTCCTCCTGAGAAATGTCGGGCCAGAAACGTAAATCCTCAAGCTGAAACTTGATTGTACCAGCTGGTTCACCTGCCCATTCAGCAATGAAAAACAAGCCGTTAGCAACATCTTCGGAGATACTTTCTGGCGAAATCGCGCTATCAGGCCACAGAGGCATACCACACTCCTGGAGCCACAAAGCTGCTTCTAACAACACATCCGAAACTATCACCGTATCTTGTCTGGTTGCTTGGCGAATTGAGATGTACATTTAGTTATCAATTGTAGGTTGAGTTGAAAAATAGCGAAACTTCACAAAGATTAGTATAAATGTTGGGTTACATTTCGCTTTTGCCAATGTAATGCCGTGTGCAATTTTCTCTCAAACCTAACCCTCAACCCTTTCCCTACTAGCGTTGGGCAGTAAGAATCAAAGCCTCTCAGGAATGGGGAAGCTAGTGCGTTGCGGTGAGGCAGTCCAGTCTTGGGGGTTTCCCCCATGAGGAATTGCCGTTAGCGTAGCGTTAGCGAGTCCGCGAGCGTCACCCGTTCGCGTAGCGTCTCTGACAGGAGAAGGGGGGTTCCCGTCGTTGTAGCAACTGGCGTGAGAGGAATAGAAGCGGGGTTTCAAAGATAATTTACACATCGCGTAATGTACGCTTTATTTACCAATACAAAACTTACTAAATATTCTATCTAAAACTGATTCTGTAACCTCTTCTCCGGTAATTTCTCCTAATGCTTGAATCGCACCTCGTAAGTCAATTGTCCAAAAATCAAGAGGTAACTGCTCGGCAATTGTTACTTGTACCTGTTCCAAAGATATTTTAGCTTGAGTTAAGGCTGCTGCTTGCCTTTGATTAATAGCTAAATCCATATCAGCCGCTTGGAGTTTTTCTAATTTAACCATTTCTAAAATTGCTGTTTCTAAACCATCAATACCTTGATTTTTAGCTGCTGCTGTGACAATTTTAGATTTTAGATTTGGGAGTTCGACTTCTCTCAGTTGAACGATTTGGGATTGAAGAGTTTTTCTTTCACCTTCTTCAACTAAATCGATTTTGTTAATCACTAGAATCAATGGACGGTGTTGCACTTGTTCGTAAATTTCTCGATCGCCTTCTGTCCACCCAGATGAAGCGTCGATGGTAAGCAAGACTAAATCAGCTGCATTGGCGGCACGACGCGCTCGCTCGACACCAATTTTTTCCACTTGGTCTGTTGTTTCCCGAATCCCCGCAGTATCTAGCACTTGCACGGGAATTCCCCCGACAACTAACTGCGATTCCACCACATCGCGGGTTGTGCCTGGTAAATCAGTCACAATGGCGCGATCGCTCCGGCTCCAAGCATTCAATAAGCTGGACTTCCCCACATTCGGACGCCCAACAATTGCCACTTTTAAACCAGTCCGTAGCAACTCACCTTTGTCTTTGGTTTCTATTAACCTAGTGATTTCTGTAGCAATTTTCTCGATTTCTGATATAATTGCTTTATCATCCAACGGAGGCAAGTCTTCCTCAAAATCGATTCGAGCTTCGATTTCTGCCAAGATATCCAAACAGTTAGCGCGTAACTGCCGGATTGGATGAGCTAATTTTCCCTGTAAACCAGCTAAAGCAGTTTGGGCAGCTTGGGGCGATCGCGCTCCCACTAAATCAGCAATACCTTCGGCTTGAGTTAAATCCAATCGTCCATTCAAAAAGGCGCGGAGAGTAAATTCTCCCGGTTGCGCTAGTCTTGCGCCATTTTCCAAACACAGTTGTAACACTTGCTGCACTGCCATAATTCCGCCGTGGCAATGGAATTCCACTACATCTTCACGGGTGTAAGAACGGGGTGCTTTCATAATTAGCAACAGAGCTTCATCTACCAGTTGTTGCGTTTGAGGATGGCGAATGTAACCGTAGAGAATCCGGTGACTTTCCCAAACTTGTTGCCCTGGTGCGTGAAAGAGAGTTTGAGCTAAAGCCATTGCTTGGGAACCCGACACCCGCACAATGCCAACGCTACCCTGTTGGGGGACAACAGCAGTTGCGATCGCAGCGATGGTTCCAGTAGTGGCAAAAACTTCTGACATGAGCGCCCTTCATAAGAGTGAGAAGTGAAAGTTAGGAGTGAGGAGTAAAAATCATAACTCATAACTATAACTTTCTAAATGGTAGATATTTAGACTAATGAGATGGCAACTTGCAAGGTAAAATTTACCTTGGAGAGTAATGCCTGATAGTAAAGAGTGAAAATCATAACTCATAACTTTTAGAGAGGAATTTACTGTGGAGCAAAAAATTAACTGCGCCCAAGCTTGCGTTAACGGTTGTGTTTTAGGGAATCAATGCCCCAATATCGAGTTTAGAGAGGCCGCTGCAAAGTTTATTCAAGAGACTCCCTTAGACCAAATGTTGGAGTTGGCACAAGAACGTCTGCGGAAAAAAATGACGGAACCGCCAAAATGGGTTTTTCCTGAAGATCCATAGCATTGGCACCAACAGGTACAAGCAAGACAGCGCGGAGGTTAAATAGTATCAGGATCTATATTTAATTCTCGCAGTTTTGCCGCCAAGCGATCGCTGCGTTGATGACAACTTTACAACTAAGTCTCAACTAAGGATTTACGCCTTGGCGATCGCTTCTGACCGATATTCTGCTAACTAGGCTTCACTGATAGTTTTTGCAACTTATCTGAGACATCCTAAAGCACATTCCCCAGAAATCACAGTAACTCCGCAGGGGTGAGTGCCCGTTCCACGCCTAATATCTTCTGAACGATTGCGACCCCCTTGAACCACTAACGCTTCATCTGGAATTCTCTCACTGAGTCATTATGAGGTGAATCGCCAGACTTTTTAACTAACGGGACTTAAATATTTTTGAGGGGAAAACAAGCCTAAAACTCATGGAGGCTAATTGTTAGTGATGTTGTTTAAATATCTAACCCAATTACTGTTAATTCTGGCGGATATTCAACATTAAACTGGTAATATATCTCTCGCCGCTCTTGGGGTGGAAGAGTTAACTGCCATTCTAAAACCCCCATTTCACCAAGTTGAATTTGTGGGTTGCTGCGACTGAGGCGCACCTTAATTTGCTCGTTGCGGCTAACCGGCAATTGTTCAGTTACTTTCAGATTTACTTCTTTGTCGAGTAAGTTAGTAATTATCAACCGATAACTATAAGTAATGCGGCGCTGGTTGCTAATTAATCTTTTGTCTACCTGACGCTCAACTAAATCGCGCTCAATTTTTAAACCTTCGTCAATTCCTAAATTAAGTTTAAACTCTTGCCCTGGTGCAATATTTTCTAACTGAGTTGTCCCAATAAAAACGTTATCGCGGAAAATATTCGCTTTACCTGGTAACAAAGTCGCACCGTTGGGACTATTTTTCACATTAGCTTGTAAATAAGCAAAGCTTACCAAGCGCGGCATTGCTACATAATCGAAGCTACAAGGATAATCATCGTTGAAAATTGTAGTTTTATGAGGTGCGCCATCACTGGGAATGTTACCACCACCATTCAATTTAAAGGTAACTACACTTCCTTCTTTGGATACTTCTGCTGTCACAGTTTCTGCTGGGATAAGACTATCCTCTGTAACTTCGTCTTGTTCTTGCCAATCCCCTCTGGCAGCAGAAGCAGGCGGTTCTGCTATGCTAGGCAGCAGTGGTGGCTGGGCAGCAAATCGAGATCGTCGTTGTCGCGCTATTTGTGGACGTAGGGTATCAATATACCAGGGTTCAAGTTGGGGCGGGAGTGTACCTAATCCCGGTTTAGCTGTAGAAAGGGTAAGATTTGCACCAATCCAATCTTCGCCACTGCTTTGAGTGATTTCTGCAAGGTAGCTCAGATGCACAATATCGCTGGTAGTGCTAAAGCGCAAGTCATAAAGGGGAGTCCAACTAGCGCGGTTCACTAAGTATGATAGCTCTAATTCAAATTCGCCTTCACCCGTAATTTCAACTGCTATAAGTAAGTTAAAACTCTCTTTCGGATGGGGTGTTTGGATTTTTTGCAATGAGGTGTGGAGTGCTTGCAGTTGTTTATCTAACTCCTGGTGTTGGGTTTTGCACTCTCCAGATGCGATCGCATACTCACTATACTGGCTTCCGAGAAAGTTGAGGAAATCTAAAGTTTCGCTGAGGCTGAGATTTTTCCGAGACAAACTCTGGGAAAAAGGTTCTTCTGTTTTTTCACGTAAGCCAGCGATAAAACTAGACTGCAATGCTAAAGCATCCACTTGAGCTTGTAGATGGCGTTTTTCTGCTTCCAATTGCTGGATTTGCCTGGTCAAATGTGCTACTCGCTCCGCTACAGGTTCAGTAGTGTAAATGCGTTCGCTGCTAACTCCCACCAGGCGCACCCCCACCGTACCTGTACCGCTAACCCTGACAGACTCAGTTTCGAGAGTTGCTGGCACTGGGGTAATTACTAATTCCTGTTCAATTCCTGTTAAATCAACTACACCCCGCCGTGTAACCAGCGCTCTGTCAGTATACACTGTGACAGCTACAATCTCGCTTTGTACTGTTTTGCGCCAAGACGGTATTTCCGGGTTAACCACTGCCAGTTTTCCCCATTTCTAATGATTCTGCTGGTTAATTGTCAATGCTTCCCGGTCTAACCGTCAACCCCTTTAGGTAATTCGTAATTCGTAATTCGTAATTACAAATTACGAATTATTTTACCCGTGAATTGGTTCAAGCATACTAGAAGCAGCAGTATCAGAATTTTGCTTAACAAAATTCTTTGCCGCAGCTAGTAGATACTCATGATAGGCACGAGCGACGATAGATAGCTGCTTGCCAGATGGGTAAACCATGTACCAATTTCGCTGAATAGGAAAGTGTTGTACATCTAAAATGCTAAATTCTGATGCATCTAATAGTAAGGTATGACGAGATAAAACAGAAATTCCTAAACCACCTGCGATCGCTTGTTTAATTGCTTCGTTACTTCCCAATTCTAGCTTGACTTTTACCATCACCCCTTGTTCTTCAAATAGCTTTTGGACGGCACGACGAGTTCCTGAACCTGGTTCCCGCATAATAAAAGGTTCGTTAGACAGACGTTGTATCGGAATATTTTTTTCCTTAGACAACGGATGATTATTCGGTGCAAAGACTATCAAAGGGTTTTCTAAAAATGGTTCACAAGTCACATCTATATTTTCTGGAATTTGACTCATAATATATAAGTCATCCAGATTCTGACTCATCCGTTCCAAAATTTGTTCGTGATTCGTTACTTGCAGCGAGATATCAATCCCTGGATAAAGTTCGCAAAACGGCCCTAACAAACGTGGAATAAAGTATTTTGCTGTTGTAATCACTGCCAAGCGTAATTGTCCCTGTTTTAGCCCTTTTAAATCTGCCACCTTCATTTCATATTGGGCTATATTGTCAAAAATCTGCCGACAAGTGCCAAATAATTCCCGTCCGGCTTCCGTCAGATACAACCGCTTCCCCACTTGCTCAAATAATGGCAACCCTACCGATTTAGTTAGTTGCTTGATCTGCATAGAAACGGTAGGTTGGGTGAGAAACAATTCTTCAGCAGCACGAGTAAAGCTACTGTGCCGTGCCGCCGCCTCGAACACTTTTAACTGGTGCAGCGTCGCTTGGTTCAAGGGTGATTCTCCTGTAAATAGCGATTAATAGATATAAAACTAGTATTGCTGAACACTGGCATAATGATATAGCAATGCTCACAGAAAGTTACGAGTTTTATCATAGATAAAACTCTATTATTTATATTCAAATAAGGTATTTTCTTTATGGATTTAAGAAGCTATTATCAGAACAGCAACAGCGTAAGATGCCTTCCATCTAAATGATGAATGTTGAATGAGGATTTTCCAAAATTCATCATTCATCATTCCATAATTCTTCTTGAACTTTTGTAGGTAGCTTGGTTAAGTCTGGTAATCTTAGTACCTCAATTTCGGCAACTTGTTCTTTAATATTCACTGGCAAGTTTAACGGTTCGCGTTCTTCTATCCAGCAACTTGCTAATGGCAACGTTAGCTCCATTTCGTCCAGAGGTCGAGGAATTACCATCACTGCATTCAATTCCCCAATGCGTTCTGCCTCATACATTCCTGCTTCCACTGCTACCGCCACATTTGCTACGGAACCACGAATAATCGCTGTACACAAACCCGCACCAATTTTTTCATAGGCTGCTAAATGAACATCAGCAGCTTTGAGCATGGCATCACATGCTCCTACCATCGCTGGAAATCCTCGCGTTTCTACCAAACCAATTGCTTGATTACTCAGACGGCTGTAATTGCCCTCCTCCATCAATTTAGTGAAACGAGTTGTGATCGGAAGCACTATATCTAGGTTGGGGTAAGGTCGGGGAATCACCAAACTAGAAACCAACTGGCCAAACTGTTCAGCCGTTTGCACACCAGATTCTACTGCCAGACGCACGTCAGCAATTCCACCGCGGACGATCGCAGTACAATGACCGCTACCAGTTTTTTCATACCCAACTAGATGAACTCCCGCCGATTTCAGCATCATATCCGCCGTCCCAACTATCGCTGGAAAACTGCGGGTAGAAACTAAACCCAAAGCAGTGTCCTGAAAGGTCTCTTGACTACTCGCTCCTTGGATGGTACGAATAGGCCGTTGATTGTATGTTTCCATGTGAATTCTCCAAGATACGGAAAAAGCCGACAACTTACAATTAACACTTACTCGGACGAATTGTCAGAGTTTGGGTCGCTCAAGGATTGTCTATGAGGAAACAATGTGGTCAACAGTCTGCCTATGCTCCCTTGTCCATAAATTTGAGTCCCAAAGCCGTTAGGGGATTCTGGGGCTAGCTGACTGAGGTTTGAGTGATGTTGTGTAGACTCTTGAGTGGCTTCCCCCAAGGTGGAGTCAGCATCATTGGTCGGTTCCTCCACGGGAGGAGACTGACTTTCTGGAGTGGCGGGAGATTTAAAGTAAGAAATTGACTTGTTTTGTTTGAAATCCACAAAAGCCGAAGCTGAGAAGTTAGTTGAGGAAATTACCTTTTCCTTAACTTCACCTAAGCCATTTTGCTCTTCCTTTTGCGGTGGTGCATTTGTAGCCGTAGGGTTATTCGTGGATGGTTCTAGTTGCTTCGTTTGAGCAATTTGGCGACTGGTGTCTCCTAGAATTGAACCCGGTGGTACTACTTGTCCAGGTTCAACTGAATAGTTAAAAACTGTTGTTGCTGAACCAATGCAAGCATTTGCTCCAATTTTGCCCTTGCCAACCATCAAAAAACCGGCTCCCAGGTTTGCGCCTGCTTCTACCTCTAGGGTTCCTTCATGGACTTGGAGAATTGCTCCCATACCAATACAGACCCCTGGCCCAATGATGATCTTGCTGTTTGCAGCCGCTTGGAGTATTACCCCAGGGGCAAATACCGCGCTTGGATGAATAGTCACCTCGCCACTAATGTAAGAATCAAAGTTGTTGCTGAGGCGCAGTGGCGGCACAGACATGGAAATTTTAACCTCGGAAGCCGGAAGAAAATAGAGAGTTAGGAGTTAAAAGTGAGGAGTGAGGAGTTAGTTAAAAGTGAGGAGTTATAAATTTTAAGTTGAGAATTATGAATTAACAATCTTTTTCAATTCCTAACTCCTAACTCCTAACTCCTATAACTCCGAACCGGAGGCGGAGCATCTTTGGCTCCGCTCCTAACTCCTTATGGGCGTTGAATAATCGTTTCCAATACTCGACGCTTGGCTTTGGGGTCAATACCAATTAAGCGCACATATTCCCCTGGATATTCGCCGAGCTGTCCTTCTACGGCTGCGATCGCTTCTCTTTCTGAGGAGGCTTGAATTTGACCACTACTAGTCCAGGAACCAGTACGGAACCGTCGTTGGTCTACATGTTCAATGCTAATTTTAGAGCCACCAGCCAATAATTGCCGGAGTTGGTCTACGACTTCAGTACTTAAACGGGTACTGGTAGCTGTTGCTGTAGCAGTAGCAGCGGATGCACTGCTAGTAAATGATTTCTGACTGCCAGAGGAGGTTACTTGACCATTTGGACGTTGGATAATGGTCTCTAATACCCGCCGTTTGGCTTTGGGGTCTATACCAATTAAGCGGACATATTCCCCTGGATATTCGCTGAGATGCCCTTCTAAGGCTGCGATCGCTTCTCTTTCTGAGGTGGCTTGAATTTGACCAGTACTAGTCCAGGAACCAGTACGGAACCGCCGTTCATCTACATGCTCAATGCTAATTTTATATCCACTACTCAATAATTGTCGGAGCTGTTCTACGACTTCTGTACTCAAGCGAGTACTGGTAGATGTTGCCGTAGCAGAGGCTCCACTGCTAGTAAATGATTTGTGGCTGCCAGAGGAGCTTACTTGACCATTTGGACGTTGGATAATGCTTTCTAATACCCGCCGTTTAGCTTTGGTATCAATGCCGATTAAACGCACATACTCGCCTTGATGGCTTGCTATACATTCTTCCAAGGCGGAGATGACTTGATTTGTGGAAGTTGCTTCAATGGACTTGCAACTAGTCCAGGAACCAGTCCGGAACCGGCGCTCATCTACGTGTTCCATGCCAATTTTGTAACCACTTGCCAAAAGTTGGCGTATTTGTTCTACAGTTTCACCATTAACTTTACCACTGCTAGAACCGTTACCATTACCATTACTGCTGCTATAACTGCTATTACCACGACTAGCAGGAGCTTTAAAGCTGGTAGCTGGTTTAACATCACCATCTGGACGTTGGATGATGGTTTCTAATACGCGCCGTCTACCTTTGTCAATGCCAAATAGCCGGACATACTCGCCACTATGCTCTGTTACACAGCTTTCTAATGCTGCGATCGCTTCACCGATCGATCTCGGTTCAATTGGCTGGCAACTAGTCCAAGAACCTGTGCGGAACCGTCTTTGGTCTACATGTTCCGTACCAATTTTATACCCTTGCTCTAATAGATAGCGCAACTGCTCTATTGTTTCTGCACCCAAGCTATTGCTCGACACTTCACTACTCCTTTCTAGCTCTAAAACAGTAATACCATTACCTGTATAAGATTTAGCGTTTTCATCCCGAATGGGTGCTATACATTTGCTATCCGCAGCACAGAGATAACCAGCTCGCAACGCCTGATTAATCCCAACCACATGATGAGCAAATTCCTTATCTTGATCTTGCACATCTGGCAAGCGATCAGCTTGCTGCTGGCTGGTAATTATCGCTCCCGAAGGTACATACTTACCGGAGGGAATCTCTACATCTTGAATCAAAGCGTGCATCATCACGATGCAACCTGCACCTACCCTGGCATTAAACACCGTAGAGCGAAAGCCAATGAAGGAATTGTCCCCAACATAAGCTGGCCCGTGAATTAGAGCCATGTGGGTAATGCAAGTGTTTTTACCAATCCATACCGAGTATTTATTTTGGTCATCGCCAATTACTCGACCTTGCTCCAACCCATGAATCACCACACCATCTTGAATATTGGTGTTTTCACCAAGATAAAAAGGTGTGCCTTCATCCGCTCTAATCGTAGTCCCCGGAGCAACGATTACATTTGCACCTATTCTTACATCCCCAATAACATTGGAGAATGAATGTACAAAGGCAGTTTCATGGATTTTAGGTTCAGCTAAATTTCTCGACCACGGGGTTGGGGGTGCCGCCGTGTTGCGGACTGCCATCGCCAGATTCCTCCTGTATTAAGTTAGGAGTTAGGAGTTAGGAGTTATTAGTTAAGAGTTATTAGTTAAGAGTTATTAGTTTTAACTTTTCACTCCTCACTTTTCTAACTCTTGACTATCGATTTAAGTTATGAATCATGAGTTATGAATTATGAGTTTTAACTCTTAACTCCTCACTCCTCACTCCTCACTCCTCACTCTTCACTTTTCTAACTCTTGACTATCGATATTGATCTTTTTTGCTGTAAATGAGACGGTCTTCAACGTGAATCGTATCTATGATCGCTACTACTACTGCATCTAATGGCCGTTGTTCATTGCCTATAACTTGACGAGCAGCACTGCCACGACTGACAAGTACCCACTCATCTACTCCTGCTCCCACACTATCTGCTGCTACTTCATATTGTGGGAGGATGTTTCCATCTTCGTCCACTAATTGTAACAACAGCAGTTTGACACCTCTAAGACTTGGGTCTTTTTGCGTGCTAACTACTGTGCCGCGAACTTTAGCGACTTGCATTACAAATTACGGTCTTCTACCGAAAGGACGAATTGCATTCACATTTTCGCGGAACTGCTCTACGTCTTCGGTATAACGAATTGGCAGAACGTATTCCAAGTTTTCGTGAGGACGAGCAATGATATGAGTAGACAGTACTTGTCCACCGTTGACTCGCTTTACAGATTCAACACCTGCGGCCACGGAAGCTTGAACTTCCGAAACGTCACCCCGAACAATCACCGTCACCCGACCACTACCGATTTTTTCATAGCCTACTAAAGTGACGCGGGCAGCTTTCACCATTGCATCAGCAGCTTCTACTACTGCTGGAAAGCCTAGCGTTTCAACCATTCCCACTGCAATTGACATTAGTTTTAATCCCTATTTAAAGTTTTTAGCCTTGGACAAAAGTCATGCTGAATCAGGCAAAGAGCGTTAATTACTTTGTTTAAACAGCTTTTAAGTACGGAATTGTTCCACCGCTTCTGTATAACGTATCGGCAAGACGTATTCCAGGTTTTCGTGAGGACGAGCAATAATGTGAGTGGATAACACTTCACCACCATTAACCCTTTTCGCCGCTTCAACCCCAGCTGCTACAGAAGCTTGCACTTCCGATACATCTCCCCTAACGATCACGGTGACACGAGCGCTACCAATTTTCTCATACCCTACTAAAGTCACACGGGCGGCTTTCACCATCGCATCAGCAGCTTCTACTACTGCTGGAAAGCCCTTCGTTTCAATCATCCCAACTGCAATTGGCATCGCAGAACTCCTACAAAATGAATCTAATCAGTACTGTTGTTTGAAATTTTTGACGGGGAGAGCTTTATCTTAGAGCTAAGAAAACACTTCCAAATTAAGCATAGGAAAGCTTGGCGTCCCTGGCAATATAAATTACTATAATAGTTTATGATAAGAAAGTTTTAAAAAACTTAACAAAAATTTATCTGGGCTTCTGGGCAATTAAAGTTAACTAATTCCTAGAGCGGTCACTTATGCTTTATAATTTCTTTATTACATTAACAAAAGGACATTCATAACTAAGGCTAATCCCATCAGGCGAGGGACAAGCAGAGGCTGTATGTTTTGCTGTGTCTATCTTTCCTCGAAATTTTCTGTATGTACAATGACTAGGTAAAAAATATATAACTTTTTCCAATATATCGTATAAAGTACTTTGCTCAAAGTAGGAATACAAATCTAAAAAGGTCAGCGATGTTAAGACAAGTAAATGCTTTTACTTATGTGAAGTTATATTTTACTTATGTTTAATAGGGTAAGGTTAAGTAAAAGTACTCCCAGTAATTTAGTTAAAACAATAGTTAAAACAACATCGGTGTTTTGGGAAATTAATTTTATTAAATAAATAATAACTGTTTAAAAGCTTTTTTTAAAATCAAGGCTGAGTCGTCAAGGTAAATTTCAATGAATCAATTTCTATTTTCAACAAGTTGGTTTGTGCCTTTTTATAGCTTATTCGGCGCAATTTTGACCTTGCCGTGGGGAATTGGAATAATTCAGCGAACAGGGCCAAGACCTGCGGCATATATCAATTTGTTCACGACGATTTTGGCTTTTGCTCATAGCCTGTTTCTATTTAAAAATATCTGGGATAGAGAACCAGAAAAGTTACTAGTTACGTGGTTCAAAGCTGCTGATTTAGACTTATCTTTTTCCTTAGAAATCTCAGCAGTCAGTATTGGGGCAACAGTTTTAATTACGGGGTTAAGCCTACTGGCACAAGTTTACGCTCTGGGTTACATGGAAAAGGACTGGTCGTTGGCGCGTTTTTTCGCTTTGCTGGGATTTTTTGAAGCGGCGCTGAGTGTTCTAGCCATCAGTGATTCTTTGTTTGTCAGTTATGCGCTTTTGGAAGTCCTAACGCTTTCGACTTATTTGCTGGTGGGGTTTTGGTATGCTCAACCCCTAGTAGTGACAGCGGCGCGGGATGCGTTTTGGACTAAACGGGTGGGAGACTTGTTGCTGCTGATGGGTGTGGTGACACTTTCCACCGTAGCCGGTAGTTTGAACTTTTCGGATTTATATGAGTGGGCGCAAACAGCTAATTTAAGCCCAATAACATCAGCGTTGCTGGGGTTGGCGTTAATTGCTGGGCCTGCTGGTAAATGCGCCCAATTTCCACTGCACCTGTGGTTAGATGAGGCAATGGAAGGGCCTAATCCCGCCTCGGTAATGCGAAACTCACTAGTAGTAGCTGGTGGTGCTTATCTACTGTATAAACTGCAACCATTGTTAGCACTGTCGCCAGTTGCCTTGAATACCTTGGTAGTCATGGGCGCGGTGACAGCGATTGGGGCAACATTAGTATCGCTGGCTCAAATTGACATTAAGCGATCGCTATCTCATTCCACTAGTGCATACATGGGGTTAGTCTTTTTGGCGGTGGGTTTACAGCAAGGGGGTGTGGCCTTGATGTTGCTGTTAACTCATGCGATCGCTAAAGCATTATTATTCATGAGTTCTGGTTCAGTAATCTTGACTACCCAAAGCCAAGACTTAACAGAAATGGGCGGTCTGTGGTCACGGATGCCAGCCACCACCACTGCCTTTGTTGTCGGTTCAGCCGGGATGGTAACACTGTTACCCTTGGGAAGCTTTTGGGCAATGTTATCATGGGCTGACGGTTTTGTGAATACTAGCCCTTGGGTAATTGGGGTTTTAATATTGGTTAATGGCTTGACAGCATTGAACTTGACCAGAGTATTCAGATTAGTCTTTTGGGGGAAACCGCAACAAAAGACCCGTCGTACCCCAGAAGTGGCTTGGCAGATGGCCTTGCCAATGGTGATTCTGACAGTATTGACTCTGCTTCTACCTCTGATGCTACAGCAATGGTACTTGCTACCCGATTGGGAAAGTATTAATTGGTATGTGGCGTTAGCCTTGTTTACTTCTACGATCGTGGGAGTAGGTGTAGGGTGTACAGTTTATCTGCACAAAGCTTGGTCAAGATCCAGAATCTTGGCGTGGAGATTCCTGCAAGACTTGTTAGGTTATGATTTTTATATTGACCGAGTTTATTTTGTAACGGTGGTGAGTGCAGTAGCACTGCTATCTAAAATTTCTGCTTGGAGCGATCGCTACTTGGTTGACGGTTTAGTAAACTTGGTTGGGTTTGCAACAATTCTCGGCGGACAAACTTTAAAGTACAGCATTTCTGGGCAATCTCAGGGCTATATGTTGACCATCCTAGCAGTTGTCAGCGTCCTGGGTTTTTTCATCAGCTGGTCATCGGGTTTACTAGATAAATTGCCTTTTTAACTGAGTTAGGAGTTAGAGACGCGATTAATCGCGTCTGTACAGGAGTTAAAAGTAGAGACGCGATTAATCGCGTCTGTACAAGAGTTAAAAGTAGAGACGCGATTAATCGCGTCTGTACAAGAGTTAAAAGTTATTTTCTCCTCTTGCTTCCCTGCTTCCCTGCTTCCCTGCTTCCCTGCTTCCCTGCTTCCCTGCTTCCCCTTACCTGAATTCTATGCTTAGTGTTTTAATTCTAGTGCCGTTAATCGGCGCAGCTTTAATTGGTTTCTCGCCCTCTGGCATCAGTGGTAAATTCGCTCGTGGGGTGGCTTTGGTCTTTGCCATAATCGCTTCCTTGTGGACAATCCTACTAGCAATTCAGTTCCATCCAGGAGAAATTACTCAACAGTTTGCCGAGTCTCTCCCTTGGATAGATGTTTTAGGCTTGAATTATAACCTTGGGATAGATGGTTTATCTTTGCCGTTGCTACTTTTAAATGGATTGTTAACTTCCATTGCTATTTACAGCAGCGATGAATCCCTACAGCGTCCTAAATTTTATTACTGTTTGATACTATTATTAAGCGCTGGGGTGACTGGAGCCTTTCTGGCACAGGATTTACTGCTATTTTTCCTGTTTTACGAATTGGAACTAATTCCGTTGTATTTGTTGATCGCCATTTGGGGTGGTGCCAAGCGGGGTTATGCTGCTACCAAATTTCTCATTTATACAGCCGTTTCGGGAATCCTGATTTTAGCAAGTTTCCTCGGCATGGTTTGGCTGAGTGGTTCTTCTAACTTTGCACTAGCAACCTTAAACGCTACGACTCTACCTTTAGGGACACAGCTTTTACTACTAGGGGGAATTTTGGTAGGTTTTGGGATTAAAATTCCCTTAGTTCCCTTCCATACTTGGTTGCCAGATGCTCACGTTGAAGCTTCGACACCGATTTCAGTACTGTTGGCTGGGGTGCTGTTAAAGTTGGGAACTTACGGCTTACTGCGATTTGGGATGAACTTGTTACCAGAAGCTTGGGCTTATCTGGCTCCTTGGTTGGCGACTTGGGCAGTGGTAAGTGTGCTGTATGGTTCATCCTGCGCGATCGCTCAAACCGATATGAAAAAAATGGTGGCCTACAGTTCCATTGGACACATGGGTTACGTGCTTTTAGCGGCGGCGGCTGCGACACCTTTAAGTGTGTTGGGTGCTGTGATGCAAATGATTAGCCACGGTTTGATTTCGGCAATGCTGTTTTTGCTGGTGGGGGTTGTGTATAAAAAAACCGGAAGCCGTGATTTAGAAGTCATCCAAGGATTGCTAAACCCAGAACGGGGTATGCCAGTAATTGGTAGCTTGATGATTGTCGGAGTGATGGCCAGCGCTGGTATACCGGGAATGATCGGGTTTATTTCCGAATTCGTAGTTTATCGGGGGAGTTTTCCAGTTTTTCCAATACAAACCCTGCTGTGCATGCTTGGTACAGGTTTAACAGCCGTTTACTTCTTAATTCTCGTCAACCGCGCCTTTTTTGGCCGCCTGTCTGCACAAGTTACCAACTTACCGCGTGTGTATTGGAGCGATCGCGCCCCAGCTGCAATTTTAGCTGTGCTGATTGTGATTTTCGGCATTCAACCTGGTTGGTTAGTGCGCTGGACTGAACCAACAATTACAGCAATGGTGAATACTCAAAACATAGTAGCAACAGTGTCCTTGGATAAGGCAATGAGGGCTGGGGATTAGGGATTACGGACTAGGGATTAGGGACTTGGGGACTGGGAAAGAGTTTTCTTAATGCCCAATGCCCAATGCCCCATGCCCAATGCCCCATGCCCCAATTCCTATATTTTTTGGAGAACTAGCAATGGTAACTATTAAAAAGAAAGCTACTCACAATCCTTTAGCTGAGTACATTGAACGTCTGCAAAAAGGAGAAGCATTACTCCCCGATAATCCAGAAAATGTCCTGGAAGTTGTTGGTATTCTTAAAAGCTATGGCGTAGTTTTAGATGCCTACTCAAAAAATCTTAACTATATTGCCGAGCATCAGTTTTTAGTATTTTTCCCATTTTTTAAATACTTTAATGGAGAGGTTTCTTTTCAGAAATTACTCCGTCACTGGTGGCATAACCGAATTAATTTTGAATATGCCGAGTATTGCATGAAAGCCATGATGTGGCACGGTGGCGGCGGACTAGATACGTATTTAGATACACAAGAATTTCAAGAAAGAGCGCAAGCCGTTATCGCCGCAAAATTTAAAAATAATCCTTTAATTCCGGCTATTAACCAACTGTTTCCAGATTTCTTAACAGAACACTTGCGCGTCTCTGCTTACTACACCGGTTTAGGTCAATTTTGGCGAGTAATGGCTGATATGTTCCTGAGCTTATCAGACCGCTACGACCAAGGCGAAATTAAATCGATTCCCCAAGTAGTAGACCACATTAAAGCAGGGTTAGTCGCAAATGCATCAAACCCAATTACCTACGCCGTCAAAATTCGGGATGAAGTCTATGAAATCATTCCTAAAAGCGTTGGTTTGACCTTCTTAGCAGATACAGCCATACCTTATGTAGAAGCAGTATTCTTCCGGGGAACTCCTTTCCACGGTACAGTTTCATACAACGCCCAAGGATATCAAATTCCCCCAGATCAAACTCGATTTCAATATGGTGCATTGTATGCCGATCCTTTGCCCATTGGCGGCGCGGGTATTCCTCCCACTTTGTTGATGCAGGATATGCGTCATTATCTTCCAGAGTATTTGCATGAAATTTATCGTCGCAGTCTTCGGGGTGAAGATGATTTGCGAGTCCAAATTTGTATGAGTTTCCAAAAATCGATGTTTTGCGTGACAACAGCAACGATTTTAGGACTGATGCCTTATCCTTTGGATACTAAAGATCCGAATGAGGAAAAAGGTAATCAAGTTTATTTAGAGAAGTGGATGAGTCGGTTGGAAACTTCGCGGTTGCTCGATGTGAATAAATAGTTGATTTTTGGTCAAGATTATGCTTCTGGTTCAACTCCGAGCGATGTCTAACGACAAGCCGCTTTGCGTTTACGCAATTGAGCAGTCAAGCGATCGGCCCTTTCCTCACCAGTCAACAACAAATTACCTCTAATCCGCCAGTAGATACCACTATCTTGACCAATACAGTATTGCCCATCAGGATGACGTTTTTGTAATATCGGTTTAATCGAGTCCGTTAGGAGAATGCTTTGGGGATGTTCCTGAAAGTTTTTGCCTTCGCACGCTTCGCGAACACGAATGTACCGTCAGACTCAGGAAGTTGTGTATGGTCTGGAAACGGGGTGAGTGCGGTGGATGGATCGGTTGCAGAGGTCATAAGACTACCTTTGCAGGAGTAAGGGTTGTTTTTTAGTTTAGCAGTGGAAGGAGATATGGGGCGATCGCTTACTACTCGCCAACTAATACTAGTGCTTGATTGATTACACGGTCAGAAAGATACATTCCTGATGAGCGTAAATTCTCTATAATTGGTCGTGCCGTTGTTATTTTGCCACGTTGCTTTGCTGTCAAAACTATACCTAGTGTTCCTCATACAGGAATCCCCAGTACTGCTGCACATCTACGAGCCGCAAGATCATCCATAATTGCTTCTGTACCAGGGTAAGTATACGCCCAAGTCAAAACAGATGATTCGTCTTTACCTAAATCCCAAGATTGGATAATCCGATTCTAGACTTCACTTTAGCAATTTTAGGGTGTGGGAGAAAAAAGCGTAGGCGTAGCCCGCACTTCTCTTCTTAGGCTGCGCCAACGACAAAGTGGAACAGTGAGCCTGTCGAACTGCTCAGTGACCATCGTAGACATCGCTCTCTTTCTCAAAGCTAACTTAGGTTGTCAAGATTCAATTGTGTGAAAATTAATACAAATATATTGGGAGTTGCAAAGATGGCTTGGGTAGCAGGTGATCGGTTGCAAGGTGGCAAATATACTATTGAAAGGGAATTGGGAAGGGGACGGTTTGGTATTACTTATTTAGTAAAAAATACGAATAGCGATCGCCAAGTCATTAAAACCTTAAATGATGATTTACTAAATTCCCTTAACCAGTTGGAGCGCGGACGGCTAAAGACAATGTTTTTGCGGGAAGCCTTAAAGCTTCAGAGGTGTAAGCACAAGTATATTGTGGAGGTCGTAGACTCCTTTGAGGAAGCAGACCGTTTGTGTTTGGTAATGGAGTATGTAGATGGTGTAAGTTTAGCTGATCGTCGCCAACAAATTCTTTCTGAACAAGAGGCACTACGCTACATTCAGCAAATTGGTGAAGCCCTAATAGTTGTGCATGAAAATCGATTAATTCATCGAGATGTACATCCAGGAAACATTTTTTTGCGAGTACGAGAAGGACAACCTGAAGCGGTGCTGATCGATTTTGGTTTAGCTCTAGATTTTGACCACATCTTAACCACAAGCCGAACTAAGGAAACTTCTGAGGGATTTACACCCCCTGAGCTTTACGCTCAAAGTATACCAAGTGGGGCTTATAGCGATATTTATTCTCTGGCAGCTACTTTATATGTACTTTTAACTGGAAAACCACCCGTCAGTGCGCTGAAACGTAAGATTGACAACGCTCCTTTAGTGGAACCGAAAAACCTGAATAATCTAGTTTGCGATCGCGTTAATCGCGCAATTTTAACAGGTATGAAGCTAGACCCTAAACAGCGATCGCAGTCAATGCGGGAATGGCTCGATTCTTTGGGACTGATTGGGGAAACTCCTATACCTGCGTCAATACCCTCTAAACCTAACTCAAATTGGGATAAAAAAATTCAGTTTTGGACTGTGATTATAGCGGCGATCGCAGCTTTAGGAGGCTTACTCGCAGGGGTGGGTGCTGTAATGGATAAATTAAAATCCCCTTCGTCTACCAGTCCAACCTCAGTATCTCCTAGTGCGTCGTCTAGCAAAACACCGTAAAATTAGCTCAACTCTCATTAAGATGCTGACACTAAAGTAATTTTTTACTTAGAGGTATTCATGCCCTGGATAGCACGACAACAATTGCAAGGTGGCAAATATGTAATTGAACAAGTCTTGGGACAGGGAGGATTCGGGATTACTTACAAGGCTTTGCATGTTGAACTAAACCAGACAGTTGTAATTAAGACACCTAATGAATACCTCAGCCACGACCCGGAATATGAAAAGTACATAGAGAGATTTATCCAAGAAGGGCGGACACTGGCAAAATTATCTCAAGATCCTCATCCTTACATTGTGGGAGTAATTGACTTTTTTCGGGAAGGTGCTACCCAGTGTTTGGTAATGGACTTTTTTCGGGAAGGTGCTACCCAGTGTTTGGTAATGGACTTTGTTGAGGGAGAAAATTTGTTTGAAGCGGTGAGGCGTAGAGGGGCTTTACCAGAAGCAGAGATTGTACCCTATATCCGCCAAATTGGGGAAGCTTTGAGCGTAGTGCATCAAGCAGGGTTAGTACACCGAGATGCCCACCCTGGAAACATTATGGTGCGGAGAAATGGCAAAGCGGTTTTAATTGACTTTGGAATCGCTAAAGAACTTTTGCCTAAAACTTTGAGTTCAAAGGGTATTGCAGGTAATGAGGGATTTGCGCCCTATGAGCAGATGAGCAGAGGTAGTCGAGAGCCAACGGTCGATGTTTACTGTCTGGTTGCCACACTCTATTATGCAGTGACAGGTCAACGCCCTACAACTTCTCTGGCTCGCAAGCTAGACAATACTTTCTTGATTCCACCTAAACAAATTAATCCAAGCATCAGCGATCAATTAAATCAAGCAATTCTCAAGGGTATGGCGCTGGAGGCAAAAGACCGCCCTCAGTCAATGCAGGTATGGTTGACAATGTTAGAACAAGCAAAAGCAACGCCTCCACCATCTGTTGCTCCAGTCCATAAAAAAGAAGTTGTTCGTTCCAAAGCCAAGCTATTAGAGCCAATTCCAAGTAAACCAAGTACTAAATCATCTAAAATTATCCCCTGGGGCTGGTTAATTGGTGTATTATTAAGCTACCTATTCACAGGCAGCTTGTTAGCAGCGTCTAACGCTCCGTACATAGTTTGGGTTATGGTTGAAGCTATGGCTGGGACTTGGGCTGTGGCTGTGGCTTGGGCTTGGGCTTGGGCTGTGGCTGTGGCTTGGGCTGTGGCTGTGGCTTGGGCTGTGGCTGGGGCTGTGGCTGGGGCTGTGGCTTGGGCTGTGGCTGGGGCTGTGGCTGGGGCTGTGGCTGGGGCTGTGGTTGGGGTTGTGGCTGGGGCTGTGGCTGTGGCTGGAGATGAATTACAAAAATCTTTTAGCAAATTTCATACTTTTCTAATTTTAGCTAGCACTTCTAGTCTAGGATTGGGTTTGGGATGGTTAATTTTTAATACAGGTACATAGCTTACTCAAGCTCTAGAAGCTAAATGACAAAAGATTTTGTAGCTGTTGTATCCAGTGGAGAAGCGATGTCTAAGGACAAGCCGCTTCTCTTCGAGACGCTTCGCGAACGCGTCTACGCACCTTTAACCTCATACCAAAATATTAAATTTCGGTTCAATACCAAGCGCTGGTTTTAAGAGTGTTGTTATAGAAGAGAAGCTAGGTAAATAAACTGATATCTACATTAAAATAGTCCGCCAACGCTTCTGCTTGAGTTTTACTAATGGTGCGTTCGCGAAGCGTCTCCGAAGGAGAATCGCCATTAACAATTTGCAAGGCAATTTCCAATGAACCAATTACCTCAGCTAATGCTTCGGTTGTAGTATCGCGTGCGTCCATTAGATGTACTAACATCGAATTGGGTGTACCTTGGAGGATTGGGTAATGGGTTTCTTCAAACTGCTCAATTAAAGTCACCAACAGTTGCAACAGCATTTCTTCTTCTGGTGTACGATTGGGACGATGTTCTAAGGTTAATGCGAGTGCAATCGCTTGTTCGTTTTCTGCATCCGTGGTGATGATTTTTGGCTGATACTCGGCTAGCAATTTACCATAAGATTCTGGATTAAAAGTACGGGTCATTTTTCCATTTATCCTTATCATATTCAGCGTGAGTCAGGACATATTTAATATAGATTCTTTGAGTTTCGTAAACAATATCAGCAATCAAACGGTAATTGTTTCCTTTAATATTAAACACAGTGAAGTTACCAACTGCTTCTGCTTTTGGATAAATAGCCTGAACTTCAAGCAGATTTTCCATTCAGCTTTAGTTGCTATCCTATACCAATCATAAAGTGCTTCCCTTGCCTCTGCATATGCCTCACAAAATTCTCGTAGAATTCTGCGACTAATAACGTGCATTTAAATTTACTCTGATTACGATTCTTAAATTTTCTCTCAAATTCAGGGTTTTATAAAGCTTTTATAACTGTGTTATTCTTCCAAAAACATTGCGGCAAAATATTATTGTAATAAAAACTGACCTCTATCCTTGTCTTTACACCATTAACATAAACAAAATCGGGGTGATTAACACCCGCAATATTCAGTACTGTTTAAAATATTTAATAAAAAAATTATTCTTTATTATGTGAATTTATTGAGAGTTATCCGAATTTAAGAAACGATTGCCCGAATTCAAGAAACGACCGCCCGAATTCAATAAACGATCGCCCAAATTCAAGAAACAACTGCCCGAATTTAATATCGCGCTTCTCGCTTGATTGCAATGATTATCGTTTGGCAGTTTTCAGTCCATCGACGTAGCACTAGATGAGATGAATTCTCCCACCGCCGAACAAGCAGCATTAATCAAGGCAAGCTTAGAAGGCAAGTATTTGAGCGCACCTAGTAGCTGGGAGCAGGAGAAACTGCTTAACGTCTACAAAGCTAAACTTCTGCTAGAGCAAGTTATAAACTTGCTAGCGGACTAATTTTATTAATAGCCTCGATAATCCTTTTGTCAGTCCTCTTGTTAGGGGACTTTTTTAGTAACTCTTTTTGATTGTCTAGAAACGCTTTTCTCTAGCTCTTTAGTCAAAAATCTAGCTTTAACCTTATGCCAAAATATTAAGCTTCTGGTTCAACACCGAGCGATCGCAATTGAGCAATTAAGCGATCGCCGATCGCTAAAACATTAATCTCAAAGTACACGCAGTAAGCTAGGAATGCTTTCGATCGCTGACAAATTCCGAATTTCTGCCAAAGCTTGCCGAAAGTTGCCTTCTGGCACATCATGGGTAACAACCACAATTTCTGCTAGTTCCCCTTGAAAGCCAGTTTGGACAATTGACTCTAAGCTAACGCCATAGTTACCAAAGCAAGTACCCAATTTACCGATAACTCCAGGTTGGTCATTGGTGAGGAAACGGGCGTAAAACCGAGTTATGAGTTCTGCCATCGGCGCAATTTGGCAGTATTCTTGATGTCCACAAGCTAATAATGGATTTGCAACTGCTGTATTGGTTTTGAGGACAGCAACTAAATTTAAAATATCCGATGTGACAGCACTGGCGGTTGCACCAGCACCAGCACCGGGGCCAAAAAACATTACCTGCCCGATTGGTTCTCCTTCGACAAGAATGGCATTATAAACACCGTTGATGCTAGCCAAAGGGTGAGCTTGAGGCACTAAGGTAGGATGAACTCTGACGGAGAGGGGGGATGAGGGAGTATCACGTTTAGCGATCGCTAACAATTTAATCACAAATCCTAATTTTTCGGCATAGGCAATATCTGTCTTGCTGACTTGCCGAATCCCCTCAGTATAAACATCTTGTAGGTTGATGCGTCCACTAAAGCCTAATGATGCCAGGATGGCAATTTTATCGGCTGCGTCTAAGCCATCGACATCAGCTGTCGGGTCAGCCTCAGCATAACCCAAACGTTGGGCATCAGCTAAGACATCACTGAAGTTGCTGCCTTCTGTTTGCATCCGCGTCAGGATGTAGTTAGTTGTACCGTTAACAATGCCGGTTATAGTGTGAATACGGTTAACACTTAAAGACTGCTTCAGGGGTTGAATCACCGGAATTCCACCACCCACAGAGGCTTCTATCATGACGTATACGCCGGCTTGATTGGCAGTTGTGAAAATTTCCGCTCCAAAGCGGGCGATCACTGCTTTATTGGCGGTGACTACGTGTTTGCCATTACTTAAAGCTTTGAGGATTAGCGATCGCGCTGGCTCTAGTCCACCCATCACCTCGACAACTATATCTACCGCCGGATCATTGACAATAGCTTCTAAATCTGTAGTTAAAACTTCCGTAGACAATTCTACTGCACGGGGTTTATCAAGCGATCGGACTCCCACCCGATAGATTTCTATCTCTTGCAACAATGGGTGACGCCCAGTTATATCTTGCAACAATTGCACTGTTCCCGTCCCCACAGTGCCTAATCCCAGTATTCCTAGTTTCACACCCACAAATTTTGCACCCAATTTCACCAATAACAATTGTAGGTAGAGCGTTTGCCCTACCTACTGATTATCCTGCTTCCTTTGTCATTTGTCCTTCGTCCTTTGTCCTTTGTCTAAAACTAATGACTAATGACCAATGACTAATGACTAAATTAGTATGTTTCTACGTGCCAGCGATGAGCTTTCTTGAGTTCCTTCTGGTAATCACTCCAGGTTACGCCTTCCTTAGCAGCAGCAGTTGTTAAGGCTGCATCGATACCTTCTTCCATACCCCGCAAACCGCAGATGTAGGTGTGAGTTTTTTCATTTTTAATTAACTGCCACAATTCATCAGCATGTTCAGCTACGCGGTCTTGGATGTACATTCTACCGCCTTGGGGATTTTTCTGTTCGCGGCTGATAGCACCAGTGAGGCGGAAGTTATTAGGATATTTTTGTTGAATTTCTTCCAGTTCTTCCTTATATAAGAGGTTTGGAGTTGTCGGTACGCCAAATATCAGCCAAGAGAATCCTTTAAATTCGTATTCTGGGTTAGCTGCTCTTTCCGCATCTTTAAACTGACGCCACAGATAAGCCCGCATGGGAGCAATACCCGTTCCAGTTGCCAACATGATCACATTAGTATCAGTATCTTGGGGTAAGAGCATTTCCTTACCCACAGGCCCTGTAATTTTTACATCTGCCCCTGGTTCCAGGAAACACAAGTGTGTAGAGCAAACACCGTAGACTGTTTCGCCAGTTTCCGGGTGCTTGTACTCCAACTGGCGGACGCACAGTGAGACTGTTTTATCATCGACATCATCGCCATGACGAGTTGAGGCGATGGAATATAGTCTAAGTTTTTCCGGCTTGCCGTTCTTGTCTAATCCTGGTGGAATAATCCCAATACTTTGACCTTCTATATACTTCAAATCCCCGGCAGAAATGTCAAATTTGAGGTGTTGAACAATACCAATACCACCTTCTTTGACTAGCGGTTCATTAGATATTACCTTGCCAATAAACGGAGCATTGGGACGGTAAGTGTTGACAGGAACGTCACCGTGGTCTTTTTTGGCTTTCGCTTGAGTCATGGTGTTGCCTTTCTTGTCCTTGTTCTTGAGCTGTTCTTCAGCTGGTGGTTTAGCAAAGCCTTTGGCTTCACTATCATCAGCATTTACAGGTGTGGCTTTACCATTCCCTTCACTGTTAGCAGTTTCCCCAGATGTAGCCAACTCGCTGACTTCGCTTGTAGCATTCCCAAGTGAGGCTTTACCATTAACTTGCTGTAGCGCAGTTACAGGCTGGATGCTAACAATTGTGCCGCCTAGACGAGTGATACGTCGCATTTCTTGATTCATCCGGTTGTAAGGCACTCTGATGAATACACTGCCACTTTTACGAATTGGGTAGCTAGTTTGATCGGTTTCTTCGCCCTGACGCAAACCCACCACTTCATAGACGAAGACGCGGCTACCTAATTCTGTGTTGGCAGCACCCTCAACAGCACCTTGATTGTACATTCGTTCTAGCACTCCGATAATTTACTTAACCGTTTTTCAAAAAAAAACTATTCCCCTACCTTGCCAGCTTTAGTTTAGCGGATTTTCGTTTCACAAAACTGGAGAAAGAAGGAAAAACGGCATCATTAAATTAATGCCTTGCTAAGTACACTCACCAAAGACATGCAGGCATAGCAAAAAACACACCTGTTCACCTTCTAAATTAAAGGATAAGTCTTGTGGAGAATGTTAATAATGAGTCAATTTAATCTTTTTTTCGTTAACTACCACCCCCATCAGAGAGATAGCTTTTTACCTTACTACCCAACGAGCAATTCACAATGATATATATTCTTGTGGGAGGCCAGCTTTGATTGCTGGAAGCTACCGCTCAGTTTCCTTCTAACAGTTGCCGTTGTGCTTGCCTACTCCAAGGGTTTAAATCGGAGAATGGCAAGGAGAGGAAGGTTTTCTTCCGATTGGTTTTACTTCTCCAAATCTACTACTCTCTCGGAATGTTTTTAGCTATATTCATGACCTGTCTATGGATAATTACATGACTAGGACAAACTCCTAGCTAGAGACATGACGATAGAGAGAACGGTGATTTAAGCAACTGTAATCAGTTTCACTTGATGTGAATAATCTGTCAACCTGTATCAGTACTTTGCCATAACCCCAACAGTTCTATTTGAGCATATCCATAAATTTACAGCCAATAATTTGACCAATGCAAGTTTTTGACTCATTCGTTGGATAGATTTTAGCTTTGAATATCTGAAGCATTGTCGAGCAGGAATTACAATTTAGGAAGGCCAAAAAGTTTGCTGCCAGAAGAAATTATACCTTATAGACTTGATTATATAGAGTCACAACTAGCAGACTGACAAAGCTGCAACGCTTATGGCGATGCTGATCCCCATTTTTAAATTAACAACTAAATCAACAAAATCATTGATGAACTACACTAATTCTTCTTGAAAGCAAATCTTGTATGGGATACCCCCTTCTGTTAAAATCAAATATACCACTAGGATTAAATACTTACCGGCACCAACATTCAGGCTAGTCCGACGAGTAGCAGCTTATTACTTTGTTGTCTACCGGTTTGGTGTGTTATAGCAGTGCTAGGTAGCAAGAACGCAGGATAAACCAAAGCGGTAAACTCCTGGCTTCAAAATCTGCTGTGTGAAAAATTATTGACACAACTTTACTATTTTAGAGGAGATTTATGACAAATAAGCCGGAACGCGTGGTACTGATTGGAGTAGCCGGAGACTCTGGGTGCGGTAAATCTACGTTTTTGCGTCGTTTGATAGATTTGTTTGGTGAAGATTTAATGACAGTCATCTGCTTGGATGATTATCACTCCCTTGATCGCAAACAGCGTAAAGAAACCGGGATAACGGCACTAGACCCCAGGGCGAACAATTTTGACCTGATGTATGAGCAAATTAAAGCGCTCAAAAGTGGTCAAGCCATTGATAAGCCGATTTACAACCACGAAACAGGCTTGCTTGATCCACCAGAGCGGGTGCAGCCGAATCGCATTATAGTTGTTGAAGGGCTGCATCCTTTATATGATGAGCGGGTGCGATCGCTAATCGACTTCAGTGTTTATTTTGACATTAGCGATGAAGTGAAAATTGCCTGGAAGATCCAGCGAGATATGGCTGAACGCGGTCATCGCTACGAAGATGTCTTAGCGCAAATCAATTCCCGTAAACCTGACTTCGATAAATTTATCGAACCACAAAGAGAATTTGCCGATGTGGTTCTCCAGGTATTACCCACAAACTTGATCAAAAACGACACGGAGCGCCGAGTCTTAAGGGTGCGTATGCTCCAACGGGAAGGTAAGCAAGGCTTTGAGCCAACCTACCTGTTTGATGAAGGCTCAACAATTAATTGGACTCCCTGTGGACGCAAGCTAACCTGTTCTTATCCTGGTATGCAACTGTACTACGGTTCAGACGTATACTACGGTCGCTATGTCTCAGTATTAGAGGTGGATGGTCAATTTGACAATCTAGAAGAAGTAATTTACATCGAAACCCATCTCAGCAATACATCCACTAAATATCAGGGTGAATTGACTCACTTGTTACTCCAGCACCGCGAGTATCCAGGTTCCAATAATGGAACTGGTTTCTTCCAAGTGCTTACAGGTTTGAAGATGCGTGCTGCTTATGAGCGGTTGACAGCTACGGAAGCAAAGTTAGCGGTTCAGGTTTAAAGCAGCAGTGTTTGTGTCAAAGCTTGTGGGGGCGCTTCCGGGTGTCCCCCTTTTTTTTGTGTTATTAAATACATTTTAGCTACAAAATAATTAGCAGACATTTATCTTCTTTACAGATACTTACCTTATAATTAGTGGTTTTTATCAATATTAAGAAGATCCTAACTACTGAAGTATAAATATTGTTATGATTTCATAAATTAGGTAGTTGAACTAAATATTCACATTTAGTCAGCGAAAAAAACCCAAGAAAGGAGGAATTTCCTTTGTCTCGTCGATATTTATTTACCTCCGAGTCAGTCACCGAAGGTCATCCAGATAAAATCTGCGATCAGATTTCTGATACCATTCTGGATGCTTTACTGACACAAGACCCCAGCAGCCGTGTCGCCGCTGAAGTAGTAGTTAACACTGGTTTGGTGCTAATCACTGGTGAAATAACCACCAAAGCCAATGTGAATTTTGTCAATCTTGCTCGTAAGAAAATTGCTGAAATTGGCTATACCAATGCCGATAATGGCTTTTCTGCTAACAGCACCAGTGTTCTGTTGGCTTTAGACGAGCAATCACCCGATATTGCCCAAGGCGTTAATACCGCCCAAGAAAGCCGCCAGCAAGATAGTGATGAACTATTCGACAAAATTGGCGCCGGAGATCAAGGTATAATGTTCGGTTTTGCCAGCAACGAAACACCAGAACTGATGCCCTTACCCATCAGTCTCGCCCACCGCATTGCTCGCCGATTGGCAGCAGTCCGCAAAACTGGTGAACTACCATACCTGCGTCCTGACGGCAAAACCCAAGTAACTGTGGTCTATGAAGATGGACGCCCTGTAGGCATTGATACTATCCTAATTTCCACCCAGCATACAGCCACTATTGGGGAAATTACGGATGAGGCGGCGGTACAAGCCAAGATTAAACAAGACCTGTGGTCAGCAGTGGTCGAACCTGTTTTTGGCGACATTGAGATTAAGCCTAATGAGGAAACACGTTTTTTAGTCAACCCCACTGGCAAATTTGTCGTTGGTGGCCCTCAGGGAGACTCTGGTTTGACAGGACGGAAAATAATCGTTGATACCTACGGTGGTTATTCACGGCATGGTGGCGGCGCTTTTTCCGGCAAAGACCCCACGAAGGTAGACCGCTCTGCGGCTTATGCGGCTCGCTATGTGGCGAAAAATATTGTCGCCGCCGGGTTGGCAGAAAAAGTTGAAATCCAGCTATCCTATGCTATTGGCGTAGCGCGACCAACAAGCATTCTGGTGGATACCTTTGGCACTGGCAAAGTGGATGAAGAAACCTTGCTGAAATTAATCAACCAGCACTTTGAACTGCGTCCGGCGGGGATTATCCATACCTTCAACTTACGCAACTTACCAAGTGAACGAGGCGGACGTTTTTATCAGGACATCGCGGCTTACGGTCATTTTGGGCGGGCTGATTTAGACTTGCCTTGGGAACAGACCGATAAAGCTGAGTTGTTGAAGCAAGCAGCAAATGAGTCACTTTCGGCAGTAGTTGCTCAGGCACTAACTTAGACTTATACGCTACTGCAAAAAGTTAGTTTATCTACGTGAGGGTATTGGCAACTTGACCAGTTAGCTATGCCCTCATTTTTTGCTAGACACCTGAATATCGAAAAGTAAAACTACCACAGGACTTACGCAAAAGGTAGTGAAAGCCTTGATTTACCCTAGGGGCAATTCATGAATTGCCCCTACATTTCGTACTTGATGCGTAAGTCCTATACCAATAAAAATTTAGCGATGATCTATTTTTTCGCCTCCGATGCGATGTGAATCTCGGTATCTGCGGGCATTCCTGGCTTGGCAAACCCTGCGGGGTTGTTGATGTTAATTTTGACGCCAAACACTTGTTTAACCCGGTCTTGCTGGAAATAAATATTCTCCAGTGTAAAGGATGCTTGAGTGTCAATAGCTGCTATTTTCAATCGCGTCTGTGCCAATTGTGTGCGTAACCCTGCTAAGTAGGAAGACAAAATTAATTACACAAAATTCGGACTTAAACCCTTATCCAGGCTAAAACCTAATGTGTAAATATTTCTGTCCGATTACTTAGTCTACCAAGTTTCATACTTAGCTTTTAGGTCATCAGGAATAGCAACAGGACGCTTCCGGGTAAGTTCTACAAACAAACCTGTCTGCTCTGCAAAGGCGGCGACTTCTTGGTTATGAAGTATTTCAAAATTAATGACCACTTTAATTTTTTGAATATCAGAAACCCAAATTCGGCCATAGATACGATCAAAAAGGCTAAGAGCCTTCTTGTAATCAATTCGTGTCTGAACAATAGCAGGTGCCAACCCTTGATTGAGCTGATCGTTGAGTGGATAGTGTTTAGCAAGCATGGCTAGGCGCAAATCCTCTAACCATCTAACATAAACAATATTACTGACAACACCCGCAAAGTCGATGTCATAGGTTTTGATTTGTAGCTCAATAGATGTATCAAAAAATTTTTCCATAAATTTCCAGGTTAGAGATAACGCGATCTAGAGATAGCAGATCCAATTGAGCTTTTAGTTTCCGTCAGCCAATCACAAAAACACCAACCAGTGAATTTGCATTAGGTTTATGCTTAGACCTACGTCGCAGTCAAACGTATATACTCAATCGTAAAACTTTTTGTTACTCTAAGTCCGAGGAAATGCTGGAACTATCTATTCGATTATTAATATATTATTTCAAGCACGGTTCCGTGGCGCCGCAGGCATCGCGTAATTCATACTTCAATTATGCAACGCCCTATGATTGATGTTGAGATGAAAGTTTACGCAGAGATGCAGAGAGGGAAAGGTTAAGCGATCGCCATATTTCCACTCACGTTTATCCCAAACTTAACGGTAACTATGTTCAACAATTTTTAGACTGGCTATCTCAGCAATTAGGCTGAGATTATGCAATTTTACAAATTGACAAAGTTTCTGTTCATATCAGTTGTGCAATTAATTGACCTGAAAATATTATTCCCTTAGTTCAACCACCTCATCCCCCTGAATTTAATCCAATTAAAAGGATGACAGCAGTTTCTTAAAAAATTTCTCAAGAATGAACTTTTTTCTTACTTACAAGATTTACGCACTCGCAGACAACAATTGTTCGAGCAATTAACATTTGAGCAGGTAATGTCTATCTCCTATTATAACTTTATTTTAGAAGCTCTTTTTTATGCAGCTTCATATGAAATTGGTATAAGCTATAGGAATCCTATTTGAGTTTTGAACAAGCTCCGTACATCTGAAGAGTGGCAAAGTCAAA